>DASYGT010000040.1:0-36471 GCA_035999365.1 Jatrophihabitantaceae bacterium
TCACGACCGGTATGCCTCGTTCGCGTGCGGCGGCGAGCTTGGCGCTGGTCATCTCCCCGCCGCTGTCCTTCGTCACGAGCATCCGCACGTCGTACCGCGCCATCAGGGCTGTCTCGCCTTCGACCGTGAACGGTCCTCGGTCAAGCAGCAGCGTCATGCGCGGGGGCGAATCGCCCTCCGGTGGATCGACGGTGCGCACCAGGAAGTCGTGCTGGTCATCGCCGGCGTATGCGCCCAGGTCGCGGCGACCGGTGGTGACGAACACGCAGCCGGGGGGCGATGCCGCTGCGGCGCGCGCGGCTGTGGCGATGTCGGGCACGCGGCGCCAGGCGTCGCCGCCGGACTCGCACCAGCCCGGGCGGCGCAGCATCACGATCGGTCGTGCGGTCTGCGTCGCTGCATGTGCCGCGTGGGACGAGATGGTTTCCGCGAACGGATGCGTCGCGTCGACAACCGCGTCGATGCCCTCGGCCCGCAGGTAGGTGGCCAGGCCGTCCACCCCGCCGAAGCCGCCGATTCGGACGTCGCCCAGAGGTAGCGCGGGATCGCTCACGCGGCCGGCGAGCGACGACGTCACCGTGAAGCGCCTGTCCCCGGCGAGTCGGGCGGCGAGTGCGCGGGCCTCGCCCGTCCCGCCCAGGATCAGCACTCGCACGCGGCGACCCTACTGCGGCTACCCGGTGCGCCAGACTGACGACGTGGTCGGTGACGCAGGGGAGTCCGCTCGGCACGAGCCCGAGCAACGATCCGGCCTGCGCTACGGCTGGACCACGGGCGCGTGTGCCACCGCGGCCACCAAGGCGGCGTACACCGCATTGCTGACGGGCGAGTTCCCGGACCCGGTCACGATCACGCTTCCGCGGGGTCAGACGCCGGCCTTCGCGCTGACCCGCGAACGGCTGGTCATCGACGAGGCCTCGGCATCGGTCACCAAGGACGCCGGCGACGACCCGGACGTCACGCACGGCGCGGTGATCACTGCGACGGTTCGGCCCGGCGTCCCCGGCACCGGCGTCACTTTCGTTGCCGGTGAGGGCGTTGGCACAGTGACCAAGCCAGGATTGCCGCTGGCCGTCGGCGAGCCGGCGATCAACCCGGTGCCGCGGCAGATGATGCGAGAGGTGGTGGCCGAGGTTGCCACCGCGCACGGCGTCACCGATCCCGACCTCGCGATCATCGTCTCGGTGGACGACGGTGCCGACATCGCCACGCACACCTGGAACCCGCGGCTCGGCATCCTCGGTGGCATCTCGATCCTCGGCACCACTGGCATCGTCGTGCCGTACTCGTGCTCGGCCTGGATCGACAGCATCCGCCGTGGCATCGACGTTGCGCGGGCCGTGGGCCATACGCATGTCGCGGGCTGTACGGGCAGCACGTCCGAGCAGACGGTGCGCGAGCTCTACGGGCTGCCCGACGACGCGCTGCTCGACATGGGGGACTTCGCCGGCGCACTACTGAAGTACCTGCGCCGCCATCCGGTGGCGCGGCTGACGATCGGTGGCGGCGTCGGCAAGATGTCCAAGCTCGCCGCCGGTCACCTCGACCTGCACTCTGGACGCTCGCAGGTCGACCTGGCCGGACTGGCCGAACTGGCCCGCGCCCGTGGCGCCGATGCGGCACTCGTCGAGCGGATCGCCGCGGGCAATACGGCTCTCGATGCGCTGATGATCAGTCAGGACGCCGGGTTCGCTCTCGGCGACGCCGTCGCGGCGGCGGCACGCCTGGCCGCGCTCGACATCCTGCGGGGCGCACCGATCGAGGTCGACATCGTCGTGATCGACCGGGCCGGCACCATCGTCGGCCGCGCATAACGTTGCACCGCACCTGTGAACGATCGGTTGCACCAGTCGGATTCTCAGCATCAAGTTGCCACCGTGGATGTGTCCGGCAACGTCCGGCGGGCCGCCCGCCGTCTTACCGGACGACGGCCGGGATCCCCCCGGCGACCGACCTCAGGAGCTGACCGTTCTCTCGCTCATCGGACTTGCCCTTCCCGGGACCTTCCTGGTCCTCGTCGTCGTCGTCTCCGCGTGGGTGGCGTGGGAGCGATTCGAGCACGCCGCGGCGGTCCCCGCCAGGGCCCCGCAGCCCGTCAATCGCGCCCGCGATCGCGATCGCAGGAGTACAGATGGCTGTCGCGGAAGCCTGCCGCGGCCAGTACCTCACCGACGATGATCACGGCGGTACGCCTGATTCCCGCCGCATGAACCTGCTCGGCGATGTCGGCGAGGGTGCCGCGCACGATCGACTGGTCAGGCCGGCTCGCGTTCGCAACGACCGCGACAGGCGTCGCTGCGCCGTAGTGAGGCGATAGTTCGGCGACCACGTCGTCAATGGCCTGCACTGCGAGGTGCAGGACGAGCGTCGCGCCCGTACGTCCCAGCTCCGCCAACCGCTCACCCTGCGGCATGGGGGTCGCGCGCTGCGCGATGCGAGTGAGTATCACCGTCTGGCCGACGCCCGGAACGGTGAGTTCGCGCCCCAGGGCCGCTGCCGCCGCGGCGTAGGCGGGAACACCCGGCGTGATGTCGTAGGGGATGTCCAGCGCATCGAGACGCCGTGCTTGCTCAGCCACCGCGCTGAACAGTGCGGGGTCACCCGAGCAGAGACGCGCGACGTCGGACCCATCCGCATCGGCTCGCGCGAATTCGTCCACGATTTCGTCGAGCGTCAGCGCGGCCGTGTCGACGAGGCGGGCGTTCGCCGGGCAGTGCGCGAGCATCTCGGCGGGAACCAGACTCCCTGCGTAGAGGCACACCGGCGAGGCCGCAATCAGCGCGACGGCGCGCAGCGTCAGCAGGTCGGCGGCGCCGGGCCCGGCCCCGATGAAGTGCACGGTCATCGGACGCCCTTGCGCACTGCCCACTGGGTGACCGGCATGGCGGCACGCCAGCCGGTGAAGCGCCCGACCGGGTCGGCACGCTGGATCGCTACCCGGGTCAAGGTGCCGCCCAGCCGAGTCCACGCGGCGGCCACCGCGGTCTCGGCCTCGAGGGTCACCGCGTTGGCGACGACCCGCCCCCCGTCAAGCAGCGCGTCGAAGCAGGCCTCGAGCACGCCGGGCGCGCTCACTCCGCCGCCGACGAAGACCGCGTCGGGCGTCGCAAGCCCGGCCAGCGCGTCCGGCGCGAAGCCGGCGACGATCTGCAAGGCGGGCACCCCGAGCGCCGCTGCATTGCGAGCGATCCGATCACGCCGGTCGGCCCGTGGCTCGATGGCCACCGCCCGATTGGCCGGGTGGCACCGCATCCACTCGATCGCGACGCTTCCCGACCCCGATCCGACGTCCCACAGCAACTGCCCCGGGACGGGTGCGAGACCGGCGAGGCTGAGAGCGCGGAGCTCGCGCTTGGTGATCTGCCCGTCGTGCTCGAAGGCATCGTCGGGCAGACCAGGGGTTCGCGGTAGCAGCGGAGCGAGGTCGGTGTCGACGCATTCGACCGCGACGATCGCCAGGGTGTCGTGTGCCGCCTCGGTCCACTGGGCCGCGATGGTGCGCACGATCCGCTCGTCGGCGGCACCGAGGCGTTCGAGCAGCGCCATCGGAGCGCCGGGGTACCCGCGTGCCGAGACAAGGGCGGCAAGGCGGGACCCGGTATCTGCGTCGGCGGCGAGGACGAGCGATCGCCGGCCGGGCAGCAAAGCCGGATGCACCGACTCGAGTGGCCGCCCGACTGCGCTGATCACCTCGATCTCGTCGAGCGGCCAGCCCAGCCGGGCGCACGCCAGCGACACCGACGACGCGCTCGGCAGCACGCGGACGGCTGCGGCGCCCAGCAGGTGCACCAGCGTCGTGCCGATGCCGAAGAACATCGGATCACCGCTCGCCACCACTGCGATGCGACGGCCGCGGTGCGCGGCGAAGAATGGTTCGAGCGCGGGCAGCAACGGAGTCGGCCACGGCACGACCGCGGCCGTGATCGCGCTGACTCCCTCCAGCAGTGCCAACTGGCGGGCGCTGCCGGCGATGACCTCGGCATCTCGCAGCGCGTCCTGGGCCTGCAGCGACAACCCGGCCCAGCCGTCCGCGCCGATTCCGACGACGGTCACCGTCGACTCCGGGTTCTCGCCCCCGGCTCGGGTTACGGACTCGGCCACGCGCTGCAGTCTGCCCCACCCTGCCTTGCTGCCTCGAAGCCAGCGGGCCTAGTGTCGACTCGCCGCGGTGCTCGGGAATCCGGTGTGACACCGGAGCGGCCCTCGCCACTGTGAGCAGGTTCAACCGATCCAGCCGTCTGCGGACGACAGCCACTGGGCGTCAGCGCCCGGGAAGGCGGATCGGCCGCCGGGCAGCCGGCACCTGCGAGCCAGGAGACCGGCCACGGCGCATGCACCACCCTGTCCACGAGGTGTTGGAAGGCAGCACATGGCAGTCAGCGCATTTCCCTTCTCGGCGGTCGTCGGTATGGACGACATGCGGCTGGCGCTCGTGCTCAACGCGATATCGCCCGCCATCGGCGGCGTCCTCGTTCGAGGCGAGAAGGGCACCGCGAAGTCGACGGCCGTGCGCGCGCTGGCAGCGGTCCTGCCGGCGGTGAGCGTGGTGCCCGGCTGTCGCTTCTCCTGCGACCCGGCCGCTCCCGACCCGGAGTGCCCAGACGGTCCGCATGCGGTGGACGGACCGGTCGACGTACGTGCGGCGAGGCTGGTCGAACTTCCCGTCGGCGCGTCCGAGGACAGACTCACCGGTTCGCTCGACATCGAACGCGCGCTCACCGAGGGCGTGAAGTCCTTCGAGCCCGGGCTGCTCGCCGGGGCGAATCGCGGCGTGCTGTACGTCGACGAGGTAAACCTGCTGCACGACCATCTCGTCGACCTGCTGCTCGACGCCGCTGCGCTCGGCACCAGCTACGTCGAACGTGACGGCGTGTCCGTGCGACACGCCGCGCGCTTCCTCCTGGTCGGAACGATGAACCCGGAGGAGGGCGAGCTGCGTCCACAACTGCTCGACCGCTTCGGCCTCACGGTCGAGGTCACCGCGCCCGTCGCTCCCGCCGAGCGCGCCGAGGTCGTGCGGCGTCGGCTTGCCTTCGACGCGGATCCGGTGTCGTTCGGGCGGCGGTACGCGCACGCCGAGCGGGAACTCGCCGTGTCGATCGTCGCGGCGCGCCGCGCACTGGAGTCCGTCGAGCTCGGGGATGCCGCCTTGCACCAGATCGCGTCCGTGTGTGCAGCGTTCGGGGTCGACGGCCTGCGCGCCGACATCGTCACGGCCCGCGCAGCCGCCGCCCACGCTGCCTGGCACGGCCGCACCGCGGTCGAGGCCGAGGACGTCCGGGCGGCTGCGCGCCTGGCATTGCCCCATCGTCGTCGCCGCAATCCGTTCGACGCTCCGGGGCTCGACGAGCAGCTGCTCGACGATGCGCTGCGCGACGCCTCGCCCCCAAGCGACGACCCCGACCCCGACCCCGACCCAGGCGGCGGCGCCGACCCCGACCCGAACCCCCCATCCGGTGATCAGCACAGCGATTCGGTCGATATGCGACCAGAGAGCTCCGTTGATCACGGGGACGGGACGCAGGTGGGGCCCGCATCGACGCGCACCGACCCGCCGGCGGCAACGTTCCGGGCGAGACGGCTGGAGGTACCAGGCCTCGGAACGGGTGCGGCGGGACGGCGCTCGCGTGCGGTGACCGACCACGGGCAGGTCGTGCGCGCGATACGCCCGGTCGGCCGCGCCTCGCGCATCCACGTCACCGCAACCCTGATCGCTGCGGCACCGCACCAGATCGAGCGGGGGCGCGCTGATCGGCGTGGTCTGGTGCTGCGGCGCGACGATCTGCGTGCCGCGCAGCGCGAGGGGCGGGAAGGCAATCTGGTGCTCTTCGTCGTCGACGCCAGCGGATCGATGGCCGCCCAACAACGCATGGGAGCCGTCAAGGGTGCGGTGCTGTCGCTGTTGCTCGATGCCTATCAGCGTCGCGACAAGGTCGGCCTGATCGCATTCCGCGAGGCCGGTGCCGAACTGCTGCTGCCGCCCACGTCCTCGGTCGACGCTGCAGCCGCACGGTTGAGGGTGATGCCCACGGGCGGCCGCACGCCGCTGACGGCCGGCCTTCTCGCGGCACACGGCACGCTGGCGCTCGAACGGCTGCGCGACCCCGATCGACGTCCGCTCGTGGTCGTGGTCACCGACGGGCGGCACACCGCAGGTGGCGACCCGCAGCGGGCGGCGCATCTGTTCGCCCGTGACGGCGTCGCGTCGATCGTCATCGACTGCGAGAACGGTCATGTGCGGCTCGGGCTTGCCGCCACACTCGCCGAACAGCTCGGTGCGCAGTGCCTGCGCCTCGGCGAGCTAGCCGCCGACGCGATCGTCCGAACAGTGAAGGATGCAGCCTGATGCCGCAGGGCGTTCCGGACACCGTCCCCGACGACGGCCTCACCACGAAGCAGCGCCGCAACCGCCCCTTGCTGATCGTCCACACCGGTGACATGAAGGGGAAGTCCACCGCCGCGTTCGGACTCGCACTGCGCGCGTGGAACCAGGGCTGGCCCGTCGGCGTGTTCCAGTTCGTCAAGAGCGCGAAGTGGCGTGTCGGCGAGGAAGCCGCGTTCCGTGCGCTCGGCAAGCTGCACGACGAGACGGGTGAGGGCGCCCCGGTCGCCTGGCACAAGATGGGCGAGGGCTGGTCGTGGATCCAGCGGCCGGGCACCGAGGACGACCACGCCGCGGCGGCGCGAGAAGGATGGGCACAGATCGGCCGCGACCTCTCGGCCGAGCGCTACGGGTGTTATGTGCTGGACGAGTTCACCTACCCGATCACCTGGGGATGGATCGACATCGACGACGTCGTGTCCACGTTCGCGAATCGCCCGGGCACGCAGCACGTGATCGTGACCGGCCGCAATGCACACCCCGCCCTCGTCGAGGCCGCCGACCTCGTCGTCGAGATGCACAAGATCAAGCATCCGATGGACGCCGGCCAGAAGGGTCAGCGCGGCATCGAATGGTGAGCATTCCCCGTGTGGTGATCGCCGCGCCGGCCAGCGGGCACGGCAAGACCTCCGTGGCGACCGGGTTGCTCGCCGCGTTGCGCGCACGCGGGCTCACCGTGTCACCGCACAAGATCGGCCCGGACTACATCGATCCCGGCTATCACGCGCTCGCCGCCGGCCGTCCGGGCCGCAACCTCGACCCGTGGCTCGTCGGCGAGGAACGGATCGCCGCCCTGCTCGCGCACGGCGCGATGACCCCGACGCCGGCCGACGTCGCGGTCGTCGAAGGGGTGATGGGACTGTTCGACGGTGCAGTGGGGCACGGCGCGTTCGCCTCTACGGCACATGTTGCGCAACTGATCGACGCCCCGATCCTGCTGGTCGTCGATGCCGCTGCTGTGGGGCGCTCGGTGGCTGCGCTCGTGCACGGGTTCGCCACCTTCGACCCACTCGTACGCATCTCCGGCGTGATCTTCAATCGCGTCGGCTCACCGCGGCACGCCCAGATCCTCGCCGACGCGATGGCTGAGACGGGCATCCCGATGGTCGGTGCCGTCCGGCGGCAGGACGCGCTCGTCACGCCGTCACGGCACCTCGGGCTGATCCCGGCGGCCGAGCGCACGGCCGAGGCGTCGGCGACGGTCGAGGCGCTGGGCCGCGTGATCGCGCAGAGCGTCGATCTCGACGAGGTGCTGGCCATCGCTCGCTCAGCGGCGCCGCTCGAGGTCGATCGTGCAACTCTCGGCGTCCTGAGCCGGCCAGAAGTTGCACGATCGGACGGCGCCCCGCGGATCGCCGTCGCGGGCGGTGCCGCGTTCACGTTCGGATACGCAGAACAGGCCGAGTTGCTCGCGGCGCATGGTGCCGAGGTCGTGCGCTTCGACCCGCTGCGCGACGAGCGGCTGCCCGAGCGCGTAGCCGGCCTCGTCATCGGCGGCGGCTTCCCGGAAACACACGCCGATCAGCTGTCGGCCAATGCCGCGATGCGCACCGACATCGCCGCGGCGGTGGCTGACGGAGTGCCGATCGCGGCCGAGTGTGCAGGGTTGCTCTACCTGGCGAAGTCCCTCGACGGCCAGCCGATGTGCGGAGTGCTCGACGTCGACGCGACGATGACCGACCGTCTCACCCTCGGCTACCGAGAGGCCGTCGCCGTCGCAGACTCGGTGCTCGCCGAGGCCGGCACTCGAGTGCGCGGGCACGAATTCCACCGCACTGAATGCACGCCGTCCTCGGGTGCGCAGGCGGCGTGGCAATGGCGCAGCGGCGACGAACGTATCGCCGAGGGAGCCGTCCGCGCAGGTGTGCACGCCTCGTATCTGCACCTGCACTGGGCCGGTGACGACAGCATCCCGCGGCGCTTCGTCGGTGCCTGCCAGGCAGCGGCACGGCGGCGCGCATGACGCGCACCGAGCACCACTTCGCGCCGACAGACGAGCAGCTTGCGCAGCACGGCGATCGCGACGCCACGGCAGGCCTCGTCGATCTCGCAGTCAACGTCCGTGCAGGAAGTCCGCCACCGTGGCTGCGTGAGCGGCTCGCGGCGGTCGACCTGAGCAGGTACCCGGACGACGGTGCAGCCCGGGCAGCCGTCGCACGACGGCACCGCCGCACACCCGGCGAGGTGCTGCTCACCGCGGGCGCTGCCGAGGCGTTCGTCCTGATTGCCCGCGCGATGCGGCCGCAGCACGCCGTCGTCGTCCATCCGCAGTTCACCGAGCCCGAGATCGCGCTGCGCCGAGCAGGCCACGCCGTCCACCGCGTGGTGCTCGAACCGCCGTTCCAGCTCGACGCGACCGACGTCCCGCACTCTGCCGATCTGGTCGTGATCGGCAATCCCACCAACCCGACCTCGGTGTTGCATCCGGCGGCCGTGCTCGCGGGTTTGGCCCGTCCCGGGCGGGTGCTGGTCGTGGACGAGGCTTTCGCCGATGCGGTACCCGGCGAGCCGGAGTCGCTCGCACACCGCTCCGACATCCCTGGATTGGTCGTTGTTCGCAGCCTGACGAAGACGTGGGGGCTCGCAGGTCTGCGTGCCGGTTACCTTCTGGCCGTGCGGTCTGTCGTCGATCTCCTCGCAGCTGCCCAGCCGCAGTGGCCCGTCTCGTCGCTCGCCGTCGAGGCGTGCATCGCCTGTTCGGACCCGGACGCGATCGACGGCGCCGCTCGGTGGGCCACGGAGCTTGTCGACGATCGTGACCGCTTGCTCGCGCTGCTCGCGACAGTCGACGGTGTGCGTGTCGTGCCCGGGGCGACGGCGCCGTTCGTGCTGCTGCAGGTTCCGACGGCCGATGCGTACCGACGGTTGCGCGAGCGTGGATACGCCGTCCGCTCCGGTGCGACGTTCCCAGGGCTTGGGCCCGAATGGCTACGCGTGGCCGTGCGCGATCGCGATACCTCCGCCAATTTCGTCCGCACCCTCAAGGAGATCCTGTGACCGACCTGCTCGCCGACACCATCGCCGCGATCGTGCCGCCCGATGCCTCCGCGATCGCCGCGGCGCGCGCCCGGCAGGATTCACTCACCAAGCCTCGCGGATCACTGGGTGCGCTGGAGGACGTGTCGGTCCAATTGGCCGGTCTGTCCGGCACGTGTCCGCCTCCGCTGCCCGAGCCTGCCGTCGTCGCCGTGTTCGCCGCCGACCACGGCGTCCATGCGCAGGGCGTCACTCCCTGGCCGAAGGAGGTGACGACGCAGATGGTCGCCAACTTCCTCGCCGGCGGCGCCGTGATCAATGCGATCGCCGCGCAGGCCGGTGCCGATGTGGTGATCGTCGACGTCGGAGTCGACGCCGACCTGGACGCCGTTCCCGGCCTGCTCGCGCGCAAGGTGCGTCGGGGGACTCGGGACATGACGGTGGAGGTGGCCATGACCCGCGAGGAGGCCCTCGCTGCTGTCGAGGTCGGCATCACCGTTGCCCGTGAACTCGTCGACGGCGGCGCGCGGTGCCTGCTCACCGGCGACATGGGAATCGCGAACACCACCGCGTCGGCAGCACTCATCGCGGCTTTCACCGGTGTCACAGCCGCGGAGGTGACCGGTCGCGGCACCGGTATCGACGACGCGATGCTCGCCCACAAGGTCGAGGTCGTCGAGCGTGCGCTGGCCCGGCACAACCCTGACCGCGACGACCCGCTTGCGGTCCTCGGCGCCGTCGGCGGACTCGAGCACGCCGCGATCGCCGGCTTCCTGCTCGGCGCGGCCGCGATGCACACCCCCGTCGTTCTCGATGGCGTGATTGCGTGTGCGGCTGCCCTGGTGGCTGCCGCGCTCGCTCCGGATGCCACGTCGGCGATGATCGCCGGGCATCGCTCTGCTGAGCCCGGAGCCGCACACGCGCTGCGCGCGCTCGGACTGCGGCCGCTCGTCGATCTGGAGCTGCGCCTCGGTGAGGGTTCCGGTGCGGCACTCTCGCTCGGACTGGTGCAGAGCGCGGCGCGAATTCTTCGGGACGTCGCGACCTTCGACAGCGCCGGAGTCACCGACAAGGACGGTCCGTGACCGAAGGCACCGGACGCCGGGTCTTGATCCTGGGCGGTGCGCGGTCGGGCAAGTCGGCCCACGCCGAAGCGCTCCTCCTGGACGAACCCGGCGTCGACTACATCGCAACGGCTCGGCACGACCCTGCTGATGCCGAGTGGGCCGAACGCATCGCGCGGCATCGCGAGCGGCGCCCGGCGCACTGGCAGACAGTCGAGACTGCCGATCTCGCCGAGCTCCTGGCAGGAACGGGCAATGCGGCTCTCGTCGATTCGGTGACGGCGTGGCTTGCTGCCGTCATGGATGCCGTCGATGCGTGGAGTGATTCCGAGCAGTCGCGAAACGACCTGGCGCACGAACTCGACCGCACCGTCGGTGCCTGGGCCGCCACGCCGCGCAGGGTCATCGCGGTCAGCGATGAAGTGGGGAGTGGGATCGTGCCGGAGGCAGCGTCGGCGCGCACTTTCCGCGATGCCCTCGGCCTGCTGAACCAGCGGCTCGCCGCGAGCGCTGACGAGGTATGGCTGGTCACGGCGGGTATCCCGCTGCGGTTGCGGTGACACCGTTGCCGGGATTGCGTCAGGCCGTCGCGATGTTCACCAGCGCGCCGTTGCCCGCTTCGTGGCACCGCCACGCGACGCCGGCCGACGGGCGCGCGGCTGTGCGCTGGCTGCCGGCAATCGGCGCGGCGCTCGGAGCACTTGCGGGTCTCGTTGCCGCCGCTGCGCTCGCGGTCGACGGTCGCGCGACGCTGCTCGCGGCGGTGCTGGGCATCGCAGCCCTTGCCTGTGGCACCCGCGGGCTGCACCTGGACGGTCTCGCTGACACCGCCGACGGCCTCGGCAGCCGTCGCCCACCCGCCGAGGCGCTGCAGGTCATGCGCCAGTCGGACATCGGACCGTTCGGCGTGCTCGCGCTGGTACTCGTCGTGCTCGTCGACGTGGCGGCGCTGGCGCGCATCGGTGCCGACGGCGTGTGGTGCTGCACGGCGGCACTGGCTGTCGCGGCTGCCACCGGACGCCTCGCCGTTCTGCACGCGACGACCCCCGGGGTGCCCGCGGCGCGCACCGGTGGCTTCGGGGCGCTGGTCGCCGGCGCCACCGCGCCCGCGCTCTGCGCCGTGGCGACCGTCATCGTGCTCGCGGGCGGTGCCGGTGTTGCCGCGCTGACACCGCACGCGAGCGTCATCGCTTGGCCCTGCGCTCAGGTCGGCGCGCTCCTGCTCGCCCGGCTGTTCCGGTGGCACGCGGCGCGACGCTTCCGCGGTGTCACCGGCGACGTGTTCGGAGCGCTCATCGAGCTCACCACTGCGGTGACCCTGATCGGTGTCGCGCTGAGCTGACGCTCGGGCCTGGGACCGACGCGCTCAGCCGGGGTAGTCGGCGCCCGCGGGCAGCGGCGGCGGGATGTGCAGCACCCGCTCGTCGTCAGCGACCGGGACCCCGGCGCCGTCGCGGTTCGAGGTCGTGAGCCAGAGGGTTCCGTCGGGCGCGGCGACGACGTTGAGAAGGCGGCCGTACACGCCCTTGAGGTACGTCGTGAACTTGCCGATGGACGCGACGCTGCCGTTGACATTCAATGGCGCTGCGAGCAGTGCGCGCCCGTCGAGCGAGGTCGCGTAGAAGTTGTTGTTGACGATGGCGCAACCGCCCGGCGCGCCGAGCCCTTTGGGCATCCAGGTCAGGGCGCCCTTCGACGCGGTCGTTGCGGTGGGCCAGCCGTAGTTTGCGCCGGCGCTGATCAGGTTGACGTTCTCGAGGCCGTTCACGCCCTTGACCTCGACGTCGAAGAGCAGCCCGCTTGCCTTGTCCGTGCACAGCCCGGCGATGTCGCGGTGTCCGCTCGTGTAGATGGCAGACGACGGGGACGGGTTGTCCGGGGCCGGCCTGCCGATGTCGGTGACGCGCAGGATCTTCCCGGCGAGGCTGGCGTGCTGCAAAGCCAGCGGCGCGTCGCCGGCGTCGCCGGTGCCGACGTACAGGCGGCCGTCGCTGCCGAACGTGATCCGTCCCGCGTTGTCGTTCGGGCCCTTCGGAACGCCGGTGAACACCGGGGTCACCGGGCCCGTCATGGTGAAGTCGACGACGCGATTGTCCGTCGGCGTCGAGAGGTAGGCGAAGATCAGATTGTCCTGCGAGTAGTTGGGTGAGAGAGCCAGGTCGAGCAACCCGCCGCCACCCGCGGTATCCACGCCGCTCAGCGTGCGCACCGTCGTCACCGGCCGGTGCGGCCCGGACTGCACGAGGACGATGCGTCCGGTGGTCCGTTCACCGACGAGCGCTGTTCCGTCGGGCAGCACCGCAATGCCGTCCGGGGCGGTGAGCTTCGTCGCCACCACGGCCGGGTCGCCACCCTTCGACGCTGTCGGGTCGGGCGTTCCTGCGGGACCGCCCGGAGCGGTCGGTTGCTGCTCCTGGGGGACGACCGGGCTGACTGGTGGCTGCTGCCCCTCGCCCTTGAACGACGGCGCTGGCACCCACGTCGGCTCGCCGCCCCCGGCACCGGTCGAGCAGCCCGCAAGCAGGGCCGCCGCTGCTGCGGCGATCAGGCCGATGCGGACGCTGGGCACCGCGCCAGTGTGCCTGCTGAACATGAGTGTGCGCAGATAGCCTCGAACGGGTGACGACGATATGTGTTCCAGACGAGCAGGCCCGTGAGATCGTCGGCTCCCTGGACGGTATCGACGTCCTCGTCTGGAACGGGAAGGGCAGTGCCCCGGACCTCGTGTCCGCCGTGGACATGTTCGTGCCCGGATACAGCACGGAGCCCGACCCCGCAGCGGCGTTCGAGCAGATGCCTGCCCTATCGGTCGTCCAGCTCCTCTCCGCCGGCGTCGAACCATGGCTCGGGCTGCTCCCTCCTGGCGTCGTCCTCTGCAATGGCCGGGGGGTGCACGGCGGATCGACGGCGGAACTCGCGGTGGCCGGGATCCTCAGCGCGCTGCGTGAGCTACCGAAGTTCCACGTGGCGCAGCTGTCCCACCGCTGGGAGCGCACCTCCACCGACGGCCTCGACGGCAAGCGGGTGCTCGTCGTCGGCGCCGGCGATATCGGGGCGCGGATCGCCGCGTCGCTCACCCCGCTCGGCGCTGAGGTGACGCTGGTCGCGCGACGCGCACGGGAGGGCGTGCACGCCACTGGGGAGCTGCCCGCGCTGTTGCCGGTGCACCAGGTGGTCGTGATCGCCGTTCCGCATACGCCGGACACCGAGCGAATGGTCGATGTCGCGTTTCTCGCCGCGATGCCGGCGGGTGCACTGCTGGTCAACGTCGCCCGAGGCTCCCTCGTCGACACCGAGGCACTGCTCGCCGAACTACGCAGCCAGCGGCTGTCGGCCTTCCTCGATGTCACCGACCCGGAGCCGCTGCCGCCGGACCATCCGCTCTGGGATGCGCCGAACTGCGTGTTGACGCCGCACGTCGGAGGCGGCACGAGAGGGTGGCAGCGGCGGGCCTACCGGTTGGTGCGCGAGCAGGCCATGCGCCTGCACAACGGCGATCGACTGCAGAACGTCGTCGGCGAGGCTTACTAACGGCGCTAGCGGCCGCGGCGCCGCCGCGACGGAGCGAACTTCGGTGTCGGCTCGGCAACGTCGGGCAGGTGGCCACCACTGGCCTTGCTGACGGCGGCGAGGTCCGCGATCCGCACGCAGGGCAGCCGGAGCGAGCCCGCATGACCCACGGCGTACACGCTGCGCTCGTCCACGGAGAGTCCGCGAACGTCGCCCCACGGCAGCCGCCGCGACCCCAACGCCAGTCGAACGGTGATGCCGTCGCCGTCGATCACCGTGGCGGTACGGGCGATCATGACTGCGGCGACCACGGGCACCAGCAGCAGCAATGTCTGCGGCCCGATGACCGCAGGCGCCGATTCGGTGCCCCGGTCGGTGAAGGCGAGCGGCGCCACGCAGAACAGCAGTAGCACGACGATCAGGTAGGTGACTCGGGGCAGACGAAAGGTCCGGCTGGTCGGTTCGGGCTGGCCGGACTCCTCGGACGACGACGACACCCGATGAACGGTAGCCCGTACTGTTCCGGTGTGAGCACAGAGCAGCCGCGACAGCACCGCAAGCCGCACAGCAGCATCGTCACCGACGGCCTGGAGCGCGCCGCCGCCCGCGGCATGCTGCGCGCGGTAGGCATGGGCGACGACGACTGGCGCAAGCCGCAGATCGGTGTCGCGTCGTCGTGGAACGAGATCACGCCGTGCAATCTGTCGCTCGACCGTCTCGCGAAGAAGGCGAAGATCGGCGTGCGCGGTGCCGACGGGTTCCCGCTCGAGTTCGGCACGATCTCGGTGTCGGACGGAATTTCGATGGGCCACGACGGCATGCACTACTCGCTCGTCTCTCGCGAGGTCATCGCCGACTCGGTCGAGACGGTCTTTCGCGCCGAGCAGCTAGACGGCGGCGTGCTGCTGGCCGGCTGCGACAAGTCGTTGCCGGGCATGCTGATGGCTGCCGCGCGCCTGGATGTGGCCGCCGTCTTCCTGTACGCGGGATCGACGCTGCCCGGACGGCTGAACGGAAAGGACGTGACCATCATCGACGCCTTCGAGGCCGTCGGCGCCTGCCTGGCAGGTCGCATGACGCTCGAGGAGGTGACCGAGATCGAGAAGGCGATCTGCCCGGGCGAGGGCGCCTGCGGCGGGATGTACACCGCGAACACGATGGCGTCGGCCGCCGAGGCACTCGGCATGTCGCTGCCGGGATCAGCGGCGCCGCCCGCTCCGGACTCGCGCCGCGATCACTACGCCGAGCGGTCGGGCGAGGCCGCCGTGCATCTCGTCGATGCGGGCATAACCGCCCGCACGATCATGACGAAACAAGCCTTCGAGAACGCGATCACCGTGGTCATGGCGCTCGGCGGTTCGACCAATGCCGTCCTGCACCTGCTGGCGATCGCCAACGAGTCCAAGGTCGAGCTGACCCTCGACGACTTCAACCGGATCGGCGACAAGGTGCCTCACCTCGCCGACGTGAAGCCGTTCGGCCGCTACGTGATGAGCGACATCGACAGCATCGGTGGGGTGCCGGTGGTGATGAAGGCGCTGCTCGATGCGGGGCTGCTGCACGGTGACGCGCTGACGGTCACCGGACGGACGGTTGCGCAGAACCTCGCCGACATCGCCCCGCCCGACCCGGACGGCAAGATCATCCACGCGATGTCCGACCCGATCCACCGCACGGGCGGCCTCACCATCCTGCGCGGTTCGCTCGCGCCGGACGGCGCGGTCGTGAAGAGCGCCGGATTCGATGCCGAAACCTTCGAGGGCACCGCGCGGGTCTTCGACCGCGAGCAGGCAGCCATGGCAGCGCTGGCCGAGGGCAAGCTCGCACCCAACGATGTGGTGGTCATCCGCTGGGAGGGGCCGAAGGGCGGACCGGGAATGCGCGAGATGCTCCAGATCACCAGCGCGATCAAGGGCGCCGGGCTGGGTAAGGACGTGCTGCTGCTCACAGACGGCCGCTTCTCCGGCGGGACGACCGGTCTGTGCATCGGGCACATCGCGCCCGAGGCCGCCGTCGGTGGCCCCATCGCCCTGCTGCAGGACGGTGACGGCATCCGTCTCGACCTGGCCGCGCGCACGCTCGACGTGCTTGTCGACGCCGACGAACTCGAGCGGCGCCGCGTCGACTGGAAGCCGCTGCCCCCCCGCTTCGACTACGGCGTGCTCGGCAAGTACGCCAAGCTGGTCGGGTCCGCCGCGACGGGTGCCGTCTGCGGCTAGGGCCGCTCCGCGTCAGTTCGGGCTGGCGAGATCCTCGGTCACCCACAGCTTGCCGTTGGTCGAGTCGAGGACGACGTCGATACCCGCGTCCACATAGTGGATGCCGAGGATGTTGCGGCGGTGGTAGTCGTTCGGCGGCGTCTCGTGGAACATGAGCGACTGCAGGTGAAGCGCGCCGTTCTCCGTCATGTCGTAGGTGCACCCGACATTCTCGCCCGCATATCCCCAGACATAGCCGGCCTTGGTGATCCGCGCGGTGAACGTGGCCTCGCCGGGCAGTTGATGTGAGAGCGTGTTGCTCGCGGCCATCGCCAGGTTGTGTGCGTGGGCGGCGGCTACCAGCTTGGTGTTCATCCGCAGGGCGACCAGGCCGTGCGTGGTGCGCTCGTAGTTGAGGGCGCTGAGCACCTGGGTGGCGATCGATGGCGAGGCCACGGTGCTTGCCGCAGCCGGTGCCGGGCGCAGCGCGGCAAGCGTCCCGATCGCGACGAGCAGCACGGCGATCACCGCTGCCGTGTTTCGGCGCAGCAGTGGGAGGGGCGAAGCGAGTGCCTTCATGACGACCGTCCGTATCCGTCGAGTGGCCCCCGCCCGGGAACTATTGAAGCGCTGATCCCACCAGTTACACAAGCCCCATCCGTACCAACCGTTACCGTCCCGCTATGTGGGAGCAGCGTCCCGTGCAGTTGTATTGCAGATGTGGGACCGGCTACGATCCAAGGCGTGCGCCACCTCGTACTCATCGACGAGCGCGTCAGGTAGTCGGCCAGCCCGACCTGACGCGCTAGCCCTTCGTGCATCGCACGGGGGGTTTTTTGTTGGGCTGACGGCGCCGGCAACGCCCCGCACCATCGCTGGAATCGACATCACGGAAGGTCCGCCGCAATGACCGAATCGGGTATCACCGGAGCGCAAGCACTGGTCCGTTCACTCGAACAGGTCGGCGCCGATGTCGTATTCGGCATTCCGGGCGGTGCAATCCTCCCGGCCTACGACCCGCTGTATGACTCCACGAAGGTCCGGCACATCCTCGTCCGCCACGAGCAGGGCGCAGGGCATGCCGCAGAGGGTTACGCGCAGGCCACCGGCAAGGTCGGCGTCTGCATGGCAACGTCCGGACCGGGGGCGACGAACCTGGTCACGCCGATCGCCGACGCGTACATGGACTCGGTTCCGATGGTCGCGATCACGGGGCAGGTGGGCCGCGCGTTCATCGGTACCGATGCCTTCCAAGAGGCCGACATCTCCGGCATCACGCTGCCGATCACGAAGCACAACTTCCTGGTCCAACACGCCGACGACATTCCGCAGGCGATCGCCGAGGCGTTCCACCTCGCCGGCACCGGCCGCCCGGGCCCCGTGCTCGTCGACCTGCCGAAGGACGTGCTGCAGGAGCAGACGCACTTCAACTGGCCGCCGCGCATGGATCTGCCCGGATACCGCCCCGTGACCCGGCCACACGGCAAGCAGGTGCGCGAAGCCGCTCGGCTGATCGCCAACGCCAACCGGCCGGTGCTCTACGTGGGCGGTGGCGTGCTCAAGGGGCGAGCTACCCGCGAGCTGCGTCAACTTGCCGAGCTGAGCGGCATTCCGGTGGTCACGACCTTGATGGCCCGCGGCGCCTTCCCGGACAGTCACCAGCAACACCTCGGCATGCCGGGCATGCATGGTTCGGTGTCCGCCGTGACCGCGCTGCAGAAGGCCGATCTGCTGATCGCGCTCGGCACCCGGTTCGACGACCGGGTGACGGGCAAGCTCGCGTCGTTCGCGCCCAACGCGTTGATCGTGCACGCCGACATCGATCCGGCCGAGATCGGCAAGAACCGCGTCGCTGACGTGCCCATCGTCGGCGACGTCCGCGAGGTGCTCGTCGAACTCATCCCGGCGCTCGAGGCCGAGTACGCCGCCGGGCACCGCGCCGACCTCACCGGCTGGTGGCGCCAAATCGACCAGTGGCGCGACACCTACCCCCTTGGCTACGCAGAGCCGACCGACGGCACGCTGGCACCGCAGTACGTCATCGAGCGGCTGGGCGCCATCGCCGGACCGGAGACGATCTTCGCCGCGGGTGTCGGGCAGCACCAGATGTGGGCGGCCCAGTTCATCAAGTACGAGAACCCGTACACCTGGCTCAACTCCGGCGGCGCCGGAACGATGGGGTACGCGGTGCCCGCCGCGATGGGGGCCAAGGTCGGCTGCCCGGACACGCTGGTGTGGGCGATCGACGGCGACGGCTGCTTCCAGATGACCAATCAGGAACTCGCCACGTGCGCGATCGAGAACATCCCGATCAAGGTGGCTGTCATCAACAACGGCAACCTCGGCATGGTGCGGCAGTGGCAGACCCTGTTCTACGAAGAGCGTTACAGCAATACCGAACTCGGCACCCACAAACACCGGATCCCTGACTTCGTGAAGCTGGCCGACGCGCTCGGCTGCGCGGGCCTGCGCTGTGAGTCCAAGGGCGACGTCGATGCCACCATCGAGAAGGCGATGGCGATCAACGACCAGCCCGTCGTCGTGGACTTCACCGTCGGCGCCGACGCGATGGTCTGGCCGATGGTCGCCGCAGGTGCCAGCAACGACGACATCCAGGCAGCCCGTGACATCCGGCCCGTCTACGAGGACGACGAGTGAGCGGCGAGGCTCGGCGATGAAGCGTCTCGGTCTGGTCGGGGGGACGAGCTGGGTATCGAGTGAGCACTACTACCGCATCCTCAACGAGGGTGTCGCTGCGCGCGTCGGCGGGTCGGCCAGCGCACCCGTCACCCTGTGGTCGCTCGAGTTCGGCGAGTTCGCCCGTCTACAGCACGCCAGTGAATGGGACGGGGTCGCCCGGATCCTTGCCGACGCGGCGCGCCGGCTGGTGGATGCCGGTTGTGAGGGAATCGCACTGGCAGCCAACACGCCGCATCTGCGTTCCGACGACGTCCGCGCCGCGATCGGCGACGTGCCGTTCCTCGACCTCGTCGAGCTCACGGCTGATGCGGTGGCGGGGTACCGCCGTGTCGGGCTGCTGGGCACCCGTTTCACCATGACAAGCGCGCTGTTCCCGGACAGATTCGCCGCGCGCGGTGTCGAGGTCGTCGTTCCCGGTGACGACGAACAACAGCGTGTGCACGAGCTGATCTACGACGAGCTGACCCGCGGCGTTGTCTCCGAACAGGCCAGGGCCGACTACCTCGTGGCGATCGACAAGCTCGTCGCCGAGGGAGCCGAGGCGGTCGTGCTCGCCTGCACAGAGCAGGGGTTGCTGCTGCACGACGGGGACGCAGCGGTGCCACTGATCGACACGACCGAGGTCCACTGCCGGGCATTGCTCGAGTTCATCCTGGAAGGCAGCGACGCATGAGCACGCACACCCTGTCCGTTCTGGTCGAGAACAAGCCAGGCGTCCTCGCTCGGGTTGCCGGCCTGTTCAGCAGGCGCGGATTCAATATCGAATCACTGGCCGTCGGGCCGACCGAGCACGAGGAGATCTCGCGCATCACGATCCTGGTGAGCGTCGAGGGCACGGTGCTCGAGCAGGTCACGAAGCAACTCAACAAGCTCATCAACGTCCTCAAGATCGTCGAACTGGACGAGCGGCAGGCGGTCCAGCGTGAGCTGCTGCT
Organism: Jatrophihabitantaceae bacterium; assembly: GCA_035999365.1. Lineage (GTDB taxonomy): Bacteria > Actinomycetota > Actinomycetes > Mycobacteriales > Jatrophihabitantaceae > DASYGT01. Next base: position 19,766 of record DASYGT010000040.1, read on the forward strand.
CGTCAAGGTTCGTGCCGACGAGACGAGCCGTCGTGACGTGCTGCAGATCGTCGAGCTGTTCGGTGCTCGTGTCGTCGACGTCGGACCGGACGCGCTGATCGTCGAGCAGACCGGACGACCTGACAAGCTGGACGCGATGCTGAAGATGCTCGAGCCGTACGGCATTCGCGAGATGGTCCAGTCCGGCATGGTCGCGCTCGGCCGCGGTCCACGCTCGATGTCGCAGACCGCGCTGCGGGCGGTCGACAAGCCCGCCTGAACGTCCCACCCGAACTGATACCCGATCCGTCCACGCACAGACACAGTCAGCCAAGACAGGGAGAACCGCCAGCATGGCAGTGGAGATCTTCTACGACGACGACGCAGATCTGACGATCGTCCAGGGCCGCAAGGTGGCCGTACTCGGGTACGGCAGCCAGGGGCACGCACATGCCCTGTCACTGCGTGATTCCGGTGTCGACGTGCGCGTCGGACTGCCCGAAGGCTCCAAGAGCCGGGCGAAGGCCGAGGACGAGGGCCTGCGCGTCCTGACGCCCGCTGAGGCCTCGGCCGAGGCCGACCTGATCATGGTGCTGGCTCCCGACCCAGCTCAGCGCAAGCTGTACGCCGAGGCGATCGAGCCGAATCTGCGCGACGGTGACGCGATCTTCTTCGGCCACGGCTTCAACATCCGCTTCGGCTACATCAAGCCTCCGGCAGGTGTTGACGTCGCCATGGTCGCCCCGAAGGGCCCCGGGCATCTGGTGCGTCGGCAATTCGTCGACGGCAAGGGTGTGCCGGTGCTGGTCGCCGTCGAACAGGATGCCTCGGGCAATGCCTTTTCGCTCGCCCTCTCCTACGCGAAGGCGATCGGCGGAACGCGCGCTGGCGCGATCAAGACGACCTTCACCGAAGAGACCGAGACCGACCTCTTCGGTGAGCAGGCGGTGCTGTGCGGCGGCGCGTCGCAGCTGGTCATGTACGGCTTCGAGGTGCTGACGGAAGCTGGCTACCAGCCCGAGGTCGCCTACTTCGAGTGCCTGCACGAGCTGAAGCTCATCGTCGACCTCATGTACGAGGGCGGTATCGCCAAACAGCGCTGGTCGGTGTCGGACACCGCCGAGTACGGCGACTACGTGTCCGGGCCTCGCGTGATCGACCCGCACGTGAAGCAGAACATGCAGGACGTGCTCGCTGACATCCGTAGCGGTGCGTTCGCCGAGCGGTTCATCGCCGACCAGGATGCCGGGGCGCCCGAGTTCGCCGCCCTGCGCACCAAGGGCGAGCAGCACCCGATTGAGGACACCGGGCGCAAGCTGCGCGGGCTCATGTCGTGGGTGCAGACCAGCGACGACGACTACACCGAAGGAACTGCAGCGCGATGAAGCTCGGCGTGATCCCTGGCGACGGGATCGGGATCGAGGTCACCGAACAGGCGCTGCGCGTATTGAACGCGGTAGTACCTGATGTCCGCGCCGAGCACTACGACCTCGGCGCGGCGCGGTGGCATCGAACGGGCGAGACGCTGCCGGACTCGGTGCTCGCCGAGCTGAGCGGCCAGGACGCGATCCTGCTCGGGGCCGTCGGCGATCCGACCGTGCCGTCCGGAGTGCTCGAACGCGGGCTGCTGCTGCGGCTGCGGTTCGAGTTGGACCACTACGTGAATCTGCGGCCGGCGCGGCTGTACCCCGGCGTTGCCACTCCGCTCGCGGGGGAGCCAGAGATCGACTTCGTCGTCGTGCGTGAGGGCACTGAAGGCCCGTACACCGGCAACGGCGGGGCCCTGAGAAAGGGAACGCCGCACGAGGTCGCCACGGAGGTGAGCGTGAACACCGCCTTCGGCGTCGAGCGGGTGGTGCGCGACGCGTTCGCACGCGCGCAGGCGCGACCGCGCAAGCACCTGACCCTGGTGCACAAGAACAACGTGCTCACCTATGCCGGAGACCTGTGGTTCCGCACGGTGCAGGCGGTCCACGCGGACTTCAGCGACGTCACCGTCGCCTATAACCACGTCGACGCTGCGACGATCTACCTCGTCACCGACCCCGGCCGGTACGACGTGATCGTCACCGACAACCTGTTCGGCGACATCATCACCGACCTTGCCGCGGCGATCGCCGGGGGCATCGGCCTTGCCGCGAGCGGCAACCTCGACCCGACGGGAGCCCATCCGTCCATGTTCGAGCCAGTGCACGGGTCGGCACCTGACATTGCCGGCCAGGGCAAGGCAGACCCGACGGCGGCAGTTCTGTCCGTCGCCATGCTGCTGTCGCATGTCGGCAAGAACGACGCGGCGTCCAGAGTTGAAGCCGCCGTGGCCGCTGACCTGGCCAGCCGCGATCCGCGGGGACCGGGCACCACCGCAGAGATCGGCGAGCGGCTGGCCAAGGCCGCCGCAGGCTGACCCGCCCTTCCCCGTCCAGGAAATCGATCCGAAGGACACTCGAGATGCAGAGCGACGAGTTCCACGTCTTCGACACGACGTTGCGCGACGGTGCGCAGCGCGAAGGCATCACGTACTCGGTCGCCGACAAGCTCGCGGTTGCGCGGCTGCTCGATCAGCTCGGCGTCGGCTTCATCGAAGGTGGATGGCCGGGCGCGATGCCCAAGGACACCGAGTTCTTCAGCCGGGCCGCCGACGGTGAGCTCACCCTGAAGCATGCGGTGCTCGTTGCGTTCGGCGCCACGCGCAAAGCAGGCGTGCCCGTCCAGGACGACCCGCAGGTGCGGGCGCTGCTCGACTCGCGCGCGTCGGTGGTGACGCTCGTCGCGAAGTCCGACGTCTGGCACGTCGAGCGGGCCCTGCGGACGACGCTCGACGAGAACCTCGCGATGGTCCGTGACACGGTCGCCTTCCTGCGCGGGGAGGGGCGCAGGGTCTTCCTCGATTGCGAGCACTTCTTCGACGGGTATCGCCACGATCGCGACTACGGCGTACGAGTACTGGACGCCGCGGCAGAGGCGGGTGCCGATGTCGGTGTCATGTGCGACACCAACGGCGGCATGCTGCCGATGGATGTCGAGGCGATCGTGTCCGACGTTCGCCAACGGGCGGCAATCCGGCTCGGCATCCACACCCAGGACGACACCGGCTGTGCCGTCGCGAACACCCTCGCAGCCGTGCATGCGGGGGCAACGCATGTCCAGGGCACGGCGAACGGGTACGGCGAACGGGCCGGCAACGCCGACATCTTCGCCGTGATCGGCGGACTCGTCACCAAGATGGGGCGAGATGTACTGCCGGAAGGCTGCCTGGCCGAGATGCAACGTGTGGCGCACGCGATCGCGGAGATCGCGAACCTGTCACCGGACGCGCACGCGCCTTACGTCGGATCGTCGGCATTCGCGCACAAGGCCGGACTGCATGCGTCGGCGATCAAGGTCTCGCCCGAGCTCTACAACCATCTCGACCCGTCCCGCGTGGGCAACGATCAGCGCATCCTCGTCACGGAGATGGCCGGCCGCGCGTCGATCGAGCTGAAGTCCCGCGAGCTCGGCGTCGATGTCTCCTCGCACCCTGAGGTCGTCGCGCGGGTCGTTGATCGGATCAAGGATCGTGAGGCGGCGGGCTGGTCGTACGAGGCCGCCGACGCGTCGTTCGAACTTCTCCTGCGCGACGAACTCGGTGGCGCAGAGCCGGCGCCGTTCGAGGTCGAGTCCTACCGGGTGACGGTCGACCGCCGTGACGACGGGTCGATCGTCAGCGAGGCGACGGTCAAGGTCTTCGCCGGCGGCCAGCGGTCGATCTCCACCGAGGAGGGCAACGGCCCGGTCAATGCGCTCGACCGCGCGCTGCGCAAGGCGCTCGAACGGGTATACCCGCGATTGGCAGAGCTCGAGCTGACCGACTACAAGGTGCGCATCATGCCAGGGCGTCACGGCACGGATGCGGTGACGCGCGTGCTGATCGAAACGTCCGATCGGCAGGATGAGTGGACGACTGTCGGGGTGCACAGCAACGTCATCGAGGCGTCGTGGCTCGCGCTGCACGACGCCGTGCGGTACGGGCTACTCCGCGAGCCGGGCGGCGCGTGATCTCGCCGGATCGGGCCGCATAGCGGCAAGCACGCAGGTCTGACAGTCGTGCGTGCAGTCGCGGCCGGTGCCGTCGTGCGCGCACGTCTCGCCCCTCACCTGCATCTCGTTCGGGTCGTGATCGTGCCCGCAACCGCACATGCTTGCTCCGTGCTGCTCGACCGTCGCCGTGATCGCTTCGTCCAGCTGCTGTTCGGCCACCTCGATCTTGACGCTGCGCATCACTCCCCACGCCGTGAGCGCGAGAATGACGGCGATCGCGATGGACACGCCCGCGAAGATCCGCACGACACCGGGCGTCGTGCCTGTGGTGGCGACCAGGCCGACGGCAACGAACAGCATGGCGAACAAGCCGATGGTTGCCGCGAGCTGCCGCCGCTTGGCGATGGGGATGCCCGACAGCGAGGAACTCACGTCGACCAGTATGCCGTGTGGGCGCGACGGTAGCGTGGACTCCCGTGCGCATCGCTCGGTTCGTTCACCCAGGTTCCTCGTCCACCCCGACCGGTGTCCTGTGGGGGATTGTCGAGGGTTCGGACGATGCCGACATCGGTTCGCTCACGGTCGCCGCGATCGACGGGCATCCCTTCGGCTCGATCGCCTTCTCCGGCGACCGCTGGGCGCTGCCAGATGTCCGGCTCCTCTCGCCGATCCTGCCCAGCAAGGTCGTGGCGATCGGCAAGAACTACGCCGATCACGTCGCCGAGATGGCCGGTGGTGGCGCGCCCGAACCCCCGGCCACACCACTGATCTTCCTCAAGCCCTCGACGTCGGTGATCGGCACCGGCGACGCGATCCGGATTCCCGCGAACTCCGCTCGCGTCGATCATGAGGCCGAGCTGGCGATCGTCATCGGACGGCCGGCGCGTGACATCAGTCGCGAGGTGGCGATGTCGCACGTCCTCGGCTACACCGTCGCGAACGATGTCACCGCCCGCGACCAGCAGAAGGCTGACGGGCAGTTCACGCGGGCGAAGGGGCACGACTCGTTCTGCCCGCTCGGTCCATGGATCGAGACGATGCTCGACCCGACCGATCTGCGCGTCAGCGCACGGGTGAACGGTGAGCTTCGGCAGGACGGCCGCACGAGCCAGATGATCCACGACATCCCATCCATGATCGAGTTCATGTCCGGGGTCATGACACTGCTTCCGGGCGATGTGATCCTCACCGGCACGCCAGCCGGTGTCGGCCCGATCGTCGACGGTGACACCGTGACGATCGAGATCGAGGGCATCGGCGAACTCACCAACCCGGTGCGCACCAAATGAGCGAGGTCCGGGTCCGGTTCTGCCCGTCGCCCACCGGTAATCCGCATGTCGGGATGGCTCGTACCGCATTGTTCAACTGGGCCTTCGCGCGACACCACGGCGGCACGTTCGTGTTCCGTGTCGAGGACACCGACGCGGCGCGCGACACCGAGGAGTCCTACCAGCAGCTCGTCGACTCGCTGCACTGGATGGGCATGTCCTGGGACGAGGGCCCCGAGATCGGCGGACCTCATGCGCCGTACCGGCAGAGCGAGCGCCGTTCGATCTACGAGGACGTGATCGCGAGGCTGGTCACAGGCGGCCATGTCTACGAGTCGTACTCGACCCCGGAGGAGGTAGAGGCGCGCCATCGTGCGGCGGGCCGCGATCCCAAGCTCGGCTACGACAATGCCGATCGTGATCTCACCGAGGCCCAGCGCGCCGCGTTCCGCGCCGATGGCCGCGATCCGGTGTTGCGTGTTCGCATGCCGGACGACGACGTCACGTGGACCGATCTCGTGCGAGGCGACGTGACGTTCGGGCGCGGCTCGGTGCCGGACTTCGTCGTCGTCCGCGGCAACGGCGATCCGCTCTACACGCTCGTGAATCCGGTCGACGACGCGCTGATGCGCATCACCCACGTCTTGCGCGGCGAGGACCTGTTGCCATCGACCCCGCGCCAGATCGTGCTCTACCGCGCGCTGATCGAGATCGGCGTCACGGATTTCTTGCCGCAGTTCGGCCACCTGCCGTACGTGATGGGGCAGGGGAACAAGAAGCTGTCCAAGCGCGATCCCGAGTCCAACCTGCTCGGCTACCGCGAGGCCGGCTACGTGCCGGAGGGGCTGGTGAACTATCTCGCCCTGCTCGGCTGGTCGATTGCCGACGACCGCGACGTGTTCACGCCGGAGGAGCTCGTCGCCAGGTTCGACATCGCCGACGTCAAGGCCAACCCGGCGCGGTTCGATGCGAAGAAGTGCGAGGCGATCAACGCGACGCACATCCGCATGCTGGCGCCTGACGACTTCGCAGACCGGCTCACCACGTACGTGCTGGCCGCCGGGTTGCCCGCACCGCAGCAGGTCATAGCCGAGGCCGCGCCACTCGTCCAGGAACGCGTGCAGACGCTGGTCGAAGGCGTCGCGATGGTCCGCTTCCTGCTGGTCGACGATGCGGACTTCCGCATCGACGAGGCAGCAGCGGCGAAGCAGCTCGACGAATCGGGTCAGCAGACCCTTGCGGCGGCTGTCGCGGCGCTCAAGACGGTTGACGGCTGGACTGCGCCGGCGATCGAGGAGGTGTTGCGCCGCAGCCTGGTCGAGGCGCTCGGCCTGAAGCCGCGCAATGCCTACGGCCCCCTGCGGGTCGCCCTCACCGGCAGCACCGTGTCGCCGCCGCTCTTCGAGTCGATGCAGATCCTGGGTCGCGAGCGCTCGATGGCGCGGCTACAGGCGCCGCTCGCCCAGTCGAGTAACTGATACCGTCTGTCACGCATACCCGACGACGGAGGTCAGTGCGTGGCCGCATCGAGCCCAGCGCGAGCGCCCTGGAGCGACGACGACATCGAGGCCTTCCGCGATCTCGCGCGGACGTTCTTCGAGAAGGACTGCGCGCCGAACGAGCAGCGCTGGGGCGAGCAGCAGCACGTCGACCGTGACGTGTGGCGCAAGGCCGGCGATATCGGCCTGCTCTGCCCGTCCATCCCGACCGAGTACGGCGGCGGCGGCGGTACCTTCGCGCACGAGGCGGTCATCGCAGAGGAGCAGGTGCTCCGGATGGCGCCGAGCCTCGGCACGTCGGTGCACAGCACGATCGTCGCCCAGTACATCAACTCCTACGGCACCGAGGAGCAGAAGCGTCGGTGGTTGCCGAAGCTGTCGTCGGGTGAGCTGGTGGGTGCGATCGCCATGACCGAGCCGGGCACGGGTTCGGATCTGCAGAACGTCAAGACCAGGGCGATCAAAGAGGGTGACGAGTACGTCATCGACGGTTCGAAGACCTTCATCACCAATGGGCTGCTTGCTGAGCTGGTGATCGTCGTCGCGAAGACCGACCCGGACAATGCGGCCTCGGGCATCTCGCTCGTCGTGGTCGAGACCGAGGGTCGCGACGGATTTGCCCGCGGGCGCGTGCTGAACAAGGTCGGCCAGCATGGCCAGGACACCGCGGAGTTGTTCTTCTCCGGCGTCCGGGTGCCGACATCGAACCTGATCGGCACCGAGGAGGGGCAGGGCTTCATCCAGCTGATGCAGCAGCTACCCCAAGAGCGGCTGATCATCGCTGTCATCGCGGCGGCGGCGATCGAGGCGGCTCTTGCCGAGACGATCCGCTACACGAAGGACCGCCAGGCGTTCGGCAAGCCGATCTTCGCGTTCCAGAACACCAAGTTCGTGCTGGCGGAGGCGGCCACGACCGCCAAGATCGCGCGCGTGTTCATTGATGACTGCATCCTGAAGCACCTGCGCGGCGAATTGGACATTCCCACTGCCTCCATGGCCAAGTGGTGGTTGACCGACCAGCAGTGCAAGGTCGCAGACGAGTGCCTGCAGCTGTTCGGCGGTTACGGCTACATGACCGAGTACCCGATCTCGAAGATGTTCACCGACTCGCGGGTGCAGAAGATCTACGGCGGCACCAACGAGATCATGAAAGAGATCATCAGTCGATTCCTCTGAGCCTGCGAGGCGCGCCCACCCCAGGCTTTGGGGAGACTTAGCGTCGCCAGGCGGGGCGAACTCTCCCCAAAGCGTTGCCGTGCCGCTTCGCAAAACTGTAACGTGTTCTCATTCTGTCGATAGGACAGCCGAGAACAGGACGGTGCCCGTGACCGCTCAGCTCGCCTCCGACGCCCCAGCCGGCGTCGGCCAGACATTCGACGTCACGAATCCGGCCAACGGCGAGATCGTGGGCACCTACCCCGTTCACACGGCCGACGACGTCGCCGAGCGGTTGGTCGCCGCGCGTGAGGCACAGGTCTGGTGGGAGGCGCTGGGGTTCGACGGCCGCCGCAAGCGCATGCTGCGTTGGACGTCCTACCTCGCCAAGCGCGTCGATGAGATCTGCGATCTGTGCAACCGCGAAACGGCCAAGCCGAAGGGCGACGGACTCTTCGAGCTGCTGGCCGGCCTCGAGGAGGTGAAGTGGGCCGCGAACAACGCAGAGCGGGTTCTCAAGCAACGAAAGGTGAAGCCGGGTTTGGCGATGATCAACTTCGACGCTCGGGTGGCTTACCTCCCCCTTGGCGTCGCCGGGATCATCACACCGTGGAACGCGCCGCTCTACACCGTGTTCTGTGGCCTCGCCGATGCGCTGGGTGCCGGTAACGCCGCGATCGTGAAGCCGAGTGAGTACTCGGCCGCCACCGGTGTGTATGCCGTCGAGTCGTTCTACGGCGCGAATCCTGACGCCCCGAAGGGACTCGTCTCATGGATCACCGGATTCGGTGACACCGGCTCGGCGCTGTGTCGCTCGGGCGTCGACAAGATCGCCTTCACCGGCTCCGTGCCCACGGGACGGCGGGTGATGCAGGCGTGCACCGAGAACCTCACGCCGGTGTTGCTGGAACTTGGTGGCAAGGACGCGACGATCATCGCGGAGGACGCTGACCTTGATGCCGCGGCGAAGGCGGTCGTCTGGGGGAGCATGTGGAATGCGGGCCAGGCGTGCGTCGGCGTCGAGCGCGTGTACGTGGCGCAGGCGGTTCGCGACGACTTCCTCGCCAAGGTGAAGGCGAACGCCGAGCAGGTCACCGTCGGCCAGAGCGAGACCGACAGTTACGGGCCGATGACGCTGCCGTCGCAGATCGACATCATCCGCCGCCATGTCACCGACGCGCTCGACAAGGGTGCGACGGCACTCGTCGGTGGGCTCGAATCCATCCAGCCGCCCTACGTACACCCGATCGTGCTCGTCGATGTCCCCGAGGAGTCGTCGGCGGTGCAGGAGGAGACCTTCGGCCCGGTTGTCGTGATCAATACGGTCAAGGACACCGACGAAGCGATTCGCCGTGCGAACGCGACGCGCTTCGGCCTCGGATCATCGGTGTTCTCGAAGGGCAACGGCCGGCGGATCGCCGAACGCATGCGCGCGGGCGGCACCACGATCAACTCGGTGCTCACCTTCGTAGGGATCCCGTCGATGCCGTTCGGCGGCGTCGGCGACAGCGGCTTCGGGCGGTTCCACGGCGACGATGGGCTGCGCGAGTTCACCCGCCCCAAGGCGACGACGCGCAAGAAGTTCAACATGGGCAAGGACATGCAGTCCTTCCCGCGCGATCCCGAGGCATACAAGATCGTCAGCAAGGTGCTGCGGCTGAAGTTCTCCCGCCGGATCAAGTGAACGCAACCGGCCTCACCGACCAGACCGCTGCGACGAGAGGTAGCCGATGGCACGCAGGTCGCTGACAGGCACGGTCGTCGTGATCACGGGGGGCGCGAGAGGGATCGGACTGGCCACGGCGCACGCCCTCACGGCCGCAGGTGCACGCGTCGCGATCGGCGATCTTGACGGCGATCTCGCGCAACGCGCTGCCAAGGACGTCGGAGGCGAAGCGCTCGGGTTGCATCTGGACGTGACGGACCACCCCGGATTCACCGCCTTTCTCGACCAGGTCGAACGCGAGCTCGGACCGATCGACGTGCTGGTGAACAACGCCGGCATCATGCCGCTCGCGCTGCTCGACGAGGAATCGGACGAGACCACGGCCAAGCAGATCGCCATCAACCTGTCCGCGGTCATCCACGGGACGCGCGAGGCGATCCGCCGCATGAAGCCGCGCCACTCAGGGCACATCGTGAACATCGCGTCGGTGGCCGGCAAGGTGGGAACGGCGGGCGGCGCGACCTATTCGGCCACCAAGCACGGCGTCGTCGGGCTGTGCGAGGCGGTGCACTTCGAGCTGCGCGGCACCGGGGTGGAGATCTCCTGCGTGATGCCCACGATCGTGCGTACCGAGCTCGCCGCTGGCCTGAAGCAGACTCGGCTCAGTTCGCAGATCGGTCCGGAGCAGGTCGCGGACGCCATCGTCGCCGCGGTGCGCTCGCCGCGGCTGGAGGTGTGGGTGCCGCGCTACCTCGGCACGCTGAGCAAGGTTGTGCGCGTACTGCCGCGTGGAGCGGGTGAGGCCATCATGCGAGTCGGCGGCTCGGATCGGCTGCTCGCCTCGGCAGCGCACGCCCCCGAGCGGGCCGAGTACGAGCGCCGCGCCGCCGCCAGCGCCGGCGACGGAGGGTGAGGCAATGGCGAAGCAGGCTCGATCGTTGCGCGGCAAGATCGTCGTCATCACGGGCGGGGCTCGAGGTATCGGGCGGGCGACTGCTACCGCACTGGCCGTCGAGGGCGCGCACGTCGTTATCGGCGACCTCGACGCCGAGCTGACCGCGCGGGCCGCGAAGGAGATCGGGCCCGATGTCGTCGGGGTACGCCTCGACGTCACCGACCATGCGGGCTTCACCGCCGCGCTCGACGAGATCGAGCGGGATATCGGCCCCATCGACATCCTGATCAACAACGCCGGAATAATGCCGGTCAGCATGTTCGAGGACGAGACACCCGAGTCGACAGCACGCCAGGTTGCAGTCAACTTTCTTGCGCCGCTGCACGGCACGCGCGATGCGATCGGCCGGATGAAGCCACGCCGACGCGGCCACATCGTGAACGTCGCGTCGATGGCGGGCGTCATACCGACACCGGGGGCGTCGACCTACAGCGCGACGAAGCACGCGGTCGTCGGGCTGACCGAGTCGGTGTCGTGGGAGCTGCGGGGCAGCGGAGTCGATATCAGCTGCGTATTGCCCGCTCTGGTCAACACCGAGCTGGCCGTCGGGATCCAGCGCACCCGGGCTTCGCGAACGATCGAGCCCGAGGTCGTCGCAACCGAGATCGTGAATGCCCTCAAGTGGCCCAAGCTGATGGTGTTCGCGCCGAAGTCGATGGCTGCAATCACGAAGTGGTCGGGCCTGCTCCCACGGGCGGTCGGCGACAAGATGATGACGGCCACCGGATCGGACCACCTGCTAGCCGACGCGATCACGACGGGGGAGCGGGCCGACTACGAGGCGCGCGTTGCTGCCAGCACTCCGGCCTCAGACCCGGCGCATCCTTGAGCCTCAGCCGCGCCGCATCCCTGCTCGGGAGTGACGCTTGAGCACGTAAATCTGGCGCCCGCGATTTCGGGCCGATCACCCTGGTCCGGTACAGTCTTCTCGTGGCCCGTACGGTTGTCCGGACGGGCCGAACCCTTGGGGTATGGGGTAATTGGCAGCCCAACTGATTCTGGTTCAGTTAGTCTAGGTTCGAGTCCTGGTACCCCAGCGCAGTACGGAAGTTTCTGGGGCCCCGTCGTCTAGTGGCCCAGGACGCCGCCCTCTCAAGGCGGTAGCGCCGGTTCGAATCCGGTCGGGGCTACTCAGTCAGACGCAACAATGCTTCCGGGCGGCCGTACCGACCCGGATCCGGGTCTATCCGCCTGATCAGAGCGCCCCTCTATACCTCGGCCAATTCTCCTCATGGGATGACGGTGTCTGCTCCTCATACGTCACGCCGATACAGCCCGGAACAACCCAAGCTGACGCTCGATCTGCGGCACCTCGGGTCGTACTGTGCCGTGACGCATGACCAGGTGGTGCGCGGGAATGGTTGAGTGGCCCGGTCTGTCCGGTGTGGTTATCGAGCGGTGAGGGGATTGCCCTGCAGATCGGTGACGACGCGGTTGCCCAGCGGTTGGTCGAGCCTGATGTCTACGGTGCGGTCGTAGCCAATCGCGGTACACATCACCGGTCCCGAGGTCGCCTTCTGTGGGACGGCCTTGGCGTTGACGGCGATGACGGTTCGGCCTTGGTAGGCCTGCGCGCTGTAGTTTGCGCCGCATGGCCCCGAGCCGGGCTGCGCGCCGATGAAATGCAGTGTGACGGTGTGACGGTCGGTGCTGATTTGTACGTACTCCTGTTCGTTGCCGGGATAGATTCCGACGGGCCGGGGCCAGATCTCTGACGGGTCGACCGCGAGAACGTAGGCGGGGTCGTTCACGGTGGCCAGAGTGAACCGCCACGCCGGGAGGGTTTGGGTCCCGCGATCGGTCGCGAACGCGGCACGGCCGAGGGTTGCACCCACGATGTCCAGGGCAGGTGGGGTCGGGCCGCCGATCACCTTGCCGGTCTGTGACGTGAGCGTGCTGACGGCGTCGAGGGCACTGATCAGCGGGTAGCCGTCCGATGAGGTGGGGCCTGTCGGCAAGGTGGTCGCGACCTGGAAGTGGCCGCCCAGGTAGGACAGCTTGGCGTCGCCGGCGGGAAAGCCAGACGCGGGGTCATCGATGGGGCTGCCTGTGAGCACGAGTGGTCGTCGGGAATCGTTGACCGGGAATCCTGCCCACTTCTGCAGGACCGATGGCGGTGGGGTGATCGGTTGGGCCTTCGGCACGTGACTCGGATTACTAGACGCGACGGTAGTCCTGACTGTGCCTGTGGTCGGGCCGTCGCTCGCCGGCTTCGGGCTGTGCCGTGTTGCTGCGATCGCGACGGCTACAACGACGACCAGCGCACAGACCGAAGCCGTGACGGCCGCGAGGACCCAGCGCCGCGATCGAGGTCGGTCAGTTTCGACGATGTCGACGTCCGCCTCGACATCATCGCCGCTCACCGGCATTGGAGCGCGAGAGGGTGCGAGCTGTTCGAGCAACACTAGCGCTTCGCGCAGGTCGTCCTCGGTGATCATGGGTAGTCCCTTTCAGCCACCGGGAGTGCTCGTTCGCTTCCGTCGACGATGTGGACCCGAAGCGTCCGCAGGCCGCGCGCGATGTTGCTTCGTACAGCGCTCGTTCCGGTACCCGTCGCAGCCGCGATCTCGTCGTCGGCAAGACCCTCGTAATAACGCAGCACAATCGCGGCTCGCTGAGCACGCGGCAGCCGCGTGAGCTGAGACAACAACTCCACCCGCTCCGCGTGGCCAGTCGCATGATCCGGCGCGTTCGGCAACAACCCCTCCAGGTCGGCAACGAGGACATTGCGACCCCACTTGCGCCGCCACGACAAGTACTCATTCACCACCATCCGTCGCACATACGCATGCGGATCATCGACAGCGCCGATCCGCTGCCACGCCGCAAACGCTCGCCCGAGCACCTCCTGCAACACCTCCTCGGCCAACCTTGTATCTCCGGTCAGGACAGCCGCGAAACGAAGGAGGGCACGCTCACGCAAGCGCATGTACTCCTCGAACGTCATCGGCCCTCCACCCGTCCCACTCCTTCAACGAGCCACACCCCGTTTCTGCTGCACCACCGAGACAGATCGCGATTCTGTAGAGGCAGGCGCCATGCCCTGCGGAGAGTGGTGCTCACTATCGACTCAACGGCACGAGCGGATGCCTCGCCGGGAAAGTCGCGCTGATGCCGGCACGACCGAGGAGTTGCGGTCTTGGTCTGGTGCGTCGAAAACGTACCGGCCGCCGACTGGGAGAGCCAGACCATTGCGACATCACGATCACGCATCACTTCGAGGAGCTCGCAGCAAGAGCGTGAAGGCGGGTGTCAACTCTGCCAAAGGTCCAGTGTGGGAGGGCGTCATGGTTGGTTGGATTCGACCGTTGTTGATCGCGGCGGTTGTCGCCGCAGCGATCGGATGGGCGCTGCCAGCCGCTGCCGCCCAGGGGCCTGACATGGCGCTGACCGCCATCCCTGAGACGAACAACCACTTCGCCCGAGGCGGCCCAGCCAGGGCCGGGTTCGTCGCAGAGAATCATGGAAACGTCGATGCCGACGGCGTCATCACGTTCCAGTTGCCATCCGACGTGTCGCTGCAGAAGGCGGAACTGGTCACGGCGGCGACGTCCACGCCAGTGAACTGCACAAGCACCGGGACGCCTGGCCAATTCGAGTGCGAACTGGGGGTTGTCCATGCCGGCGCCTGCTGTGATCGCCAGATCGACATCGACGTCCTGATTGCGCCCGACGCCACCATCGGCCCCCAGGTCGTCACCGCCACGCTCAGCAGCCCGGTCGGGCCCGACCCGAACCCGTCCGACAACACCGCCAGCTACACGTTCCTGGCCACCGGCACATCGCATTTCCAATACGCGCTGACTGGGCCCGTCATCCCCGCCGGCCGAACTGCTCAGTTCGTCCTGACCGTGCGGAACACAGGACCCGATGCGGCTCCGAATGTCACCGTCGTCCTATCGCAGCCCATCAGCACACACTTCAGCTACGCACATCCGACCTTTGATTTTGTCACGTTCGACTCGCCCGACGTGAGCCCCGGCGGCAACTCGATGGACTGGACCCTGCCGCACACACTCCAACCAGGCGAACAGGTCCAACTGACGATGACGCTCACCGCGAGCGGTGTCGACCAAGTCGGCACGATGCGCGTGAGCGAAAACTCGGATTCGGCCGGAACGTGCGGACGCTACCCTGACCCTGGCGGGGACTGCGGCACCACCTTCACGCTGCACGCGACTGCCCTGGCGAAGACCTCAACGTCGCCCTCACCATCCGGCCCGACCCTCGCCGAGACCGGCAAGCCGAACAATGCGATCGGCGAGACAGGCGTCGCGGCCATACTCCTCGGACTGTTGCTGCTCGCGGCCGCTCGTCGTCGGACACCTAGCCACGGCCGTTAGTCACCAAGTAACGGCGTATCCGCTCATCGGCACGACGGGGCACTGCCGGCGGCATCACCGGACGGTGTGCCGCAATCCGACGAGCGGCAGATCCGGTTACCTGTGTACCTCGTCGTGTCACGGGTTCACTGTGGTCGAATGACCAGTTTTTCGATCCCTGTTGTGCCCATCCTGCCCGCCGGCGATCTTGACCGGTTACGACTGGCGATGGCCGGCTACCTGGCTCGGTACAAGGGCCAGTCCCGCCGACACACCGAATCTGATCTGCGGTCCTACCTGCGATGGTGTCTCGAGATGGGATTCGACCCACTCGCGGCCACCCGGGCACACATCGAACTGTTCTTGCGCTGGATGCAAGAGCAACGCGGCTATGCCGCCAGCACCGTCTCACGCCGGCTATCCGTTCTCGCCGGCTTCTACCGCACCTGCGTCATCGACGGAATCCTCGAACACTCACCGGCCGAGTACGTCCGCCGCCCCAACGTGCCAGCCCAGTCACCAACGCTCGGGCTGACCCACCTGCAGTTCGAAGCGATGCTCGCCACCGCACGTGACTCCGACAACGCCAACGACTTCGCCCTCGTCTGCTTGCTCGGCCTACTCGGCCTGCGGATCTTCGAAGCCACCGGCCTCGACATCGCCGACATCGGCGAAGAACATGGCCACCGCGTGCTGCGCGTCGTCGGCAAAGGTCACAAGATCGTCCTTGTCCCAATGCCACCGGCCGTCGCCCGCGCCATCGACCGCGCCGCGGGTGAGCGAACATCAGGACCGCTGTTGCGCACCCGCCTCGGCACTCGCATGGACCGCCACGCCGCGACCCGACGCCTCAAACAAGTCCAGACACGCGCCGGGGTACGGATCGTCCGAATGCACCCCCACATGCTCCGCCACACCTTCGTCACAACCATGCTCGACGCCGGCGTCGACCTCCGAGACACGCAAATCGCCGCCCGCCATGCCGACCCGCGGACCACGATGCGCTACGACCGTGCCCGAACCAACCTCGACCGGCACCCCAACTACATCCTCGCCGCCTACATGTCCTCTGGTACGTGACGCCTGCATGACCCCGCACCCATGACAGACGGCACATCCGTCGCGTTAGCGTTGCTTTCATGGGGACGACGGCAGAACGACGCGACGCGCGCGAACGCGTCATCGCCTACCACCAGGCATCCCTCGCGGCGCTAGTCGGGCACGTCGCTGACGCAATCGATAGCTACCGCGCGGGCGAGTTAGATGCGTTCGAGGTTGACCAGCTGATCCACCAATACCACCGCGGTGCGCAGGAACTCTGGAAGTTCTGCTGGGCCAGCGGCGGCGCGGCTCACCTGGAATTCGTCGCTGACACGATCCAAGGGCAAGCCGACGAGGGACGTGTCACGGACTGGTGGCAGCAGGGCGCGCCACGGCAACGCAGCGACTGATCACGCAGACGTCAGACCCGCGTTTGCAGACAACGTCGCCCGCCGCCGGCGGATCGCTTGCGCGACTGACCCAACCGTCATCGAACCTCAGCCGCCCCATCTACCGGATCTGCCGATGTCCGGTCGTCACGAGAAGGTTCCGAGCATGGAGCGGGCTCGTCGAGCGGTCAGTCGCTTGTGCGATCCCTGCGTGACGGTGAGAGGCGAATCTGCTCAAGATCGGCCGAAACGGACGTGACGACGCCCTGTCATGAAACAGCCTCTTGCTTTTGATCAAGGAGGGGTCCACCGTCTGCAGCTGACGGGTTGATCCGGCAGGCGGGGGGAAGGACATGGATCTTCAACGAAGCGGTCGCATTTTTGGGTGGTTGTTTCTCGGCACCTTCGTCACGAG
>DASYGT010000013.1:0-7534 GCA_035999365.1 Jatrophihabitantaceae bacterium
GCAGTGCGTCAGCGACGTCCGCGCGCGGCTGGGCGCCAGGAACGCCCTCGCGCTGCGCTGCGTCCTTGAGTGCGAGGGCTCCCTGGCGCACGAGGCTGCGGACGACATCGTCGGGGACGGTGTCGACGCGTTGCCACCCACTGTGCGGGGGTAGACCGGTGCGCCACTCGGCGTCACGCGGTTGCGGTTCCGTGGCGTGCCCCTCGTCCAGCCACGCGAGCAGGCCGGCAGCTCCGACGGTCGTGTCGACGACACCTGCACCTGCGTACTCGACGCTGCGCGAGACCAGGATCGCGAAGGGAAGGCGAGCAAATACGGTGGCCGTCGGCGACTCGACGCGGATACGCACGACGGCGCGCGGATCGAGGGTGGCAACGCGTCGCACGACGCCGAGGAGCTCATGAAGGATCTCGCGGACGGACTCGAGGCCTCCCCCGTCAGGGGTCGAGGGACTCACGGGCATTCGTCGGCGAAGGCGAGCAACAGCAACCGTTCCTCGTCCGTCAGCCGGCGCGGACGGTCGATCTCGAAGTTGAACGGCACGCAGGTCGTGGCCGCACGGGCCGCAAGCACCGCGCCGTCGTACACCTCGTAGTTCACTTGGAATGCTGCGCCACGGACGGCGTCGATCCAGAGCTCGAGCCGCAACGGTTCGGGGTGGTACACCACCGGGCGGAGGTAGTCGATCTCATGGCGCGCGAGCACGATCCCGCCTGAGAACCCCTCATTGCGATCGAAGAACATCGCGACACGTGCCTGCTCCAGGTAGGCGAGGTACGCCGAGTTGTTGATGTGCCGGTAGGCGTCCATGTCCGACCAGCGCATGTGCACCTCGTGGACGAACCTCGCCATCGCCTGGTCCTCGCTCAGTCGCGGTTGAGCTTGCGGTGTGTCACGCGATGCGGGCGTGCTGCTTCGGCGCCGAGGCGCTCGACCTTGTTCTTCTCGTAGGACTCGAAGTTGCCCTCGAACCAGAACCACTTCGCTGGATCCTCGTCATCACCTTCCCAGGCGAGGATGTGGGTGGCGACGCGGTCGAGGAACCACCGGTCGTGGCTCGTGATCACTGCGCATCCGGGGAATTCGAGCAGCGCGTTCTCCAGTGATCCCAGTGTCTCGACGTCGAGGTCGTTCGTAGGCTCATCGAGAATCAGCAGGTTGCCGCCCTCCTTGAGGGTCAGCGCCAGGTTCAGCCGGTTCCGCTCACCGCCCGAGAGCACCCCGGCCGGCTTCTGCTGGTCGGGCCCCTTGAAACCGAAGGCGGAGACGTAGGCACGCGAGGGCATTTCGACCTGACCGACGTTGATGTGGTCGAGTCCGTCGGACACCACCTCCCACACGGTCTTGGTCGGGTCGATGCCGCCTCTGCTCTGGTCGACATAACTGATCTTGACCGTCTCGCCGACGCGCAGCTCGCCCGCGTCGGGCTTCTCCTGACCGACGAGCATTTTGAAGAGCGTCGTCTTTCCGACGCCGTTCGGGCCGATGACGCCGACGATGCCACCGCGCGGAAGGCTGAAGGAGACCTGGTCCCACAGGAGTTCGTCGAATCCCTTGGTGAGGTCTTGCGCCTCCACAACGAGGCTGCCCAGGCGGGGACCCGGCGGAATCTGGATCTCCTCGAAATCGAGCTTGCGCGTCTTCTCGGCCTCTGACGCCATCTCTTCGTAGCGCTGCAGACGGGCCTTGCTCTTGGCCTGTCGTCCGCGGGCGTTCTGGCGCACCCAGTCGAGCTCCTCGCGGAGCCTGCGCTCGAGCTTCTGGTCCTTCTTGCCCTGCACGTGCAGGCGTTCGGCCTTCTTCTCGAGGTACGTGGAGTAGTTGCCCTCGTAGGGGTAGGCGCGTCCGCGGTCCAGCTCCAGGATCCACTCGGCAACGTTGTCGAGGAAGTACCGATCGTGGGTGACGGCCAGAATCGTGCCCGGATACTTCGCGAGGTGCTGCTCGAGCCACTGCACGCTCTCGGCGTCGAGGTGGTTGGTCGGCTCGTCGAGCAGCAACAGGTCGGGAGCCTCGAGCAACAGCTTGCAGAGCGCGACGCGGCGTCGCTCACCGCCGGACAGGTGCGTGACCGGTTCGTCGCCGGGTGGGCAGCGCAAGGCGTCCATGGCCTGCTCGATACGGCTGTCGAGCTCCCAGCCCTCCGCGTGTTCGATCTTCTCCATCAGGTCGCCCTGCTCGGCCATCAGCGAGTCGAAGTCGGCGTCGGGCTCGCCCATTGCGGCAGAGACCTCCTCGAAGCGGGCCAGCGTCGCGCGCAGGTCGGCTACTGCCTCCTCGACGTTCTCCCGGACAGTCTTCGTCTCATCGAGTGGCGGCTCCTGCTGCAACAGTCCGACGGTTGCCCCTGGTGAGAGCGCCGCGTCGCCGTTGGAGGCCTGGTCAAGACCCGCCATGATCTTGAGAACGCTCGACTTGCCGGCGCCGTTCGGGCCGACGACGCCGATCTTGGCGCCAGGCAGGAACGAGAGGGTGACATCGTCGAGAATCACCTTGTCGCCATGCGCCTTGCGCACCTTGTACATCGTGTAGATGAACTGGGCCACGGAGAGTTCACACCTCTGGGTTGCGAGCCGCCGGCAGCTTCCGGCGGCGGTCTGTCTCCAGTGTCCCAGTCGAGTTGAGGCGCTGCCGACGGTCCCCTGCCGGACCGCCGGCCACGCGCCGTGGTGCTCAGACAGCGCCGACGAGCTCCGCGGCACTGTCGGCCTTCGCCGCCGGCGACGCCTCGGCAACCCCATCGCCGGACCCGAGCCAGTGGTCGCTGGCGTCGGCGGGCAATCCGCCGGCGTCGACCTCGACCTCCATGCGCCCCGTCCGTGCCGTCTTCGTGAACGCGCTCATGCCGCGGCTCAGGTCATGGCCGACAGCGTTCGCCTCCAGTTCGTAGGCGACGCGGGCGACCTCATTGACGACGTACTCGCGCGAGAAGTAGCGCCCGGTAACGACGACCGGCTGCCCCTTCTGCAACGACTGGGCGACGTTCTCTGCCATCGCGCGCCAGCAGGTGACGTTCACGAAGAGGGTCGCGTTGTCGACGTAACGTTCTTGCTCGCGATCGAATCGCCGCGACGTCGACGCGATGCGAAAGTTCGTCACCGCGTGCCCGTTCTTCGTGAGCCGCATGCGCGGCGCATCGACGACGTTTCCGACGACGGTCATGTTCGTGTCGTTCATTGACGTGCTCCTCGTCCACAGTCCGGTGTGATCCGGCCACCCCTTGTCGGGTGTGATCCCACCGAACCCGACTGGGGGCGGCACATGTGGGATCGGGCGCAGCTTGTGGACTCGCAAGGAGGCTGGGGACATCCGACGTCACAATCGTCGGTGGCGCACACTAGGCGGCCGGCTCACGCTCGCGGAACGCGCGTCGATAAGCGGCCGGGGACACGCCCACGATGCGCCCGAAGTGATGTCGCAGCATCGCGGCCGATCCGAAGCCGCAGCGAAGCGCCACCGAGTCGACGCCGTCGTCTCCCTCTTCGAGCATCCGTCGGGCGTGGAGCACTCGTTGATGCGTCAGCCACAGGTGCGGCGTCGTTCCCGTCTCGGCCCGGAACCGGCGGGCGAAAGTACGCGGGCTCATCGCACAGCGTTCGGCGAGAGAGTCGATGGTGTGTTCGGCATCGAGTTCGTGGCCCAACGCATCGAGAAGCGGCGCCAACGTCTCGGCAGGCCGCACCCGGATCGGAGCCTCGACATATTGCGACTGCCCGCCGTCGCGGTGCGGCGGCATCACCATGCGGCGAGCGACCTTGCGCGCGATCTCCTCGCCGTGGTCGGACCGGATGATGTGCAGGCAGAGGTCCAATCCCGCCGCAGTGCCGGCGGACGTGTACACCGGCCCGTCACAGACGAACAAGACGTTCGGATTGACCCGCGCCTGCGGGTAGGTGTCGGCGAGTTCCTGGGCGTAGCGCCAGTGGGTGGTGCAGTCGCGATCGTCGAGCAGCCCTGCGGCCCCGAGGGCGAACGCTCCAGAGCAGACGCTCATCACCTTCGCGCCCCGGGCAACGGTGTGCCGAAGCAGGTCCAGCAGCGGCTCCGGATGCTGGGCGGGATCGACGTTCGCGGGAACCACGACGAGGTCCGCTGCACGCGCCCGGTCGAGGCGATGCGGCGTCGAGAGCGACCACCCGCCGGCCGTAGGGACTGAGGCCGTCATCGACACGACGACGCAGTCGTACGGCGGAACCCCCTCGTCGCTGCGATCGACGCCGAAGCCCTCCCAGGCCACGCCCAGCTCGAAGGGTTGCACCCCGGGAAGCGCGACGATCGCGACAGACTTTATGGGCATGCCGACGAGCATGCCACGCGGTCTGGCAGTAAATCAACGAACGTCGACTTAAAGTCAGTCGCGGCGACTCATCGACTACTCGCTCGGCACGGTGCTCCGATCGGGCCTACCGCAAACGCGGTGAGCCGCGCAGACACGGTTCGTTCCGGCGTCCCGGGCGGTAACCTCGCCGTCGAGGCTGGCCCCCGTAGCTCAGTGGATAGAGCATCCGCCTTCTAAGCGGACGGTCGCAGGTTCGAACCCTGCCGGGGGCGCCCGGAGGATCGAGCAGTGCGGCAGTGCAACCGCCGCTGATCAGTTGGCGGCGTCGTACGCCTCGAGCACCGAGGAGGCGATGCGCCCGCGCTCGGACACCTTGTGGCCGTTGCGCTTTGCCCACGTGCGTACGGCGCCAAGATCGCGGGACTGACCGCTGCGCCCGCGCCGGCCCGAGGAACCTCGCACGCGACGGGCTGATGCGATGTAGGGCTTCAAGGCCCGTTCCAACGCGCCCGCATTCTTCCTGGCGAGGTCAATCTCGTAGCTGGCGCCACCGAACCCGAATGTCACCGTAGTGGCATTCGGGGAGCCGTCAAGATCATCAGTTACGGTGACCACCGTCGTCTTTGCCATGCGGAGAGTAAACCATAATCACGGAGAATTAACCCGTACTAGTCGCGAAATACGTCAGGTGGCAATCGACGAGTACAGGTCCGCATACACGATGATGTTGTCGTCGATATCTTGGCCGTTGTTCACGCCGCACGTGATAATGACGACCCGATTCGGAATCGTCGTTTCCATGATCGACTGCACCTTGATGGCGTCCTCTTTCGAGACGGCAAAGGCCCGGGTGACCCGGTATGTCAGCGTTCCGTGCGGGACCTTGAGAACGATCTTGTATCCGTTGACATTCGTGACCGGATAGATCGGCACACCACTCTCTTTCACAGGTCGACGACCCGTGACCTGCTTCATGGCGTATTCCGACAGTGGATTGAGCACCAATCTCGCCTCGGCCCACGCGTGGCCGAGGATATAGCTTGTGCCTGCGGCGTCGCTACCGGGTGCGACGCCGAATTTGCGCTTCACCCAGCAGACCGTGTGGAATTGGTCGCCGGGCGGATCGAGCGGCAGGATGAAGTCCATCTTGCATACGTGTGCCGCGATCGTGAATGCGGGTCCGGTCATCACGAATGACGTTGGGGCAGCGGGAGCGACCGCCTCATGGGGCGGCACGGGCGGCCCGGGCGTGACTGTCGGCGTGACGATCGGGCGTTGCGGCAACGGCTTCGCAGCCGTCACCACGGCCCGCCGGTGGTGGGTCGGCCACGCGGCGTAGGCGATGCCGGCGGCAGCGACGACGACCACCGCAGCGAAGACCGCCGTGCGCGTACGCATACCCATGTGCCGACTACCCCACTACCCCGAAACCGATCACAACCGTAACCGCGCACGGCGCGACGACCAAGAACTCACTCGCGCGCGATCTCCGCCGAGGATCCTCACGTCCGGTCGGACCCGCCGGGGAGCAGGGCGACGTTGACGTGTGATGCTGTCGATCCGATCGTCACCGAAACCGGGGACGCGTCGAGTGGCGGCGGGGAACCTGTCCGCCAGCGAGCCGAGACGAAGCACCGCCCGTGAAGTGCCGTTGGCGAGGTAGCGACGGCCCCATCGCTCGGGTCGACGCAGATCGCGTCCGTTCCGGGAGCCAGATTGTCGAGCCGGTATGCGCCGTGCAGCGCGGTCACGGTGTGCCCGACGGGCAAGGCCTCGGCATTGAATGCCGTGACGACCGCGCCACTGACGCCGGACTTTGCGCCGGCAACTGTGACCTGGCCGCTCACCGCGCCGGTGGGCGACGGCGATCCGGGAGCCACAGGATGGATGAGGTCCGCGTCGATGCCCGTGATGCCCTCGCCAGCCGCAACGGAGACCGTCCTGGATCCAGTGGGCAGTTGACTGAATCCGAGCGGGTCAGGTAGCGGATAGAAGAACGTCGACTGGTCGGCCCAGCACTGGAACTCGTACGGCCCGAACAGACCCGTGTCGAAGCAGACCCAGTAACCATTGGCATCCGAGGCCGGCACCGAGATCCGGTACGTGCCGGCGGCAGCCGTCACTGCTCCGACGAGGAACGTCGGTCCGTAGACGACCGTGCCGTCGGGCAGGCCGTTCGGCCTGAGAGCGAAGATGCTCACGGACGCACCGCCGATCGGTTGCCCCGTCACCGCATCGCGGACCGTCCCGGAGATAGACGCTCGTGGGGCCGCGGCACCGGCTCGCTGTCCGGCGAGACCACCGCACCCGACGGACATGACCGCCATGACCGCCACGACCGCTCGCCCCAGAACCTTCGCCGCCATGATGCCCCCACCTGTCCGGCGTCAGTGAACCTTTTCACCGTGGGACACGTAGGGAGAAATGACCACCCTGTTGATCGTCAGGGTCGGGCACCACTGGCGTGACCCCTGTCCCGCGTTGCCTGAGAAGAAACGGAGCGCACGTGAAGACTCGCCCGATCGTTCGCCGCTCGATGTCCATGGGGCTCGGTGCACTACTGGCCGTCGCCCTGCTCGCCACGGCGTGCAGCAGTTCGACGAAGGCCTCGTCGGCCGGTAATGGGGGTGCGACGACCTCAGCTGCCGCGGGAGCCACGACCAGTAGCGGCGGGGGCTCGAGCACGTCGGGCGGGACCCTCGTCCACGTCAAGAACTTCGCGTTCGATCCCAGCACGGTGACCGTGTCGGTGGGAACTCGGGTCACCTGGGAGTTCGATGATTCGATCAGCCACAACGTGACGTCGTCGGACAACTCCTTCTCGTCCAACGACCTGAACAACGGCGCGAAGTTCAGCTTCACCTTCTCCAAGGCGGGCACGTACAGCTACATGTGCTCGATCCACCCACGGATGAAGGCAACGGTCGTCGTCAAGTAACAAAAGATTTCTTCCTCGTCCTGAAACCGGCCGCCCCTCGATCGGCGAACACCCACTGACAGAGCTGATCGAGCGGGCGGCCGTTGGCCTACCGTCCCGAATCTGGAAGGTGGCCGGTGGACGAAAAAGTAGACGAACGCGGGTTCCGCGAATTGCTTGTGGAATCCGACGACCTGCAATCAGACGCGATGCGCGGCGCGCGTCGCGACCTCAACGCGTACGTGGACGCAGCGCGTGAGTCGCGCTACGAGTCGCGGCACGACCTGCGAGCCGGGGCGGCAATCCTCGGCGCCGGGGCACTGGGTGCCGCGGCCTTC
>DASYGT010000031.1:0-13214 GCA_035999365.1 Jatrophihabitantaceae bacterium
GGCACCAAATGCCGGGGGCATCGTCGTCGTCGAGGTTCGCTCGTCTCGTGTCTGGTGGAGGTGGCGGGAATCGAACCCGCGTCCTTCGACGCTTCAGTAGGACTTCTCCGGGCGCAGTGTGGGGTGTCTCTACTCGGCCCCGCTGGTCATCCACACAAGCCAGCAGTGACAGGCCCAGCCGCTGTGAGTTGTCCCGTCCCCACCCGCGACCGGCGAGGACGGTAAGTCACCTAGCTGATGCCAGGGACCGGGCCGGTGACGAACCCGGGCTGACAGACCCGCTCTACTGCCTAGGCAGCGAGAGCGAAGTCGCGCTGATTGGAATCGGCGCTTATTTGTTTTGCGTCGCTTTTTTTACGAGGTCAGCAACGCAATCCTCGGCCCGCTTCTCCTACATCGACGTACGAAGTCGAAACCGTTCACCCCCTGGTCGTTGAACCTCTCCAGGGTATCGGTCCGGGCAAGCGTTACACCCGGTGGCGCGAGCGGCCGCCGAATCTGCCCGCAAATCCGGGCTTGTGCGGCTCCTCCTCGGGCGGATCCTCGTTCTCCGCGCACAGGCCGGGGGCGAGGGGCTTGCCGTGCATGCCCACGTCGCGACCCGACCGCGGCGTGACGAAGGACGGCGTCGAAGACAGGATGCCTTCGACCATCGCGTTGAGGTTCACGACGACATCGTCGGTCAAGGCGGCGCCGTCGAAGGTACGCAGCACCATCGCTGCGCCGGACAGCGACAGCCGCTGCACCGGCCGATCGACGAGCAGCGCGCGCAGTGCCGGTGTGAGGATGCGCGTGACGACGGTCGGGTCATCGGCGATCACGCCGTATTCAGCATCGAAGACCGGATCACCGGTGGCGACGAGCGTTTCGCGCAGGGGAACGCCCGGAAGCCCGAACACCTTGCGGTGGTCGACCGTCAGGTTCGGCGCAAGCCCCGGCAGCGACAGGGTGAGCAGGCACCAGGTCACGTCGTGGTCTGCGTCCTCGTACTCGTCGACAACGCCGAGGTAGCCGTAGGCCACTGTGGAAACCCGGGTGCGGACGTGGCCGTGCGCCGAGCCTCCGCCGAAGGCAGCCGGGTCAGAGATCGTCACGTCCATGAAGCGCGCGAGCCGGTCCATGTCCCTCCTCGCCTCCGTGTCAGCTCTCAGGGAAACCTAACCCTAGCCAATCGAGGCGCCGCGGTCTTCCATCCAGGGATCTCCCCGGCCGGTCGTGGCTCAACTGACGCCGAGGACCTCACACCCGTTGTACCAACACACGGCGCGGAGCCAGTCATCACCGAGCTCCAGCCGCTGCAGAGCATCGATCTGCTCGGCGTACGCGTAGGGAATGTTCGGAAAATCCGAGCCGAGCACGATGCGGTTCGAGAGATCGGCCATCCGCGCCCTCACTTCGGCTGTCACCGGAGCAAGCGCGTTCATGAAATCAGTGGCGACCATCGTCGTGTCGAGCCGGACGTTCGGATACCGCTCTGCCAGAGCGAGGTGTTCCAGGTACTCCGGCGCACCCATGTGCGCGATCACCGCCGGCAGGCTCGGGTGCTCGGCCAGCACGGCACCGAACGGTTCGGGTCCGGTGTGTAACCCGGCGGCGGGACCGCTGCCGCAATGCACCACGACCGGAATCGCAGCCTCGGCGAGAGTCCCCCACACCGGGCGCAGCAGGTCGTCGCGGGGGTCGTAGCCGCCGACCTGAACGTGCACCTTGAAGATCCGGGCACCGGCTTCGATCGCCGCCGGCACGTAGCGCGCTGCCGACGACTCCGGGAAGAACGTCGCCGTCTGCACGCAGTCGGAAGTGCGCGCAGCAAAGTCCCGCGACCACGCGTTCAGCGACTCGGCCATCGACGGCTTGTGCGGATACAGAAGCGAGGTGAAGTGCCGTACGCCGATCTCGCGCAGGATGCCGACGCGTTCGTCGTCGCTGCCGCGGTACTGCACCGGCCACGGCATGCCGTAGTGCCGCTCGGCGTTGTCGAAGTAGCGCCACACCGCATTCATCACCGGCTCTGGCATGAAGTGCGTATGGATGTCGACGAGCCCGGGCAGGCCGAGCGCGTTCCACCAGGCGGGGATGTCCGCGTCCAGCATCAGTCCATGCCTTTGGCGCGACGGCCGAGTGCCCTGCGCACCTCACGGTCGGCGTCGCGCCGGGCCATGTCCTGCCGCTTGTCATAGGACTTCTTGCCCCGCCCCAGTCCGATCTCGACCTTCGCCTTGCCCTCGGAGAAGTAGAGCGACAGCGGGACGAGGGTGAGCCCGCTCTCCTTCGTCTTGCCGATCAAGCGGAGGATCTCGGCGCGGTGCAGAAGCATCTTGCGCACCCGTCGCGGCTCGTGATTCGTCCAGCTGCCCTGGTCGTACTCGGGAATGTGCACGTTGCGCAGGAACACCTCGCCGTCATCGATGGTGGCAAAGCCGTCGACCAGAGAAGCGCGGCCTAGGCGCAGCGACTTCACCTCGGTGCCAGTGAGAACGAGGCCGGCCTCGAAGGTCTCCATGATCGTGTAGTCATGCCGCGCCTTGCGGTTCTGCGCGATGATCTTGCGGCCCGAGCCACGATTGCTCGACGCCGCCTGCGTTGCCATACCTACAGCCTGACGTAGAAGCGCAACGTCGCAAACGCAGTTATGGCCGACAGGACGACGCCGACGAGCAGACTGATGCCGCCGTACACGAGCACGTCGTTGATCCCAAGGTTCGGAATCACGCCCCGATGGGTCGGACCGCTGAACACGTTGTCGAGCACGTAGTGCTTGCCGAACCAGATTCCGAACACTGCGATCAACCCGCCGATAGCGGCAGCGATCACCGCCTCGAGCATGAACGGCAGTTCGGTCATCCAGCGCGATGCGCCGACCAGACGCATGATGCTCGTTTCGTTGCGGCGTTGCGCCGCGGCGACCTGGATCGTATTCGCGATGAGCAGGATCGACGCCACGAGCACAATGAGCGCGACGATGATCGAGAACCAACGCACGCTGTCGATGATGTTCAGCAGTGTGTTGATCGTGTCGATCTGGTTCTTGACCTGCCCCACTCCGGGGAGGGCCGCGTATTTTGCGGCGAACTGCGGGTAGTCCGTCTGCAGGTTGCGCAGCTTCACCGAGAACGACGCGGGGAACACGCCGACCTTGAGGAAGTTCGCGACATCGGGCTGCTGGGCTCTGCCGAGCTCGTACGCCTGCTCCTCCGTGATGATCCGCTGGGACTTCACCAACGGGTCGCTCGCCAGTGCGCTCTGGATCGCCGCTTGCTCGGCGTCGGTCGTCTTGTGTGTGCAGGGCGGTGACGTCTTGTACTGCGTCGGGCACAGGTAGATCGAAACGTTGATCTTGTCTTCGTACTTGTTCTTGAATTTGCTGATCTCGCGGTTCGCGAGCAGCGATGCCCCCACGAAGGACAGGGCGATCGCGGTGCTGAGTATGAGCGCGATCGTCATCGTCAGGTTTCGACGGATGCCGGTGGCGACACCGGACAACACGAAGTTGGCGCGCATGACTTCCTCAGTTCTCGGGGGTGGTCGGGCGGGGCAGGGCGCGGGCGCCGAGCCGGCCGGCGTTCAGCGGCCTACTCCGTACACGCCACGCGACTGGTCGCGGATCACCTTGCCCATATCGAGCTCGATCACGCGCCGGCGCATGGCGTCGACGATGTTGTTGTCGTGGGTCGCCATGACCACGGTGGTGCCGGTGCGGTTGATCCGCTCGAGAAGGCTCATGATCCCCTGGCTGGTGTCAGGGTCGAGGTTGCCGGTGGGCTCGTCGGCGAGCAGTACCAGCGGTCGGTTGACGAACGCGCGAGCGATAGCAACTCGCTGCTGCTCGCCGCCCGACAGTTCGTTGGGCATACGTTGCGCTTTGCCTTCGAGCCCGACGAGATCAAGTACCTCGGGCACTGTCCGGCGGATTGCGCGGGGGGACTTATTGATCACTTCAAGGGCGAACGCGACGTTCTCGTAGACGTTCTTCTTGGGCAGCAGCCGGAAGTCCTGGAAGACGCAGCCGATGCGGCGACGCAGTTCGGGGACCTTGCGATTGGCCATCTTGTTCAAATTGCGGCCATCGACGGTGACCACGCCCGCCGTGGGCAGCTCCTCACGGAGCAGCAGGCGCAGCACGGTCGACTTCCCCGAGCCGGACGAGCCGATCAAGAAGACGAATTCGCCCTTCTCGATGCCGAGACTTACGTCATCGAGCGCAGGGCGCGCGCCGGCCGGGTAGATCATGGAGATGTTCTCGAGCCGGATCACGGGAGTGCAGTTTACCTAACTGTCACGGATGTCCCGTCCAGCCGATCCCGCGCGTCGGGCTTCCTCACAGCTTCCTGCGCATCAGATTCGATGACCGCGACGTGCAGATCCGTGCCAGGACCAACGGCGCACTGGACTTCTTCCCCGAACATAGGCAACTCTCCCGATGTATCGCAGGGCACGGCGCGATGCACTTGTCATGCGGGCGCTGGGCCCGGAATGGCATCGAGAGGAGCCAGCAATGGCACTGTTCATGGACGTTCACAACCTGAGCGGGCCGGTGACTGCGGAGGATGTGGCCAAAGCTCACGCCGCCGACCTGAACACCCAAGACGCGCATGGCGTCCATTACCTGCGTTATTGGGTCGACGAGGGTCAAGGCAAGATCTTCTGCCTGGTCGACGCGCCGAATGCCGAGGCGGCGAACACCGTGCATCGCGAAGCGCACGGACTGGTCGCCGACGAGATTCACACGGTCGTCGAGGGCGACTGACCGACCAGCCTTTCCGGACCGATGCGGTGCACCGGTGGCTCATCGGCGTAGCTGCGGACCTTGGGCTCGAACGGCCTGCTGTCGGGGCGCGCCGGGAGCCGCCGCACGGCCGCGGCCCGCGCGAGCACCACCGACTCAGCGACGCGGCGCAGCCGCGGCGTCGGTCGGGGCAGCCCGAGGGCGAGGAGCACCGGCTCGTCGAGCAACGCGGGCACGGTCGAGCGCAGCAGCGGCCGCAGGGGGCGGGGATACCACCGGACCATCAGCTCGAGCGTTGCGCGGGCCACGCGTTCGGAGCCGGGCAGGTACGCGAAGTGCTCGGCCTCGTAGGCGTCCATCAGTTCGGCGAAATCGTCGAACGTGTCGGGGATATCAGCGATGCCCATCGCTGTCCCCATGTCGCGCATGACATTGGTCCATGCGCTGACTTCGGTGGCAGACGGCTGTCGCCACCCGAATCGGCGCAGCCAGCGGATCGGCACCACGACGAATGTCGAGAGCGTGTAGCGGAAGTCGTCGTTGTCGATGCGGTAGTGGCCGTGGATGGCATTCAGGTGCTCGGCGCCGGCGCCGCGCTCGCTCTGCGTGCCATCTGGACGGCCGACCCAGATGTGGTACAGCAGCAGCATCGTGTCGTCATAGCGGCGCTGCGCGCGTTCGGTGAACTCACCGGTGTGGTCGAGCAACCGGCCGATCGTGGGCACCGCGAAGGTACGGAACAGCGCGAGTTCCAGCGAGCGCATCATGTCCCAGGGAAACTCGAGTTCGAGCATCGTGCGGACGATCTTGGTCCGGTCGGTCACCGGATCGAGCTGGGCGAGCTGCCGGGCCCGCGCGTCGCGCCGCATGATCGCACGGTACTCGGTACTGCTCGTACCGGCTATCCCCCGGAGCGGCGCCAACGGATGCCGGCCTCGATGAAGCCGTCGATGTCGCCGTCGAGCACAGCCTGCGGGTTGCCGACCTCGTACTCGGTGCGCAGGTCCTTCACCATCTGGTACGGGTGCAGGACGTAGCTGCGCATCTGGTTGCCCCAACTGTTGCCGCCGTCCTTGAGGGCGTCCATCGCTGCTTGTTCTTCCTGGCGGCGGCGTTCGAGCAGCTTGGCCTGCAGCACGTTCATGGCAGAGGCACGGTTCTGAATCTGGCTGCGCTCGTTCTGGCAGCTGACGACGATGCCCGTGGGCAGGTGGGTGATGCGCACTGCCGAGTCCGTGGTGTTCACGCCCTGACCGCCCGGGCCGGAGGAGCGGTATACGTCGACGCGAAGGTCGTCGTCCGGGACCTCGACGTGGTCGGACGATTCGACGACGGGGAGCACCTCGACACCGGCGAAGCTGGTCTGCCGGCGGCCCTGGTTGTCGAACGGGCTGATGCGCACGAGACGGTGGGTGCCCTGCTCGACGCTCAGGGTGCCGTAGGCGTAGGGGGCGTGGATCTGGAACGTCGCGGACTTGATGCCCGCTTCTTCTGCATAGGAGGTGTCGAGGATGTCGACGCCATAGTTGTGCCGTTCAGCCCAGCGCGTGTACATGCGCATGAGCATCTCTGCGAAGTCTGCGGCGTCGACCCCTCCTGCCTCGGAGCGGATGGTGACGAGCGCTTCGCGGGCGTCGTAGGGGCCGGAGAGCAGCGTGCGAACTTCGAGTTCGTCGATGGATTTGCGCAGACCGATGGCCTCGGCCTCCACCTCGGCGCGGGACTCTTCGTCAGCGGCTTCCTCGGCCATCTCCCAGAGCAGCTGAGCATCGTCGGTGCGGCGCCGGAGCTCTTCCACGCGGCGAATCTCGCCCTGAAAGAACGAGAGCCGCGAGGTGACTTTCTGGGCTGCGTCGGGATCGTCCCAGAGGTTGGGCACGGATGCCTGGCGCTCGAGCTCCCCGGCCTCGCGGCGCATCGAGTCGAGGTCGAGGACGGCTTCGATGCTGGCCAGGGTTGCGGAAAGTTCTTTGAGCTCGGCGGGGACGTCCACGTCGGTCGAGGGTACGCGAGCGGGTCAGTGGCCCGAGGCGTCCAGGCGCGCGGACAGCTGCTTGGGGGCGACGAGGCGGTAGGCGTCGACAATGATGGCGGCGATCTCGTCCCAATCCGGGTTGCCGTCGATGCGTACCCCGACCCAGCCGCGGTGCCCGACGTAGGGCGGCCGGAAGAACGTGTCGGAATCTTCGGCGATCAGCTGCTCCTGTGCGCCAGGAACCGCGGGACACCAGAACGCGAGGTGCTCGGCGCCGTGGTGGTGGTTGTCGAGGCTGACGAACTGCTTCTTGTCGCGGACGAAGAACGACGGTTCGCCATGGCTGGCCCGTTCGTTGGTTTCCGGCAGGGCGAGGCAGAGGCGGCGCAGTCGCTCGACCGGGTCGGTGCTCATTCGGGGCCTGACTCCTGGGCGTCGTCGTGCATGGTCACGATCCTGCCGGGTCGTTCAGTAGTGCGGGAGGTCCAACAGGTCGTTGGTCGGTGCGTCGTCGGCGAAGCCGCGCAGGTACGGGGGGCGGCCGTACGGGTGGACGGTGCGCAGGCGCACGGTTTCGGGCGCGCCGCTGACGCGGACGTCCCAGTCGTGCTCATCGAGGAGGAGCGCCGCGACCGAGACGGATGCGTAGTGCAACTCCGGACTGTCATACGGCGGTATGACAACTCCGTGGTGGTACTCGATCTCCTCGATGTGTTCGTGCCGGTAGCCGTCGGGCGCCAGGCGGATACGCGTGACGTACTTCGTCCCTGACGACAATCTGCTCCACCCCTTCGGTGCCGCCAGTGTGCCGCGCCGCGTGGGTACGGACGTGGAGGTGGCGCATTCCTCAGCGCCCGGTGTCGTTCGGGACGAGGACTCCGCGCGCTTCCCGGACGGCGATCGTCACGCTCTGCCCTATCCCGGTGACTGTGCCGGCGATCGGCTGCCATGCGCCGGTCCCGACGCGATACTCGCCGATCCAGGTCACCTGGGCGGAGATGCTCACCCGCCCTGTTGTGGCGTAAACGTGACCGTCGTACCCGGGGCAACCGGCAGTGCGGCACGGGTCGGCCGGGTCGTAGCGACGGCCTGGCGTGGTCGTGACGCCGGAGTGGCCGTCACCGAATGTCCACGCAACGTGGTGTACGTGCACACGCAGACCGACTGGCTGGCCGAGCAGGACGACCGTTCCGAGGTCGAGGTCGGCGGGGGTGTCGACCCACAGCAGTGTCTGGATGTTGACCAGGGTTGTGCCGCCGGGAGGAGCGACGCCAACCCGTGGGTGCGGCACACGTTTCTGGGCTTCCGCGCGGATCGCCGCGGGAGTGATACCGCCGCGTGCCCCAACCGGCGCATCGCACGTGATCGATACCAGCCGTTGCGATCCGTCGCGCCCGATCTCGACCTCGGCCAGGGTGGTCGTCTTGGGCGCCCCGCCTTGGGTGGGCTTGCCGGCACATGCCGCCGCGACCTGGAGGCACGGACCGCCGCCAACAGTGGTCGTTTCCCCGTCTCCCCGTCCCCCGCAATCAATCCAGCGGACGATCG
Source organism: Jatrophihabitantaceae bacterium (assembly GCA_035999365.1). Lineage (GTDB taxonomy): Bacteria > Actinomycetota > Actinomycetes > Mycobacteriales > Jatrophihabitantaceae > DASYGT01. The sequence goes on from DASYGT010000031.1 coordinate 8,250, forward strand.
ATGGCGACGATTTCTCGCGTGAGCCCCCAGCGACGGCCTCGTGACAATCCTGCTGTCCCATGACCACGTAGGCCGCCGTGGATGTCCGGGAATCGAATGTGACGCAGGCACTGGACGACGCATTCGCCGATTCCGACCACGCCGTACCGCCGACCACGAACAGCATGCAAAGTAGGAACCTCTTGGTCACGGCGCGCCCTGCCCCACAACTTTCCAGCCACCGACTGACCACGTTAAAAAGAGAATCGAGTCGTATACACGCGATGTCCGAGTTGATCGAACCCCTGAAGCCGCGACGGTCTGGGCGACCTCCTTCAGAACGAGCCGAAACGCGTGGTCGGCTTTAGTCCGGTAGGTCCCGCGTGCGAGCTCAATCCGTTGTACCTCTAGATATCCGGCCAGACGGTTTCCGCGTGCGGACGCGGCATTGAGCGAGTCCCGGTAGCGTAAACACGCCTCACAACTTGTCGCGCTCAGTTGCGTCAAGAGGTAAGGATCAGTCGTCTGAATGCTCCAGCTCAGAGCTCGAATGAAGTACGCGGCGAATGCAAACGCGCCGTTGTCGGTGTGTGTCTTGGCAATCGCAGGTTCGACGGGTGGCTTCTCGCCGGGCAGCACACCGGCTCCGGTCGTCAGCGGTCCGGTGCGAGGCGGCGACGTGGTCGGCGTCGTTCGAACGGACGGAGTCGCCGACCTATGTTGCGCGGCGCCACCTCCGGAGCATCCGGCGAGCATCGCCGTTGCAGCAATCACGGACAGTGCAGTTCGCATGAAACCTTCCCCTGTCATTGACTTCGTGGCTCCCGAGCTGGTCATGTCACCGGCTCGCGAGCCGAGGATTCGACGATGTGAAGCACGCCGTGTGCTTTGCCGAAGACAGCACCGAAAATCACCGCCTTCGTGGTCGAGCAGCGCACGCGCAGGATGCGACCGTCGCTTGACACGCGCGCGCGGACGCTGACGCCGGACAGTTCACGACTCACGTACCGGTCTGCGATTCGCTGAACGTCGACGAAACGCAACGAGCCTGCGATCGCGATCGGCGACGACCGATCGACATCGGCGGCGGCCGCAGCGGTCGCCGCAGCCGCGCCGTCACACAGATCCTGCAGATCGCGCTGCTGCACGAATGCCTGGCCCGCGGCAACGGCGCCGGCCGTTCCCAGCAGCGCAAGCAGGAAGAACCCGAGAATGAGCGGCACGGTCGATCCGCGATCTGGTGCGATCACGGGCGCACAGTTCGGTAGTCGTCGACGTGAACGGTGTATCGGCCGATGCACCGGATCCCGCGTCCGGCCAACACCGACGGCACGGCGGGCATCTGCACGTCGCGCGTCACGCACACCGTCAGCTCGGCACCTGCAGCGAGCACAGGCGGTACAGCAGCAGACGTACAGGCAGCCCCCGGCGCGACAACGCGTACCGCAACGTTGCCGGGCACTCCCTGCGACCGCAGTGCGATGTGTACCGCTGCAGCAACTCTGCGCGGAAGATCGGACGCCGAGTCAGCGGTGGCGATCGCGCGGCCGGCTTCGCGCGCCGCTTGGGACACCGCGAGCTGGGTTCGCTGCACGATCGCGACCGAGACGAGCAGGTACGCCAAGGGAATCATCACCACCACGGCGACGAAGACGAACTCGACGATCGCCGATCCGGCATCGCCGCCACGAGAGAATCGAGCGCACAATCGGCTCACGGGCCCTGCTCCTGCAGGGCCGACGCCGTGACGTCCACACGGAAGCGAAGACCTACAGGGAGCAAGATCGGCCGCAGCCGACCGCGGCAGCGCACCGCGACCGTCGCCAAGCCGGAGTCGCTGTCGAGCGAACGCCTGCTCACGCACGCAATTCGCGCCGCAGCAGCCTGGCTCAGGCCAGCACGGATGCCGCCCGACGCGTGCTCGCCCCCACTCGCGATGTCCGCACCCGAGCTGGCAGCAAATCGAGCGCCATCGGCGGCCGAGGCCGCCACGACGTTGCGCACATACACGTAGACGGCGACTTGCAGAACGGCAAACAGCAGCATGACAAGCAGGACGGACATCATCACGAACTCGACAGCACTGGCACCGCGGTCGTCCCGCGCGAGCCACTCGCCGCGCGCCAAGACTCGTCGCCATCCCGCAGGCACGCAGGCGGCCGGCGACCTATCGCGCACCGGTCACCGAATCCAGCGCCGAACCGATCGCGGCCTTGAGCTGGGGTTCGAATACCCCGAGGATCGCGACGACCAAGATCGCAGTCATGACGGTGACCATCACCCAGCCGGGCACGTCGCCCCGGTCGTCTCGGATCGCACGCAGACGCATCGACCACCTCATGCCCATTCCTTCCCTCATCGAGCAATCGCCGTAAGCGTGAGCAGGCCGGGATACAGGGCGAACAGCACCGTCACCGGCAGGATCATGAACACAACGGGCAGCATCATCGAGATCTCCTTCTTGCCGCCCGCGTCGAGCAGGGCACGTTTGGCAACGTCGCGCGCATCCATCGCCTGTGATCGCAGGACATCGGCGAGCGGCGTTCCCCGCTCGATCGCGATCGATATGCCGGACAGGAAGCGCGCGAAGGGTTCCGAAGTCGTCACCTCGGCGAGGTCGCCGAGCGCTCGGGTCAGCGCGACGCCTGACCGCGCGCGGCGCAGGATCGAATCGAGATCCCGACACAGTTCTCCACTGGTCAGGACGCTCACGCGCGCGAGTGCATCCGCCGGCCCCTCGCCGGCGACGACGGACAATGCGATGAGATCCGCCACGACGGGGAGTTCGGCCACCATCGCCCGCTCGCGGGCAGCGAGCTGCCGGGTGAGCCAGTAGTCGCGCGACAGCACGCCGGCAACTGCCCCGGCGATAGCCGCACCCCCGACTAGCACGGGATCGATACCACTGCGTGCGAGACCGGCCACGCAGAGCAGACAGGCACCGACTCCCATGCCGATCGAGCCCCACACCGCCTGCTCGATTCGAAATGCGTCGACGTCGACGCCACATCCGAGCCCAGCCAGGCGGCGGCGCACGGACGACGATCCACCAACCACTCGATCGATCACGCGCACCAGGTCGCGGAGCGCAGGGCCGAAGAGCCCGTGGACCACGGCGAACGGGACGTCCGTTGCATGGGAGGGGTTCAGCAGCCGGGAGCGAGGCCGCGCATCACCCAGATATGGCGCGACGCGATCGACGAGTCGGACGGGTCGCATGGGCGGCGACGCCCCTATGGCCAGCAGCGCTCCTACCGCAGCGAGCAGCCCGAGCAGCGCACCTGCGACGGAAGGGCTCATCGCACGACTCGCATCTCGTCGGGCAAGCGGCCGAGCCGCAGCATGATGCGGTACGCGAGTACGCATACCGCGGCGCCCACCGCCAGCAGGAGATTCCCGCCTGGCGAGTCGAACGATGTCAGCGTGCTCGACTGCGTCCCCAACAGGAGCAGGACGAGCCACGGGGCTGCAACCGCGAGCCGAGCGGCATTGACGACCCACCCTTGGCGTGTCTCCAGTTCGGAGCGGGTACGCGCATCGGAGCGCAGGAGTTGCGACAACGTTCGAAGCACGGCACCCACATCGCTGCCACCGACCTCGCGTGCGACGCGGATGGTCTCGCAGATGCGATCACCCACCGGATCAGCGAGCTCGTCCTTCAGCACATCTAGGCATTCAGCGAACCGCCCGCTCGCGCGGTACCGGGCGGCGAACCCACCGAAGGGTGGTCGCAGCTCGACCGGCCCGTGCACAGACAGCTCCCCCAGTGCCTCGGGAAGTGACATTCCGGCGCGCACCGCCGAGGCCAGGTTGTCGATGGCCTCGGGCCACTGCTGACGAAGGGCAACCTGGCGGCGTCGTCGCATCCGTCGCAGTAGCAATACCGGCGCGAGGAAGAAGTAGCAGAAGAAGCACGCGGCGACACTGACGGCGGCCGTCAGGATGAAGACCGCGGTGCCGGCAACGAGGCCACACACCACCTGCACGACCAGCACCTGCGCAGGTCCGACCGCGTCGACACCGGCTTGCCTCAGCAACTCGCGCCGGCGCGTGAACGGCGCGGATCGAGGCGATCGCGCGGTGCGGGCACGCCGCGGACCACTGCGCCACATCAGCAATGCGCCGCTGCCGAAGAGAATGCCCAGGAGCGCGCCCACGTCACGCGGTCCGATCGACCGCGCGGGCGTTCCAGCGCGGGGTGAGCAACGCGGCGAGGTCGAGGCCGGCTGCTTCGAAACGCTCGGCGTGCGGCGGGTGGCCATTCCCCCGGGTCAGCCGACAGCCATGCATCGAGAACAGCTCCGACGTCTCGATGACGTCACCCTCGACGCGCCCGCTGACGCCCACGATCTCGCGCACGCGTCGGCGCCCGTCGGCCGCCATGGCCAAATGGACCACCACATCGATCGAGGACGCCACGGTTGGCACCACAAACGCCGCCGACACGTTCTCACCTGCGAGCAGAGGCAGTGTGCATGTCTTCATCAGCGCTTCGCGTGCCGAATTGGCGTGCAGCGTGCACATGCCAGGCAGCGCAAACATCGTCAGGACACGCTCCGTGCGAGCCGTGCGGAGTCGAATGACGCTTTCCCGCGTGTTCGCGTGTTTGTGTCCCTCCTTGGCGCCGACCAAACGAAGCCGAGAACGACGACTCCCGCCGACGCCGACGAAGGTCGCGAACGTCGCCACGGCCCGCAGGTCGTTCCAACGAACCGAATGGCCGCGCATCTACGGCCCGACGTGGACGTCGAGATGATATGCACCGGCATTCCGACGGCCTGTCCCGCTTGGATGGTGCACACTGCTGCTGTGCCGACTGACAGAACTCGACTCCGAAGTCTGCCGGGCTGACCAATTCGGGTCACCCGGCTAACCCGGAGAGGCGGCAATGACGGAGTACAACGCGCTGGTTGCGTTCGACGGCGAACTGCCGAGGAGCGTGATCGGATACGTCCTCGACGAGCTGGGCACGTTCGGCGCGGTCGT
>DASYGT010000015.1:0-97185 GCA_035999365.1 Jatrophihabitantaceae bacterium
AGTCCGGCATGCTTTCACCGTGAAAGCCGAAGTTGTCGACGTCCCGTCGCCCCGGTGTGCCCCCGTCGCCGCCTGTGCCGTTGAAGCCAGACAAACCCCCGCCGCCAGCGCGCAGCACCTGCGTCCCACTGCCGCCTTGACCGCCCCCAACGCCCGCGGCGCCCGCACCTCCGTTGCCGCCGCCGCCGCGTCCGCCGCCGCCACCAGCGATCAGCAATCTAAGCCCGTCGCGGAGCACGGCCGAGGCGCCGCCGCCGCCGTAGCCCAGGGCGCCGAACCCCGATCCGCCCGTCGCGCCGTCGGGGAAACCGCCGAAGTGCGGGTCGCCGTCGAAGCTACCGGCTGCACCGGCCACGTTGAGAACCAGAACCTCGCCGGCCGTCACCGGAATCGTGGCACTGACAAAGCCGCCGAGACCGCCGCCGCCGTCCACACCCTCGCCACCCTGAGCGCCGTAGACCGAGAAGGTCGCAGAGGTCACTCCCGGCGGCACCAGCCACAACTGAGCCGAGCCGGTGTATTCGTAGGTGAGCGTCGTCGCCTGGGCGGGACTGGCGAGCACGACCAAACCGGAACAGAGCAGAACCAGGGTGCCGAGCACCGCCAGCGCGCGGTGCCGAAACGACCCCCGAACGCCGCGCTCGAAGCTGCGACGTGCTGCTAGCAGCACGACCAGCTCCAAGACGATGGCGCGAATGTTAGTGAGAAATCAAGGTCAGAAGGTGGCCTTCGGACAGCTTGCGACAACGTTGGTGCCGTGCCGGTCCGGGCAGCTTGGCCAGGACAGCTGTTGCCAGTTGCTCGGTCGACGTAGTGGCCGCCTCGACCGAGAGGGATGGCCTCATTTCGTCCCCCCAGCTCGGGCATGAATGCCGTACGTGAAATGGCCTCGCCGACCAGCCGGGCTGTAAGCCTCGTCCTCGTCGTCGCCGCGCGACCCTTCATCCCGGACTGCCGGATCCGCATGATGCCCCCCCGTACCGCGAAGGCGGCAAGCCAGATCATCCGCGCACGAACCCACGACACGACCGATGGTTGCAAGTGACGGCACGCATTGACCGGGTTAGACATCACGCATAACAACAAGGCACCACGTAATGAGGCTCCACAGGCTCTCGGCCGGCAACGGGTACACGTGCCTGACACGACAGATGCAACCCCGGACGATACGAACCGCGGGTACGGCAGCATCAGCGCCTACTACGAGCAGACCGTGCCGCCAAACACCAGCATCGTAGGGGCCACCAAATCATGGCAACGGAGACGACCGGACGTGCCGCGAGCCGGTCCGCTGATGACTCGGTCTAGGTGCCTTCAGGATCTTCGGTGGCTGGTCGACGCCACGAGCGCCCGATCTCGGCTTCGAAGGCCAACCGCACATCCACGGTGTCGTAGATGATGTGCAGTTCGGCGATCTTGCCGTCTGATCGGAGGACGGCCACGTCCACCACGTCGAATGGGGCGGCGTGACCTGATGGCAACCGCCTGTCGAAATGGAACCAGAAGCTCACCGTCGCGTTGCCAGTCTGGTCTCTGCCGCTCATCACCGACTTCAACGTCAGATTCGCTTGCGCCGTGTCCGCAAATAGGGCGGTGTAGAAATCGAGAGGGGCACGCGGCCCGTAGAGCGGCGAGTTAACGACCCCTCCGTCGGCGAACAGACCGACGACCCGTGCGGAATCCTTTTCTGCGATAGCGCGAAGATATGTCTCAACGAGATCGTCGGCGGCGGTGTTCACGTCCCGACCGTATCTCGGGTCGGCGGCGGCACCCGTTGATAGGAAGCATCCGGTCATGCTGCTAGGTGGGCGGAAGAACGGTGCTTGTCGTGCGCTCGTTCATGTGCCAGATAACGGTGAGAGGTCGGGAAGGGTCGACACCAGGAGTCGACACCACCCTGGTCTCGGACGCCCAAGCCTGCCTCGGGCACCCCTGGTAGGGGCCATTTGGATGCTGACGTGCGTAGCAGTATCCACGGTGATCGACTCGGGCATCGGACCCACACACCGATTGCTGGTGACCTCAAACTCCAGTAGCTCGGGGCTCACTCTCGCCGCGAGTTGGCGATGTGCCTTCAGCGCGGCTAGCCCGACCGCAACGGTGAAGCCCGGGGCCGAGAGTGGCCGTGATCCGACGTACTGCCCCGACGCGGGATACGCGAAGCCTGACCCTGTCGCCTTGGTACTCGGCACCGAGGAATGCCCGCTTGGGTGAGGGTGGGCAGTGCAGCCACTCGCAAGAGCCGTGATGAGGACGACTGCAGTCGCCGCGCGGGGACGCAACCGCTCCACTATCCATCGCGACGGCGATCCTCTCGTCGACGACCGTGGTCGGAACGATCAGTCGCCCCATGATCTGGACGGCGGGACACTTTCCGCCGCGAATCGCGCGATAGACCGTCATCGGCGAAACGCCGAGGACTTCGGCTGCCTCGGCGACGCTGTAGAACCGCCGCTCGAGTCGCCCTCGCGCTGCGGCATTGTCAACGTGCTCCCCACGATTACCTCCTCAGCCGAAGGGTCCTACAACGACCCTGGTAGCAAGAAGGAGTTGCGGTCGGGGATCGCGAGTTCGTGGGATGGTTCGTGGGATGAACCTGAGTCCACCGGGGCGTGCGCAGTGGCCTCTGATGCGCAGACTGTGGCTAATGCGGTTGTAGATGGCATGGCTCACGCCGCCCTCCGCCCTCCTAAGCCGGGCGTCGCAGGTTCGAATCCTGCCGGGGGCACGTCGTGATTGTCTTGCTTCGGTAGGTCTTTGACAGGCGCGGCGGCGCTGCCTGCGTCAGCGGAAGGCGAAGTGTGGTGCCGGGTCGCAGCCGGCACCATCGTCGGTGTCGACGTGCGGCTCGTACGCCAGGCGATAGCCGCGCTTGACGACAGTCTGGATCATGCGTGGCTCGTCCAGCGCCGTGCGCAGCCGTGCAATCGTCACCTCCACGGCGTGCTCGTCCTGGCCGTGACCGCTGAGAGAATCGAGCAGGTCGGCGCGACTGACGACCGTCCCCGGATGACGCGCAAGCCTCGTGAGAACGGCCATGCCGTTTGACGGAAGGGGTACGAGACGGTCGTCGATCACCACGGCGTGGCCACGCAGCTCGAGCCGATGCCCGGCGACCGTGAGTACACGTCCGGCTCGAGAAGGCAGCTCCTTGCCGATCACTCGAACAAGCGCGCCGAGACGCGGACGATCAGGCTGCACTGTCGGCACGTCGGACCGGATGAGCGGACTCGCGGTGACGGGTCCGACGCAGCAGGCGAGAACATCGCCGCGCAGCGCGTCAAGGACTGACTCGACGCGTTCCTCACTCTCGGCGACACGGAGGAAGCTCACAGCCGCCGGGGCGCTGGTGAACACGACAGCGTCCACCTGCCGGTCGGCAACCGCGGTGACCAGCCTGACGAGCGGCACGGTGTCCTCCGGGAGCATCCAGCGATAGACCGGCACCTCAATGATCTCCGCGCCCGCGGCGCGCAATGCTTGTACAAGGTCCGGGATCGGTTCGCCGTGCAGCTGCACGGCAATGCGTTTGCCTTCGATGTCCTGTGCCAGGAGGTACTCGAGCACCTCGGTCGTGGACTCCGACTCCGGTGACCACTCCTCGATCAGCCCTGCCGCGCGAACCGCCCCACGAGCCTTCGGCCCTCGGGTCACGACGGTGGCGCCCTCGATCCGGGCGGTGAGTTCGGCGATCAGCCCCCAACCGTCGGCGGCCTCCATCCAGCCACGAAAGCCGATCCCGGTCGTCACCACCACGATGTCCGGAGCCACCTCGAGGCAACGCAGTGTCGCGGCGAGTGTTTCGCTGTCATCTGGCAACGGCACGATTCGGATCGCGGGTCCGTACACCACGCGCGCGCCACGCCTTTCCAGCGCCGCGCCGAGTTCCTCGCGGCGCCGCGCCGATGTGATGCCGATGGTGTACCCCGCAAGCTCGCCGATGCTTCCGGTCACAGCAGAACCTCCACGCGTCCATGCCTGAGTCTCACGCTGTAGACAGGGATGCGAACGCCACCGTCGTCCAGACAAGTACCCGTCGTCAGGTCGAAGGCCTGCTTGTAGATCGGTGATGTCACGGTCGGAGCGTCTCCGCGCGTGCCGACGATGCCCCGGGCAAGTACGTTCGCACCGCTGAACGGGTCGCGGTTGCCCAGGGCGTAGAGGTCGCCACCATAGGTGCGGAACAACGCGATCTGACGGTCATCGACGAGCACGACGACGCCGCGCTCGACTGGCACGTCAGCGTCTCGACAGACTTCGACCCACGACGCGTCGGAACGATGCGTGGTCATCTCGCGACACGCTCGGTGACAACATCCACCATTCCGTTGCCGACGACGACTACATGCCTGCTGTGCACGATTCCTCCGGATCTGCCGATGCCGCCATCCTGCGCTCGGCGCCGCTCGCGGGTGTGTCGCTGCCGTTACGGGCGGGCTACGGACGCCGCACATCAGGCGTCGAACCGATGTACGACGGCGTGGGCGGTCTCACACCAGCACCGCGGAATTGCGGCCGGTGAGTCGACGCTCTCCCGATTCGCAGGATCGATTACCTAGACTCCCTCGCCATGACCCGGATTGGACGCCCGCTGCTCGGCCTGACCGCGGCAGCACTCGGTATGAGTGCCCTGGTGTCCTGTTCGAGTTCGCCGCGTGCGACACACCCCGCGCCGAGCACCGGCATCCACAAGATCAAGCACGTCATCGTCGTGATGCAGGAGAATCGCTCCTTCGATACCTACTTCGGCACCTATCCGGGCGCGGACGGCATACCGATGGCCGGTGGCAAGCCGACCGTGTGCGTCCCTTCCGGCACCGCCGCGCCGTGTGTCCGCCCGTACGCCGACCACAGGGACGTGAACGGCGGCGGTCCGCACGCGCATGTCGACGCGGTGGGCGACATCGACGGCGGGAAGATGGATGGCTACATCAGGCAGTTGAACGTCGCGAAACATCAGTGCGGCAACTCCACCGATCCGGCGTGCACCGCGACGAACACGCCCGATGTGCTCAGCTACCACACACAGTCGGACATACCGAACTACTGGAAGTACGCGAAGGACTTCGTGCTGCAGGACCACATGTTCGAGCCCAACTCATCCTGGAGCCTCCCCGCGCACTTGTTCACGGTGTCGGAGTGGTCGGCACTGTGCACGCAGCACAACAACCCGCGCAGCTGCGTCAACGACCTGCAGAATCCGGGGTACCCGTACTACCTCGGCATGCCGAACTCAGACGTCCAGCAGGGCGTCGGGCCCGGGTCGGCACCGATCTACGCGTGGACGGATCTCACGTACCTGATGTACCAGAACTCGGTGTCGTGGCGTTATTACGTCGCGGCGGGAACCGAACCGGACTGCCGCCAGGATGCCGCCCTCACCTGCGCGCCGGTCCGCCAGGACTCCAAGACGCCGGGGATCTGGAATCCGCTGCCGTGGTTCGACACCGTCCGCCAGGACGGCCAGGAGAACAACATCCAGGCGACCGAGCAGTACTTCGCCGCAGCCAAGAGCGGCACCCTCCCGGCAGTGAGCTGGGTGATCCCGTCCGGTGCCGACAGCGAGCACCCGCCGTCACCGGTGAGCCGCGGGCAGTCATGGGTCACCAGTGTCGTCAACGCCGCCATGCGCGGCCCCGATTGGAACTCGACCGCGATCTTCGTCGTGTGGGACGACTGGGGCGGCTTTTATGACCACGTGAAGCCGCCGACCGTGGACATCAACGGGTACGGCCTGCGAGTGCCCGGGCTGGTGATCAGTCCGTACGCCAAGCGTGGCTACATCGACAGCCAGACCCTGTCGTTCGATGCGTACGTCAAGTTCATCGAGGACGACTTTCTGGGAAGTCAACGCCTCAACCCGCTGGACGACGGCCGCCCCGACCCGCGTACGAGCGTCCGCGAGAACGCCAGCGTCCTGGGCAATCTGGTCAGCGACTTCGACTTCGCCCAGTCGCCGCGGCCGCCAGAGCTGCTCCCGGTGAATCCACACACCACCCTCACGGGCACCCCCACGTCCGGGCATCTCAGCCCAGCTCAATTGGCGGGCGACTCGGACGGCTGACGGTCCAGATCCCGCCTCGGCGGTATCAGCGGCCCCGGAACGGGCTCTCCTCATGCAAGGACGCACGGGCGTCCACGATCGAGGAGTCAGGATCGCGATGCCGCACACATCGGACGTGACGATCATGTTCACCGACGTGGTCGGCTCCACGCAGTTGCTCGATCGTCTCGGTGACGAGCTGGGTGCCGCCCTCATGCAACGGCACTTCGCAGGACTGCGCTCCTCGGCCGCGCGCCACGGGGGCTGCGAGGTCAAGAATCTCGGCGACGGTCTCATGATCACCTTCGCCGACCCTGCTGCAGCGGTGGCGTGTGCTGCCTCGATGCAACGTGGCGTGGTTCGACACAATCTCGGCAACCGCGAACTCGCGCTCGCGTTGCGCATCGGCATCCATCGCGGCCTCGTGCTGCACGACGGCGACGACTACTTCGGCAAGCACGTCGTCATAGCCAAGCGTCTGTGCGACAGCTGCGAGGGCGGCGAGGTGATCGTGTCCGACGCCGTTCGCTCGTCGCTCACCGACGCCACGGCGCCATGCACGTACCGCGGGGCGCTCGCGCTGCGCGGCATCTCCGATCCGGTCGACGCCGCCGATCTCCACTGGAACGTCACGTCCGAGGATGACACGCCCGCGGCTGCGCGGGACACGGTCAGGATCCGCCGCTTCCCGTTGTTGCGCACCCGCACCCGCACGACCACCGGCGCGTCGCGCCTGGGGTCGTTGGCACCGAGCCTCGCCGGCCTTCCTGCCTAGTTCCAACGCCGTTGGGACGCCCGCTCAGTTCGAGTTGGCGAGCGTGCTCCACGGATAGCGCAACGTGGTGTCGCGGGTGCAGGCGCCTGCCGGCGGATCCGGTGCGACGACCTGGAACACGCGCACCGTCCCGGAGATGAACACCTGATGGAAGAAGTGAGTCAGCTGCAACGCCTTGAGGGTGATCTTCGGCTTGCCGCCCCACATCTTCGCCGAGGAGTAGAAGACGTAGGTGACGTTGTAGGCGTGCAGCAGTCGACCGACACACGGGTCCGTGGCAACGCGCTTGAGCTGGCCACGCAGATAAAGCCGGTCCTTCCAGGAGACCGTTGCTCCGCCGATCAGCGGCGGGTTGCCGAATACGGTTCGCACGCCGTCGTCGACGTACATCCACAGATCGCCGTGGTTCTCCAAGTCGTCGAGCACCCGGTCGTTCGGACCGGCGTGCGCGGCGAGGTAGGCGAACGCCCGCTGGGAGTCGTGACTGACCGGGCTGGCGTACGTGCGCAGCCAGTTGGCGTCCGTGTTCGCGGGCGGAGTGACCAGCGCGAGCATCGCCGCGACCACGGCAGCTGCCACGAGCACGCCGGCCGCGGAATAGCGGCGCCGCGTCTCGACCGCGCGTGGTCCGCGTGCGCGGATCCGCACTGCCGTGGCATGGATCAGGGCGGCAACCGTGTACAAGGCGATCCCCACCGGCACCGCGCCGAGAACGGTGAACTCCCACAACATCCGTTCGGTCGAGCGATACCAGAGATCGGCGAACCGCGCGAAGGGCCCGAGGTGCCCGATGATCCAAAGCAGGTAGAAGAGCATCCAGGCGATATAGGCGATGCCGATTCCGAGCAGACCGCGCAGCCGCCGGTGCACCGTGGCGAGCGCTCCCGCGAATGCCAGCACCGACCAGATCGCCATCGGTCCTGAATTGTGCGCCGGGAACGGAGCGCTCACCGCGATGGTTCGTTCGATGGCAAGGCCGAATGGCAGGTGCGTTCCGGTCGCGGGGCCGAACGATCCCGAGCGCTCGCTGACGGCGTGGACCACCGAAGGATCGACAAGGTACAACGCCGCGCCTGCGGCTGCGCCGATAGCGATCAGGTACGCCAGCCAGGCGAAGCTCGCGCGCCAAGCGCGCTCGCGCAGCGCCGCGACGGCGACGACAGGGAGCACGATCCCGAGCGCGATCGGCACTTCGGAGGTGTGTACCCCGGCAACGCCGATCGCCGCGAGCGGCGCGACCACGGCAAGGCGCCAATCGATGCGTCGGCCCCACCACAGCAGCAGTGCGGCGGTGGCCGGGACGAGCGCCATTCCGAGAATGACCGTGATCCGACCCGTGTAGGGGATCGTGTAGAGCCGCGCCGGAAGCAGCGACGCCACGGCGGCAAGGCCGGCGACCAATGGCAGCCCTGGCGCCAGGCGGCGGACCAGCACATAGGTGCCGAGCGGGAGAATGACACCGGCCAGCGCGATCATGCTCGCGATGAGGACCGACGAGATCCGTATCCCGGAGCCGACGTTGATCAGGGCCGCAGTGAGATTCGCGGCCAGCGGATAGAAGCCGGTGGTGCCGTCGGAGCGGCTGGGATCCGACGACAGCACGACCTGCGGCCGAAGCGTGTGGTGTTCGACGATCTGGCGGATGAAATAGCCGTGATGCATCGCGTCCCATCCGGCGGGCACGAGGATCTTCGACTGGACTACCGACCACAGCGTGATACCACCGACGACAGCGAGGACGAGCAGACCCCGCGCCGCGGCAAGTTGCGGTTCCCGCCAGCTTTCGCGCCAGCCCGCCACCCATGCGGTTGCGGCCGCGGGACCTCTGCGCAGGCGCGCAACCTCGAGGCCGAGCCACACCGCGACAAGAAGAGCGAGCGCCACCGCGCACAACGTCTCCGTCGAGGCGTTCGAACGCGTTGCCACCAGGCCGACGACGTAGAGGAAGCCGAAGCTGATCGGCGGGGCGAGAACGGCCGACGTGGCCCACGATCCGGGGGTCCGCACGATGCGAAGGACGGCCAACCCAGGAACGATGGTGATCACCAGCCAGAGCGCGACCGCCAACCCCAACACCCTCGAATACCTGCCTTCTCCAGCCCGGCCGCGACCGGCACACGGCGACGAGAACGGTACCTGCGTGCGACCGCGGCTATGCGCAAGCGGAGACGAACGCTGGGCGAAGTCTCAGCTGAATTTTCTCAGAATTCGGTCACAGGACGTCGATCCGGTCCACCTCACGCAACCGCCGCGCCAGGCCTCGCATGATCTTGTTCGCCAGCGCCGGTACCTGTTCGAGGATGTCGCCGAACTCGCGCTGGCCCACGACAGCCAGGCTCATCGGCGTCTCGGCCACTACCGTTGCCGTACGCAATCCCGGATCGAGCAGGGCGATCTCGCCGAAATAGTCGCCCGGGCCGAAGGTCGCCAACTTCTTGCGGCCCCGCGTCGCGACCGCCGTGCCCTCGAGGACGATCATGAACTCCTGGCCAGGCTTGCCCTCCTGGATGAGCACCTTGCCCGCGGGCACGTCGAGTTCGGTCGCCAGCCTCGACACCGCCTGCAGTTCGCGGCGGGAGCATGCGTAGAACATCGGGACGACGGCGATGTGGTCGACGATCGACCGGCGACGGGCCATGGGGGCGATCGTGGCAGAGCGCGCCACCGGAGACAACCGGCAAACTGAAACAAGTTCTATGTCGGTAACCCGCCATTATGTCCCGAACGGGCGCTCGCCTGCAGCCCGTCAACGCCCCGATCGGAGCTCCCATGCCCAATCCGAGAAAGCCGCACGCACCCCATCCCGCGCTATTCGCCGTCGCCGAGCAGCGCTCCGCCGACATCCAACTGCGAGTTGCGGACACGATCACCGCCTTCGCCGGCTCGATGCCGTTCGTGTACATCCACGCCGTCGTGTTCGCCGTGTGGATGATCGCGTTCGAGAAGAGCCCGTGGCCGACGCTGACGCTCATCGTTTCCCTGGAAGCAATCTTCCTGTCGACGTTCGTCATGATCGGGCAGAACCGTCAAGCAGCGTTTCAGCAGGCCAAGGCTGAGCACGACTTCGCGACCTCCGAACAGGAACTGCATGTCAACACCGACCTGACCAAGGTCATCCACCAGCTGACCGGCGAGATGCACGCCCGGATCGTCGGCGGCAACCCGCCCGACTCGACACCGAGCTGACGCCCGCGCAATTGACTCGGTCCGTCGCGAACCCCTAACGTCAGTGCCCTCGAAGCGGTGCCAGGAAGCTGGTGAAAATCCAGCACGGTCGCGCCACTGTGAATCCGCCAGCCGGATGAGTCAGACACTGACCCGCCTCGACGCCTTACCGGACGAACGGGACGCTCGATCCCTGAAGGAGGCTCGTAATGGGCAACACGGCCACTACTGCCAGCGCTGTCGCCACGCCTGTCGTGGTCCCGATCTCGCGTGCGATCACGTGGCTCGTCGGCGCCGCGCTTTTCGCCATCGCGCTGTACTACCTGATCGGGGTCGACCAGGGCGCCGTGTCGCTGACCGGACAGAACACCTACGTGCACGAATTCGTGCACGACGCGCGCCACTTCCTCGGTTTCCCCTGCCACTAACGCCTGACGCCGGCCGGTGGAGAAGCAGCTCGTCCTGCGCGGCGCCTTCGTCGGCACTGTAGCGGGGCTGCTCGCGTACCTCTTCGCCCGAATCCTCGCCGAACCGCAGATCAACAAAGCGATCGATTACGAGTCCGGCCGCGAAGCCGCGCAGCGGCTGCTCGACAAGGCCGCCGGGCTCCCTGCCGAGGCGCCTGGCTCCGACGTCTTCAGCCGAACCGTGCAGGAGAACGTGGGCCTCGGTGTCGGCATGGTCCTCTTCGGTCTCGCGATGGGCGTGCTCTTCGCCGTCGTCTACGCGATCTGCCTCGGCCGAGTCGGGAATCTGCGTCCGCGCAGCCTGTCGCTGTGCGTTGCGTCTGCGGCGCTGCTCGGCATGTACCTCATCCCGTTCCTGAAGTACCCCGCCAATCCGCCGTCGATCGGCAATCCCGACACCATCAAGCAACGCAGCGCGCTGTACTTGACGATGGTGCTGGGCTCGATCGCGGTGCTCTTCCTGGCGGTGTGGCTCGGGCGGCGGCTGCAGGCGCGGCTCGGCAACTGGAACGCCACGTTGGTCGCGTGCGGTTTCGTGATCGTGATGATCACCATCCTCATGATTGCACTACCGCCGTTCGGCCATCTGGCGTCGAATCACGGGTCGGGTAACAACGGCAGCGAGACGCCGGTGGCCCTGCGCGATGCGCACGGCACGATCGTCTATCCCGGGTTCCCGGCCGACGTGCTCTTCAACTTCCGCCTCACCTCGATCGGCGCTCAGCTCCTGCTGTGGGCAGCCATCGGCGTCGGCTTCGCCCCGCTCGCCGAGCGGCTGCTACGGCCGCCCGCCGCACGTGAGCGCGAGCGCACCGGTGTCACCTGAGACCAACGCGTTCTTCGAGGTCGCCTGGCACTCGGCCGCCGAGCCCTGCGCACCGCCGTGGCGGCCGCTGCACGAACTGGCCACACCGTCGGCGGCATGGGACGACCGCATCGGCGCGACGCGCTCGGCACTGTCCGCCGCGCGCCAGGACGCGCGGGACCCCGTCGAGCAGCGGGTGGCCGCCTCCGTGGTTCACCTCGGGCTCTGCGCGCGGATCATCGCGCCGGCCTTCATGGCCGCGGCGAGTGACGGCCGTGTCATGGACACCACCCTGCACCGGATGTGGTGGCAGCCGGTGGTCGGCGGGCCGTTCCCGCTGTCGGTCGTGCGGCCGGCCGAGGGCAGGGATCTTCCGATGGACGAGGTCGTTCGCCGGCTGCGGTCAGTACTCATCGACGTCACCATGCCGACCCTCGTCCAGGCCGTGCGCCGCTATTCGGTGTCGTCCATCATCGCCTGGGGAAATGTCGCGTCGGCCATCCACTCGGCCGCCGCGATCCTGTCGACCGCCCGGCCGGACTTGGGCGAACGTGTCGCGCTGGTCCGTTCGGGCCTCACCGCCCACGAACCGCTCGCGGGGGCAGGCGAGATCGAGCCGACGGGCGGGTTCCGTCGCCGCAGTTGCTGCTTGATCTATCGAGTGAGTGACGCGCGGGAGGCGATCTGTGGCGACTGCGTTCTGGACGGACCGGGCTACCAGACATCTCCGTCGCGCCAGTCGCAGGTGAGCTCGGCGTCCACGTCGAGGGCGACACCGGAGGCAAGCACATAGATCGCGCCCTGCTCGTCAGGCGTGGCGACGATGCCGGCCGGCGTCAGCGCCGAGGCGGGGCCGCGCCACGCCTGCCAGCCCCGTGCACCGTAGAAGGGCATGGCGTCGTCGGTGGCACCGAGCGCGCCGAGATCGAATGCCGAGCGAATGATCCGTTCCAGCGGCTCCATCAGCGCACTGCCGACGCCCGCGCGGCGGTAGGCGGACCGCACGCCGACGGCCTCGACGTAGCCCGCGCGCAGTGACCGACCACCGTGAAGCAGGCGGCGCTGAATGACGGATGCGTGCCCCACGACTTCGCCGTCGGCCGTCGCGATCGCGTGCATGCCACCGAGTGCGTGCTCCCAGTCCAATTCGGTCATGTCGTCGAACACCTCGTACATCAATGCTCGCGAGGCCGCGATCATCCGCGCGTCGAGGTCCGCCGTGTGCGCGACCGACACGCGGACCGCCGGATGCTCACCGTCCTGCCGGTCTGCACTCATCGCACACCGCGCGTGCGGAACTGGATGCTGATCCGTGGGCCGACGGGACGGGCCGTCTTGGGAACCGCGTGCTCCCAGGTGCGCTGGCAACTTCCCCCCATGACGATCAGATCGCCATGCCCGAGTTCGTGCCGGACGGTGCGGCCGGCTCCGCCACCCGACGGGCGCAAAAGCAGCGCGCGGGGAGCGCCGATCGAGACGATCGCGACCATGGTGTCCTCGGTACGACTGCGACCGATCCGATCGCCGTGCCAGGCCACGCTGTCACGGCCGTCGCGGTAGAGGCACAGGCCGGCGGTGGCGAAGGGTTCACCGAGCTCCACTGCATAGTGGGCGTCGAGGGCCGACTTCATCTGTTCGAGTGCAAGATCGGGGAGCACGTCGCCCTCGGCGTAGAAGCAGAGCAGTCGCGGCACGTCGACCACACGGTCGTACATCGGCCGACGTTCAGCGCGCCACGGGACGAGCCCGGACAGCCGTTCGAACAGGGTGTCGGCGCCCGACAGCCAGCCCGGGCGCAGGTCGATCCACGCGCCATCGGTCAGCGCTGTACGCACCACGCTCACGCCGAGGGGGCCCGGACGCACCTCGCCGCCGAGGTCGAGCAGCGAGCCCTGGAAGGCGGCCGTCATGCGGCAAGAATAGCGCCGATGTCAAACGTATGTTCGAACTGAATTCAGAGCGCGGCGGCGGCTCGGGTGCCCTGGTCGATCGCGCGCTTCGCGTCGAGCTCGACGGCCACGTCCGCCCCACCGATCAAGTGGACGCTGCACCCGGCCGCGCGAAGCGTGTCTGCGAGATCGCGCCGAGGCTCCTGGCCGGCGCAGATGACGACATCGTCGACCTCGAGAAGCCGCGGCCGATCACGCTTGTCGCCGAAGGAGATGTGCAGGCCGTCGGCGTCGATCCGCTCGTAGTTCACCCCGCCGAGCATCTCGACCCCGCGTGCCTTGAGCGCCGCGCGATGCACCCAGCCGGACGTCTTGCCCAGGCCTGCGCCCACGCGCGACGTCTTGCGCTGCAAGAGGACGACCTGGCGGGGCGACGCCTCTGGCGCCGCGACGGCGAGCCCGCCACGGTGTTCGGCAGGATCAGCGACGCCCCACTCACGCATCCACGAGTCACGATCCTGAGCGCGGCCGTGCTCACCCGCATGTGTCAGGAACTCGCTCACGTCGAAGCCGATACCGCCAGCGCCGATCACGGCGACCCGCGATCCGACGACGGCCCGCCCGGTGATCACGTCCGCGTACGTGTGCACATTGACGTTCTCGACGCCGGGGATCGCGGGCGTTCGTGGTGTCACTCCGGTCGCGACCAGGATGTCGTCGTAACCGGCCGCGGTCAGCTCCGTCGCCGAGGCCTCGTGATTGAGGTGCACCTTGACGCCGGTGAGTTCGAGTTGGCGGGTGAAGTAGCGGATCGTCTCGGCGAACTCTTCCTTGCCCGGGATTCGGCGGGCAAGGTTGAACTGCCCGCCGATCTCGTCGGACGCCTCGAACAGGTCGACGCTGTGCCCGCGCCGAGCCGCGGTCGTAGCCGCGGCCAGACCGGCGGGACCGGCACCCACGACCGCGATCCGTTTGGAGCGCCGAGTGGGGAGCAGGACGAGATCGGTCTCATGCGCCGCGCGCGGATTGACCAGACAACTGGCGATCTTGTGGGCAAAGGTGTGGTCGAGGCAGGCCTGATTGCAGCCGATACACGTATTGATCTCGTCGCTGTGACCAGCGGCCGCCTTGCGTACCCACTCCGGGTCAGCGAGGAAGGGCCGCGCCATGGACACCATGTCCGCGTCGCCCCGCGCCAGGATCTCTTCGGCGGTCTCCGGCATGTTGATGCGGTTCGAGGTGATCACAGGCACGCGGACGTGCGGCCGCAGCTTGGCGGTGACCCAGGTGAAGGCACCGCGCGGAACGGACGTCACGATTGTCGGCACGCGCGCCTCGTGCCAGCCGATACCCGTGTTGATGATCGTGGCACCGGCCGCCTCGACCTCCTGCGCAAGGGCGACGACATCGCCCCACTCCTGCCCGTCCTCCACGAGATCGAGCATCGACAGCCGATACACGATGATGAAGTCCGGGCCGACAGCCTCGCGCACCTTGCGCACGATCTCCACCGCGAATCGGCGACGCTTCTGGGCCGAGCCGCCCCACGCGTCAGTGCGCTTGTTCGTTCGCGGCGCGAGGAACTGGTTGATCAGGTAACCCTCGGACCCCATGATCTCGACGCCGTCGTACCCCGCCTGCCGGGCGAGCGCCGCCGACCTGGCGAAGTCGTCAATCGTTGCGCGCACCTCCCGCTCGCGCAGCCCCCGCGCTCGGAAAGGGGTGATCGGCGACTTCGTTCGAGACGCGCTCACACTCAGCGGGTGATATGCGTAGCGGCCCGCGTGCAGCAGCTGAAGCGCGATGCGCCCGCCGTTGTCGTGCACTGCCTCGGTGATCGCACGATGCCTGCCGGCTTCCCCCTTCGAGGTCAACTTGCCCGCAAACGGCAGCAGCCAGCCGGCCCGGTTCGGGCTGAATCCACCGGTGACGATCAGCCCGACACCGCCCCTCGCCCGTTCGGCGTAGAAGTCGGCCAGGCGACGGATGTGCTTGGGGCGATCCTCGAGACCCACGTGCATCGATCCCATGAGCACGCGGTTCGGCAACGTCGTGAAACCGAGGTCGAGCGGTGCGAGGAGGTGCGGGAACGGGTTCGTCATCGCTTGCCCTTCGGGGACGGTCGCATGGCGGCGAGGATCTCCTCGCACCAGTCGACGGCGCCGCGTTCGTAGCTGATGCCGCCCCGCAGCACGAGGTACTGATGCAGTCGAGAGCCGCGCAAACGCGACGGATCGGCGAATTCGCGCTTCTCGTTGGTCAGGTATGCGTCGAGACGTTCGGCATGCAGATCGCGGTGCCGGGCCACTTCGGCCACGACCGCACGGACGTCGCCGTTGCAGGCGCCGCGCACCTTCACCGCAAGTTCGGAGCGGGTCGATTCCGGCTCGGCCGGCTCGCCGACCCACCGTGCCAGCTCGCCACGACCCTCGGCGGTGATGTCGTAGACCTTCTTGTCCGGCCGTCCGTCCTGCGGCACGACAATGCCGCTGACCCAGCCCACCGACTCCATGCGCGCAAGCACCTTGTAGACCTGCTGGTGCGTCGCCGTCCAGAAATAGCCGATCGACCGATCGAAGCGGCGCGCAAGTTCATAGCCGGAGCCGGATCGTTCAGACAGCGATACAAGGATCGCGTGTTCCAGTCCCACGGCCGGTGACCATACTATGCAACAAGTTGCACTGCAACTAGGCGGAAGTCGTGGTCGCGCCCACCGCCAGGTGCCGGAACTGCGACCCGTACTGCGCGCCGATTCGGGTGACATGTCCTTCGACCATTCCCAGGCCGACGTCATTCAGCAAACTGTCGTGGATCTGATGCACCTGGGAGGCACGAACCGCGATCGCAAAGTCGATGACCTCCGAGATCTTCGACCATGGCGCATGGATCGGCAGTAACAAGGTCGTCACCTGCACCGGCGGAACGGTGAACGAATCACCCGGGTGGTACACGACTTCGTCGATGAGGAAAGCGATGTTCGTGACGACCGGGATGGATGAATGGATCACCGCGTGCTGGCCGCCGAACGCGCCAACGGCGAATCCTTCGGCGTCGAGCGAGTCACCGGGTGCAACGGCCACGCTCTGCTCGCCCAGCTCCCCCAGCAGGGACACCACCGAAGCCGGCGCCCATATTCGCATTCGTGGATCCCGTTTCGCGGCGGCGAGAACGCGATCCACGTCGACGTGGTCAGGATGTTCGTGCGTGATCAGCACGGCCCGCACACCGTCGAGCGCGGCGTCGACGTCGCTGAACACCCCCGGGTCGATCGCGAGCGCACGATCACCGTCGTCCAACCGCACACAGCTATGCCCGAACTTGGTGAGTTGCATCAGCCGATGTCGTCCTCGTCGACAACGTGCATCGCAGCCTCCTCGGCACTCGAGGCATAGCCGGCCGGACCGACGTCCCGCGCGATCTCTTCGGCCTCGTCGTCCTGGTGCGCACCCTCGTCGGGGGCAACCAGCCGTCCGGCTCGTGGCTGCGCCGCCGACCGGTCCGGATCGTCAGGCGAGACGTCCGGCTCCTCCTCGCTCAGTCGCTCGTCGAGAGACTCGCCCTCCCGCTCCTCGAACGGGGTGGGCGCATGGCGCAGGTTGTGCGGCTCGCGCTCCGGCGGGCTGTAGCCGGTCTGCATCGCCTCGTCGGGATCGTCGCCAGACAGACTCTCGACCGGATCGAGGCCGTCGGTGTCGTCGACGGCGTCGCCGGACTCGTACACGCTGTCGCCGAACACATCATTGTCAGTCATGAGTCCAGCGTGCCCTGATAGGCGCCGGGTGTCACGGGCAGACTGACACGATGAGTTCGGTTCTGTGGTTCCGTCGCGACCTTCGGCTGCGCGATCATCCGGCGCTGCACGCCGCGGCGGCTGACGGACCCGTCACCGCCCTCTTCGTTCTCGACCCAGCCCTGCTGCGCCCGGCGGGAGCAGCGCGCATTGCGTTCCTCTACCGCACCCTGCGCTGTCTCGATGCCGACCTGCGGCGGCATGGGGGTCGGCTAGTCGTGCGCAAGGGCAAGCCCGAGCACGTCGTACCACGGGTTGCGCGCGAGTCCGGAGCGTCGGCGGTGCACATCACGGCCGACCTCGGCCCGTACGGCAGCATCCGCGACGCCATGGTGGCGAAGGCTCTTCGCGATGTGCCCCTCGTCCGCACGGGGTCGCCCTATGCGGTGACACCGGGGCGGGTTGTGAAGTCTGACGGCACGCCGTTCAAGGTGTACACGCCGTTCTATCGGGCGTGGTCCGAGCACGGCTGGCGCGCTCCTGCCACGGCGATCGGCGCCCGGGTCCGATGGCACGACGCCTCCGATGGCACCAATGGCACCGATGGCACTGGCATTCCCGCCGACCCACGCCTACCTGCCGGCCTCGACCTTCCCGAGCCTGGTGAAGCCGCTGCGCGCCGAGCGTGGCGACGATTCCGCGACGGATCGCTTCAGGAGTATGCCGACCTGCGCGATCGTCCCGACCTCGACCGAACCTCGCACCTCTCGGTGTACCTGAAGTGGGGTTGCATCCATCCACGCACGCTGCTCGCAGATCTCGGGCCGTCCGACGAGACCTTCCGGAGAGAACTCGCCTGGCGGGAGTTCTACGCGTCGGTGTTGCATCACTGGCCCGACTCGGCCCGAGAGTATTTCCAGCCCAAGCTCGCGGCGCTGCCGTACGCGCCACCCGGCGCGGCCTTCGACGCATGGCGCGACGGCCGCACCGGATACCCCGTCGTCGACGCCGGCATGCGACAGCTCACCGCCACCGGTTGGATGCACAACCGGGTGCGCATGATCGTCGCGTCCTTCCTCGTCAAGGACCTCCACATCGAATGGACGCACGGAGCACGGCACTTCATGCGACACCTGGTCGACGCGGACCTCGCGAGCAACCAGCACGGCTGGCAGTGGACAGCCGGCACTGGCACCGACCCTGCGCCGTTCTTCCGCATCTTCAATCCAGTGACGCAGGGCCGGAAGTTCGATCCCGAGGGCGTGTACGTGCGCAGGTGGATCCCGGAACTGCGTGGAATCGGCGGTGCAGCAGCACACGAGCCATGGCGGCTGGACGTCCCGCCGCCGGACTATCCTCCGCCGATCGTCGATCATGCCGTCGAGCGTGCCGAAGCACTGGCGCGCTACCGCTCGCTGCGTTAGAGCGGGGTGATCCCCCATGAGCCCGTCCACACCGTGCCGGGTTCGAGCACGATCAGCCCCGCACCGGTGTTGAACGCATCGGCCGGACACGTCATCGGCTCGACCGCGATGCCCGCCTGCCCGTGCGCGATCAGATCGGGTGTGAACACCTGCGCGTACTGGAAGGCCTGGTCGAGCCACACGACCGCCCCCTGCGCGCCGATCCGCACCTCGACGCGCCCGATCCCGTCGTCCGCCGCCAGCCCGGTGAAGGCGTCGTCGAGGCGGACGTCCCGCAGCCGTTTGCCTGCCCGGAAGTCGTAGCGCGTGCCGGCCACGTCCTGCAGTCCGATCGGGATCTGCGCGCTGTCCACGACGAGACGATGCGTCGCCGGGATGCGCACACTCACCTCCGGCAGTGACCGGTCGCCGAGTGATAGATACGGATGGAACCCGGCACCGAACGGTGCGCGCCGCGTGCCGACGTTGCGAGCCAGCGCCGCGACCGTCAGTCCGGCTGCCGCCGATACGGAGTAGGTCACCTCGACCCGCACCTCGAACGGCCAGCCCGTCTGTGGCGGGATGTCCAATGCCATCGTGCACACCGCGGTGTCGTGCCGTATGCAGCTCCACCGAGCCCACCTGCCCAGCCCGTGGATCGCGTTGCGTTGAGCCGGCTCGGTCAAGGCGAGCTGGTAATGCGCGCCGTCGTAGCTGTACGCCCCGCCGCGCAACCGATTCGGCCACGGCACGAGCACCGCACCAGCGCACTTCGGCGGTAGCTCGTCGTCGCCGTAGGTGACTGTCACGTCCGTTCCGCCGCGCGTGTATCGGCGCAACCCGCCACCGATCTCGACGATCGTGGCTTCGTCGTCGCCGTCACGTATGACGAACTGCTCTCCGCTCAACGCCATTCCGCGACGCTACTGCGGCACGGGTACTGGTGCGCTTGCGTCGTAGCGCCAGAACGGCCGCGACGCGATCCCGGCAGCTAGCACCACGACGATGCACGCGATCCCGCCGGCCGTCCACGAGAACGCGGCGGTTGTTGCCGCCGCCGTCGCCCCGGCTCGGACATCGCCAAGCCGCGGTCCGCCTGCTACGACCGCGGTGAACACACCCTGCATCCGCCCGCGCAGCTCGTCCGGGGCATACGTCTGCAGGATCGTTTGCCGGTAGACGGCGCTGACAAGGTCAGCCGCACCGGCGACGGCAAGGAGCGCGACCACGAGCCAGAGCTGGCGGGCCAGACCCGACAGCGCAACCGCAGCCCCCCACGCGACGATGGCGAAGACCAGCGCCCGCCCCTGCCTTCGGACCCGCCCGATCCACCCGCTCGACAGCCCCGCCAGCACCGATCCGATCGCAATCGCGGCGTACAGGGGACCCACGGTGCCGTGGAACCGTTCCGCGGCGACCGCGGGGAACAGCGAGCGCGGCATCGCCAGAACCATCGCCACGATGTCGACGGCGAAGGACATCACCAGCACCGGCCGGCGCGAGATGAAGCGCAACCCCTCACCCACGGCCCGCAGGCCCGGCCGGGTGCCCTCGCCGGTGGGCGGCATCGGCGGCAGCCGCAGCGCCGAGTACAGGGCCGCCGCGAAGAGCACCGCGTCCACGCCGTACGCCAGGGCGAACCCGTGTCGCAGGCTGACGAGCACGCCGGCCACGAGCGGCCCGACGACCTGCCCGACGTTGGCCACCGTGAAGTTCAGCGTGTTCGCCGCAGGAACGAGCGAGGTCTCGACGATGCGCGGAACAATCGCGCCGCGGGCCGACGAGGCGACCGCGAAGCTGCCCGACTGCACCGCGACGAGGCAGAGGATGAGCGCGACGCTCCCGACACCGGCCACGGTCTGACCGAGCAGCCCCAGCGTCACCACCCAGGTCACGAGCGAGGACCAGAAGTACAGCCGCCGACGGTCGACGACATCGGCAATTGCACCGCCGTACAGGCCGAACACCACGATGGGCACCAACCCGGCCAGCCCGACGAAGCCCACGTACAGCGATGAGTGCGAGAGGGCGTAGATCTGAACCGGCACGGCGACCTGAGTGACCATCGAGCCGACGAACGCCGTGCCGTTGCCGATCAACAGCCGACGAAATGCGGGCACCGCCAGTGGCCGGGTGTCGACCGCGTGCCGACCGAATAGGCGCCGCATCGACCCGCCCCGCTCGGCGAGATCGGCGCGGTCCGGGATGTCGGGCAGCTCGGGCGGAACCTCGCGCGCTCGCCCGGTGCGGCTCACGGCGCAAGCCGCTCGATCACCCAGCGTTCGCCCTCGTGTCGGTAGCGCAGCCGGTCATGCAACCGGTCGGGTCGCCCTTGCCAGAACTCGACCGCATTCGGCGCGATGCGGTATCCGCCCCAGTTCGGCGGCGGTGGCACGTCCTCGCCTGCGAATCGCGTCTCGACCTCGCCGTAGGCGAGTTCGAGTTCCTTTCGCGACAACACGATCTCCGACTGCGGCGATGCCCACGCCCCGAGCTGGGATCCGCGCGGCCGGCCGGCGAAGTAGGCCTGCGTCTCGGCCAGGGACACGCGGTCGACCGGACCGCTCAATCTCACCTGGCGCTCGTGGGCAAGCCACGCGAACACCGCCGACGCGAACGGGTTGACCGCCAGGTCGCGACCCTTGGCCGAGTCGTAATTGGTGAAGAAGACCACACCGCGCTCGTCGAGGCCCTTCAGCAGAACGGTACGGACGGACGGACGTCCGTCCGGGCCGGCCGTGGCCACCTGCATCGCGTTGGCCTCGAGAACCGCCGGATCGGCCGACGCGTCGTCGAACCACAGCCGGAACTGCTCCAGCCAGGTGCGGGAGGTGACGCCCTGATCCGGGTCGTCGAGGCGGCCGTGGAGGTATCCGCGTCGCATCGCTGCGGGGTCGGTCATCCACGTCATCCTCGCACCTCATGGCCGGGCCCTGGGGCGGTATGGGCAGAATGGACCGCGGGGTGCGACCCATCCCGCGACGCACGCCAGAAGCCGAGCCGCCGAAACACCCGATCGGAGCACGCCGATGTCAGACGACTACAGCCCAGGCCTGGAAGGCGTCATCGCCTTCGAGACCGAGATCGCCGAGCCCGACAAGGACGGCGGTGCGCTTCGCTACCGCGGCGTGGACATCGAAGACCTGGTCGGCTCAGTCACCTTCGGCAACGTCTGGGCCCTGCTCGTCGACGGGAAGTTCGGTCCCGGGCTTCCGCCGGCCGAGCCGTTCCCGATCCCGGTGCACACCGGTGATGTGCGGGTGGACGTGCAGGCCGCACTCGCCATGCTGTCGCCGGTCTGGGGCTACCGCCCGTTACTCGATGTGAGCGACGAGGAGGCACGTGAGCAACTGGCTCGCGCCGCTGTCATGGGGTTGTCCTATGTCGCTCAGTCCGCGCGCGGCATCTCCACGCCTGCGGTCCCGCAGTCGCGCATCGATCAGTGCACGACGATCGTCGAACGGTTCATGACGCGGTGGCGCGGCGAGCCCGACCCGGAGCAGGTCAAGGCGGTCGACGCCTACTTCGTCTCGGCGGCCGAGCACGGCATGAACGCCTCGACATTCACAGCGCGCGTGATCGCCTCCACCGGCGCCGACGTCGCCGCCGCGATGTCCGGTGCGATCGGGGCGATGAGCGGCCCGCTGCACGGCGGCGCGCCCGCTCGGGTGCTGCCGATGATCGAAGAGGTCGAGAAGAAGGGCGACGCCCGCAAGGTCGTCAGCGGCATTCTGGATCGCCACGAGCGCCTGATGGGCTTCGGTCACCGGGTGTACCGCGCCGAAGACCCGCGGGCGCGCGTGCTGCGTCGCACCTGTCGCGAGCTGAACTCGCCTCGCTTCGACGCGGCCGAGGCGCTCGAGCAGGCCGCACTGGAGGAACTGCGCGAGCGCCGTCCGGACCGGCCCATCGAGACGAACGTCGAGTTCTGGGCCGCGGTCATTCTCGACTTCGCCGACGTGCCGCCGCACATGATGCCGGCCATGTTCACGTGCGCGCGCACGGCCGGTTGGTCCGCTCACATCATGGAGCAGAAGCGCACCGGCCGTCTGGTTCGCCCGTCCGCCCGCTACATCGGCCCCGCGCCGCGCAAACCCTCCGAGGTCGAGGGCTGGGGCGACATCGCCCACAACTGACCGGCGGCAGACGTGCATCGGGTACTGCTGATCTCGGGAAGCACCCGCGGTGCCTCGTCGAACAGCGCTGTCGTGCGCACCGCCGCGGTGGTCGCCCCGCCGCAGATCGAGGCCACGGTCTACGACGGTCTGTCGCGGCTGCCGCACTTCAATCCGGACGACGACATCGAGCCCCTGCCGGACGAGGTCGCGGCACTGCGAAACAGCATCGCCGGCGCCGACGCCGTCCTGATCTGCACACCTGAATACGCCGGCACCCTGCCGGGATCGATGAAGAACCTGCTCGACTGGACCGTCGGCGGCACGCAGATGACCGACAAGCCGGTGGCCTGGGTGAACGCCGCTGCCGACGAGCGGCGCGGCCACGGCGCCATCGCCACCCTCGCGACGGTGCTCGGTTACGTGCAGGCTCGCGTCGTCGACATCGCGTGCCGGCATGTGCCCGTTGGTCCCGGCAGCGTGGGGGCAGACGGGCTGATCACAGACGAGAAGACGCGCGCGCAGCTCAGGGCGGTACTCGCTGACCTGGTCGCGGCGGCACACTGACCCGCGAGATCGTGTGGGAGCGCGTCAGTCGCGCGGGCTGAGCACGCAGAACTCGTTGCCCTCAGGATCGGCGAGTACGACCCACGTCGCCTTATCGGGCTGGCCCACGTCGGCCCGGGTCGCGCCGAGCGCCAGCAGCCGCTCGACCTCGGCATCCTGGTCGTCGGACGCCCGCGGTGCGACGTCGATGTGCAGCCGGTTCTTGACCTGCTTGCCTTCGGCCACGGGCACGAACACCAGCCCGGGGCCACGCTCCTCGACCGGCATCGAATCGCCTTTCGTCAGGGCATGGGGCGGCACGATGACCACTTCGTCGGGAGCCTCATAGACCACGACCCAGCCGAGGGCCTCCGCCCACCACGCCGCCTGCCTGGCGACGTCCCGGCAGTCGACGACGATCGAGTACCAGCGCACGCTCACGAATGGCTCCTCACGTCCGGAAACCCTGACCGTAAGGGACACCCCGGACATCGCCACGCCGACGGCGTGAGGCGGGCGTTACCCCGGGCGTGAAGCCCGGCGTGTGCTACCCGGGATCAGGCGAACGCGCGCCTATCGTCTGCGCATGCGGCAGCTCCGTTTCGTCGGTCCCGGCAGGGACCGTGATCACGTCATCCTCGAAACGGCGGACGGCGGCGAGCAGTTCGTTCTCTACATCGACGCTCAGGTGCGTGATGCCGTCCGCTCGGACCTGCCGCGCCTGCATCCAGCTCCCCCCGAGCCGCCGGCGCCGATCAGCCCACGCGAGATCCAGATGCGCGTGCGTGCAGGTGCCTCACCGCAGGACATCGCCGATGCCAACGAAATGCCCATCGACCGGGTGCTGCGTTTTGCCTCACCGGTCATCGAGGAGCGTGGTCGCGTCGCGCAGGAGGCCCGTCGTGCGAGGGCCCGCCGCGGTACCGGCGATGGGCAGACCGTCGTGTTCGGCGACGCGGTGGACATGCGGTTCTCGGCGCACGGCATCGAGCCGTCGTCGGTCAACTGGGATGCCCGGCGGCGCGAAGACGGCCAGTGGATCGTGAGCGCCGCGTGGCTGGGTGGTGATGCCGAGCGAATGGCCGACTGGGCCTTCCACCTGACGACCCGTTCGGTGACGCCGATGGACGACACCGCGGCGGACTTGCTCAGCGACCGCCCTATCCGTCCCGCGGTCACCGAGGAGCCACCTGAGCGCCCCACCCTGGCCGCCGCGCCACCGCTCGCACCCGGAGTCGTCGCGTTTCCCGTCATGGAGTCGGCAACAGACGCATCGCCTCGCGCCCGTGACGACGTGTTCGATCAGGATGCACTGGACGAGGATCCCCGCCGGGTCGGCGACACCGACACCCTCGGCTACATCGAGCCACAGCTGCCACTCCGGCTCGCCGGGCCGCAGGAGCCGACCGCCGAATTGCCCCGTCCTGCCGAGACTTCCCCGCCCGCGCCGAAGATCAAGAACCTCGGCATCGCCCACCGCGACGACGAGACCGAGGACGAGCGGGCCGCCCGCGCTCGCGTTCCGTCCTGGGACGACATCCTGATGGGCGTCCGGCGCAAGCAGGACTGAGCCCAGGACCCACGCGTGATGCTGTCGATCTAAAGCGGTCGCCCGTTGTCATCGGTGCGCCGTACTTTGGATCCATATGAGCGCACCTCAGCAGAATCCCGGCGACACCGCTCCGCCTGACGCGGACGGCAGGCCCGGCGTACCGGGAGCCGTGACGTCGCTCAGGCGCTTGTGGCCGTGGGCCCGGCCACACCGTCGGGCAGTGGTCGTCATGATCCTGTCAGCCACCCTGGCGATGCTGGCGCAATCTCTCGTCCCCCTCGTCGTCGGGCGGGTGGTCGACGGGCCGATCCGACACCACGACACCGCCGGACTATGGCCGCTCGCCGGCCTCGCTCTGCTGTTCGGGGTTGCCGAGGCGGTGCTCTTCTTCGTGAGGCGCTACGCCATGGCCGCCGCCGCCCTCGGCGTCGAAACGGACCTGCGCCGCGACCTGTTCGCCCACCTGCAGCGGCTCCCGGTGTCATTCCACGACCGGTGGCCGAGCGGCCAGCTGCTGTCGCGCCTCACCACCGATCTCTCGACGCTGCGACGGTTCATCGGCTTCGGCTTCGTCTTCCTCATCGCCAACTCGGCTACCTCGATCGTCGTGGTCGTGCTCCTCATGCACATCCACCTCCTCCTCGGCGTGTTCGTGCTCGTGGCGATGGCTCCGCTCGCCGTCTTCACGCGGCGCTTCGAGCTGCGCTACTCCCGCGAAGCGCGTATCGCGCAAGACCTCACCGGCGATCTTGCGACCGCGGTCGAGGAATCCGCACTGGGCATCCGGGTGATCAAGTCCTACGGCCGCCGACCGCAGATGCTGGCTCGATTCACCCGCGACGCCGAGCGGCTGCGCGGCGCCGAGATGACGAAGGTCCGCACGCTCGCACGATTCTGGGCGGTCCTCGAAGGCATCCCGCAGCTGATCCTGGCAGGCGTCGCGTTCGGTGGCGTCCTCGCGGTCGCCCACCATGCGATGACGATCGGCCAGCTCATCGCCTTCCTGACGCTCTACCTACGGCTGATCTGGCCGATCATTTCGCTGGGATGGTTGCTCGCGCTGACCCAAGAGGCCGCGAGTGCCGCCCGCCGGATCTTCGAGGTGTTCGACACGCGACCGACGATCTTGGATCCCACGCATGCGGTCGTCGCCGAACAAGGCACGACGCTGACATTCGAGAACGTGCGGTTCCGGTACGAGGGCGCCGACTCCGACGTGCTGCGGAGAATAGACCTCGATGTGCGCGCCGGCGAGACGATGGCGCTGGTCGGCGGGGTGGGCTCGGGCAAGACGACACTCACGGCGCTTGTGCCGCGGCTGTATGACGTCACGGGTGGCCGAGTCCTGCTCGGCGGCGTGGACGTGCGCGACCTGCGACTCGACCAGCTGCGGCATGCGGTGTCGACGGCGTTCGAGGATGCGACGCTGTTCTCGGCGAGCGTCCGCGAAAACCTCGTCCTTGGGCGGGCCGGCATTTCCGATGAGGACGTCGCCGAGGCCGTTGATGTGGCGCAGGCCCAGTTCGCCTACGAACTGCCGTACGGCCTCGACACCCGAATCGGTGAGCAGGGCTTGTCATTGTCGGGAGGTCAGCGGCAGCGGTTGGCGCTGGCCCGCGCCGTCCTCGGCCGGCCCCGCGTCCTCGTACTCGACGACCCGCTGTCCGCGTTGGACGTCCACACCGAGGCCCAGGTCGAGGCTGCTCTGCGCCGAGTTCTGGCGAGCACGACGGCCCTGGTCGTGGCCCACCGCCCATCCACGGTCATGCTCGCCGACCGCGTGGCGCTCCTGATCGACGGCCGGATTGCCGCCGTCGGCACGCACAGCGACCTGCTCACCACAGTGCCCGAATATCGCGATCTGCTGGCACAGACCTCCGAACTGGAGGGAGCCGGCCATGACCGATCCTGACGTTGTCGAGCGTCCGAGCGACCCGTCGAACTGGCAGGGCAAACTCACGCCCGATGCCGCCGCGACGGCGAAGGCGCAGGACGAGCCGGTCGCAGCCGGGCTGCGCCTGCGCACGAACGGGCGGCGACTGCTCGTCGAGCTGATCCGTCCGCATCGCCGGCCGATCGCATGGGTGCTGCTGGCCGTTCTCGTCCAGGTCGGCGCCACGATGGCGGGGCCGTGGCTGATCGGTGTGGCGATCGACGACTCGCTGCCGGACGCGCTCCGCGGCAACTACACCTCGCTCATCGTCGTCACGGCGTTCCTCGTCCTGGCGGCGGTGATCTCGGGCTGGCTGCGCTCGGTGTTCGTGCTGCGCAGCGGCGCCATCGGCCAAGCGATCCTCTTCGACCTGCGTCGCCGCGGGTACGACCACATCCAGGCACTGTCCGTGTCGTTCCACGAGCGATTCACTTCCGGCCGGGTGATTTCGCGACTGACGTCCGACGTTGACACGCTCACCGAACTGCTCGACTCCGGTCTCGACGGATTGCTGACGGCCGTGTTCAACATCGCGGCGATTTCGGTCCTGCTGCTCATCCTGGACGTCCCGCTCGGGCTGATCGCGCTCGTGTCCCTGGCCCCGCTGTGGTTGCTGTACAGATGGTTCTCGGCGCGAGCGACGGTTGCCTTCCGCAAGACGCGCGAGACGGTCGCCACCGTGATCGTGAACATCGTCGAGTCGCTCAACGGCATTCGCGCGGTGCAGGCATTTCGTCGCGAGAAGCGCAACGATGCGATCTTCGCCCGCGTCAACGACGACTACCGCGAGGCGAACCGGCAGGCGTTCAAGCTGCATGCCGTATTCATCCCGGGCACCGCGCTGATCGGCAACGTCTCGACCGTCGCCGTCCTGCTCGTCGGTGGCTACCGCGTCGCCGACGGCAGCCTGGCCCTCGGCGTCCTGACCTCATTCATCCTGTACCTGCGGCAGTTCTACGACCCGATGGAGGACGTGGCAATCTTCTACAACTCGCTGCAGTCCGCGAGCGCCGCGCTCGAGAAGATCTCGCTGGTGCTCGCCGAGAAGCCGTCGGTGCCCGAACCTGTAACGCCGACGCCGCTACCGGAGCCCGTCGCGGGGGCGGTCGAGCTGGACGGAGTCGAGTTCGGTTACACCCCTGAACGGGTGGTGCTGCACGAGCTGTCGATCGATATCCCAGGCGGCCAGACGGTGGCACTGGTCGGCGCCACTGGTGCCGGCAAGACGACGATCGCGAAGCTGATCTCACGCTTCTACGACCCGACCTCGGGCTCCGTCCGGCTCGACGGGATCGATCTGCGCGAGATGGGTGAGGCCGAGCTGCGCCGCGCCACTGTCATGATCACGCAGGACGGCTTCCTCTTCTCGGGTTCCGTGGCTGACAACATCGCATTCGGCAAGCCCGGTGCCTCACGGGACGAGATCGTCGCGGCGGCGCGCGAAGTCGGCGCCCATCCCTTCATCGAGCTACTGCCCGAGGGCTACGACACCGACGTTCGCAAGCG
The DNA here is from genome assembly GCA_035999365.1 of Jatrophihabitantaceae bacterium. Classification (GTDB taxonomy): domain Bacteria; phylum Actinomycetota; class Actinomycetes; order Mycobacteriales; family Jatrophihabitantaceae; genus DASYGT01. The sequence goes on from DASYGT010000015.1 coordinate 27,930, forward strand.
CGGGGGGCGGTTGTCCGCCGGGCAGCGCCAGCTCGTCGCGTTCGCACGGGCATTCCTCGCCGACCCGGCGGTCCTGATCCTCGACGAGGCGACCTCGTCGCTGGACGTTCCCACGGAGCGCGCGGTACAGCGGGCCTTGCGCACTGTGCTGGCCGAGCGTACGGCGCTGATCATCGCCCACCGTCTGTCGACGGTCGAGATCGCAGATCGCGTGCTCGTACTCAGCGATGGCCGGGTGGTTGAAGATGGCACTCCTGGCGATCTGATTGCCACTGGCACCGGCGAATTCGCCGGGCTCCACGAGTCGTGGCGTGACTCGCTCGTGTAGGCCTCACCGGCACAGATGGGCGAACGCGACGGCAGCGGCGGTCGCGACGTTGAGCGAGTCGACACCGGTCGCCATCGGGATGCGTACTCGTTCGTCCGCCGACGCCATGGCAGCCTGTGTCAATCCCGGCCCTTCCGCCCCGAGAAGTACCCCCCAACGCGGCGGCGCCACGATGTCGGCCAACGGCGTCGCGTCGAGGCCAGGAGTCAGTGCGTAGAGCCGGAATCCGCAATCGCGCACAGCGGTGAGCGCCTGCGGCCATGGCCCCGGCACGACGGCGAACGGCACGCGGAGCACGTGCCCCATGGACACCCGCACGCTGCGCCGGTAGAGCGGATCGGCGCACTGCTCGTCGAGCAACACTGCGTCGATGCCGAACGCGGCAGCATTGCGAAACAGCGCGCCGAGGTTCTCGAAGTCGTTCAGCGATTCGAGCACGGCGATGCGATGTGCGTCCGTCAGCAACTGCTGGACCGCGCGCGATTCCGGGCGGGTGGCGGCGGCCAGCACACCGCGGGTGACACGGAACCCGACGACATCCGAAAGCAGCCACTTGTCGACCACATAGACGGGCGGGTCGGCCGCTCGGAGCGCCTCCGCAAGCTCGGCGACCCGTGACCGGACCCCGACCACGGCCCGTACCCGGTAGGCCGACGTGAGCAGCCGCTCGACCACGTTGACGCCCTCGGCGATGACGATCCCGCGCCGGTCCGGGCGCACGTCGGCATCCGTGAGGCCGCGGAAATCGTCGAGGCGCGGGTCGAACGGGTCGTCGACCTCGATCAGCGGCACGGACCCATTCTGCCGCGCATCAGCTCGTGGGCAGGTGCACGCCCGAGATCATCCGCCCGGCAACCCGCCTCGGCCTGAGGTTGCGGCGGTAGGCGAGCACGAGCGCAATCGCCACTGCGGCGAACAGGCAGATGACGCCGCCGCCGACCATGCCCCAGCGCGGCCCGAACGCCTCGGCGACCCAGCCGATCATCGGCGCGCCGATCGGCGTGCCGCCCATGAAGCACATGAGGTAGAGCGCCATGACGCGACCGCGCATCATCGGTTCGACGCCGAGCTGCACCGAGGCGTTCGCAGCCGTTGTCAGTGTGAGCATCGCCAGCCCGGTGGGCATCAGCAGCAGCGCCGTCGATTCGAACCCGGGCATCGAGCCGGCGAGGATCTCGAGCACCGCGAACAGGATCGTGCCGCCGATCAGAAAGAGCTGCGTCGGCCGCTGAGTGCGCCGCGTGGCGAGCACCGCCCCGCAGCAGGCGCCGACGGCCAGTGACGTGGAAAGCAGGCCGTACCCGGTGGCGGAGCGATGGAAGATCTGCTTGGCCATCAGCGCCGTGGTGATCTGAAAGTTCAGTCCGAAAGTGCCGACCACGAATACGAGCACCATGGTCATCATCAGGTCGCCACGACCGCGCACGTAGCGAAACCCTTCCCGTAACTGCCCGCGAGCCCGTACGAGCGGCGGCGACGGATGCAGCTCCGAGGTGCGCATCATTGCCAGCCCGAGCAGTACCGCGGCACTCGAGGCGGCGTTGCCGATGAACGCCCAGCCAGTGCCGACGGCGCTGATCACCAGACCGGCAACTGCCGGTCCGACAACCCGGCCGATGTTGAAGATCGTCGAGTTGATCGCGACCGCGTTGGCGAGGTCGTCGCGACCGACCATCTCGACCGCGAACGCCTGCCGCGTCGGCGTGTCGACGGCGCTGATCATGCCGAGGGCGGCAGCGAGCGCGAGGACGTGCCAGTACTGCACGACTCCGGTCACGTCCAGAAGGCCGAGAACGAGCGCCACGGCCGCCAGCGCCGTCTGCGTCGCGAGAAGCAACCGGCGCTTGTCGCTGCGGTCGGCGAGCACACCGCCCCAGAGGCCGAGGAGCAGCGAAGGTCCGAACTGCAGCGCGGTGACGAAGCCCAGCGCAGTACCGGAATTGGTCAACGTGAGGACGAGCCAGTCCTGCGCCACGCGCTGCATCCACGTGCCGGTGAGCGATATCAACTGGCCCGACGCGTAGAGGCGGTAGTTGCGCACCCGCAGTGAGCGGAACATGCCACGCTGTGGCTGCTGGCCGGAATCGGGTGCGGTCGACGGCCGGGAGGCCGCGACCGCCGTCACAGCTCGGCCAGCTTGTCGAGCACGGGGACGACGTCGCGAATCAACGCACGCTCGTCCGGGCTGAGCTGACCGAGGCGCTGGGTAAGCCAGGCATCACGCGAGCGCCGCTCGGAATCGAGCAGGCCGATTCCGGCGTCGGTGATCGCGATGATGGCCTGGCGACGGTCGGTGGGATGAGCCTCGCGGCGTACCAGCGCGCGCTCCTCGAGATTGGCGAGCACCTTGGTCATGGACGGCGGCTGCACGCGTTCACAGGCCGCCAACTCACCGGCACTCATGGGGCCGGACTTGTGCAGGGTGTTCATCGCCGACAGCTGCGTCAACGTGATGGACATGTCGACGCGCTGATTGCGGACGATCCTGGTGAGCCGCAGCAGCGACGGGCGAAGCTGCGCGGCCAGCTCGGAGATCGTGGATCTCGTCGCCGCCGTCATATCGTTAGTCTATCTAACGAGTCGGCCGGGCGCCACTCGCTTTGCCGCGGAGGTTGAGCGCGCGAGCGAGCTCGACGACGACCTCGTCGCGCCGCGGCAGGACGACGCCGTCCACTGATCGGATGGGCACGACGCCGCTGAGGCTGCTGGTCCAAAAGGCCGCGTGGTGGTGCAGGTCGGTCACCGTGAACCCGCGAAGCACCGCTCGGCGGCCGCTGTCACGTGCCACGTCGAGCACAGCACGACGAGTGATTCCGGGCAGCACGTCATCGCGCAGCGGAGGTGTGCGCAGCGACCCGTCCGGGCAGATCAGGAACACGTTTCCGCGGCTGGTCTCCAACACTGTGCCGTCGTCGGCGACGAACAACGGCGTCCCCGCAACGTGTTCAGCGGCAGCGAGATCGGCGCGGTCGGCCCATTTGTGGCGCCATAGTCCGGAGGCGCGATGCACCACCGTGGCGTCGGATTCACCCGGCGGGTCGGTGAGCCGGCGGCAGGTGATGGCGACTCCGCCCCCGGTGGTGAGGACGATGCGCAGAGCGGCCGGAGCACCGCGCTGTGCCGCCGCTGCCGCCGCGGCCCGCACCGCGGTTCCCGCCGGCACGGGGCAGGCGTACAGCTCGCGGCTGGAGCGGTCCAGCCGAGCCAGGTGATCGGCCAGGCGGACGGGTACGCCGTCGATCACGAGGACGGTTTCGAGCAGACCGCCGGAGAGCTGAGAGCCGGTCGGTTCGATCACCGGTGTCGGCACCGCCGGGTGCAGCTCACCATCGATCGCACGCAGCAGCGGAGCTGCCTTGTCCAGGCACTCGCGCCATTCGCGCATCGGCACGCTGTCGGCCGTCACTCCGCCCCCGACCCCGAGATCGATGCGGTCGCCCGCTATCTCGAACGTCCGGATCGCGACGGCGAACTCCGTACCCCATGCGGGGCTCGCGAATCCGATAGCGCCGGTGTACACGCCACGCGGAACCGTCTCCAGCTCGGCGATCGCGTCGAGAGCGCGCAGCTTGGGCGCGCCGGTGACGGACCCGGGCGGCAAGGTTGCCGCGAGCAGCTGGCTGTCGTCGACCTCGGCACGCAGCCGGCCAGTGACCGTCGAGACGAGATGCCACACGCCGGGGTGCGCCTCGAGGTCGAGCAGCGACGCCGTTCGCACGCTCCCGATCTCGCAGACACGGCCGAGGTCGTTGCGCATCAGGTCGACGATCATGACGTTCTCGGCGGCGTCCTTTGCCGAATTCAGCAGCGCGTCCGATCCGTCGACGCCGTGCCGTGGCGCGGTGCCCTTGATCGGTGAGGTCATGACGTCGCGGCCCCGGCGGCGCAGGAACAGTTCTGGACTCAGGCATGCGAGTGCCCGTTCACCGCCGTCGATGTATGCACCGAAACGTGGTGCGAGCCGGGCGGCGGAGGCGGCGAACATCGCGGCGGCGTCGCCCGCGAACCCCGCGTGGAGCCGGGTGCAGACGTTTACCTGGTACACCTCGCCCGCGCGGATCCACTCGACTGCGCGCTCGACGGCCTCGAGGTGCACCGGCAGGGAAGCACCACCGAACTGCTCGGACTTCCACGTCCTGGGTACAGCGTCGGCCGCGGCCGTGAGCATTGCGGCCGACTCGTCCAGGCTGCGGCGCAGAACTGCCTCGCGCTCGTCGCTCCACAGCGCCTCGAACCACCATCGCCCGTCGCGCCATCGCAACAGGTGGTCGTAGAACGCCAGGAACGGTGGCGCGTCGAAACCGAACCAGCCGAACCAGCCGCCGCCCACTACATCCTCGGACGGTTCGACGTGCGGAAGGACCCTGACCGCGTTCAGCGCGTCGGCGTCAGCGGGGAGCACCACGAGCGGTTCGGCCGCAATCAGTGCGCCGCCCCCACCCCACTCACCCACCAGGGCGGCGAGATGAGCGGCATCGGCGCGATGTGCGATCACCTGCGCGGGCGGCGGGCCGACGCCTAGGGGGTACGACACCGCACGGCAGCGCATCCGGTGCACACGATCCAGCCCCGCCTCGCCGTTCCGAGCCTCGCTGGTCACTGACCCATCCTGCCCCGGGTGGTTACGCTGCCCGCATGGCCGACAAGCGGGAGCTCGTGCAACCGCCTGCCGTCCGCATGAACGCGCCGCGGATCGTGGCAACCGGCACCGCGCTGTGGTTCATCGCCTTCGTCGCACTGCTGCCGTTCTACGGCTGGCTCGGCGAGCACCACCATCGGGTGTGGTTGTGGACCTGTCTGGCCGGATGGATCCTCGGACTGATCGGCTACTCGATCATGCGTAGACATCGCACGGAGGGCCGCACGCTCTGACCCCGGCGCGGGGGTCGGTTCAGACGAAGACGTCGCCGTCGTCGTAAACCGTTCCGATCAGTTCGGCGAGCGAGGGGGCATCGACCACGGCTTCGGAGTGGGCGCCGCAACCGAACTCGACACTCACCACGCGCCCGTCCGTCTCGGTGATCTCGTTGCCACACACGCCGAATGCCGCACGCAACGAGCCCTGCAACGGGAGCAGGAACCCGCAGGTGCCACACTGCGCGGGCGCTTGCCGCGCCATCGGCGTGTCGGGGCCACTCTCGCCGTGCTGCCAGCGATCGGCCGCATCGAGCCTGCCGTCGCGCGACATCACCCGCGGCCGGCCGAGACCGAGCTCGAATGCGACGTCCTCCTCGGCCGGATCGTCGCTGAGGACGTAGGCGGGTACGAGCCGTGGATCGTTCTCGACCAACGGCAAGACATCACCGGGTGCCAAATCGCCTGGCCGCAGCCGTTCGTGCCACGGAATCCACTCCGGCGCGAGCAGCGCCTCGGGGCCGGGCAGAAGTACGACCTCGTCGACCGTGGCCACCCTCATGCGCGGAGCGCGCGCCAGTGTCACCGACCAACGCCAGCCGCGGTACCCCGCTACATCGGCAGCGAACTCGTGGGTGACGATGCGTTCGGCCACCGCGACGGTGTCCAAGTGCTCGCCGACCGGCCCCTCGGACATCTCTTCCGCTGCGGCACGCGCAAGGTCGACGGCGGCTGCGAGGACCGCGTCGAGTGTCGCTGGCGGGCGGGCCACATCGTCGTCGCCGGTCTCGGCGGGTGTGTCGCTCGTGGTGTCGCTCGTGGTGTCGCTGGTGGTCACGCGTCCATTCTTCCTGATCGCTACGGCCTCGGCGCAACGGCGGGTGGTTCGTCGCCGCAGTGGGGCAGGATGGACGCGTGCCCAAGCAGAACGGAACCGACGGCGACAGGCCGCGCAAGCGGTTCTCGCGTTCCGGGCACACGAGCCACGCGCGCCCCGCTCCGCCGCCGCCGCCTCCGCCGCAGTACGCGCCGCCATCGGCCTACGCGCCCGGCCAGTACGGGCCCCCCACCTATCCGCCGCAGCAGTACGGACCACCACCCCACCACGACGACCCCCAGCAGTACACCGCGCCGACCTATCACCACGGACCGGGCGAGCCGGAGGCCAAGGCTGCCCCCGCCGTGGCGATCGCGCGCACCGCGTTCACCCAGACCAATAGGGCGGCGCGGCTGGTCACCCGCAAGGTCATCAGCGCCAGCAAGGCCGACGGCGCCAGCGAGTCCGGGCTGACTGCCCTCATCTGGAACCAGGTCCTCAGCTACGGCACCGACGCGATGATCACCGTCGCTCTCGCGGGCACGGTGTTCTTCGGCGCGTCGACCCACGCCCAGCGCGGCAACATCCTGCTGTACCTGCTGATCACGATGGCGCCATTCGCCGTGGTGGCCCCGGTGATCGGCCCGGCGCTCGACCGCCTGCAGCACGGCCGGCGGTGGACGATGGCGGGCACCGCGATCGGCCGCGCGGTCATGGCGCTGATCATGGCCGGGCATCCGAGCGACCTGCTGGTGCTCTATCCCTGCGCTCTGGGCTCACTGGTGCTGTCCAAGGCATACGGCGTTGTCCGCGCGGCGGCCGCACCCCGCCTCGTGCCGCCCGGCCTGTCGCTCACCGAAGCCAATGCGCGGCTCTCGATCTTCGGCCTCGGCTCGACGATCGTCTCGGGTGCTCTGGTCGGGGTTCTCATCAAGCTGACCGGGTCGTACTCGCTCGGCCTCATCGTCACGGCGATCGCGTTCGGCGTCTGCGCCTACTTCGCGTTCCGACTGCCGCCACAAGTCGACTCCGCGGTGGCAGCTCCGCGGCATCCCCAAGAGCCGCCGCGACCACGCACTCAGCAGCCGGTCCCACCGCTGGTGCGGTTGCGAACCTGGGCCAAGCGAGGCTTCCCTGATCATCTGGTGACTGCCCTGCAGGGCGAGTCGGTGCTGCGGTTCCTGTCCGGGCTGCTGACGATCTTCCTGGCCTTCTATGTCGAGTCCACCGCACACGGCGTACGTGCTGCCGCCGAGCTTGGCGCGGTGATCGGTGCCGCCGGTATCGGCAACTTCGCAGGTACCGCGGTCGGCACGAAACTCAAGTTGAGACGACCCGAGGTCGTCATCATCGTCTCGGCGACCTCAGCAGCGGTCACCTGCATTCTCGTGGCGGTTCTGTTCAACATCACGATGGCTGTCGTGGGCATGCTCGTCAGTGCTGTCACCAATTCGCTGTCGAAAATTGCCCTCGACGCCCTGATCCAGCGCGACGTCGTCGAGACGATGCGCTCGAGTGCCTTCGCCCGATCCGAGACGTTCCTGCAACTGTCCTGGGTGCTCGGCGCGGCGGTGGGCGTGCTGCTTCCGGTCACGCACGGTGGCGCCATCGGCTTCCTGGTTGCGGGCATCGTCGTTGGGCTCGTCGCCTTCGTCGTTCTGGTTCGGCACCGCACCATGACCCGGTCATCGGCCACGCGCGACTGGCCCTCGCCGCCGGGGGCACTGCCGGCAACCCACCCGGGCGAGCAGCCGTGAACCTGCTCGTCGTCACCGCTGTCGACGCCGAGCGCGCGGCCGTGCGAGCTGCAGCACCGAATGTGCACGTGATCGTGGGCGGCGTCGGGCCGGCCACGGCGGCAGCCTCGACGGCCGCTGCCATCGCCACCGGTCAGGTCGATCTCGTGCTGAGTGCCGGCATCGCGGGCGGGTTCGCGCCGACGTCGATCGGCAGCATTGCCGTGGCATCGGCGTGCGTCTTCGCCGATCTCGGCGTCGAGACCGACGACGGCTTCGTGCCGGTCTCCTCCCTCGGTTTCGGCATCGAGCGCTACGACGTCTCGCCCCGCCTCGCGGTGGAGCTGGCCGACGTGACGGGTGGCCACATGGGGACCGTGCTGACCGTCGCGACGGTCACTGGCACCGCATCCACGGCTGCGGCGCTGCAGCTTCGCCACCCCGACGCCATCGCCGAGGCAATGGAGGGCGCCGGTATCGCTGCCGCGGCCACCGCGCAGGGCATCGCTTTTGCTGAGGTACGAGCGATCAGCAATGTCGTCGGCCCGCGCCGCCGCGACGAGTGGGACGTGCCTGGCGCGCTCGACGCACTCGGCCGGGCGATCGCAGCGATCGCCGCGCGAGAATGGTCACCGTGAAGCTCGCGTTCTCGCCCTGCCCCAACGACACGTTCGTCTTCCACGCGTGGACGCACGGGCTGATCGAAGGAGCCCCAGCCGTCGACGTCACGTTTGCAGACATCGATGTCACCAACACCGCGGCCGAGAACGGCGTATTTGACGTCGTGAAGGTCTCCTACGCCGCCCTGCCGTGGCTACTGCACACCCACTCTCTGCTGCCGACCGGCGGTGCCGTGGGGCGCGGCTGCGGTCCGCTCGTACTCACCCGAGGCGGCGTCGAATCGCTGGAGGGCTGCACTGTCGCCGTGCCGAGTGAGCGATCCACGGCCTACCTGCTGTTCCGTTTGTGGGCATCGGCCCAGCGACCCGAGCGCATCGACGTCGTCCCGTTCGCCTCGATCATGCCCGCGGTACGCGACGGCCATTACGACGCCGGACTGGTGATCCACGAGGCACGCTTCACCTACCCGCAATACGGGCTCAGCGCGCTCGTCGATCTCGGTGAGTGGTGGGAGCGCGACACCGGACTGCCCATCCCGCTCGGCGCGATCATCGCGAAGTCCGGTGCGGACACCGGCAGGCTCACAGAGGTCATCCGGGCATCGGTCGAGCACGCGTGGGCGCGGCCGCAGGACTCTGCGCAGTACATCGCCGAACACGCCGACGAGATGTCCCCCGAGGTACAGCGCCAGCACATTGCGCTGTACGTGAACGAGTTCACCCGCGAGCTGGGCGAGGAGGGATACGCGGCCGCGGAGGCGCTGCTCACCAAGGCCCATCAGGCGGGCCTCACCCCGCGCAACCCAGCCCTGAGGTAAGCGCCTCGCTCAAGCGTCCAGGTTGTCGGCGAACGCGCGCAACAGCCCCGCCACCTTGCGGGCCTCGACGCGCTCGGGGTAGCGACCTCGCCGCAGCGAATTGGAGACGCTGTCGAGCAGCTTGATCATGTCCTCGACGAGTGGCGCCATCTCTTCAGCCGGTTTGCGCTGGGCGCGGACGACGGACGGGACCGGGTCGAGGAGCCGGACCTGCATGGCCTGGTTCCCTTTTCGCCCCGACACGATGCCGAACTCGACCCGCTGGCCCGGCTTGAGTTCGGTGACACCATCGGGAAGCGCGTCGCGGTGGACGAAGACGTCGTCGCCGTCGTCGTAGGACAGGAAGCCGAAGCCCTTTTCCGCGCTGAAGAACTTCACCTTGCCGGTAGGCACCGGGTACTCCTTAAGTCCGTCGGCGCCGGGATCGACGCATCGAGGGCACCGCACTCCCGCGGTGCCCTCGACCTACAGGCTACTGGTCCAGACCCGCCATTTCACCAGATCCGGCGCGCCAAGTGCGCGAGGGCTGCCCACCCGTTCCCGCCCTGACCATGGCAAACTGGATAGTCCGCGTCTGACCGACCCGAGAGGCAGCCATGGCCAGCACTGCGCCCCGACTCCCCGAGCAGTTCCGCGGCGCGGTCGTCGCCCACGTGGGCGACTTCCACGTCGACGAACTCGCCGCCGACATGGCCGGCCCAATGTCGCCGTACGGACCTGACATCGACTTCCCCCTTCCCCTCGACCAGATCAGCTACCGGCACCCCGGACCCGAGTCTCGGCCGCATCTGGCCGAAGGGCGCTGAACGGCTCGTCTTGGCGCCATCGCCTATGCAGACGGCCGACCAGGCCGAAGCCGGTTCGCTGACCGAGTGGCTGCGCCGTCGCAGCGACGAACAGCTCGCCGAACTGCTGAGGCTGCGGCCCGATCTCGCCCTCCCGGCGCCGGCCGACCTGGCGATGCTCGCCAGCCGGCTGAGCGTGCGGACCTCCGTACAGCGCGCAATCGATGGCCTGAACGCCTTCGCCCTCGCGGTGCTCGAGGCGTTGGTCGTCGCGAGCCGACCAGACGCTCCGGTAGCGCTGGCCGATGCCGCGCCGCTGCTGGGGGATGTCGCGGCTGAGGCGATCGACAGCGCTGTGGGCGGCCTGCAACTCCTCGGACTGGTCTGGGGCCAAACGGATGCCCTGCACCTGGTGGCGACCGTCCGCGAGTCGTTGGGCGCCTACCCTGCGGGCCTCGGCCGCCCGGCAGCAGATCTGCTGCGGCCGGTGTCGGAGGTGCAGCTCGCGCTCGTGCTGCGCACGCTCGGCCTCCCACCGGCCGCACAACCGCGGGCAGCGACTGCCATCGCCGAGGTCCTCGCCGACCCGGACCGGGTTGCTGCCCTGGTGGCGCAGTCCGACGACGCCGAGCGCGACGTACTCGTCCGGCTTGCGGCCGGCCCTCCGGTGGGCACGGTGCGCAACGCGCAGCTCCCCGCCGCGTGGCCGTCGAGCGAGGAGGTCCCGCCTCCACATCGTCTGATGATGCGTGGCCTGCTCGTGCCGATCGACGGCCAGACCGTCGAGCTACCCCGCGAAGTCGCCCTCGCCGTCCGGGGCGTCGCCGTGGGTCCGGTCGCCGTTTCGCCTCCGCCGATCGATGTCGTGGCGCATTCACCGGCCGAGCTCGACCGCATGGGCACGACGGCAGTGCTTGACATGCTGCGGCTGATCGATGCGCTCGCGGAGTCCTGGACCCACCAACCGCCAGCCATGCTCCGTGCGGGCGGCGTCGGCGTGCGGGATCTGCGTCGCAGCGCTCGTGATCTGGGTATCGACGAGGCGGGCGCTGCCCTCGTCATCGAGACCGCGCACGCGGCCGGGCTGATCGCCGCGACGACCGGAATGGAGCCGCTCTACCTTCCCACCGTCGACTACGACACGTGGCACGGCCTTGCACCGGCGGCACGGTGGATCGATCTCGCGAGCGCCTGGCTCACGATGAACCGGCAGCCGAGCATGGTGAACCAGCGCGGCGAACGTGACCGGCTGATCACCGTGCTCGGACCGGACGCCGAGCGCGGCACCGTCTCGGGGCAACGCGCCCGGGTGCTCGAGCTGCTGATGCAGCTTGCGCCGGGCGCGGCTCCGGCCTCGCGCGACGAGGTGCTGACCCGCCTTGCGTGGCAGGCGCCGCGACGCGCTGCCGGCCAGCGAGCGCTCGCCGAGGCTGTCCTGGCCGAGGCGGACGTCCTCGGAGTGACCGCTGCGGGCGGGCTCACCGGTTACAGCCGAACGCTGGTGGACGGCTCGCGTTCGGCGGCTCAGCACGCGCTCGCCAACGCGTTGCCTGCGCCGGTTGACCATTTTCTTGTCCAACCTGATCTCACCATCGTCGTGCCTGGTCCGCCCGCGGCCGATCTAGCCGACGAGCTGGCCCTGGCTGCTGACCTCGAGTCGACGGGCGGGGCGAGCGTGTACCGCATCACCGAGGCATCGGTGCGGCGAGCCCTCGACGCCGGGCGCAGCGGAGCCGACCTCGCCGCGCTCGTCTCCCGATCACGCACCCCCGTACCGCAGGCCCTCTCCTACCTCATCGACGACGTCGCGCGCCGCCACGGCGTGCTGCGTACCGGTGTGGCGGCGGCGTACCTGCGCTGCGACGATGAGGCGCTGCTTGCGGGCGTCGTCGCGGATCGACACCTCGATGCATTGCAGCTCAGGCGCATCGCACCGACGGTCGTCGTGTCAGGAGTACCCGTGGCGCGCCTGCTCGAGGGACTACGCCAGGCGGGTTACGCCCCCGCCGCCGAGGCACCCGACGGAGCCGTCATCACCGTCGGCGCCGACGTACCTCGAGCGACGGCCCGGCAGTCCGTACGAGTGATCCGCCCGCGCACGTCCACGGAGTCAGGAGCGCACCTCGCCGAGTTGGTACGGCGTATCCGTTCGGGTGACGCGCTCACCGAACTCAGCCACCGCATTCAACCGATCGCACAGCAGGTGCCAGGCGTGACGTCCGCGACGACGATGGCCCTGCTGCGACAGGCGATACGCGAGGGGCGGCGCGTCCTACTCGGCTCGGCCGAACCGGACGGAACGGCGTCGCGGCACACGATCCTGCCGATCTCGCTGGCGGGTGGGTTCGTCCGCGGCCACGAATCCGACACACAGCGACTGCAGTCGTTCCCGCTGCATCGGCTCACGGCGGTGAGCATCATCGCCGACGACAACGCCGATCTGGATGACGACTTCGATGACGGCACGGACCTCGATCCCGCCTGATCAGCCGGCGGCGACACCGGTGAATCGAGTTACCACGAAGCTGCCTACCGCCACAACGGCGAACACGATGCCGAGGAGCGGGTGACCCGCGTCGGCGGACAGCGCTGCGGTGGCGACGAACAGCGCCACCTGACTGATCAGGCGGTGCGGATCGCGCAGTCGACGGTTCGATCGTGGCGCCATCCATACCGACCAGATCAACACAGCGAGCGCGGGATAGAACATCGTCAACGCGATACTCATGAGGCCGCCGCTGCCGAGTGCCCACCCGGCGATGCCCAGCACCACGAGCATGGCCAACTCGCAGCAGAACGCCACCAGATCGAGGACGCCGGCCGCGAACGGCACCGCTTCGGCTGCGGGTCCTTGCGGGTCCGGACCGTCCGTCATGCGCGCAGGTTACAAATCCCCCGGTGCGCGAGCGCGGTGAATCCGGTGATCTGACACGGAACAGCGGACAATTCCCCGGTGTTTGCGACAATGGTCAGTCCCCCCGAGTTCAAGGATGCCTGTGACAGACGGTCCGCTCATCGTCCAGTCGGACAAAACGCTGCTTCTCGAAGTCGACCATCCGGTCGCGGCTGAGGCGCGCGCGGCGATAGCCCCATTCGCCGAGCTGGAGCGCTCCCCCGAACACGTCCACACGTATCGCTTAACCCCCTTGGGACTGTGGAACGCACGGGCAGCCGGACATGACGCCGAGCAGGTCGTCGATGCGCTCGTTCGCTACAGCCGCTACGCGGTGCCGCACGCGCTTCTCGTCGACGTCGCCGACACGATGGATCGATACGGCCGCCTCCAGCTGATGAAGCATCCGGTGCATGGGCTTGTGCTCGTCAGCCTCGATCGCGCGGTCCTCGAAGAGATCCTTCGCCAGAAGAAGATCGCCCCCATGTTGGGCGAGCGCGTCGAGAACGACACGGTGCTCGTCCACCCCTCCGAACGTGGCCGGCTGAAGCAGGCCTTGCTCAAGGTCGGCTGGCCCGCCGAGGACCTCGCCGGCTACGTCGATGGCGAGGCCCATCCGATCGATTTGGCTGCCGATGGCTGGCAGCTGCGCGACTACCAGCGGCAAGCGGCCGACATGTTCTGGGCCGGCGGCTCCGGAGTCGTCGTGCTGCCGTGCGGCGCCGGCAAGACACTCGTCGGCGCAGCCGCAATGGCGCAGGCCAAGGCCACGACGCTCATCCTCGTCACGAACACGGTGGCCGGCAGGCAGTGGAAGCGCGAGCTGATCGCCCGCACCACACTCACCGAGGAGGAGATCGGCGAGTACAGCGGTGAGAAGAAGGAGATCCGCCCTGTCACGATCGCGACCTACCAGGTCATGACGACACGCCGCCAGGGCGAGTACCGCCATCTGGAACTGTTCGACAGCCGCGACTGGGGCCTGATCATCTACGACGAGGTGCACCTGTTGCCCGCGCCGATCTTTCGCCTCACTGCCGATCTGCAATCACGGCGCCGCCTCGGCCTCACAGCGACGCTGATCCGCGAGGACGGCCGTGAGGGCGACGTCTTCTCGCTGATCGGACCGAAACGGTTCGACGCACCGTGGAAAGACATCGAAAACCAGGGCTGGATCGCCCCCGCGGACTGCACCGAGGTACGGGTGACACTCACCGATGCCGAACGGATGGCTTACGCGACGGCCGAGCCCGAAGACCGCTACAAGCTGGCGGCCACTGCACGCACCAAGCTTGCCGTGATCGCCAGGATCGTCGAGCAGCACCCGAACGACCAGGTGCTCGTGATCGGCGCCTACCTCGATCAGCTGGACGACGTTGCAGCCGCGCTCGATGGCGTCCCGATCATTCAGGGCTCCACGACGAACAAGGAGCGCGAACGCCTCTACGACGAGTTCCGTCGGGGTGAGCAACGCGTCCTCGTCGTCAGCAAGGTGGCGAACTTCTCCATCGACCTGCCCGAGGCGAGTGTCGCGATCCAGATCTCTGGGACGTTCGGCTCGCGGCAGGAGGAGGCTCAGCGATTGGGCCGGGTACTGCGTCCGAAGCACGACGGTCGCCAGGCGCACTTCTACACAGTGGTCGCGCGCGACACGCTCGACGCCGAGTACGCCGCACACCGACAGCGGTTCCTCGCAGAACAGGGTTACGCGTACACCATCGTCGACGCGGACGACCTCTTACGTCCGCTCTGACGAGACAGCGATCAGGCGTTGCCGGAGGTCCCGGCCACCGTCGGATGGATCTGCAGCTCACACACGGTGACGTGCACCGGGAGGCGCACGGTGTGCGCGGTATTTGCCGGCGTCACGTCGATGGCCGCTGATGTTGCGCACGAGCGGGTGGTCACCGGATTGAAGTTCATCCACTCCAGCGCAGCAGACACGGTGCCGCCCGGCGCCACTGTGACTGTGGTGATCGCCGGCGCCCCGCCCGCGAAACCGTTCAGGGTGCGCGTCGCGTGCGCGAGAACAGCGCCGGACGACGACACCGCATCGGCACCCGGGTAGCCGAATACGGTGCACGCGACGCCCAACCGGTTACGGAAGCGGAGCAGGACACTGCTGTGCCCCATCGCGCCCTGCTGGTCGGCGGCCGTCACGTCGAGCGCGTTGTCGCCGCACTGACCGATGCCCGGATGCGTGCTCGTGGGCGTCGACCTGGGCACCGTCGGAGACACGCTGCTCGGCGACGTCGGTGTCGTGGTCGCTGAGGCCGCCGTGGGAGACGGGGGCGACGTGGGCGACGTGGGTGACGTGCTCGTCACCGACGTCGGTGACGTTGACTGAGCGGCAGGTTTGCCTGGTGTGTGCGACGTGCACCCCGCAACGGTCATGACGACCGCCGCGACGGCAAGTCCAGATGCGAGCTTCATGCGTGCCTCCGCCGTCCAAGAGCCCTCGACCGGGCAGCTGATTCGGCTGCACGCGGACTCATCAGTGAGACAGGGCGCGAGGGCGATCCGTTGCCGCGTTGCGATCCAGATGCCGAAACGAGACCTAGGCCAGACGGGCCTTGAGCGCGGCGAGTTCGATATCGGACAGCGCACCAGCTCGGTGCAATGCGGTGAGACGGGCGATCTCGTGGGAGTCGGACTCGCGGCGATGTGCACCGCCGCCAGGTCGGACTCGGACCGTCGCCGACTTGATGAGCACCGGTCGATGGGGCTGGTAGCCGCTCGACGTCACCGGTAGCCCGAACACCGGCTGCGGCGCGTAGTCGGGGCCGTGCCAGTTGGCGAAGCCGTCCACCGGGCCTGCGGGCACCAGTACGGCGTCATCCAGGTGCCCGCCGTCGGTCGGGGACGGCACGGCGCGGCGAGACCGGCGACCGAGGTACACCGCAACCGCAGCGAGGGCGGCGACGATGCCGACGCTGCCCAGGATGAGCAGAGGAACCACGAGAACTCCCGCCGGACAAGGACTTTCGTGAAGTCTCTGTGTGCCGCCCAAGCGGTGTCAAGTTGCCGTTAGCCCATTCCGCGGAGCATCGGTGCCAGCTCGGTGATGTCCTCTGCGCCGGCGAGCTGCCCCAGCGCGAGAAAAACCGTGCCGACGCCCTGCTCGGCCATTCGCGCGTACCTGTCGCGCTGCTCGGGATACGTGCCGGCGTGATGCATACGGGCGTAGGTCGCGGCGGCGGTGCGCCCGCGCATCCGCTCGACCCGCCCCCACACCTGCTCGCGGTCGACGCCGGCGACCGGGAGATCGAGAACGGTGATCGCGACCTCGGCCGGATCGCGACCGACCTCGGCGCAATACTGGCGCAGCAACGCGATCCTGGCTGTCAGTTTCCCGCCCGACGACACATTGCAACCGTCCGCCAGTGTTGCAGCGATGCGCAGCGTGCGGGCACCGCTACCACCGACGATGATCGGCACACGCGCGTTCGGACGGGGGTAGCAGGTCGTCTCCGGCAGATCTATGTGAGCGCCGCGGTAGGCCTTCGTCCCCGGCGCGAGCAGCGCGCGGATCGTCTCGATCCCGGCTTCGAGCGCGTCCAGACGATCAGCCGCCGGCGGGAACGGCAGGCCGAACGCGGCGTGCTCGCGCTCCCACCAACCCGCACCGACGCCGAGGAACGCACGCCCGCCGCTGATGGCGTCGAGCGTGGCGACCGCCTTCGCGGTGATGCCCGCCGGCCGGAACGTCACCGGTGAGACCAGGGTGCCGAGCCGCAGATCGGTGCCGAGGCCCGCGAGCATGCCAAGGGTGACCCACGGCTCGGGAATCGGCTCCCACGCGCGACCGACCTGCGGGATCTGAATCAGGTGGTCCATCAGCGCGAGACCCGAAAATCCCACGTCATCCGCGGCCAGCGCCACCTCCTTGAGCCAGCGCAGCGGATCGTCACCCCATGGGAAGCGGGATACCTGCAGGATGAATTGCAGGCCACCGGCCGCGCCGTCGGACCCTGGCGGCCGAACAGGGGCAGCCGGTCTCGGCTCGGCCGCGGTGGTGGCAGGCACCACGATGATTTCGTGCCAACCCTCCTGCTCGAGTTCCCGGCGAATATCTCGCGAGCGCTTCAGCTGCGCCGCGAGCGCGGGCGCCGGCATCGGGCGGTCGCGGCTCGCGTTCCGGCTGCGGACGAGGGCGGGCGGCGTGTCCAGGACAACAGCGAACGCGGGTATCCCGTGCCGATTCGCGCAGTCGAGATAACCACGGCGTCGGGCGGCGTCGAGGCCTAGCGTGTCGATCACGCAGGTCAGGCTCCGACGCAAGCGGGCATCGACAATGTCATCGAGCAGGCGAAAGGCATCTGCAGTGGCGTCCAAGTCATGTCTTCCGCTGCCGACGACACCGCGCAGGTCGTCTGACGACACGATCTCCACATCGCGGTAGTGCGTCTGCGCCCAGGTGGACTTGCCGGACCCCGACGCACCGATGAGCACGACGAGCGACGGTTCAGCAACCCCGGTCATCGCGCCATTGGATCCGCTTGCTTCGCTCGGCCTTCACGTAGCCGTTGTCGACGTACCACCGTGCGGCGTCAGCGAGTGCCTCGACCGCCGGGCGAGGTGCGTATCCGAGTTCGGTGCGCGCACGGGAGTCGTCGAAGGCCATCTGTGTCGTCGACATTCGCGCCGCCTCCAAGGGCACCGTGGGATCGCGCCGCAGCATCTTGCCCTCGATCGTGTCCGACAGCCACGCGGCGGCCAGTGACAGGGCACGCGGAACGTGCAGGCGCGGCTCCGGAAGGCCAGTGAGCGAGGCCAGCACTGCGAGCACCTGTTGCAGCGGCAGATTCTCCGCGCCGAGGATGTAGCTGCGCCCGACCCGTCCGCGGTCATGCGCAAGCACGTGGCCCCTGGCGACGTCGTCGACATGAACGACATTCAGTGTCGTGTCGACGTAACCAGGCATTCGGCCATTGAGGAACTCGACGACCAACCGCCCCGATGGCGTCGGCGCGCGATCGCAGGGGCCCATCGGCATGGTGGGCTGTACAAGAACCACGGGCAGACCTTGGGCTGCCGCTCGAAGTACCTCGTGTTCGGCGACGTACTTCGAGCGCTTGTAGGAGCCGAACAGATGACCGACGTCCGGATAGTCCTGCTCGTTCGACGGTCGACGATCGCGTAAACCCAGCGTGCCGACGGTGCTCGTGTACACGACACGTTCGACGCCACACTCTCGTGCGGCACCCAACACATTGCGCGTGCCGTTCACGTTGACGTCGTAGAACACGGTCGGGTCCGGTGCCCAGAAGCGGTAGAGCGCCGCGACATGGAACACCGACCGGCATCCGGACATCGCTCTGCGGACGGCTGCCGGATCGCGAAGATCACCGGTGACGACGGAGACGTCGAGCCCATCCAGGTTGCGGGTATCGGCGTGCGGTTCGACGAACGCGGTGACCGAGCACCCGTCGGCGAGCAGCGCACGGGTGACGGCTGAGCCGATGAACCCGCTGGCCCCAGTGACCAGCAGCCTGCCTCTCGGCATCACGACCGCACGCGATGCAGCGAGCCCTTGGCCAACGTCCGACCGAATTCCAACAACGATCCCGAACCCTTCTGCACACTCGTCAGCACGTCGTCGAGGGCATCGACGAAGTACCGGATCTCGTCCTCACCGGCGATCAGCGGCGGCAGCAGCTTCACCACATTCATGTTGTCGGCCGCTACCTGGGTGAGGATGCGGTGCCGGTGGAACAGCGGGACGACGATCAGCTGTGAAAAGAGTGCTGTGCGCATCGCCTCGACGGCTTTCCAACGCACGCGCGGAATGATCGACGACGGCTCGCCGAACACCAAGCCGATCATCATCCCCATTCCGCGGACCTCATGCAGGAATTCGTGTCTGTCGACGAGCGGTGCCAGCGCGGCAAAGAACTGCTCGCCCGTCACACGTGCGCGCTCGACGATGTCCTCCTCGTCGAAGGCATGCAGTGTCGCCAGCCCCGCCACCATCGCCAGTTGGTTGGTGCTGAACGTCGACGAATGCACCACGGCGCGTTCCATCGAGCTGTAGACGCTGTCAGACACCTTCGCCGAGCAGAGCATCGCGCCAACCGGCACATAGCCACCGGACAGCGCCTTGGACACGGTGATGATGTCCGGTCGGATGCCGAACTGTTCATGGCAGAAGAACGTTCCGGTGCGCCCTAGCCCGGTCTGGATCTCGTCGATCACGAGCAACGCCTTGTTCCGACGGCACAGCTCCTCGGCCGCCTGCCAGTATCCGGGCGGCGCGACATTCACGCCTTTGCCCTGAATCGGCTCGACGACGAACGCGGCGACATCGCCGCGGCCCAACTCGACAGCCAGCGCGTCGAGGTCACCGAACGGGATCTGCGTTGCCCCTGGAAGCAGCGGGCCGAAGCCGTCCTTGAATTCGGCGCCGCCGTTCAGTGACAGCGCACCGGTCGTGAGGCCGTGAAACGCGTGGTCACAGTAGAGAATGCGGTGCCTGCGTGTTGCGCGGCGGGCGAACTTGATCGCACTCTCGATCGCCTCGGCCCCCGAGTTGGTGAAGAAGACACGGTCGATCCCGGGGTGTGCGCGTGCGATCAACGCTTCAGCGAGAATCCCGGGGAGCAGTGCGCAGTCCATCTGAACGAGATTCGGCAACTGGGCGTCGAGAGCCTGATGCAGCGCGTCGACGACGGTGGGGTGGCTGCGGCCCAACGCGTACACACCGAAGCCGGAGAGTAGATCCAGGTAGCGGCGGTCGTCACTGTCGTACAGGTAGCACCCCTCGCCGCGCACGTAGTCGCGGTCGAAGCCGAGGGTTTCGAGCACGCGCGGCAACTGCGGACTGATCGTGCGTGCGTGCAGCGGAAAGTTCTCGCCGTGCCGCTGCTCCAGCAGCTTGGCCAGCTCGAATGCCACGGACCGCCTCCGCGATCAAGCCCGAAGGATGTGGCCTCACGCTACCGGAGCCGGGCCGCGCGGGAGCGTGCGAGAACGATGAATCGGTGGACACCGTCCGACGATCGCTGGATAGTGGCGCTGATGAGCGTGGACGTCTCCGGTTACTTCCTGTCCTGACATGCCAGGTGCTCTGTTCGGTGTCACGGCGAGTGCGGCCGAAATCGCCGCCGCTCTTCCAGGCGACGACGTCGTCCCCGATCCCGACGTCGTCATGG
Organism: Jatrophihabitantaceae bacterium; assembly: GCA_035999365.1. Taxonomy (GTDB): domain Bacteria; phylum Actinomycetota; class Actinomycetes; order Mycobacteriales; family Jatrophihabitantaceae; genus DASYGT01. Next base: position 47,932 of record DASYGT010000015.1, read on the forward strand.
ATCGTGCGTTCACGCTCGACGCGGATCCCGAAACCGTGTGGCCCTGGCTGCTGCAGCTCGGCAAAGCGCGCGCAGGCTGGTATCTCCCGCGGCGGGTCGAGCGGTTCGTCCCCCGATCGCGCCGAGCCATTCGGCACGTCGACGCGCGCTGGCTGCAGCTGCGACCCGGTGAGGTGATTCCCGACTACGGAGGCCAGGACGCGAGCTTCGAGGCGGTCCGCGTGGAGGCGCCGGTCGTTCTGGTGTACCGCTCCCGGCGGGGTCGCACCGAGCTCAGCTGGGCGATCCACCTCTGCCAGGTGCGTCCGCCGGGACGCCCGCCCGTCACACGAGTTCAGCTACGGCTTCGGCTGGCGCCGGTGCGCCATCGCTGGCTCGCGCGAACCGCCGGCGAGGCCCTCGATGTGCTAACTGTCGCCGCGATGGCCGCAGGGCTGAAGGAACGCCTCGCGACCGAGCCGCCTGCGGCCGAACCGGACGCGAAGGACTGGACCTGGGTCCTTGACCGACGCTGCGCCGAGTGCGGCTTCGAGCCCCGAGGGATCGACAGGGACGAGCTCCCGGCGTTGATCCGGTCCGCCGCGGACGAGATCCGCGCAGCATTGACCAAGCCCACGGCGTCCGATCGACCGGCTCCGCGGGTGTGGTCACCGCTGGAATACGCCTGCCATGTGCGCGACGCCTGCGTGGTGTTCGGTGAGCGAGTGCGACTGATGCTCGACATGGACAATCCGGTCTTCCCGAACTGGGATCAGGACGAGACCGCGCTGACCGAGCGGTACTGGGAGCAGCAGCCGACCGCAGTCGGGAACGAACTGACGGCTGCCGCTGAGCGGGTCGCGATGCGTCTGGCGGCGGTGTCCGGTGACGAGTGGCGCCGGGGTGGCCGGCGCTCCAATGGCTCGGTGTTCACCGTCGAATCGCTGGGGCGCTACCTGCTGCATGATCTCGTGCATCACGTTCACGACATCCGCCCATAACGCACTGATCGGCACAATGGTGCTGTGCACGCAGCGCTGGAGATCCTCGGGTTGGTCGCAGTCGTCGGCTTCGTCGCGGCCGCGGCGCGCCGGTTCCGGCTTTCCGAGCCCCTCGTACTCGTCGTTGTCGGAGTCGGCATCTCCTATGTGCCGCACGTGCTCGACATCGTTCTGACCCCGGACGTCGTCCTGATCGGACTGCTGCCGCCCCTGCTGTACGCCGCAGCGATCCGCACGTCGCTCGTCGACTTCCGGGCCAACCGCCGCCCCATCGGACTGCTCTCGGTGGGGCTGGTCGCCTTCTCGACGATCGTCGTCGGACTGGTCGCGAGCTGGTTCGTTCCCGGGCTGAATCTGGCGGCGGGGTTCGCACTGGGCGCCGTCGTCGCACCTACGGATGCGGTGGCAGCAACGACGGTGGCCCGTCGCGTCGGCATGCCGCGCCGCATCGTGAGCATCCTCGAGTCGGAAAGCCTTCTCAACGACGCCACTGCGCTCGTGGCCCTCAACACAGCTCTCGCCGCACTGACTGCCTCTGTCACGGTGTGGGACGTCGGATGGGACTTCGTGCGCGCTGCCGGGGGCGGCCTGCTCGTCGGCCTGATCGCCGCGGCAATCCTCGCTGCTATCCGCAAGCGGATCACCGAGCCCGTACTCGACACCACGCTGTCCTTCGCCGCGCCCTATGTGGCCTTCCTGCCCGCACAGCAGATCCACGCGTCCGGCGTGCTTGCTGTCGTTGTCACCGGGCTCGCATTGGGGCATCGTTCTCCGGTCCTGCAGACGGCAGCATCTCGGATCGCGGAGAACGTCAACTGGCGCACCGTTCAGTTCCTGCTGGAGAACGTCGTGTTCCTGCTCATCGGCCTGCAGATTCGGCCGATCGTCGATGGCGTGCGCGCCCAGCACCCGCACTGGGACCAGGTGATCCCGGCCTGCGCGATCGTCCTCGTCGTGACGATGGCCGCACGGGGGGTGTGGATCTATGCCGCGTCGGGTGCCCTTCGTCTGATGCGCCGTTCGCATTGGACGGGCGCGGAGTGTGCGGTTGTGTCGTGGTCAGGCATGCGTGGCGTCGTCACGCTCGCCGCCGTGTTCCTGCTCCCCGAGAACCCGAAGTACCATCGCGACCTCATCGCGCTGATCGCCTTCACCGTCGTCGCCGGAACGCTCCTCATCCAAGGATCCAGCCTGCCATGGCTGTTGCGGCGGCTGCGCCTGCCTGGCCCCGATCCCGCCGAGGACGCGCTGCAGGCCGCATCGCTCGTTACCGACGCCTCGCGCGCCGGGCTCGCGGTACTCGAGGAACTTCGGCGGCCCGGTGACCCGCCCGAGGTGATCGAGCAGTTGCGCGAGCGGGGCATGCGTCGTAGCAACCAGTTGTGGGAGCAGCTCGGGCGATCGCAGTCCGAAGTCGAGCCGCCCGCCGCTGCGTACTACCGCCTGCGGTCCCACATGCTCGCGGCCGAGCGCAGCAGCATCCTCGAAGCTCGCGACCGAGGGGTGTACGACGACGAGGTGCTGCGTGCGGCGCTCACCGCGATCGATCTGGAGGAATCCATGCTTGATCGCATCGAGGACGCCGCGGCGCGTGTCGACAACGACCTCACGACCCCGCGTCAGCGAGCCGGAGACTGCGAGCACCTGCGCGATGCTCCGCGCGTGGTTGCAGCGCTGACGCCGCACGGCTGCGAGGAGTGCCTGCGGCTCGGGATGAGGTGGGTCCACTTGCGGTTGTGCCTCAGCTGCGGGCACGTCGGCTGTTGTGACTCGTCCGTCGGGAAACATGCCCGCGCGCACTACGACGAAACGCGGCATCCGGTCATGCGCAGCATCGAGCCGGGTGAGGCGTGGCGTTGGTGCTTCGCCGACGAGTTGCTCGGCTGATCCGTCAGACGCGCACGGCCGCGAGCAGGGCCGTGTAGGAGGCGATGAGTTCAGCCCGCTCCTGTGCCAGCAGCGGATCCTCCAGGTCCAGTCCCGCGGCGACCCAAGCGTCGGACCGCGCCATCGCGGTGACCCGATGCCGCGCGGCGCTCCGGACAGCATCTGGCGAGACCTTGTAGACGTAGCCGTACAGAGCGATCAAGGCATGGACGAGGTCGTCCTCGGTCACGGCGTCTTCGCGCTGACGAAGGCGATGAACGCGCCACCATTCGACCTCGAGTCGCGCCGCCTCGACCGGATCGAGGCTGAGTCCGCCGTCGCGCGCGACCAGCGCGTAGAACCTGCGCATGAACGCACGCGCACGATCAGGGTCGTTGGCCGGGTATGGCGCCCACACCTGGTTGGCGCGCAGGACGTAGTACGCCCCGACGATCGTGCGCACGCGGTTCATGCCGAACCCGATCCGAACCATGCCCACCGCCGCGCGCAGAAAGGCCCGCCACTCGCGCCGGTAGTACGCCGCCCACCCGTCCGTCTCGGCATTCCCCAGCGCCAACGGATCGAAGTCTCTCGGTCCCACGGACCGCACCATAGCCAACTCCGCAAGAAAGCACCGACGGACAAAGGAGGGCCGGGAGGTGCTCGCCCGAGGGGATCAAGCCTGACCGCCCCGAGGCGAGGACCTCCCGGCCCGACCTCTTGCTACGTGGACTTAGAAGTCCATGTCTCCGCCCGGCATACCGCCGCCGGCGGCGGCACCAGCCTTCTCGGGCTTCTCGGCGACGACGGCCTCCGTGGTCAGGAACAGTGCCGCGATCGATGCCGCGTTCTGCAGTGCTGACCGGGTGACCTTCGCCGGCTCGACGATGCCCTCGGCGAACATGTCTACGTACTCACCGGTCGCAGCGTTGAGGCCGTGGCCCGGCGGGAGCGAGGCGACCTTCTCTGCCACGACGCCACCCTCGAGACCGGCGTTGATCGCGATCTGCTTGAGCGGCGCGGTGAGCGCGACCTTGACGATGTTTGCGCCAGTGGCCTCGTCACCAACGAGGTCGAGCTTGTCGAAGGCGGTGCCGACGGCGTTGGCCAGAGCAACACCACCACCGGCGAGCAGACCCTCTTCGACGGCCGCCTTCGCGTTGCGAACGGCGTCCTCGATACGGTGCTTGCGCTCCTTGAGCTCCACCTCGGTGGCTGCGCCGACCTTGATCACGGCAACACCGCCGGCCAGCTTGGCCAGGCGCTCCTGCAGCTTCTCGCGGTCGTAGTCGGAGTCGCTCTTCTCGATCTCGGCGCGGATCTGGTTGACCCGGCCCTGGATCGCGTCGGCGTCGCCCGAACCCTCGATGACGGTCGTCTCGTCCTTGGTGACGACGACCTTGCGAGCGCGGCCCAGCAGGTCGAGCCCGGCGTTCTCGAGCTTGAGACCCACGGTCTCGCTGATGACCTGACCGCCGGTCAGGATCGCGATATCGCCGAGCATCGCCTTGCGGCGGTCGCCGAAGCCGGGAGCCTTGACGGCGACCGACTTGAACGTGCCGCGAATCTTGTTGACGACCAGGGTGGCCAGAGCCTCGCCCTCGACATCTTCGGCGATGATCGCGAGCGGCTTGCCCGTCTGCATGACCTTCTCCAGCAGCGGGAGCAGGTCCTTCACGCTGGCGATCTTCGATTCGACGATCAGGATGTACGGGTCGTCAAGGACGGCTTCCATCCGCTCCGTGTCGGTGACGAAGTACGGGCTGATGTGGCCCTTGTCGAAGCGCATGCCCTCGGTGAGCTCGAGCTCGAGGCCGAAGGTGTTGCTCTCCTCGACGGTGATGACGCCTTCCTTGCCGACCTTGTCCATAGCCTCGGCGATGAGCTCACCGACGGTGGTGTCAGCGGCCGAGATGGATGCGGTTGCGGCGATCTGCTCCTTGGTCTCGACGTCCTTGGCCTGGTTGCCCAGTACCTCGGAGACGGAGGCCACGGCTGCTTCGATGCCGCGCTTGAGCGCCATCGGGTTGGCGCCGGCCGCGACATTGCGCAGGCCCTCGCGCACGAGTGCCTGAGCGAGCACCGTTGCGGTGGTCGTTCCGTCACCGGCGACGTCGTCGGTCTTCTTGGCTACTTCCTTGACCAGCTCTGCGCCGATCTTCTCGTACGGGTCGTCGAGCTCGATCTCCTTGGCGATGCTGACACCGTCGTTGGTGATCGTCGGTGCGCCCCACTTCTTCTCCAGTACGACGTTGCGGCCCTTGGGGCCCAAAGTCACCTTGACGGCGTCGGCGAGGATGTTCATGCCGCGCTCAAGGCCGCGGCGGGCCTCTTCGTCGAACGCGATCAACTTGGCCATGCGGTGTCGTCCTTACTCGTAGATGAACACGCTTGTGGTGCCGGCCCCAGTGCCCGCGACGGACGGCGTTCTCGGTGAACACCTCACTGCTACCGGTTGGCACTCAGCCTAGCCGAGTGCCAATTCAGTATTAGCACTCACCCCAGGAGAGTGCAAGAACGGCGCTGCTACTCGGCGACAGCCCCGGAGGTGGCGCGTCGGGTGGCCGGCGAGAGCGGCCGGATGGAGACGGGCTCGGCGAGCAGATCGGCGAGCTCGAGCTGCAGGGCCCGGAAGAAATCGTGCTCGAAGTGCGCGCGGATCGCGTCCTGGTCGGTGAACTCTTCCCATACCCACACCAGGTCCTCGTCCGAGGCGTCGGCGGCTGCGGCGAACAGGGTCGTGCCGGGCTCGCCGTCGAGGGTGTTCGCGTAGTTCGTGAGCACGCGCAGCAGCTCGTCACGCCGACCGGGGGCTGCCGTCATCTGCAGGACGGCTCCGAATTGCGGGTTCTGGGGCACACAGGGCCAACGCGTGGCCGGCGGGCGGGATTCCCGGGTGCGGATTCAGCTGACGATGCGCACCGCATCGGCCTGCGGGCCTTTCGGTCCCTGCGTCACCTCGAACTCGACGCGCTGGTTCTCCTCGAGCGAGCGGTAACCCTCGGACTGGATGGCCGAGTAGTGGACGAAGACGTCCTGACCACCGTCTACAGCGATGAAGCCGTAGCCCTTCTCGTTGTTGAACCACTTCACGCTGCCCTGTGCCACGTCCACTCCTCGCTAGGGGCCTGCCACGCTGGCTCGACCGCCGCGGACGCTACTCGCACCCTGGGGCCTTTTCCAGATCGAAAATCCCCGTAAAACAAGGGTTAAGTGGGTGTGCTCCGGGTCATGAGCCGTGATCCGCTTCATCGCCTCTGATGCCGTGCGTCCCACCTGCGATTGTGCAACGTTTGGCGGCGTGAGACGGCCAAACGTTGCGCAATCGCTGGATGGGGACGGCTAGAGCAGGCCGGCTTCGCGCATGCCCTTCACCGTGGGCGGGATGATCGCAGTCGGGCGCGCACCCTCGCTTACCGCGTCGATCGTCTTGAGGCCGTCGCCGGTGTTGTAGACGACCGTCTCGGCCGAGGTGTCGATCGCCCCCGATGCGACCAGCTTGCGGAGCACCGCGACCGTGACACCGCCGGCGGTCTCACTGAAGACGCCGGTCGTGCGAGCCAGCAGCCGGATGCCCTCGCGAATCTCCTCGTCGTCGACGGCGGCCATCGCGCCGCCCGTCGAGCGAACGACATCGAGCGCGTACGGGCCGTCGGCGGGATTGCCGATGTTCAGCGACTTCGCGATGCCGGTGGGCTTCACCGGCTGCACGACGTCGGACCCGTTGGCGAAGGCGGTCGCGATCGGCGAGCATCCGGCCGACTGGGCACCGAACACCCGCCAGGTGGACTCGGGCGCGAGTCCCGCCGCAACGAGCTCCTTGAAGGCCTTGTGCACCTTCGTCAGCAGCGATCCAGAGGCCATCGGCGCCACGACCTGCGCAGGCACCCGCCACCCCAGCTGCTCGGCGACCTCGAAGCCGAGAGTCTTGGAACCCTCCGCGTAGTACGGGCGGACATTGACGTTCACGAATCCGGTGGTCTCGAACTCCTCGGTCTCGGCGAGCTCGGAGCAGAGCCGGTTGACGTCGTCGTACGAGCCGTTTACCCCGACCAGCGTGCCGCCGTAGACGGCCGATTGGACGATCTTGGCGGGCTCAAGATCGGCCGGCACGAATACGATCGAGGGCATCCCGATGCGTGCCGCGTGCGCCGCGACGGAGTTGCCGAGGTTGCCCGTCGAGGCGCACGCAATGCGCTCGAATCCGAGTTCGCGGGCGGCCGTGATCGCGACCGAGACGACACGGTCCTTGAACGAGTGGGTCGGATTCGCCGAGTCGTCCTTGACCCAGAGCGGGGCGGTGAAGCCGAGTTCGGCCCCCAGGCGGTCGGCGCGGATCAGCGGTGTCATTCCGGTGCCCGAGTCGACGCGGGTCGCCGGGTTCTGCCCGACGGGAAGCAGGCCGGCGTAACGCCAGATCGAGTGGGGACCCGCTGCGATGTCTTCGGCGGTGACGGCGGCCAGAGCCGCGGCGTCATAACCGATCTCCAGCGGGCCGAAGCATTCGAAGCAGGCGTGCTGCGCGCCGAGTGGGTAGCTGGCGCCGCAGTTGCGACAGACGAGCGCAGCGGCGGGCGACGGAAGTGTCGGGCGGTCAACGAGGGCAGTCATGAATAGGGAGGCCTTTCTCCTCATCTTTCCCAGGTCATTTTCGCCTGGGCCGGAGTTGGCACCTGCGGACGGCGGCCTCGCGTCGTAGGACGTCGATGCATCGCACGCGGTTGCCGGGGCTTCGTCGGGCCGTTCCCTCTGCCCCTCTGGATGAGCGACACGCCTGGATGGACCAGCCGTGTCAGGTATTCAGTTGTGCCTCCAGTCTGACACAGCGCCGCCAGCTTCAGCCCGTCGTGTAGTCCGGCGTGAGCACCACCACGATCGGACCGGCCGGCAATTCGGCGAATTTCGGCTGGACGCGCTTGATCGCGGGGAATTGCTGCTGCAACGCAAGCGCCGCCGCGTGAGCCCCGGAGACGTTCGGGTCGTAGTAGGCGCAGGTCGAGGCGATGTCATTGGTGAGGTTGCCGGTCCCGGTGACGGCCCAGCCTCCGGTCTCGAAGGTCTGGCGTGCCTGCTGGGCGAGTCCATGGACCGTCGTGTTGTTCAGGACAACAAGCGGCAGCTTTCCGGGCGCCGGACGAGCCGAGGTCGTTACCGGCGATACGGAGTCGGTGACCGTGCGGGTCGGCGTCGTCGTCGCCGGGGCGGTGGCGGTGGGGCTGCGCTGCGTGATCACGCCGGCGTTCGCGGACCGGCCGTCCGGGTGGCGAATGGCGGCGACGGCGACGGCCAGCACGATGAGTCCGAGGACGGCCAGCAACGCACCCGCAAGGCGTTCCCGCCGGCGTCGACGGGCGAGCTGCCGGGCAACCCGCCCGTTCGGCGCGTTCAGACCTCGATGCCGAGGCGCCGGGCCGAGCGTTGACGCTGTCGGCTGGCGCGCAATCGGCGCAGTCGCTTGACGAGCATGGGGTCTGCCGACAGCGCCGCGGGCGTGTCGATCAGGGCGTTGAGTACCTGGTAGTACCGCGTCGTCGACATGTCGAACAACTCGCGGATCGCCTGCTCCTTGGCGCCCGCGTACTTCCACCACTGGCGCTCGAAGGCGAGGATCTCGCGGTCGCGACGGCTCAAGCCGTCGCCGCTGCCAGCCTCTTCTGCTGCGCCGTCGGTGCCGGCAGCGGCGGAAGCGAAGTCCATGGGTCGTGCTCCCTCTGGCTAACTCAGACTCTCCGGTGGTTGGACAGATCCTCGGTTACCTGGGTTGCGCCTCGGTGAATTGCATTGGTGTCATTTGCCTGCTCATTGAATCACGCGAACCGCCGTCGACAGGCTGCGGCACGCTGTGGACACGCCCCGCACGTGTCCACAGAACAGCCGTGATGCGTGGCAACGCGACAGCGTGGCGGCCAGCCTAGCGGCCATGCCCCTGCTGTTCGCCGGACCGTCGGAACTGCACGTCACAGCCCGCCGCATCCGTGATCACGCGGTGGATCTGCGCCATCGGGCCGCGCTGCTGTGCGCGTCGGCCGAGAACGTCCACTGGCGATCACCGGCCGCGGATTCGTTCCGCGCTCGCGTGAGCGACGTCGCGTCCCGAATGCGGGTCGCTGCGCGCGACCTCGAGCTCAGCGCGGATTCTCTCGACCGGCACGCTCGCCGGGTCAGCCATGCGCTGGCGAGCGCCGAGCACGCCGTTGTGCGGGCTGTCGAGTTCGTCGCGCTGTGAGCGACGGGGTCACCGTTCGCGGCGGCAGTCACGGCATCGACGCCCGGTGCGAGGACATGGAGGGCGTCGCCCACCTGTTCGGCCGCGCCGCCCGCGATACGGCGGGCGTCTCGTGGTCCATGCAGCGGTATCTGATCGATCCCGGCACGGTCGGCTCCGCTCTGCTCGATCCCGCCGGGGCTGCGGAGTACGAATTCGGCCTGGCGCGGGCCCTGGACGGCCCGCACGGGGTGAGCCGGCTCGCGTTGGAGTGTGCGGCGGTCGCCACCCGGCTCCGCGCGGCGGCCACCGCGTATCGCCTCGCCGATCGTCTCGATTCGACAGCGCACACGCTGCTCGACGGCATCCTCGACCTGCCGCAGGCTGCCGTCGATGCCGAGGCGATGTACCTCGCCACGGGCAGCCCCAGCAGGGCCGTGCAGCGCCTGCTCACCGCCGATCCGGGACTGGCCGATGAGGGTGCGGCCCTCGGTATCGCCGTGGCCGGGTTGGTGCCGTCATCCGTGCGCCGCGCAGCGACGGCGGACGGGCATCCGGTGGTGCGGGCAACGGTCGACGATGATGCGGCCGGCGGCCCACCGCCGCGCGATCTGGCCGACGTCATGACTGCGCTGGCGGCACGCAACCGCGGGGAACCGGGCGAGATCGACATCCGAATCCTGAGCCGGCCGAACGGTGCCCGTGCCGTCATCGTCGACATCCCGGGGACCAAGTCGTGGGACCCGCTGCCCACACGGGACGTCACGAGCGTCGTCACCGACATCCGTGCGATGAGCGGGCACGAGACGTCCTACGAGCGCGGCGTGCTGGAGGCGATGCGCCGGGCCGGCGTCCGGCCCGACGACGACGTGATGTTGGTCGGGCACAGCGAAGGCGGCATGGTTGCCATCCAGGCTGCGATCGACGCGAGTCGTGCCGGAAGCTTTCGCGTCACGCACGTCGTGACCGCCGGTTCCCCCATCGGGCGCACGGCGGGGCACGTTCCGTCCTCCATCTCGGTGCTCGCCCTGGAGAACGCGCACGATCTGGTGCCCCACCTGGACGCCGCGGCCAACCCGGCGAGTGCGAATGTCACGACGGTGACGGTCGACCACGACCGCGCCGACGTGCTCGCCAACCACGACATCGAATCGGCCTACGTGCCCGGAGCACGAGATGCCGATGCCAGCCGCAACGGCTCGATTTGTGACTTCCTCAGGAGCGCCGGCGCGTTCTTCGACGCGTCGCACGTCAGCACGCACCGCTTCGTCGTCAGCAGAACTTACTGAATTCCCGAGCGCCAGAGCTTGCCCGAGGCGCGGGTGTCGACAAGCATCACCGCCATGTTGGGGTTGATGCAGGACATTCCGCTGACCACGAACTGGATCTTCGAGCGCGGGGTCGAGTACTTCGGCGCCAAGGAGGTCGTCACCAAGACGGCGACCGAACTGCGGCGGGCGAGTTTCGCCGAGGTCGCCGCCGAGGCCCGACGTGTCGCCGCGGCGATCGACGCTCTGGGCATCAGCAAGGACGGCCGCGTGGGCACGTTCGGGTGGAACACGGCACGCCACCTCGGGCTGTACTTCGCGATACCGGGCACCGGGCGGGTGATGCACACCCTCAACATTCGTTACTTCCCCGAGCAGCTGATCTACACAGTCGACCATGCCGAGGACGAGGCCATATTCGTCGATCGATCGTTGCTCCCACTGTTCGGCAACTACCTGCCGCAGCTGTCCGGCGTGAAGCACGTCGTCGTCATGGACGACGGCTCCCCCGCCGAGCTTCCCGACGATCCGCGGATCCTGCGGTACGAGGAACTCATCGCTGACGCCGACGAGGTCGACTTCACCGATCGGGTCACGGACGAGCGGCAGGCCGCGGCAATCTGCTACACGACCGGGACGACCGGAAACCCGAAAGGTGTCCTTTACAGCCACCGGTCGACCTGGCTGCACTCGGTCGCGAGCATGACGTCAGGGGTATTTTCGATCCGCGAGTCCGACCGCATTCTTCCGGTCGTGCCGATGTTCCACGCCAACGCGTGGGGGCTGCCCTACACGGCGTTCATGGCCGGCGCGTCGCTCGTCATGCCCGGCCCGGACCTGTCGCCTCAGGGCCTGGTGACGCTGATGGAATCCGAGCGGGTGACGATCGCCGCGGGCGTCCCGACGATCTGGATGGGCATGGTCCCGCTGCTCGACGGCCATGACCTGTCGTCGATGCGAGTGATCATCTGCGGTGGTTCGGCCGTGCCGAAATCGTTGTCCGAGGCGTGGCGGGAGAAGATCGGCGTCCCCCTCACCCAGGCCTGGGGCATGACGGAACTGTCCCCGCTCGGCTCGGTGTGCACGCTGCGGTCGGAGTTCGACGAGCTCGATGAGGAAGCGAAGGCGGACATCCGGGCCACCGCCGGGATCGCGCCGCCTGGAGTCCAGATGCGCATCGTCGACTCGGAGACCCGCGAGGCGCTGCCATGGGACGACACCGCGTCCGGTGAGCTCGAGTGTCGCGGGCCGTGGATCGCGAAGCAGTATTACCGCACCGAGGCGCCCGGTGAGAACTTCTCCCCGGACGGGTGGCTGCGCACCGGAGACATCGCAGCGATCTCGCCGCTGGGCTACCTGCGCCTGGTGGACCGCACGAAGGATCTTGTGAAATCCGGCGGTGAATGGATCAGCTCCGTCGATCTCGAGAACGAGATCATGAGCCATCCGAAGGTCGCCGAGGCGGCGGTGATCGCGGTCGCGCACCCCAAGTGGTCCGAACGGCCACTCGCGTGTGTGGTGGTTCGCGACGGCGAGTCGCTGACCCGTGAAGAGGTGCTCGACTTCCTGCGGGAACGGCTGAGCTCCTGGCAGTTGCCCGATGACGTCGTGTTCATCGACGAGGTACCGAAGACAAGCGTCGGGAAGTTCTCCAAGAAGACACTCCGCGAGAAGTTCGTCGACTACCGCCTGCCGACCGCCTGACCTCGAGAATCGGACGAATCAGGCAATACGGCGCTTCTCGGCCTTAGTCTCACCTGTAACTCTTGTCTCAACAATCACTCTAGTGATTTGATCGTGCTTGCCCCCGGGACGGGATGGGGGCCGGTGCGCGCTCTCGCGCCCGAAATCACCGGACGGCAGGCACCGGCCGTGACGGCACCGGCGACAACGGCGACACAGCCGCCCTGGGCAACGGGAAGACAGAGATGATCCGACGCAAGAACGCGCGCCTCGGCGCGATGCGCGACTCGAGCGGCCGACTCGTCCTGCTCGCGCCGCGCCGTTTCCGCATGATCATCGCCCTCGGCTTCGCCGGCGCTGTCGGCACCGCCGGCTTCCTGATCGGGCAGCACGCCCTCCAGCACGCCAGCGCGGCGATCCCCGCAGGCTCGCCCTACGGCGCCGTGAACTCGATCGCCAGCGTCCCCGGCGGTGTCCACGTCATCGGCTTCGCCGTCGACCCGAGTGCCCCGCTGACACCGATCAACACCTCCGTCTACAGCGACAACACGCTGGTGGCCACCGGCATGGCAAACCTCGACCGGCCCGACGTCGCCACGCAGTTCCCCGGGGCAGGCCCGACCCACGGCTACGACATCACAGCCCGAGTGCCCGAGGGCACCCACAACATCTGCGTGCGCGGAGTGAACATCGGCGCGGGCGCAGACCGGCTCTTCAGCTGTTACACGATGACGTTCCGTTACAAGCCCTACGGCGCAGTCGATCAGTTGTCGACGGCACCGGGGCACGTCATCGTCCGCGGCTGGACCCTCGACTGGGACTCGCCGAGTACGGCGCTGAACGCCGTCGTCACCGTCGACGGCTCGCCCGTCGCGACCCTCGCCGCCAATCTGTCCCGCCCGGACATTCCCAACCCGTACCTCGCGGCTGGTGGTCCCCTCCACGGATTCTGGGGCAACCTGCCCCTTCCGCAGGGAACCCACACGGTGTGCGTGATCGGCAAGAACATCCTGTACGGCGAGGACACCACGATCCTGTGCAAGAGCCTGACGCTGAGTGACAGCCCCGTCGTGTACGTCGACTCGGCCCACCAGGACTCAGGGGGCTACTACGTGCGGGGCTGGGCATTCGACCCCAACGCGCCAACCACGCCGCTCACCGTCACGACGGTCATCGACGGCAAGATCGTGGGCTCCTTCGTCGCCAACCTCACGCGGCCGGACGTCGCGGCCGCATATCCGGCGGCCGGCGCCGCACACGGCTTCACCGCAAAGTACTTCGTGGCCCAGGGGTCGCACACGATATGCATGAGCGCCGTCAACATCAGCTACGGCTACAACCGGCATCTCATCTGCGGCACGATCACCGTGAACTTCAATCCGAGCGCCGCGATCACCGGCCTCAGCGCGACCCGGCTCGGTGCTCTCGTGTCGGGCTGGACGATCGATCCCGACACCACATCGCCGATCCACGTGCGCATCTACGCCGACGGCGCGCTGCAGATGGACTTCAGCGCCGACGCCACCGGGCCAACCCAATCCGGGCACCGATTCAGCGCCTACCTCGTGCTCAAGTCCGGGACCCACACGATCTGCGCCATCGGAGTGAACGCCTTATATGGCACCGCGAACTCCCCGTCTGTCTGCCAGACGATCACGCTCGGCATCATTCCGCTCGGCGTCTTCGAGGGCTTGTCGAGAGCGCCGAATTCGTCCTCGCTGGTCGTGACCGGATGGACCCTCGATGCGGATGCACCGAACAACGGACCAATCACTGCGGCGATCTCCGTCGACGGAGTGGTGCACAACAGCGTCGCGAACGTGGTTCGCAACGACCTGCTGTCGTCGGCCTACCGCTATTGGGGAGCGGCGCACGGCTTCGGACCAACCATCCCCGCGTCGGACGGTGAGCACCGGGTCTGCGTCACGGGCCTCAACGTCGGCGGGGGCGCAACCAACACCGCTCTCGGCTGCAAGATCATCAACGCCGTTCATCCGGTCGTTCCATCGGCTCCACGCACAGTGACTGCGGTCGCCGGCTTCGGCGGCGCGACCGTCACGTGGGCGGCGCCCTCGACCGACGGCGGTGCGCCGTGGTCGACATACATCGTCACGGCCTCGCCCGGTGGCGCGACGCTGACGCTCGGCCCGACGGCGACGTCCGCGTCGCTGACCGGACTCGCGGCGAAGACCGCGTACCACTTCATCGTGCAAGCGGTGAACATCGTCGGCGCGTCGACCGGTGGCATCTCGCCGACGGTGACGACACTGCCCGCGCCACCGCCGCAGACCACGCCGGCGCCGATCTCGACGAGCCGATACATCCGTAACATCGTGAGCGCATCGAGCACCGACCTCGCCGCGATGCGCGCCGAGGGCGCTGCCGACGCCAAGGCGAACCCCTCCGGGCACGGGTACCTCATCCTGCTGGACATCGGCGGACAGGATCAGGCCGACGGAGGGGTGGTCCTGAGCGCGACCACGCACTTCGTTTCCTACAGCAACCTCGTCGCCGACCTGAACGCCTACGTCGACGGCTACCACGGCGCGCAGGCCTCCAGCGCACCGGTCACCATCGCAATCGGTACGAACAACGACATGGACGTGAGCTCGACCAGCGGCGTCGCGTGGGCCGATTCGGTCATCGACCCCGTCGCGGCGCATTCGGCGCAGTACCTGGGTATGACGGTTGCCGGCGCGAACGACATCGAGCCGGGTTTCCGCGGCTCGTACACGGCGACCAAGTCCTGGCTGCTGGGTTACCTCGGTGCAACGAAGGCGCCATTCGTCTTCAACGGATCTGCAGACGGCTGCTCGTGGACGGCGACTGCAGGTGGCTGCAACAACGGCTGGATCATGTCCGGCCTCGCATATCTCGCGGGTGCGGCATCCCCGGTGCGCATCATCGACCTACCGCAGGTCTACAACAACACGATGGCGGCGCAGTGGAAGTACATCTCGCTGACCGGCGTCGCTCAGGGAGTCCCCCGCATCAACTTCGGCGGCGTGCTCACGGAGTGGACGGCGTGCAGCCAGGCAGGCGGGTGCGGCAGCCTCACCGGCCACGACGCGTGGTCAGCGCTATGGTCCAACCTGCAGTCGAGCACGACACTGAAGGTCGCCAGCCTGCCGTACTCGACAGACCTGCGGATCGATCGATGACGGCACACGTCACGTCTCGCGCCCGCGCAGCTTTCGTCAGCATTGCCATAGCAAGCGCGCTCACGACAGCAGGCTGCACTTCCTCATCGGGCGGGCACGGAACCGCCGCCGGCAACTCGCCGTCGACAACGGTCGACGGCTTACCGACTGACACCGGCGTCCCTGGGGACACATCGGCTCCTACGGGCGCGACATCGAGTGGCGCCAGCGCCTCAAGGACGACAACTGCCACCGGGATCACGTTGCCGAAGGACACCTGCACCGGCAGTCAGCTGACGGTGCGCGTCATTCGCGGCGGGGCAATCCCGGCACAGGAGATCGCGCTGATCACCTTCACGAACAGCGGCACCTCGACGTGCAGCATGTTCGGCTTCCCGGGCGTGAGCCTCCGGTTGAAGGGTGCGCAGGTCGGACAGCCGGCACTTCGATCTCCGGTCGCGGCGCACACTGTGCGGCTGCTTCCCGGCGAGCAGGCTCAGGCCCAGATCACCGACTTCTCCTCGTGCGAGGCGTCGCTGTCGGACACGGTGCGGGTCTACCCGCCGAATCTGAAGACGTTCGTCGACAAGCCGATCGAGCTTCGCGCGTGCCGTTTCGAGGTCGACCCCGTCTCGCACTCCTGACACCCTGTGCGCGCCGACAGGCGGCGGAGCACAATAGGAATACGTGACCTACCTCGCGGCTGACGACCGTTACGAATCCATGACCTATCGCCGTTCCGGGCGAAGCGGCGTGCTGCTTCCGGCCATGTCCCTGGGGCTCTGGCACAACTTCGGCACCGAACGTCCCCTCGAGACCCAGCGCGCGATCCTGCGGCGTGCGTTCGACCTCGGCGTCACCCACTTCGATCTCGCAAACAACTACGGACCGCCCTACGGCTCGGCCGAGGAGAACTTCGGCCGGGTGCTCGCGAGCGACTTCGCGGCGTACCGCGACGAACTGTTCATCTCGACCAAGGCCGGCTGGGACATGTGGCCTGGGCCGTACGGCGACCACGGCTCACGCAAGTACCTGCTCGCCAGCCTCGACCAGTCACTCGCGAGGATGGGACTCGACTACGTCGACGTGTTCTACTCGCACCGCTTCGACCCGGGCACACCACTCGAAGAGACGATGGGGGCACTCGACACCGCGGTCCGCTCCGGCCGGGCGCTCTACGCGGGTATCTCGTCGTACTCGCCCGCGCGCACCCGCGAGGCGGCGACCATCCTGCAGCGGATGGGAACGCCCCTGCTCATCCATCAGCCCTCGTACTCGATGCTCAACCGCTGGATCGAAGCGGAACTGCTGGACACACTCGAGACGCTGGGCGTGGGGTGTATCGCCTTCTCGCCGCTGGCGCAGGGCATGCTCACCTCGAAGTACCTGAACGGGGTGCCCGACGACTCGCGGATGGCTGCCGGCTCGTCGCTCGATCCGAGCCTGCTGACCGAGCAGAACATGGTGCACATCAGGGCCTTGGACGAGATGGCGCGCGGCCGCGGGCAGTCGCTGGCGCAGCTCGCGCTCTCGTGGGCGCTGCGCGATCCGCGCGTCACCTCGGTTCTGATCGGTGCGTCGAGCGTCCCGCAGCTCGAGGACAATGTGGCAGCACTCGACAACCTGCAGTTCGCCGACGACGAGCTGGCAGAAATCGATCGGCACGCCGTCGAGGGTGGCATCGACCTGTGGCGTGGAAGCAGCACGTCCTGACAACCACGACAACACCGACGGGAGCCCGGCTCCGGATCATTCTCGTCGCTGCCCTGGTGCTCACCGGCCTGTCTATGCGCACGGCGGTCACGAGCGTCGGAGCGGTCCTGGACGACCTGCAGCACGGGTTGCACACCACCAGTGGGGTGGCCGGCGTGATCACGACGCTGCCGGTGGTGTGCTTCGCGGTGATCGGTGCGCTGACGCCACGGATGTCGTTCCGCTTCGGGGCACATCAGCTGTTGGTCGTCGCCCTCATCCTGATGACGATCGGAATGATGCTGCGTCCCTTGACGAGCTCGGTCCTGCCGTTCGCATTGCTCAGCGTGCTGGCGCTGACCGGTGGGGCGATCAGCAACGTGTTGCTGCCCAGCCTGGTGAAGCTGCACTTCCCGGACCGGATCGGCCGGATGACGGCTGTCTACACGACGGCCCTTGCCGTCGGCACGACAGCCGCAGCCGGGCTGACCGTCCCGATCGGCAACCTCGGCGACGGATGGCGTCTCGGCCTCGGGTCGTGGGCGGTGCTCAGCGCGGTGGCCGTGCTCCCCTGGCTGCCGACGGTCCGTCACGATCGGCCCACGACTGGCGAGCCCCGCGGCTTGTCGGCGCGGGCGCTGGTGCGCAGCCGCACAGCCTGGACCCTGACCGTGTTCTTTGCATTCCAGTCCTTCCAGGCCTATATCGCGTTCGGCTGGTTCGCGAAGTTCCTGCATCGCCACGGGTTGAGCACCGGCACCGCAGGCTGGATGCTCGCCCTGCTCTCGGCCGTCGGCATTCCGGTCTCGATGATCGTCCCGACGATCGCACCCAGGCTGCACCGCCGGGTGATCGTTGCTTTGAGCGCTGCCTACCTCGTTGCGTACGCCGGCCTAGCCGTCGCGCCCGTCGGTGGCGCGTGGGTGTGGATGACCCTCGTCGGCCTGGGCAGCGGCATGTTCCCGCTCGCGCTGACGATGATCGGCCTGCGAGCACGAACCGCCGAGACGACAGCAGCGCTGTCGGCGTTCGTGCAGGCGATCGGCTACATCGTCGCGGGGGCAGGTCCGCTGCTCTTCGGTGTGCTGTACGGCGCGACGAACCATTGGGCCTGGCCGCTCTCACTACTGTTCGTGGCTCTCGCCGTCGCGCTCGCCGCCGGGTGGATGGCTGCCCGGCCATGCTTCGTCGACGACGAACTGGCACCATCGTCCGGGTGACCCCGGCGGAGGCCAGGCAGGTGCGGCGCGAGGATTTTGCCGTGCTTCGCACGCTGTCGACGCGCTGGTCCGACGACGACACATACGGACATGTGAACAATGTCGTGCACTACTCCATGTTCGACACCGCCGTGAATGGTTGGCTGATCGAGGCTTCTGGCCTCGACATCCGCCGGCTGCCGGCGATCGGACTGGTCGTCGAGACCTCTTGCCAGTACCTCGGCGAGCTCCGTTTCCCCGAGATGGTGACGGCCGGGCTGGCACTGGAACGCCTCGGCGATTCGAGCGTGATCTACCGGCTCGCATTGTTCGGCAGCGGCATCGAGCCCGCAGCGGTCGGCCGTTTCGTCCACGTGTACGTCGACCTCCACGAGCGGCGCCCGGTTCCGGTGCCGGCCGAGATCCGCGCAGCACTCGCCCTACTCGTGACCGACCACCGTTAGGCGGGCGTTACGAATGGGTAGTGTGCCCACAGCTGTCGCCGCGGCAGCCCTGGACCCCGGAAGGTTGTCGTGACGGATCACCGCGATGATGTCGGCACGAGTGCGGAAGTCCGCCTCGTCGAATCCTCGGACGGATGGCTGCTCACCGTCACGCCGGCGGGGCTGGCCATCCTCCTCGCCGGTGAGCAGGACGGCGCGGAGGAAGGGCACACCGAGATCACCGTCGAAGTGCGCCCGAACCTCGTACCCGGCGACCCATTTGTCGCGACGGTGCAGATCGCCGAACTCACGCCGGAACGGGCCTGACCAACCCGTAGTGCAGGGCCCCGAGCGCCAAGTCAGGCGCCTGGTATCACGTTGTTCGGGTCGTGAAGCACCACCGTGCTGGCCACGACGTCGTGCAGCGTCTTGTGTTCCTTGCCCGCGAGCATCATCACGAACGAGACCACCGGGGTGATGGGACTGACGATCCCGTCGACCAGACGGCCGAGGATTTCGCGCAACGCCATGACGCCGAAGGAGGCCGGCTGCTGATCGGCCGGGCGCCATACGCGCATCTTGAGGACCTTCAGCGCCGGCGTCTGGCCGCGTCCCCACAGGATGATCCCCCAGATCAGGTAGCCGATCACCAGCGTGACGATGACCAGCCCGATCGACAGGAACCACGCTCCGATGCGCCGTCCGACCGGGGCCAGCTGGGTTCCGTTCGGCAGCGCGAGGCCGCTGGCCTGATCGACGTACATCCCGGGAGGGGCGCTGACCTGCCCGTAGCCGTATTCGGGCTGGACCGGCGGGGCCGCCGGGAACCCCTGTGGCGTCGAGTAGGACTCCGTCGGCTGATATCCGGGCGACGGCGCAGCCGCGGGAGGAGGGGACGGAGGCGGTGTGCCGCCTGGCTGCTGGTTCGGATCGTTCGGGACGGTCATCGATCGGCTCCTTCGCGGACGGCTGACGGGCCCTTCGGTGGTCCGGCGTTCGCACTCTAGCGGCGATCAGTCCTCCCCGATGTCCTCGTTCCACAGAGACGGGTGCGTGGCGATGAAGTCAGTCATGAGCTGCACGCAGGTGGGATCGTCGAGAAGGACGACGGCGACGCCGTTCTCGGCGAGCCAATCGTGACCACCGTAGAAGGTGCGGGCTTCGCCGATGACGACCCGCGAGATGCCGAACTGCCTGATCAGACCGCTGCAATACCAGCACGGCGACAGGGTTGTCACCATCGTTGTGCCACGGTAGGAAGCCTGGCGGCCTGCGTTGCGAAAGGCGGCCGTTTCGCCGTGCATGGAGGGATCGTCGTCCTGCACGCGGCGGTTGTGCCCACGACCCAAGAGCGACCCGTCCCGACCGAACAGCGCCCCACCGATCGGGATGCCCCCTTCGGCGAGCCCGAGCCGTGCCTCCTCGACAGCGACGTCGAGCCAGGCACGAGGATCGAACTCGCTCACGTGTCCGCGCGTGGCCGCAGCAGTCTGAACAGGACGTAGTAGCTGACCGCCGAGATGACGAAGCCGACCTCGAAGGTGATGTCACCGATGCCGGGGTGATGCTTCGGAATCGGCGCGAGGTACTTCGACTGGTTGCTGAACAACCAGATCGAGACGGCCATGCCGAGAGCCATCGCGATCGGGCCGGCCCAGTTCTGGTATTTGGTGTCTTCGACGATTCGATCGATCTTCGATCCGCGCCTGAGCCATCGGTCCACAAACACGACCGCGAGCCACGGTGCGATCCAGTACGCGATCACGAGGAGGAAGTTCTCGTACTTCTTGCCGGCGTCATGCAGGCCGGTGAATGCGACGACCAGGCCGACGGCTCCGAACACGACGGCGACGATCGCCCGGCGCAGCGCAAGGGGCAGCTTGATCCCCATCGCCAGGAACGACATCGCACCCGAGTAGATGTTGAGCACGTTCGCAGATACCGCACCGACGGCGATGGCAAGCAGGGTCAGATCCGCGATCCAGCCCGGCATGATGCCGGTGAAGTCCGATGTCGGGTTGTTCGACGGGGTGGCGACGGCCGTGACGGACGCGGCACCCGCCAGTTCGAGAACGACGCACGACACGAAGATTCCCAGCCCCGCGTACCAGCCGACGGCCTTCTCGTTGGCCTTCGGTGCCTGGTATCGGGTGTAGTCCGACGCGTACGGATTCCACCCTGCTGCGTAACCGAAAGCCGCCCCGACCTCGATGAGGAACGCACCGATCGTGGGTATGCCACCGGCCGCATGCGCTCCCAGGTGGGCCTTGTTGAACACGGTCACCGTGGCGATCACGAACACGACCGCCAGGAACGGGAAGACGAACCGCTCGAACGTGTGCACCAGGTTGTGCCCGAAGAATGCGACAGCAATCTGCACGAGCACGATGAGGACGAGCGCCAAACCCTTCGGCATGTGCCACAAGGTGTTCAGGGCGTAGGCGCCGCTGACACTGTTGACTGCGAACCAACCGATGCCCGCCGTAACCGACATGAGGCCAGTCGGAAGGATGTTGCCGAGAAAGCCGAAGGCGCTGCGGCCGATGACCATCTGGGGCAGGCCGTGCTTTGGTCCCCACGTCGAGAGCACACCCTGTGACAGGGCACCTCCGCCCGTGCCGATGACGATTGCCAGCGCCGCCATCCAGAACGACAGTCCGAAGAACAGCACGCCGATGACACCGACGAAGACCGTCGCGAACTCGAGATTCGGCGACATCCACGTCCACAGCAAGTCGATCGGTTTGCCGTGGCGTTCGGACAGCGGGATGAACTCCACACCGCCTGGTTCGACGGCCACGACCTTCTCGCCGTAGCCACGCGACGGATCCTGCTGATGAGCGGTTGACGTCTCGACCATGCGCGACACTCTCCCAGGCAAGAATGAAACCTGCTACCCGTGCAGGACGGGTGGCATGCTCGTGGCATGAGCTGGCATGCGCTCCTGCCGTGCGATGAGACCTACTTCGATGCGGCACCGTACGTCTACCGGTATCCGGTAGAGCTCGGTGTACCTCCGGAGCGCGTGTGGTCGGCCCTCACTTCGGACCGTTCGATGGCGGACTGGGGGCTCGGCCTGCATTCGCTGCGCTGGACCTCGCCCCGCCCCTTCGGCGTCGGCACCACTCGCGAGGTCGTTCTGCCCGGCAAGGTGATGGCCGTCCGAGAACGGTTCTTCCGCTGGGACGAAGGGGTACGCAAATCCTTTCACGGGACCGAGATCAACCGACCTGTACTGGCTCGGTTCGCCGAGGACTACCTCGTGGAGCCGACCGCCGACGGCTGTCGGTTCACCTGGACGATCGCCTTCGAACCCAACGATCGCTCCGGTCCGTTGCTGCGGTTGACCAGTCCGTTGAACCGGTTGGCGTTCCGGTCGGTGCCCTACCGGGCGAAGGCGTACTTCGGCAAGCATTCCTGACCCGCTGACCCGATCGCTTGCCGCAGGACCGGCACTGGTCGTAGCTTGACCCGATCCGATCCAGCGGGGGGACTCGACCATGACACGCACCTCAGCCTTCCGACGTGCCTCGGCGGCGACGCTGATCGCCGCAGCCGTATTCGCGGGCACGGCGGGCGTTTCCGCCGCAGCAGCGGCCGTCGCGACCACCGCCTCGACCTCGAGCAGTTCCACGGTCATCGCCGGCCGTTCGGCGACGCTCACCATCACACTGCGCAGCGGGACCACCGGCGCGATCATCCCTGGTGTCGTCGTCAAGCTGTGGTCTCGCCCGTCAAGTTCCGCGGCGTGGACGTTCGTCGCGTCGGCAACCACGTCGTCAAGCGGGGTGGCTTCGGTCGTCGTGAAGCCGCTGCACAACACGCAGTACGAGTGGACGTTCGCGGGCAACAGCCAGTTCCAGCCCGTCACGAGCGGCGTCGTCACCCTCCTCGTCGCGCAGGCCATCTCGATCACCGCCAACCACCCCAGCGCGACGACGCTGAACGTATGGGGTGGGGTTACCCCGAACGAGACGGGTCAGATCGTCGTGCTGCAGCGGCTGATCAACGGCGTGTGGACGAGCCTCGGCAGTGGCGCCGTCATCAAGTCTCAGACTCTGCCGAACGGGGTGACGGCGACGAGTTACCTGTTCCACCTCGGCGGGCTCACCCTGCACTCCTACGTCTTGCGCGCCACGCGTGCGGCGACGGCCACGAACGTCGCAGGTGTGTCGGCGACGCTGACCGTCTCGTTCTGACGACGCGGGCTGGCGGGTTCCGCAAGGGACCCGTCAGCCGACAGCGGCCGCCGCAGCGCGACCCGCGGCGCGGCCGCTGAAGATGCAGCCACCCAGGAACGTCCCCTCGAGGGCGCGGTATCCATGCACGCCGCCTCCGCCGAACCCGGCCACCTCGCCCGCGGCATACAGACCGCCGATCGCTGCGCCGGCGGCATCGAGCACGCGCGAATCGAGGTCGGTGTTCAGACCGCCCAAGGTCTTGCGGGTCAGGATGTTCAGCCGAACGGCGATCATCGGACCTGCCTTGGGGTCGGTCAGCTTGTGCGGGGAGGCCACCCGGCTCACCTTGTCGGGGAAATAGGCGCGCGCCTGGCGCATGGCCGCGATCTGCAGATCCTTGGTGTAGTCGTTGTCCATCTCGCGATCGCGGGCGAGGATCTCGCGCCGAACCGTCTCGGCGTCGAGCAGCGGCTCGTCCGTGACCTTGTTCATCCGCTCGATGAGTTCGTCGAGGGTGTCGGCCTGAACGAAGTCGACACCCTTGTCGAGGAAACGGGCCACCGGTTCAGGCATGTCCGCGCGCGCCCGGTCGACGACCTGACGCCAACTGCGACCGGTCAGGTCGGGGTTCTGCTCCGAGCCGGACAGCCCGAACTCCTTGCCGATGATCTTCTTGGTCAACACGAACCAGGTGTGGTCGTGGCCCGTCGTCATGATGTGCTCGAGGGTGCCGAGCGTGTCAAAACCGGGGAACAGCGGCACGGGCAGCCGGTTGCCGCGCGCGTCGAGCCACACCGACGACGGCCCGGGCAGGATCCGGATGCCGTGGTTCGTCCAGATCGGGTCATAGTTGTGGATGCCCTCGACGTAGTGCCACATGCGGTCGCGATTCACCACACGGCCGCCGGCCGCCTCGGTGATCGCGATCATGCGGCCGTCGACGAAGTCGGGCACACCGGCGATCATGTTCTTGGGCGGAGTACCCATCCGCGCCGGCCAGTTCTGCCGCACGAGGTCGAAGTTTCCGCCGATGCCGCCAGAGGTCACGATCACGGCCTGTGCGGAGTAGTGGAACTCCCCGATCTCGACGCGTGAACTCGGCGCCGCGCGCGGCACACTCGACGGTTCGAGCACGTGCCCGCGGACTCCGTCGACGACACTCCCGCTCATGGTGAGTTCGTCGACTCGATGGCGGAAGGCGAACCGGAGCAGACCGCGCTCGGCGCTTTCCTTGGCCTTGGCGACGAACGGGGCGATCAAGCCCGGGCCCGTGCCCCACGTGATGTGGAACCGCGGGACCGAGTTGCCGTGCCCGGTGGCGGTGTAGCCACCGCGCTCGGCCCATCCGACGATGGGGAAGAACCGGACGCCGCGTTCATGTAGCCACGCGCGCTTCTCCCCGGCAGCGAAGTTGACGTAGGCCTCCGCCCAGCGCCGGGGCCACACGTCCTCGTCGTCGAGTCGATCGAAGGCGGCGGTGCCGAGCCAGTCCTGCCACGCGAGTTCCAGGGAGTCCTTGATCCGCATCCGCCGCTGCTCGGGCGAATCGACGAAGAACAGCCCGCCGAAGGACCAGAAGGCCTGTCCCCCGAGGGATTGGTCGCCTTCCTGGTCGACGAGCAGCACGCGGCGCCCGGCGGAGGTGAGCTCGCAGGCCGCTACCAGCCCGGCCAGACCGGCGCCCACCACGATCACGTCCGCGTCCACGTCCGCCTCCTCGGTGGTCTGGAGCCGCCTGTCGGGATCGAACCGACGACCTATCGCTTACAAGGCGATCGCTCTGGCCATCTGAGCTAAGGCGGCGACGCGACGAGGCTACCGGGCGGCGATGAAACCCCGCAGGCTACTTCTCACGAACCACCCGGCAGACTACCTACGGTGCCGTAACGAGCACGGCCCGCCGCGACGAGGCCTGAGAGAAGGGGACCGGCGTGAGCCGACTGCACAAGCCCAAGGCCGGCTTCTGGATCCGATTCTGCGTCGCCCTCCTGTACCCGTTGGACGGCCTGCTGTTCCACATCAAGTGGCGCCACCTCGACCGCGTGCCCGCCCCGGACCGGGGTGGCGTGATCGTCGCGATCAACCACATCTCGATCATCGACACAGTGCTCATGGCGCGGCTGGTGTGGCAGTCGGGTCGCGTGCCACGATTCATGATCAAGGCGGGCGTCTTCGCCAAGCCCGTGCTCAAGCAGATCATGTACGGCGCGAAGCAGATCCCCGTCTACCGCGGGACGAGCGATGCGGCCGAATCCCTGCGCGACGCCGTCACCGCGCTCGAGCAAGGCGAAGCAGTGGTGATCTACCCGGAGGGGACGATCACCCGCGATCCCGGCCAGTGGCCGATGCAGGGCAAGACCGGCATCGCGCGGCTCGTCCTGCTCTCGCCGGACACCCCGGTGGTCCCCGTCGGGCAGTGGGGTGCACAGAAGCGCAAGGGGCAGTTCGCGCGCCGCATCCTGACGCGCGGCACGTCACTGGCGAGCGTCGGCGAGCCGTTGGACCTGAGCCGGTTCCGCGGTCAGGAGCCCACGGCCGCCACCCTGCGCGAGATCACCGACGAGATCATGTCGGCGATCCGCGCCGAGGTCGCATCGCTGCGCGACGAGCCCGCGCCGGCCGAGTTCCACGTCCCCGCGCGCAAGCGCGTCGACAAGCGCTGAGGTGGTGCGTCGCGCGCGGCGTGCTACGAATTGCCGGTGACCGAACTCGCTGACATGCAGCGTGTACTTGCCGACGTCCGCGAGCGGCTGCTCGCGCCGGGCGGAGCCTTCGAAGTGGTCGAGGAGGAGGTTCGCGGAATCCGTCTTCCGGTGTTCCGGAACCGTCGGCGCTCCTTCCATGAACTGCTCGTCGAGTCAGCCGCGCACGGCGAGCGCGAGTACCTCGTCGACGGCACCCGCCGAGTCAGCTACGCCGAACATCTCGGTCTTGTCGCCTCACTTGCCATCGAGCTGCGCGACCGTTACGGAGTGGGCAAGGGCGACCGCGTCGCGATCTTTGCGGGCAACTGCGCCGACTGGGTGATCTCGTTCTGGGCGGCAACCTGCCTGGGGGCGATTGCCGTCGGTTACAACGCGTGGTGGTCACGCCGTGAGGTCGCGTACGCCCTGGAGCACAGCAGCCCCTCTGTGGTGATTGCCGACGCGAAACGCGCGGCGTTGATCGATCCGGCGAGTACTGCAGCGGTGGTGCTGAGTATCGAACGCGACCTGCCCGCGCTCGAATCGGCGCACATCGATGCCGCACTGCCGATCGTCGACCTGGCCGAGGACGACCCCGCAGTCATCGTCTATACGAGCGGGACCACCGGCTATCCGAAGGGCGCCCTGCACTCGCTGCGCAACCTGATGGCCGTCCTCGACTACCACCGGCTGGGCGATGCAGTGGCGGAGACATTCGGCCCGCGCACCTCGCCGCGGCGGGTACTGATGAGCTTGCCGCTGTTCCACATCGCGAGCCTGCACAACCTTGCTTTCCCACGGCTGGTCGCGGGCGACACGGTCGTCATCGACACCGGCAAGTTCGACATCGATCGCGTTCTCCGGCTGATCGAGCGTGAACGGATCACCAACTGGGCGATCGTGCCGACGATGGCTCATCGCCTGGTGAATGCGAACCTATCGGCCTACGACCTCTCCTCACTCGCCGCGTTGAGTATCAACTCGGCGCCCTCGTCAGTGCTGCTGAAGGACCGCATTCGTGCAGCAGTTCCTTCCATCCAGGGCACGTTGATCGACAGCTACGGCCTCACCGAGTCCTCCACTGCGGCGACGGTTGCGACGACGCTCGATCTCGCCCAATACCCGACGACCGTCGGGCGGCCCGTCGCCACCGTCAGCATCGAGATCAGGGATGAGAACAACCGTGCCGTAGGTGAAGGCGAGGACGGCGAGATCTGCCTGCGCAGCGCGTTCAACATGATCGGCTATTGGGGCGACGACGAAGCGACCTCTGCGACGTTCGACATCGACGGTTGGATGCACACCGGCGACATCGGGTTCCTGCGCGACGGCCTCCTCTTCATGAGCACGCGACGCAGTGATCTCATCCTGCGCGGTGGCGAGAACGTCTATCCCGCCGAGATCGAAGCCGTGTTGGACGAGCATCCGGATGTGATCGAGTGCTCGGTGTTCGGCGTCGCGCATCCGGATCTGGGCGAGGAGGTCGCGGCGGTGGTCGTGACGGGGCCGAACCCGCCCCCGGAGGACTCGCTGCGGGCCTTCGTGGCCGAACGTCTGGCGTACTACAAGGTGCCGTCGCGGTGGCGCTTCACGTCGACACCGCTGCCGCGTACGGCGACCGGCAAAGTGGTGCGCGCGAGCGTCACGATCTGAGGTTCAGGCGACCGGCTTCTTGATCCGCGTGCGCGCGCTGCTCGAGCCTTTGAGGGGGACGAGCCGCCCGGCCTTCGCCAAGCCTCGCGGAGGGCAATTCGCGTATACGGCTTCATAATCGCCCGCGCGGACGAGGTACGTCTCGTGCCAGATTCCGCTTCGATTGTCCGAACCGACCCGCTTCCAGTAGTTCCGCCACGCAACCGAATGCGGGTCGTCGCGGTCGCTTGCGAACGCCTCGAGATGTTCGAAGGATCGCCAGTACTGGACGATCGTCGGCAGCCCCAGCTCGTAGGCGAGCAGACCCTTCTCCGGGTTGGCGCTGAGGTGGTCGAGCATGTGCTTCATGCCGCGACGTCCACCCAGGTCCCTGAACGTCCGGATCGGGTGCAGCGGGTCGAAGCGGGCGCCGATCAGGAAAACGACGAAGTCACCATCGATCTCGGCAGCGTGGCGTCCCTGCACCGCCTTGGCCATGGCCCGCCCCTTCCTCGCGTGCGCCGATCGTGCCTCGTGGGGCGACGCGGGTCAACCAGCGCGGCGACGGCGCGCAATCTCGGCAAGGGTGACCGCGGCCGCGACGGAGGCGTTGAGCGACTCGGCGTCCGCACTCATCGGTATCGACAGCGTGACGTCGCAGGTCGCGCCGACCAGTCGCGACAGGCCCCGCCCCTCGGACCCGACGACCACGACGCATGGCTCGGTCGCCAACTGCAAGTCGTCCAGGCTCGTCGTCCCGTCGGCGTCCAGACCGATCACATACATTCCGGCGTCCTGACACTGCTTGAGCGCCCGCACGAGGTTGGTCACCTGGGCCACCGGCACGCGCGCTGCAGCGCCCGCCGACGTGCGCCAGGTCGTCGCGGTGACCCCTGCCGATCGGCGTTCCGGAACGATCACGCCGTCGGCGCCGAACGCGAGTGCCGACCGGATGACCGCCCCCAGGTTGCGAGGATCGGTCACGCCGTCGAGGGCCACGATCAGCGGCGGGGCGGCCGATTCCGCGGTCAGGGCGAGCAGGTCGGGCAGCTCGCGATAGGCGAACGGCGGCACCTGCAACGCGAGGCCCTGGTGCAGCAACCCCCCGGTCTTACGGTCGAGTTCGCCCCGGCTGACCTCCAGCAAGGCGATGCCGCGGTTGCCCGCGATGCGGATCGCCTCGGTGACGCGCTCATCGGACTCGATGCCGATGGCGACATACAACGCCGTAGCCGGCACCTTGGCCTTCAAGGCCTCGGCGACCGGATTCCGTCCGACGAGCAGTTCTGCGGCCTCGGCCGGGCGCGACCGGGCGCGATTGCCCTCGCGCTTGGCCGCGGAGCTCGCCCGACGTGCTGCCGGGTGCCCCTTGCGGTCGGTGGCCGGCGGCGTCGGTCCCTTGCCCTTGAGGCTCCGGCGGGGCTGGCCACCCGATCCGATCTGGGCGCCCTTCTTGGACTTGCGCACCGCGCCCTGCCGACGCGAGTTGCCGGCCATCAGGCCTGGTCCTTGAGCGTCCAGCGCGGGCCGTCTGGTGTGTCCTCGACCTCGATGCCGGCTGCTGCCAGCTGATCGCGAATCGCATCCGCGCTCGCATAGTCCTGGCGCTTGCGAGCCGCCACACGCTGCTGCAGTGCGACCTGCGCAAGGGCGTCGACGACGGCGGTGAGGTCCGAGGAATGCCTCGAGCTCCACTCGTAGGGATCGATGCCGAGCACACTCGTCATCGCGTGAACGGATGCCAGCGCACCCTGGGCTGCATCCTTGTCACCCGCGGCCAACGCGTTGTTGCCTTCGCGCACGACGTTGTGGATTGCTGCCAGCGCCTGCGGCACGGCGAGATCGTCGTCCATCGCTTCAGTGAACTCAGCGCACATGATGCCTTGCGACAGGCCGAAATGACCGCCAGGACCACCCGAGAGAAGCTCGCCCGCACGCTGCATGAAGTTCTCGATACGGCGGTATGCGGCGGCCGCCTCATCCAGCGCTTCGGGCGAGAACTCGACGTTGCTGCGGTAGTGCGCCGCGCCGAGGTAGTACCGCACCTCGACGGGACGCCAGGTCTTCACGATCTCGGTGACGAGCAGCGAGTTGCCGAGCGACTTCGACATCTTCTCACCGCCGATCGTCAGCCACGCGTTGTGCATCCAGTAACGGGCGAAGCCGTCGCCGGCGGCGACCGACTGGGCGATCTCGTTCTCGTGATGCGGGAAGACCAGATCGAGTCCTCCGCCGTGGATGTCGAACGTCGCACCGAGGTACTTCGTCGCCATCGCCGAACACTCGAGATGCCAGCCCGGGCGACCTCGTCCCCACGGCGTAGGCCACGAGGCAGTGTGCGGCTCGCCGCCCTTGTGCCGCTTCCACAGGGCGAAGTCGCGAGGATCGCGCTTGCGACTCTCCCCTTCGGTGTCGCCGGCCGACTGCATGGCGTCGAGCTTCTGACGCGACAGCTCGCCATAGCGAGCGTAGGAGCCGACGTCGAAGTACACGTCACCATCGGATGCGTAGGCATGGCCGGAATCGATCAGCCGCTGCATCAGCTCGACCATCTCGGTCACGTGCCCGGTTGCGCGTGGTTCGTACGTCGGGGGCAGGCAGCCGAGCACCTCGTAGGCGTTGCGGAAGTTCGCCTCGTGCAGCGCCGCCCAGCCCCACCACGGCTGCCCGGCCTCGGCCGACTTGACCAAGATCTTGTCGTCGATGTCCGTGACGTTGCGGATGAAGGTGACCTCGTATCCGCGCCGGGTCAGCCACCGCCGCAGGATGTCGAAGTTGACACCGCTGCGGATGTGACCGATGTGCGGAGGCGCCTGCACCGTCGCGCCGCACAGATAGATGGAGACCGCGCCGTCGACGAGCGGCTCGAACGGCCGCTTCGTCCGCGTCAGGGTGTCGTAGATCTGCAGGCCCACCTGTCCATCCTCCCAGACCGTTGGGGAGTGATTGCCCGGCCGACCGCGGTCGACGCTCCCCAAACGGGTGCCGCGGCGGGATAACGTCGCTTCGTGGACGAGCTGCGCGTGGAGTCGATCGTGGTGGCGGCGGGGCGCCCGCACGAGCCCGGGGCGCCGCTCAGCGTGCCGCCGTTGCTCAACGCGACGTTCCGAAGCGCCCACGACGGGACCAACGCCTACCTGCGAAACGAGAGCAGCGACTCGGTGCGGGCCTTCGAGCAGGCCGTTGGCGCCCTGGAGGGTGGCACGGCCATCGCCTTCGCCAGCGGCATGGCTGCGATTGCGGCCGTTGTCGAAGGGCTGCCGAGCGGAAGCACGGTGGTCGGTCCCGTTGCCGCCTACTCGGGCACGATCTCGCTGCTCGCCGAACAGCAGCGGCTGGGCCGGGCGACAGTGCGCAGCGTCGACATCACCGACACGGATGCGGTCATCGCCGCGTTGCCCGGTGCGGACCTGCTGTGGGTGGAAGCGCTGACCAATCCGCTGCTCGGCGTCCCGGACCTGCCCGCCCTTTTCGACGCCGCGAGAACGGCGGGCGTCCTCGTCGGGGTCGACGCAACCTTCGCCACACCCGTTGCGTTGCGCGCCCTCGACCTCGGTGCCGATGTCGTGATGCATTCGGCGACGAAGTTCCTGGGTGGTCACTCCGATCTGCTGATGGGCGTGCTCGTCGTTCGCGCACCAGATCTCGCCGATTCGCTGACCGCGCGTCGGCGGTTGGCCGGCGCGATGCCCGGCGCCCTCGAGTGCTTCCTCGCGTTGCGCGGTGTCCGTACTCTCGCCGTCCGGATGGAACGCGCGCAGGCGAACGCGATCGAGCTCGCCGTTCGCCTTGCCGCGCATCCGGCAGTGACGCGGGTGCGCTATCCGGGGCTGCCATCCGACCCCGGCCACGAGCGGGCGTCTCGGCAGCAGAGCGGGTTCGGTGCCGTGATCAGCTTCGAGGTGACGGGCGCCGCCGGGGACGCGGAACGGGCGTGTCAGCGCGTCGAGCTGATCACCCATGCGACGAGCCTGGGCGGCGTCGAATCGATCATCGAACGTCGCGCCCGTTACGACATCGATGCGGCGGCGGGCTGTCCACCGACGCTGCTTCGACTGTCGGTAGGCATCGAGCACGTCGACGACCTCTGGGCCGACCTCACCCAGGCGCTGGCTGAGCTGCCGTCGCTGACCGACGGCGATCCTGTCCGATCCTGACCAGCTGGTGGTCCGGATCGGTCACGATTCGCGGCAGATGAGGGCGGTGGCCACGGCGGCCCGACCCTCGCCGCGGCCGGTGAGGCCCAGCCCGTCGGTGGTCGTTCCGGCCACCGACACCGCCGCGCCGACGACGTCGCTCAGCACGCGCTGGGCTTCCTCGCGCCGCGAGGAGAGCTGCGGCTCGGTGGCGATCACTTGCACGGCGACATTGCTGATCGTCCAGCCGCCGGCGCGCACCCGCCGAACCACCTCGGCGAGGAGTGCAGCTCCCGAGGCGCCGGACAGCGCTGGGTCATCGGTGCCGAACACCGACCCGAGGTCGCCGAGCCCGGCTGCCGACAGCAGCGCGTCACAGATCGCGTGAGCGGCGACATCACCGTCGGAATGGCCGGCGCAGCCGCCGGCATCCGGCCAGATCAGCCCGGCAAGCCAGCAGGGGCGACCCGCCTCGATCGGATGTACATCGACCCCGATGCCCGTTCGTAGGTCCATCAACGTGCCCCGGGAACGACGATGGCGGCGCCGGTCACAGGACCGGTCGCCGCCATCGGGACGCTATTGCTGCTCAGGCCACAGCCTCGGCAAGAACCTCATCAAGAACGATCTCGGCCTTGTCCTCGTTCGTGCCCTCGGCAAGGGCAAGCTCGCTCACGAGAATCTGGCGAGCCTTCGCGAGCATCCGCTTCTCACCGGCCGACAGACCGCGGTCGCGGTCACGGCGCCAGAGGTCGCGAACAACCTCGGCGACCTTGTTGACGTCGCCCGAAGCGAGCTTCTCGCCGTTGGCCTTGTACCGACGCGACCAGTTGGTGGGCTCCTCGGTGTGGGGTGCACGCAGCACCTCGAACACCTTGTCGAGACCTTCCTGACCGACGACGTCGCGAACACCCACGACGTCGGCGTTCTCGGCCGGAACCAGCACCGTCAGATCACCCTGCGCGACCTTGAGCCGCAGGTAAGTCTTCTTGACACCCTGAAGAAGCCGTTCTTCGATGGCCTCGATCAGCGCAGCCCCGTGATGTGGGTAAACGACGGTCTCGCCGACCTTGAAAGTCATATGTAAGAGCCCCTTTCCGCACCTCTAGGGTAACACGCAGCACAGCCGTCGAGCCTGGCGTGTTTGCTGATCACCCGCCCGCGGACGTGGTAATGAGCACCGCGATACCCCGGCCGGAGCGCAGGCGGCGTGGGCCGGTCGATAGGCTGTCCGACGTCTGGGGGCGCCGTGTCCGCACGCCGTGCACGTCGCCTGCCGCACCGATGTTCGTCCTGCACCGCTGTGCTTCGAGGAGTCGACGTGAGAGTAGAGCCGGCCAGGCGGCGGCGGATTGTTCTGGGCCTCGCAGCCCTCCTCGCGGTGCTGACGACAGCGTCCTGCGCCACAGGGAAGCAGGCCGAGACCTCGCACGAGACACCGGCGATCGACGGCACGGGCGGCAGCGTCGGCGCGATCCAGCTGCACGCCGTGGCGATTGCCGCTCCGACCGGCGCCCAGTCCTACGCCGCCGGTGCGGCGGCCCAGCTCATGCTCGTCATCGTCAACACCGGGACAACCGACGACACCCTGGTCGGCGTGAGCACGCCGGGAGCCGCGAACGTTTCCTTGTTCGCGAGCACCGGTGACGCCGCGGCGGCACTCGCGGCCTCTGCGTCGGCGCCCGCCTCGACCTCTGCAGCTGCGCCGTCGGCATCAACCTCGGCATCAACCTCGGCATCAACGTCGGCGTCGGCATCGACGTCACCCTCGGCGTCCGCCAGCGCGGCACCGCAGCCGCTGACCTCACTCGCCGTCCCGGCAGGCCAACGGGTTTCGCTCGGCATCAGCGGCACCGACAAGGTGCTGATGATCAACGGTCTGCTCAAGCCCCTGTTCCCGGCGACGACGCTGTCGATCACTTTCAATTTCGGCGTCGCCGGCTCGGTCACGCTGGCGGTGCCCGTGCAGCTCACCGCTGGAGCCACACCACTGACGATTGCGCCACTCACCGGCGCCGGCTGACCTACCGCTCCTTGTCGGTACCCGGTCCTACGGTGGGCTGGTGACCAAAGCCGCAAGCGCTCGACGGCCGGGTTTCCGATGCAGCGAGTGTGGTGCGGTGTCGCTCCGCTGGGTCGGCCGGTGCCCTGAATGCCAGGCGTGGGGAACCGTCGCCGAGGCCGGTGCGGGCCCGCGCCGCGCCGCCGCCGCCGCGCCGGTCACTCGCGCCGCCAGCCCCATCGCCGATCTCGACCCCGACCTGGCACGTGCCCAGCCAACCGGTGTCCCGGAACTCGACCGTGTCCTCGGCGGTGGGCTCGTCCCGGGGTCAGTCGTTCTGCTCGCCGGTGAGCCCGGGGTCGGCAAGTCCACTCTGCTGCTCGAGGTCGCGCACCGCTTCGCCGCAACCGGCGGCGCGCCCGCGCTCATCGTGACGGGCGAGGAGTCGACGGCACAGGTACGGCTACGCGCCGAGCGCACAGGCAACGTCCACCCACGGATACTGCTCGCCGCGGAGAACGACCTTGGCGCGGTGCTCACCCATATCGACGACGTCTCTCCGGGCCTCGTGGTCGTCGACTCCGTCCAGACGATTTCGAGTGACTCGCTCGACGGGGCGGCAGGTGGCGTGCCGCAGATCCGCGCCGTCGCCGCCGCACTCATCGCCGTGGCCAAGGAGAGGGGCATCGCGACCGTGCTCGTCGGCCACGTCACGAAGGACGGGTCGATAGCCGGCCCGCGCGTGCTCGAGCACCTCGTCGATGTCGTCCTGCACTTCGAGGGTGATCGGCAATCATCGTTGCGGCTGATCCGCGCCACCAAGAACAGGTACGGAGCTTCGGACGAGGTGGGGTGCTTCGAGATGCGGGAAGACGGCATCGTCGGCCTCGCCGACCCGTCCGGACTGTTTCTCTCCGATCGCACGGTGGCGGTTGCCGGCACCTGCGTGACGGTGACCCTCGAGGGCAGACGCCCGCTCATCGCGGAGGTCCAAGCGCTGGTCAACCGGTGCCCTGGCGGAGGATCGCCGCGGCGGGCCGTCAGCGACCTCGACGCCGGCAGGGTGGCCATGCTCATCGCGGTCATGACGCGGCACGGCGGCATCCCTCTGGGCGAGTCGGAGGTGTACGCGGCCACCGTCGGCGGCATCGCCGCACACGAACCGTCGGTCGACCTGGCGATCCTGCTCGCACTGTCCTCGGCCGCTCGCGCGCAACCGGTGCCGGCGACCGTGTGCGCGATCGGCGAGGTGTCGCTGTCCGGCGATGTCCGCCGCGTCGGAGGGCTACAGCGACGCCTTGCCGAGGCGGCGCGGCTCGGGTTCACCACAGCGCTCGTGCCCGACGCACACGCCGCCGACTCCGGAGCCCCGATCGTCGCCGGTATCCGCACGGTGCCGGTCGCGACACTCCCGGACGCGATGCGGGCCGCAGCCGTTCTCGCCGAAGCGGGGGCCACCGCCCGCCGCACCGCGCTTCGGCCAATCGCCGCAGGAGAGTGAATACGCGTGGATCATGCGGCGGAAATGCCTACACTGAGGCAAAACTGACGGTCCGCGCGAGGAGGATCCGTGGCGACAACCGAACGCGACGAGAGCCTGCGGGCCGTTCTCGCGACGGTGGCGCCTGGCACCGGTCTGCGTGACGGCCTCGAACGGATCCTGCGGGGGAACACCGGCGCCCTGATCGTCATCGGTTGGGACCGCGGCGTCGAGACGCTGTGCACCGGAGGATTTCCCCTCGATGTCGAGTTCTCGGCAACCAGGCTGCGCGAGCTCTGCAAGATGGACGGCGCGGTCGTACTCAGCGACGACGGGGCGCGAATTCTGCGGTCGGCGACGCACCTCATGCCCGACCCGGCAATCCCGACCGAGGAGTCCGGTACCCGGCATCGCACGGCGCAGCGGGTGGCGCTGCAGACCGGCTATCCGGTCATCTCGGTATCGCAGTCGATGCGGATCATCAGCCTCTACGTGCTCGATCGGCGTTACGTCCTGCAGAGCAGCGGTGAGCTGCTTACCCGCGCGAACCAGGCAATCGCGACGCTCGAGCGGTACAAGTCGCGACTCGACGAGGTATCCAACGCACTCTCGGCGCTCGAGATCGAGGATCTGGCCACCGTCCGCGACGCGGCCATCGTCTCGCAGCGTCTGGAGATGGTGCGGCGGATCGCCGACGAGGTCACCGGCGAGGTCGTCGAGCTCGGCACCGACGGTCGGCTGCTCGCGCTGCAGCTCGAAGAGCTCATGGCCGGCGTCGATGCCGACCGCGAACTGATCGCCCGTGACTACGTTCCCAGCGGCCGGCGTAGCCGGAGCCCGGAACAGGTGCTCGCAGACCTCGCCGATCTGTCCGCCACCGACCTTCTCGACCTCACCCTCGTTGCCCGGTGCATGGGGCTGCCGGGCACTGCAGAGGGACTCGATGCTGCCGTGAGTCCCCGCGGCCATCGGCTGCTGGCCCGCGTGCCGCGGATGCCGGGCACCATCCTCGATCGCGTTGTCGATCACTTCGCCGGCCTGCAGAAGCTGCTCGCCGCCTCCGTCGAGGATCTTCAGGTGGTCGACGGGGTGGGCGAGACGAGGGCCCGGGCGGTCCGGGAGGCGATCTCGCGGCTGGCCGAGGTGTCGATCATCGACCGCTACTCGTGATCAGCTGATGGAGAACTGCGCCGCCGTTCCGGTGTGTCCGGACAGCAGGGCATAGAGCGTGTAGGCACCCGCCCCGACCCGCTGGCGGGTTCCGGCGCACTTGGGCTGCGACGACAACCCCGACCAGATGATGCTGACCCGCACTCCCCGCCCCACGAGCAGCGTCTGCGGGTTGGTGCCGGGCTCGACCTGACAGTCATGGCTGCCCCAGACCCGCGATTCGCCGTTGTAGACGCGCAGCTCGACCTGGCTGTCGGCGAGGTCTTGAACGCAGGGACCCGGTCCCGAATTGGTGACCTGCAGCAGGAGCTGGGGATGATCGCCGACCTGGTAGTGCGCCTGGCTGGCGACAGCCACCACCTTGAGCTGGCTCGGCAAACACGCGGGTGCAGGACCCGTTGTCGTCCCCGTCGGTGATGTCGTCGAGGCCGTCGCCGCATGCGTCGAACCGCTGCCGCCCGTAGTGGTGGGAGTCGTCGCCGGCGACGTGTTCAGCGCGGCATTCGAGGTGGAGGTGTGCGTGCCCGTCCTCGGCCCTGCTGCCGGCGCGCTGTGTCCGGGCCGCAGCACCCAGGCCGTCAGAGCGACGAGCAGCACGAATGCCGAGAGCAGCAGCACGCGCCGCCGCCAGTAGACGGACGGTGGAAGGGCTCCGATGGGGTGCAACATGCTCGTTTCACGCTACCTGTCGGTCCGTGCGACGCCTGGTACCGACGCGCATCCGATGCCGATCGGATGGCGTGCGACGATCGGATCGCCATGACCGTTGACCTCGCCACCCCAGTAGTGGCGTGGTACGCCGACGCCGCTCGAGAGCTGCCGTGGCGCGATCCGGATGCCGGGCCGTGGGCCGTGCTGGTCAGCGAGATCATGTTGCAGCAGACACCGGTTGCGCGGGTCCTGCCCGCTTACGCGCAATGGCTGGGGCGATGGCCCACCCCGGCTTTGCTCGCCGCCGATTCGCCTGCGGAGGCCGTGCGGCAGTGGGGCAAGCTCGGCTACCCGGGCCGCGCGTTGCGGCTGCACGCATGCGCCCGGCGGATCGTCGAGGACTTCGGCGGCGAGGTCCCGGCCGACGTCGGGGCCCTGCTCTCACTGCCCGGGGTCGGCGCGTACACGGCTCGAGCTGTGGCCGTGTTCGCATTCGGGCAGCGGCATCCCGTCGTCGACACGAACGTGCGCCGCGTGCTGGCGCGGGCGGTCGACGGTGCGGGTGAGGCCGGGCCCGCTGCGACCACGCGGGACCTGGCAGCCGTCGCTGCAGTGCTGCCCAACCCGCCCGCCGAAGCTGCCCGGTTCAGCGTCGCGGTCATGGAACTGGGCGCACTCATCTGCACGGCGCGAGCCCCGCGATGCTCTGCGTGTCCGATCGCCGAACGATGCGCGTGGCGGATGGCAGGCAGCCCGCCCTACACCGGACCACGCCCACGGACCCAGCGCTTCGCGGGCACCGACCGCCAGGTGCGCGGCCTGCTCCTGGACGTCCTACGCAGCACCGATGCGCCGGTGTCTCAAGCCGATCTGGATTGCGTCTGGCCCGACCACGTGCAGCGCACCAGAGCGCTGGCATCCCTACTCACCGACGGCCTAGCCACTCGCACCGAAGCAGGCGAGTACGCGCTTCCCGGTTGACGCTGGTCGCGCGCAACAAGGGGCGCCTTCCCGAGGGGATCAAGCCTGACCGCCCCGAAGAAGGCGCCCCTTGTGGAGCGCTCAGCCGACCTACTCGGCCGTCAGCCCTGTAGGAGCCACCTCCGCTTGAGGCACAACCACCTCGGCCTTCGCCTCGCCGCGGAAGGTGAACTTCTGCGGGCCGTCCTTCACCATCGGATCCTCGGGCGCGGTGTCGACGAGGACGATCTGGCCCGGCGACAGTTCGCCGAACAGGATCTTCTCGCTCAGGGTGTCCTCGATCTCGCGCTGAATGGTGCGCCGCAGCGGGCGCGCACCGAGCACGGGGTCGTAGCCCTTCTTGGCCAGGAGTGCCTTGGCCGACGTGGTGAGCTCGAGACCCATGTCCTTGTTCTTCATCTGCACGTCGAGGCGGGCGATCATCAGATCGACGATCGACACGATCTCGTCCTGCGACAGCTGGTGGAACACGATGATGTCGTCGATGCGGTTGAGGAACTCCGGCCGGAAGTGCTGCTTGAGCTCGTCGTTGACCTTGTTCTTCATTCGGTCGTAGTTGCTGCTGTCGTCGTTGTTGCCCTGGAAGCCCAGTGACACCGCCTTCGACACGTCCCGCGTGCCGAGGTTGGTGGTCAGGATCAGGACAGTGTTCTTGAAGTCGACGATGCGGCCCTGGCCGTCGGTCAGGCGACCGTCCTCCAGCACCTGAAGCAACGTGTTGAACACGTCGGGGTGGGCCTTCTCGACCTCGTCGAACAGCACGACGCTGAACGGCTTGCGCCGCACCTTCTCGGTGAGCTGACCGCCCTCGTCGTAACCGACGTAGCCGGGAGGCGCACCGACGAGCCGCGACACCGTGTAGCGGTCGTGGAACTCGGACATGTCGAGCTGGATCAGCGAGTCGTCGTCGCCGAAGAGGAACTCCGCGAGGGACTTGGCGAGTTCGGTCTTACCCACGCCGGACGGGCCGGCGAAGATGAATGACCCACCGGGACGCTTGGGATCCTTGAGCCCCGCCCGGGTGCGCCGGATCGCCTGGCTGACCGCCTTGATCGCCTGCTGCTGGCCGACCACCCGCCTGTGCAGTTCGTCCTCCATGCGCAGCAGGCGGGAGGTCTCTTCCTCGGTGAGCTTGAAGACCGGGATGCCGGTCCAGGTAGCGAGGACCTCGGCGATCTGCTCGTCGTCGACCTCTGCGACGACGTCGAGGTCGCCGGCCTTCCACTCCTGCTCACGCTTGGCCTTGTCGGCCTGGAGCGTCTTCTCCTTGTCGCGCAAGGACGCCGCCTTCTCGAAGTCCTGCGCGTCGATCGCAGATTCCTTCTCGCGGCGCACGTCGGCGATGCGGTCGTCGAACTCACGCAGATCCGGTGGCGCTGTCATGCGACGGATACGCATGCGCGCTCCGGCCTCGTCGATCAGATCGATCGCCTTGTCGGGCAGGAAGCGGTCGCTGATGTAGCGATCGGCCAGTCCTGCGGCGGAGACGAGGGCCGCATCGGTGATCGAGACCCGGTGGTGTGCCTCGTACCGGTCGCGCAGCCCCTTGAGGATTTCGATGGTGTGCGCGACCGTCGGCTCGCCGACCTGTACCGGCTGGAAGCGCCGCTCGAGCGCGGCGTCCTTCTCGAGGTGCTTGCGGTACTCGTCGAGCGTGGTGGCCCCGATGGTCTGCAGCTCGCCGCGGGCGAGCATCGGCTTGAGGATCGACGCGGCATCGATCGCGCCCTCTGCGGCACCGGCACCGACGAGCGTGTGGATCTCGTCGATGAACATGATGATGTCGCCGCGGGTGCGGATCTCTTTGAGCACCTTCTTCAGACGCTCTTCGAAGTCACCGCGGTAGCGCGAGCCGGCGACGAGGGAACCGAGGTCGAGGGTGTAGAGCTGCTTGTCCTTGAGCGTCTCGGGCACCTCGCCCTTGACGATCGCCTGGGCAAGTCCTTCCACGACCGCGGTCTTGCCGACTCCGGGCTCACCGATGAGCACGGGGTTGTTCTTCGTGCGCCGGCTGAGCACCTGCATGAGGCGCTCGATCTCCTTCTCGCGGCCGATGACCGGATCGAGCTTGCCCTCGCGAGCCGACTGGGTGAGGTTGCGGCCGAACTGGTCGAGGACGAGCGAGGTGGAGGGGGCCGACTCGGAGGCGGAGCCTGCCGGCTCCTTGCTCTGGTAGCCGTTGAGAAGCTGGATGACCTGCTGGCGGACCTTGTTCAGGTCGGCGCCGAGCTTCACGAGGACCTGAGCGGCGACGCCTTCGCCTTCGCGGATGAGGCCGAGCAGGATGTGCTCGGTGCCGATGTAGTTGTGGCCGAGCTGCAGGGCCTCGCGCAGCGAGAGCTCCAGCACCTTCTTGGCGCGGGGCGTGAACGGGATGTGCCCGCTCGGGGCCTGCTGCCCCTGGCCGATGATCTCCTCGACCTGCTGGCGGACAGCGTCCAGCGAGATGCCGAGGGACTCGAGGGCCTTGGCGGCGACGCCCTCACCCTCGTGGATCAGACCGAGCAGGATGTGCTCGGTGCCGATGTAGTTGTGGTTGAGCATCCGGGCCTCTTCTTGGGCCAGGACGACGACACGACGTGCGCGGTCGGTGAATCTTTCGAACATCTGGGCAGCTCCTTCCGCGCCTGGTTCCCGCTCCCTCCGACTCTAGCCTTTTCGGGGCTCTGCCCGGCTGGGTCGTGGTGGCGGATTCCTGCGCCCCACCGACGCGTGACGGCGGCGCATACCTTCTCAACGACACGAGTGCCCGAAATGTTGCCGCCGTGGTTTTGCTCAGGGCGAACAGGACAGCCGCCCGCGGACAGGTGCCCGGCTCGTTCAGGCGGGTGCGATACCCGGATGGGCGAGATCCGCGCCGCGGTGAGCGATGCGGTTGGCACCGTCAACGAAGACGACCCGCGGCTCGAACGCCTTGGCCTCGGTATCGGCCACTGCCGCATAGCTGATGATGATCACCAGGTCGCCGGTGTGCACCAGGTGGGCCGCGGCCCCATTGATGCCGATCACGCCCGAGCCGCGCTCGCCTTCGATCACATAGGTCTCGAGCCGAGCACCGTTCGTGACATCGACGACCGCCACCTGCTCGCCCGGCAGCAGATCCGCTGCATCCATCAGGTCGGCGTCGATCGTGATCGAGCCGACGTAGTGGAGATCTGCCTGGGTCACGGTCGCCCGATGCACCTTGCTCTTGAGCATCGTGCGGTACATGCCTGTCATACCTACGAGGGTAGGTTCCCTCGAACGAGTCCTCCGCATATCGGTGAGGAGAACCACATGGCCGAGATCGCACTCGGGGCGGTGCCCGGTGGGTCCGAACGGCTACGCGGCTACATCGCCCGCCCGGAGGGCGGCGGTCCTTGGCCAGGGGTCGTCGTCATCCACGAGGCCTACGGTCTGGACGACGTGATGCGCCGGCAGGCCGACCGGCTCGCCGCGGCCGGCTACCTCGCCCTGCTTCCGGACCTGTACAGCGACGGCGGTGCGTTGCGTTGCGTTCTGCGCACGATGCGCACTTTGGTCGCGGGGCGTGGCAAGGCGCTGGTCGACATCGAGGCGGCCAGGCAATGGCTGATGCAACAGGGCGACTGCACCGGGCGAGTCGGCATTATCGGCTTCTGCAT
Source organism: Jatrophihabitantaceae bacterium (assembly GCA_035999365.1). GTDB lineage: Bacteria > Actinomycetota > Actinomycetes > Mycobacteriales > Jatrophihabitantaceae > DASYGT01. The sequence goes on from DASYGT010000015.1 coordinate 88,948, forward strand.
GGGTGGTGGCTTCGCCCTTCTCACGGCCGGTACCGGTTTCGACGTCGCGTCGGCGAATTACGCGCTACTGCCCCGCGATGCCGACGCGGCGTTCGCCGACTCGTGCCCGATCGTGGCCAGCTACGGAGCCAAAGAACCTGGCGCGACTCGAACAGCACGCCGGCTGGAGCGCCAACTGTCCGCGCACGGCGTTGAGCATGACGTGAAGGTGTATTCGAATGCCGGTCACTCATTTCTCAATGACGCCCCGACCGGCCCGCTTCTATTGCGCCCACTTCTCAAGGTCGCCCAGTTCGGACCGGAGCCGGAATCGGCCAAAGATGCATGGAACCGAATCGAGGAGTTTTTCGCCGCGCACCTCAGAGGCGAAACATAAGTCAGTTCTGGGCGTGGTAAGCCTCAAGAATTGCTGACGGTATGCGGCCTTTCGAGCCGACGTTGTGGCCGTTGCTGCGGGCCCATTCCCGGATGGCTTGGAGTTGTTCGCGATCGCTGCCGGGAGCGCCGCGCCGCCGGCGGCCCGATGAGGAGGAGCGCGTGGTCCGCCGGCCACTGGCCACGTAGAGCGCTACGGCATCGCGCAGGGCAGCGGCATTTTTGCTCGATAGGTCGATCTCGTAACTCGAGCCGTCGATGGCAAAGGACACCGTTTCGGTGGCCTCACTTCCGTCAAGATCGTCGACCAACTGCACAATGTGGCGCTGAGCCATGTCTCCTGCTCTCGTCGATATTGCGTCTGAAGTTCACCATAGCGCAGCAAAATTGGGGCGCCGGTGCGCTCAACTCAGCGGTTTCAGGAGCGGAAACAGAATGGTTTCCCGAATGCCTTTGCCGGTCAGCAACATCACGAGCCGATCGACGCCGAGACCCATGCCACCGGTCGGCGGCATCCCGTACTCGAGGGCGCGCAGGAAGTCCTCGTCGAGCTGCATCGCTTCGGGATCACCCTGAGCGGCGGCGAGCGACTGCTCGACCAGCCGCCGCCGCTGCTCGACGGGATCGACCAGCTCCGAGTAGGCCGGCGCGATCTCGACGCCCCCGATGATCAGATCCCACGCTTCGGCAAGGCGCGGGTCGGTGCGGTGGGGCCGAGCCAACGGGCGGACCTCTACGGGGTAGTCCGTCACGAATGTCGGCTGCACGAGGGTGTGCTCAACGAGCTTTTCGTACAGCTCAAGAACGATTTCGCCCGCCGACCACTGCGGCTTGAGCGTGACCCCTAGCCGCTCGGCGTGAGCCCGTAACACTGACGCAGCCGTGTCGGGACCGACCGCATCGCCGACCGCGGCTGACACCGCGTCATGCACGGGCACCACGCGCCACTCACCGCCGAGGTCGATCTCCTCCCCGTTGGGAGTGAGGGGGTTGGCGACGCCCGCCGCCTCCGCCGCGTCGAGGATCAGCGACTTGGTCAGCTCGGCCATCGTGTTGTAGTCGCCATAGGCCTCATAGGCCTCCAGCATCGTGAACTCTGGGGAATGGCTGGAATCGACGCCCTCGTTGCGGAACGTCCGCCCGATCTCGTAGACCCGCTCGATGCCCCCCACGATGCAACGCTTCAGATAGAGCTCGGTCGCGATGCGCAGGGACATGTCGAGATCAAAGGCATTCAAGTGCGTGTGGAATGGCCGGGCGGCGGCACCGCCGTGAATGGTCTGCAGGACGGGGGTCTCGACCTCGATGTAGCCCCGCCCATGCAGCGTCTCGCGCAGTGACCTCATCACCGCGGCACGGACCTGCACCATGTCCCGGGCCTCGGGGCGCACGATCAGGTCGACGTAGCGCTGGCGTACTCGGGTCTCTTCCGACAGCGGCTTGTGCGCTACCGGAAGCGGGCGCAGCGCCTTGGCCGTGATGTGCCATTCACCTGCAAGCACGGACAATTCGCCGCGCCTGGAAGAGATCACCTCTCCCGTGACGAACACGAGGTCGCCGAGGTCGACGTCGGCCTTCCAGTCGGCGAGAGACTGCTCGCCGACCCGATCAGCCGAAAGCATGATCTGCAGCTCGACACCCCCCTCGCGCAGGGTGGCGAAGCACAGCTTGCCGGTGTTCCGCACGAAGATCACCCGGCCGGTGATGCCGACCTGGTCGCCGGTCGCGGTATCCGCGGCGAGCTCCGGATGCGCCGCGCGCACCTCGGCCAGCGAGCGCGTACGGGCGACGGAGACCGGGAACGGCGCGCGGGCAGCGTCGGCCATGAGCCGGTCGTACTTGGCCCGCCGGATGCGGAGCTGCTCCGGAAGATCGTCTGAATTCTCGCCCGCGGCCTCGTCGTCGGTCACGATCGCCAGCCTATCGAGGCCGCTCACCCGGGTCGGAGCTGACGAATGTCACCCCGAGACGGCGAGGCTCAGCACTTCTATCGGCTTGGCGCGTGCGGCAAGGTCGTCGCCATGACGACACGCGTCGCCGGAACCACAACATCCGGCATCCAGCTGACAGGGCTGACGAAGTCCTTCAAGTCCCCGCAGGGACCCGTCCACGCCGTCCGTGGCATCGACATCGCGATCGCACCGGGCGAGACCGTGGCATTGCTCGGACCGAACGGCGCCGGCAAGTCGACGACGATCGACATGCTGCTCGGCCTCCTGCGCCCGGACTCCGGTTCGGTGTCGGTGTTCGACATGACGCCGGAGGAGGCGATCGCAGCGGGTGCAGTAGGTGCGATGTTGCAGGTCGGCGGAGTCATCCAGTACCTGACTGTTCGCGAACTCATCACCATGGTCGCGAGCCTCTACCCGCACCCGCTCGACGTCGACGAGGTCATCGAGTTGACGCGCATCGGCGACCTGGCGGACCGGCGCACCACGAAGCTGTCCGGCGGGCAGACGCAGCGACTGCGCTTCGCCATCTGCCTGATCAGCAACCCGGACCTGCTCGTGCTCGACGAACCCACCGTCGCTCTAGACGTGGAAGCGCGCCGCGACTTCTGGACGACCATGCGCGAATTTGCCGCGCGGGGCAAGACGGTCGTCTTCGCCACCCACTACTTGGAGGAGGCGGACGCGTACGCCGACCGCATCATCCTCATGGCGCACGGGCGCATCGTTGCCGACGGCGCCGCCACCGAGATCAAGGCACACGTCGGGCTGCGCACGATCCGCGCCACGCTCCCCGATCCGGACCTCCCGGCACTCGCCGCGCTCGCCGGTGTGACCAACGTCGACACCCGCGGCGACGCGGTAATCCTGAATTGCTCCGATTCCGACGCCGCACTTCGCGCGATGCTGCCGGCGTTTCCCTCCGCGCACGACATCGAGGTGACCGGCGCAGGGCTCGAAGAGGCCTTCCTGCAACTGACCGGCGCGGACGACGACGACACCGAAGGATCCCCGCGATGAGCACGCTGACCTACACCAGATTCGAACTCCTGCGGGCGGTGCGCAATCGCCAGTCGTTCCTGTTCTCGGTCGCGTTCCCGATCATCATGTATCTCCTGCTGGCCGGGCCCAACCGCAAGAACCACAACTTCGGCGGAGACGCGACGCACCACACCGGGCTGTTCGCGCCGCAGTACTACATGGTCGGACTGCTCAGCTTCGGAGCGATGATTGCGGTGCTGTCGAGCGGGGCGCGGATCGCGGCTGAGCGCACGATCGGCTGGAACCGGCAGCTGCGCCTGACACCACTGTCTGCTCGCGACTACCTGCGCACCAAGGTCATGACGGGTTACCTGCTCGCACTCGTGACGATTGTCCTGCTGTACAGCGCCGGCGCGATCATGGGCGTGCGGATGCCCTTCGGCAACTGGGTGCACATGACCTTCCTGATCATCGTCGCGCTGATCCCCTTCGCGGCGCTCGGCGTCGGCGCGGGACACCTGCTCAAGGACGACGCCGTAGGGCCGGCGATGGGCGGCAGCGTGTCACTGTTCGCCTTCCTCGGCGGCACCTGGTTCCCCATCACCGGTGGGGGGTTCTTCGTGAACTTCTGCCAGCTGCTGCCGTCGTACTGGCTGGTCCAGGCAGGGCACATCGGACTGGGGGCCAGCAATCCGTGGAGTCTCAAGGCATGGGCGGTGATCGCGGCGTGGTCGGTGGCCGCAATCGTGTTCGCGACGTGGGCGTATCGACGTGACACCCACCGGGCGTAGTCGCCCTACCCTGGATTCGCCATGACTACCGTGCCCGAGATCCCCGACGAGCGGCTGCTGAGCGGCAACCTCGGACAGATCTCGCGTCTGTGGGGCGGGGCCTGGGGCCGGTTCCTTTTCCCCGGTTTCTGGCTCGTGTATCTCGGGTCGACGATCAGCTACGTCGCCACCCATCAGCACGGCTGGCGCGAGGTGATCGCGTTCATGATGATCGCCGCGTTCGCGGTGGTGTACATGGCTGCCCTGCCGATGGCGTGGGGCGGTCGGCAGGCGGTGTTCTGGCCGCTCTTCGGCGCCGCCATCGCGCTCACGGTGGGCGAGGCGCTGTTGGCACGCACGGAAGCTTTGGCGTTCTGCGTCTACCTCGCCGTCCTCGTCATCGCGGCGAGATCGCAGTACACCCGTTACCTCATCCCCGCACTCATCCTGGCCACCGCGTTGCTGCCGCGCTGGTTGCCAGGTTGGGGGGGACAGATCCAATGGAACCTCGCGCTCACGGTCGGCCTCGTGTCGATCGCGATGTTCGGATTCTTTCGCATCATCCAGAACAACATCGCGCTCGCCGCCGCGCGCGCCGAGGTCGCCCGCCTTGCCGCCGAGAACGAACGAAGTCGCATCGCGCGTGACCTGCATGACCTGCTCGGACACTCGCTGACCACGATCACCGTGAAGGCGGGCCTGGCTCGCAGATTGGCCGAGCGCGGCGAGAACGACAGATCGCTGTCGGAGATTCGAGAGGTCGAGACGCTGTCCCGGCGCACCCTGGCCGACGTGCGCGCTGCAGTATCGGGACACAGCGAGGTGACACTCGCCGGCGAGCTGGCCACCGCGCGCGAGGTGCTGCGCGCCGCCGGGATCATCGCGGAACTGCCCGGCTCGGTGGATGTCGTGGAGCCGGCCCTGTCCGAGACGTTCGGATGGGTCGTTCGCGAAGGGGTGACGAACGTCGTGCGGCATTCCCGAGCGACGCACTGCACGATCAATCTCGCCCCACGCTCGGTGGACATCGTCGACGACGGCCACACGGGTGTGAGCGCCGATCCAGGCAACGGGCTGATCGGGCTGCGCGAGCGCCTCGCAGCAGTCGGCGGCACGGTCGAGGCGGGCGGATTCCTGCGCGGATGGCGCCTGCGCGCCGAGGTGTCCCACCCTCTCCCGACATCCACGGTCGCCGAGCGACCGTCAACCGTCGCGACCGCACGGTGACCGTCCGGCTGCTGCTCGCCGACGACCAGACGATCGTGCGCTCCGCGCTCGCCGCGCTGCTGGATCTCGAGGACGACTTCGAGGTCGTCGCCCAAGTGGGCCGCGGTGACGAGGTCGTCGCCGCCGCCCGCGATACCCGACCGGACGTCGCACTTCTCGATATCGAAATGCCTGGCATGGACGGCCTTGCTGCGGCTGCCGCATTGCAGCACGAGGTGCCGAATTGCCGCGTCGTCATCCTCACTGCCTTCGGCCGACCGGGGTACCTACGACGGGCGATGGAGTCCGGCGCGCTCGGCTTCGTCGTCAAGGACGCGCCGGCCGAGCAGCTCGCCGACGCTGTTCGGCGCGTCGCGCGCGGCGAGCGGGTCGTCGACCCCGCTCTGGCGGCTGCCACGCTGGCCGGTGGCACGTCGCCGCTCACCGGCCGCGAGCGCGATGTGCTCGTGGCGGCGCGCGACGGCGCCACCGTGGCCGACATCGCAGGGAAGCTGTTCCTCTCCGAGGGGACAGTGCGCAACTACCTGTCCGCGGCCATCGCAAAGACCGGCGTGCGTAATCGCGTCGAGGCATTGCGAGTGGCAGATGACCGGGGGTGGCTGTGAGGCGCGCGCCGAAAGACGTGTCAAACCTGGGGTAGCACAGCCGACGCGATCAGCTCGAGATGATCGAGATCGTCCAGGTCGAGCATCTGAAGGTAGAGCCGGCTGGCGCCCATCGTGGCGAACTCACCGATGCGGTCGACGATCTCGGCGGGCGTTCCCGCGAGCGCGTTCTCACGCATCTCGGTGGCGTCTCGCCCAATCGCCTCGGCGCGGCGGCGCACCTCGGCGTCGTCGCGGCCCACCGCGACCGTCTGCGCCGCGGAGTACACGATCGTGCGTCCGGTGTCCGCCGCGGCGGCACGCACCCGATCGAACCGGGCACGCGTATCGGCCCGGTCGAAGGCGACGTTGTACTCATCGGCATATTGCGCCGCGAGCGCCGCACCGCGCGACTTCGCGAGGCCGCCGAGAATGATCGGTGGGCGCGGTGATTGCACCGGTTTCGGCAGCGCCGGCGCATCAGCCAGGCGGTAGTGCGCGCCGGCGAAGCTGTAGCTGGCACCGGGCCGTGTCCGCAGGAGCCCGTCGATGATCTGCACCTGCTCGCTGAACATGTCGAAGCGTTTTGAGGCATCGGGGAACGGGATGCCGTAGGCGTCGTGTTCGCGTTGAAACCACCCCGCGCCAAGACCGAGTTCGATGCGGCCCCCGCTCATCACGTCCACCTGTGCGACCGAGATCGCGAGCGGACCCGGCAGCCGGAAGGTCGTCGGCGTCACCATCGTGCCGAGCCTGATCCTCGTCGTCTCACGGGCGAGCGCAGCCAGTGTCAGCCACGCGTCACTGGGCCCCGGCAGACCATCGCCGGTGCCGATGACGTGCAGGTGATCCGACCGGAAGAATGCGTCGAAACCGAGATCCTCGGTGGCCTTCGCGATGCGCAGTTGATCGTCGAAGCTGGCGCCCTGCTGCGGTTCGGTGAAGATGCGGAGGTCCACGGAGGCGACCCTACCTAGGCGACGGACGTCAGATGTTGCGCTCGTAGATGAGTCGCAGCCCCTCGAGGGTCAGGTCGGGTTCGTAGCGCGTCACTGTCTCGCAATGCTCGATGACGAGAGTCGCCAGACCGCCGGTCGCGATCACCTCGACGGCAGCCGGATCGTCCGGATTCAATGCCTTGCTCAGTCGGCGGACGAGCCCGTCGACCTGGCCCGCGAAGCCGTACAGAATGCCGGACTGCAAGGCCTCGACGGTGCTCTTGCCGATCGGTCCGCGCGGCGCGACCAGCTCCACCTTGCGCAGTTGGGCAGCGCGCGCGGCCAGTGCGTCCAGGGATATCTCGATGCCGGGTGCTAGCGCCCCGCCGAGGAATTCACCCTTGGCACTGACGACGTCGAAGTTCGTCGTCGTGCCGAAGTCCACGACGATGACGGGACCGGGTACCAGGTGGTGGGCGGCGAGGGTGTTGACGATGCGATCGGCGCCGACCTCCTTGGGGTTCTCGTACTGCAGGCTGACGCCCGTGCGTATACCTGGCTCGACGAGCACCGTGGGAATGTGCGGGTAGTAGGTCGCGAGCATCACCCGCAGCTCGCGGAGCGCGGCCGGCACCGTCGAGCAGGCGGCCGTGCCGGTGATCTCGTGATCGGTGAGCAGTCCGCGAAACGTCAGGGCCAACTCGTCGGCGGTGCTGCGCGCGTCGGTCTTGATCCGCCATGACCGCTCGAGTTTGTCCCCTTCGAACACACCGAGGACGGTGTTGGTGTTGCCGATGTCGATCGCGAGCAGCATGTCCTACGCCTCGATATCTACGCTGCGGCCGGCTGGCGTCTCGATGTCCAATCCGATGTCCAGGACGGGCGCGGAGTGCGTGAGCGCTCCGATTGAAAGGTAGTCGACGCCGCTCTCGGCGACGGCACGAGCGTCGGCGAGCCGCAGCCCGCCAGACGCCTCGAAGCGCGCACGCCCCGCCGCGTAAGCCACGGCCTGCCGCATCTGCTCCGGCGCCATGTTGTCGAGCAAGACCAGCTCGGCCCCGGCGTCGACGACCTCGCGCGCCTGGTCGAGTGTGTCCACCTCGATCTCGATCGGCAGGTCAGGATGCGCGGCGCGGACGAGAGCGAAGGCCCGGGAGACCCCTCCGGCGGCCGCGACATGGTTGTCCTTGACGAGCGCGGCGTCTGACAGAGACATCCGATGGTTGAGTCCGCCGCCGCATCGCACTGCGTACTTCTCCAGGGCGCGGAGGCCAGGCAGCGTCTTTCGGGTGTCACGCACGGCGGCGCCCGTACCGGCGACGGCGTCGACCCATTGCCGGGTCAGGGTGGCGATGCCGCTCAGGTGTCCGAGCAGATTCAGCGCGGTGCGTTCGGCGGTCAACAGATCCCGGAC
>DASYGT010000021.1:0-42933 GCA_035999365.1 Jatrophihabitantaceae bacterium
TACTCAGCGGTCTGTGGATGAGCCTCGCCTACGTCGTGTTCGGCATCATCGCGTGCATCACCATCATCGGTATCCCCTTCGGGATCGCCTCGTTCCGCATCGCCAACTACGTGCTGTGGCCGTTCGGACGCACCGTGGTGCGCCGCCCGGATGCCGGCGGGTGGTCGGCGGTCGGGAACGTCGTCTGGGTGTTGGTCGCCGGCCTGTGGCTGGCCATCGGCCACATCGGCTCCGGGATCCTGCTGTGCATCACGATCATCGGCATTCCCTTCGGAATCGCGAACTTCAAGATGATTCCGGTCTCGCTGCTGCCGCTCGGACGCGAGATCGTCCCCCTCGAGCCGGCCTGACGGACACTTGTGGGTCCTCGTACGGATGCACGAGAGCGTGCCGGTTCGTCAGACTTACGTCGCATACAGCGCGCAACCATCGCGCCCCTAGCCTCAGCGCAACCTTCGAGCGTCGGCCGGCCGATTCGGCAGCCCGTAGCGCACCGGACCTGGGGAGAAGCGATGGATTTCGAGCACGCCTTCGGTGGCGTCCTGATCGACGGCAAGTGGCTCAGTGGCGCCGGCGGCACGTTCGACGTGCGCTCGCCGGGCACGGGAAAGATCGTCCACTCGGTCAACAAGTGCGACGTCCACGATGTCGATGCCGCGGTGCGGGCCGCACGCTCGGCCCAAACCCTCTGGGCCGGTCTGTCCGTGATCGAGCGAGTCGAAATCCTGCGGCGCATGGCCCAACTGGTGCATGCCAATGGCGAAGAAATCGCCCGCGTCGTCACAACCGAGACCGGCAAGACGATCCGTGAGACCCGCGAGGAGCTGTACGAGTACTCCGCCCCTGCCTACAGCCGGGCCGCGGAGCAGATCCTGCGCTACACGGGCAAGACGTACCCCTCGACCCAGGAGAGGTCGAACAACAAGCGTTTGGTCCTGACGCACCGCCCGATCGGCGTCGTGGCCGTCATTGCGCCGTACAACTTCCCCACCGACATCTCCTCCATCGCGATCGCTCACGCTCTCGCAGCCGGTAACGCCGTGGTGTGGAAGCCGTCGGAGTACGCGCCGCGTGCCTGCGCGATGGTCGCAGCACTCGCCGAGGAGGCAGGCATCCCGCCGGGCGTTCTCAACGTGGTTCAGGGATTCGGGGACATCGGCGCCGCTCTGGTCGAGCACGACGACGTCGACGGGATCTTCTTCACGGGCTCCACCGCCACCGGCAAGGTGATCGCCTCGAAGGCGGGCCTGAAGAAGATGCTGCTCGAACTCGGCGGTGACGGCCCGCAGATCGTCCTCGCCGACGCGGACATCGACGCCGCCGTCGCCGGCGCGGTCACCGGCTCCTTCTACCTCGCCGGTCAGGTATGCACGTCCGCCGAGCGGATCCTCGTGCACGAGGACGTCTACGACGAGTTCCTGGACAAGTTCAAGGCAGCCATCACCGAGCTCAAGGTCGGCGACCCGCACGACCCCGAGACCGACATGGGGCCGCTGTGCAACGAGGCCACGCTCGAGCGCGTGAGGTCCCACGTGGCGCAGGCGCAGGAGCTCGGCGCCGAGATCTGGCAGCACGGCGCCGAGGACGGCAACTTCTACCCGCCGACCGTGCTGACGAACGTGCCGCTCGAGGCCGAGGTGATGACGCACGAGACCTTCGGGCCGGTCATCCCGGTCGTGCGCATCTCGTGCGCCGATGAGGCGATCGAGATCGCCAACAGTTCAGGCATGGGACTCGTCGCCTCGCTGTGGACGCGCGACCTGGCCACCGCGTGGCGCGTCGGCGAAGCCCTCCCCCACGGCGCGGTCAACATCAACGAAACCTCGAACTACTGGGACCAACTGGCCCCGTTCGGTGGTGCCGGAAGGAGCGGCGTCGGGCGCGAACTCGGCGACTGCTTCTTCGAGGCGTTCATGGAGCCGAAGTTGCTGCTGTTCGAACTCGGTGACCGCCAGCGGGTCAGCCGCGAGTCCGTCGGCGGCTGGTAGCGACCCGGACCTGCCGCGAATCAGACCCCTTTCTCACGTCAGCCCACGGAGGCGACCCATGACCACTGCACCTGCGTCCACGGCGGTACCCGCCGCCGGAGACGGCCGCACACGCAGCCGGATCGAGACGCGCTCGATCGACTACGTCCCCTCGCACGAGCGATCAGGACGACTCACCGATCAGGCGACCATCTGGTTCGGCGGAAGCGCACACATCCTGAGCCTTGCCACCGGCGCCATCGGGATCACGCTCGGTCTGAACCTGATCTGGACGCTGATCGCGCTGATCGTCGGCACCGTGGTCGGCACGGTGCCGGTCGCGGCGCACGCCACCCAGGGCCCGCACCTGGGCCTGCCGCAGATGGTGCAGTCGCGTCCGCAGTTCGGCCGTTACGGCGCCCTGTTCATCTGGGCCATGGCGATCGTCGTGTACTGGGGCTACGTGATCCTCGGTGACAACCTGCTCGGCGCCACCGCGAACCAGCTCGGCTGGGGCGGCGCCGGCGTCTGGACCGTGCTCGTGGGTGTTGCGGCCATCGTCCTGGCGATCTTCGGCTACCACTGGCTGCACATCGCGCAGCGCTGGGTGACCCTCGCGTTGGTCGTCGTCCTGGCTGTCTATGTCATCGGTCTGATCGTCGAGGGCCGTATCCCGGCGTCGACGATGTCGCTCGGGTCGACGTTCTCGCTCGCGCCGTTCATGGTCGTCGTCTCGGCAGCGGCCGCCTATCAGCTGTCCTGGGCGTTCTTCGTGTCCGACTACTCGCGCTACATGCCGGCCGACACGAACAAGCGCGCGATCATGGGCTACACCGCCACCGGGCTCTTCTTCGGCGTGCTGGCCTTCGAGGTGGTGGGCGCAATCTGCGCCGCCCTGCTACCCAAGGACTCGATCACGGCCGGGCTTGCAGCGACCGGCGACTACATCTTCAGCGGCTTCGGCGATGTCGTGCTCGTCGTCGGCGCGCTCGGCCTGCTCGGACTGATGGCGATGTGCATCTACGGCGGATCGCTCACGCTGATCACCGCGCTCGACAGCCTGCGGCCGGTCCGCCCGACTCGTGCGATCCGCGTGGTGACGATCTTGATCGTCGGTGTGTCCGGCGCAATTGCTGCCGTGTATCTTCCCGCCACCTTCTTGAACACCAGCTTCGCCACGGTGCTCGCCGTGCTCGCCTATCTGATGGCGCCGTGGACCGCGGTGAACCTCGTCGACTTCTTCGTCGTGCGCCGCGGCCAGTACTCCATTCGCGAGATCTTCAACGCTCGCGGCATCTATGGCCTGTGGAACTGGCGGGGCATCACCGCCTACCTGCTCGGCTTCCTGTCGATGACACCCTTCATGAATCTGAGCTTCTACGAGGGCCCGGTCGCCAAGGCGTTCAACGGCGTCGACATCGCCTTCTTCATCGGCATTCCGGTCGGCGCGATCTCCTACGCGCTGCTGTGTCGTGGCATGGACCTCGCCCGGGAGCGTTCGGTGATCGCGACCGCCGACCTGGGCCTCGACCAGGTCGCCGAACCGATCGCCTGACCAATCAGCAACGGAGCACCTCAATGCAGAACACGGTCGATCCACGGCCGCTCGCCGTCGTGCGCAGCTCGCTGTGGATGGAACAAGCCCTGAGCGACGAGCTCGCCGGCCCCTCGGACACACTGACCGGCAGGACCACGACCGACATCTGCATCGTCGGCGGCGGCTACACCGGCCTCTGGACCGCCCTCGCGATCAAGGACCGCGACCCGTCCGTCCAGATCACACTGCTCGAGGCGAGCGTGTGCGGCGCCGGCGCGAGCGGCGCCAACGGCGGCTTCGCGATGACGTGGTGGCCCAAGTGGAGCACCCTCAAGAAGCTCGTCGGATCCGACGCCGCCGCGGTCGCCAGGGCCTCGGAGACCGCGGTTGCGGAGATCGGCGACTTCGTCGCGGCGAACGGAGTCGCGGCGGACTTCACCGCAGCGGGTTGGCTGTGGGCGGCCACGAACTCGGCACAGCTGGGCTCGTGGCAGGAGACGATCGACGGCTGGGCCGAGTCCGGGGAATCGCCTTACAGCCCCGTCGATTCGGCGACGGCTGCGGCCATGACCGGCAGTCCTACCCATCTCGGCGGCGTATTCGAGAGCGGGGTCGCGACCTTGCACCCGGGTCGGCTCGTTCGGGCACTTCGCCGGATCGCCATCGACCGCGGCGTCCGGATTCACGAGAACACGCCGATGACCTCGATGTACCGGCAGGGCGCCCGAACCGTCGTCCAGACCCCTCAAGGCACGGTGGCCGCGTCGCAGATCGTTCTCGCCACGAACGCCGCGCTGGTGGCCTACCGGGAGATCCGGCGACACCTGGTCCTGCTCGGAAGCGACGTCGTCGCAACCGCGCCGTGCGCCGACCAGATCAGCGATTGGGACCCGGGGCTTGCGGTCTCCGACTCGCGTCGGCTGGTGCACTACTACCGAACGACCAAGGACGACCGGGTCGTCTTCGGCAAGGGCGGCGGACGCGTCGGCTTCGGCAAGCGTCTCGATCCCCGGTTCTGGGGGCCCTCGGAGCGCGCCGAGGAGGTGACCGGCCAACTGCACCGGACATTCCCTCGGCTGCGCCCGGTACCGATCACGCACTCCTGGTCCGGCGCGGTGGACTACTCGATCGACTCGATGCCGTTCTTCGGCTCGCTGTCCGGCATGCCCAACGTCCACTTCGTGGCCGGGTTCTCCGGCGATGGAGTCGGCCCGTCCCGGCTGGCCGGCCATGTCCTGGCGTCGCGCGCGCTGGGCGTGGACGACGAGTGGAGCAACTTCCCGCTGGTCCGTGAGCCGCGTGGTGCGCTGCCGCCGGAACCGGCCCGGTTCCTCGGCGGGCAGATCGTGCGGCGGGCGATCAGCCGCAAGGAAGCGTTCGAGGACGCCGAGCGGCGACCCGGACGCACGCTGGTGACGGTGGCCGGCCTGGACCCCACCAGCTTCGTCGGATAGCCCGGCAACTAGCCGGGCGTCGCTTCCCGGGCGAGGAGCTTGTGCGTGCGCAACGCCAGGTGCAGTTCGGTGAGGTCGTCGAGGTCGTCCAACTGGCGGCCGGTGAGCTCTTCGACGCGCTTCATCCGATAAATCAGCGTCTGGCGGTGGATCGACAGTTTCTGACTCGCCGCTTGCCAGGACCGTTTCTCGTCGAAGAACGTCTCCAAGGACGCCAGCAGGTTGGTGTCGTGCTCGCGGTCGTAGTCGATGAGGACGCCGAGCACCCGGGAGACGACGGCGTTGGCCTCGGTCACGGTGCCAGGCAGGAACATCGGGCGGTTACGGCCGTACCACGCGGTCTTCGTCGTCTCGTCGCCGAGTGCTGCCTGGCTCGCCCACGACGCCTCGCGGACGGCATCCGCCACACCGCTGAGGCGCTGCGTGGCATCGGAGATTCCGACTCGGCCCCGCTCGCCGGCGGCGCCTTCCAGGATCGGCACCACCTGCTGCTTCTTCGACACCGGGAACAGCACCACGGTCCGCTGCCGCAGATCACACACCAGCGTCGGCACACCGGCACGCAGCAGCCGCTGTTGCAGCCGGAGCAGGTCCACTTTCTCGGAGGCGTCGATCGCGGCGGTGTACCAGGGACCCCGCTTCACGCCCAACGCACCGATGTGGACGCGGGCCGACTCGAGGTCGAGCGACCCGCTGATCAGCTGGGTGAACAGCCGTGTCGACTCGTGCAGGTGTGCCGAGGCTTCGGCCAACCGCTTCTCCGCCTGCACCGAGGCGACCGTCGATACGTGTTGCAACACGACGAGGTCGAACGCGTCGCTCGTCACCTCTGCCAGCAGCGCGTACCGCTTGCCGTCGCCGATCGGGAGCAGCAGGTACTCCGCCGAGTCGTGCTTCGCGCGGGTGACGGCGGGTAGCGGCCGGCGCGTCGGGAACTGGGCGATGATCTCTGGCTCGATCTCGCGAGCTCCCGCGCCGACCGGAACGAGAACGTCCCACTGATCGATGCTGACGATCCGCAGTCGGGCGTCGACCTCGGTGCCCAACCGGTCCAGAACGGCGTCCTCGGACAGTCCCTGCATCGACGACTGGCGGTAGAGCTCGTAGACCCGAAGGATCTTGGTGAGCTGCGAGTGCCGGCTGCTCGACTCGGCGACCGCGCGGGCAACCAGAACGAATGGCACCTCGTACGCCGTCTCCAGGACGGGAAAACCCAGGCGTTCGGCTTCAGCCGCAGCCTCGGCGGTCAGGTCGGCCGCCATCTTCTCCGCCAGCGCCAGACCCGAGATGCCATTGGCGTCGAGCGCCCGGATATAGGCGACCTGTCCTACGGGGTCGGCGGGAAAGTTCTGGCCCGTTGTCATGAGCAACTCGCCGTTGCCCATCCACTCCCACGGGTCGGGCAGCTCGATCGAGTGCGCCCAGGCGAGCTCGCGCTCGACGCCGTCGGCGCCGGCGAGCACCCGAGTGCGCAGCGTCGGGTTCGCGACGAGGTCGCGGACGGTCAGCGGCACGGGCATCCTTCGGACGGCAGGTAGGCGCCTTTGTACATCCGTACAGACGGGGCCTGCAAGTCTGCTCAGCACGCACGTGGTTTCGATCGCCCGTCAGCGGCCAAGATGATGCAGCACCGCAGCGGAAGGGGACGCCATGCCCGTGCGCGAGCTGACAGCGCTCATCGACATCGACGCGCTGTTGTCCGAGGACGAGCGACTCATTCAGAAGACCGTGCGCGCCTTCGTGGCCGACCGCGTCAGGCCGCACATCGCCGACTGGTTCGAAGCCGGCACGTCGCCCCGCGAACTCGCGCCCGAACTGGGCAGCCTCGGGCTGCTGGGCATGCACCTGGACGGCTACGGCTGCGCGGGCACCAACGCGGTCAGCTACGGCCTGGCCTGCCTGGAACTGGAGGCCGGCGACAGCGGATTGCGCAGCTTCGTCTCGGTGCAGGGTTCACTGTCGATGTTCTCCATCTGGAAGTACGGCTCCGAGGACCAGAAGCAGCAGTGGCTGCCCCGGTTGGCCCGCGGCGAGGCGATCGGCTGCTTCGGGCTGACCGAACCGGACTTCGGTTCCGACCCGGCGGCCATGCGTACCCGAGCCGTCCGGGACGGCACCGACTGGATCCTGAACGGCACCAAGATGTGGATCACCGACGGCAGCGCGGCAGACGTGGCGACGGTGTGGGCCCGTACCGACGACGGCATCCGCGGCTTCCTCGTCCCGCGTGGCACGTCCGGCTTCTCGGCCACCGACGTGCACCACAAACTTTCGCTGCGCGCCTCGACCACGTCGGCGCTCTCCCTTGACGACGTCCGGCTGCCCGCCGGCGCGATGCTGCCTCACGCGAAGGGGCTCTCGGGGCCGCTCGGTTGCTTGAACGAGGCGCGCTTCGGCATCGTGTTCGGGGCCATGGGCGCCGCCCGGGACTGCCTCGAGACAGCGATCGAGTACGCGGGCAGCCGCGTGCAGTTCGACCGTCCCATCGCCGCCTACCAGCTCACGCAGGCCAAGCTTGCCGACTGCGCGGTCGAGTACTACAAGGGTCTGCTGCTCGCGCTGCACCTGGGCCGTCGCAAGGACGCCGGGGCGCTTCGCTCGGAGCAGGTCAGTGTCGGCAAGCTCAACAATGTGCGCGAGGCCATCGAGATCGCCCGCACCTGCCGCACCATCCTCGGCGGCTCGGGCATCACCACCGAGTACCCGATCCTGCGGCATGCGACCAACCTCGAATCGGTGCTCACGTACGAGGGCACCAGCGAGGTGCATCAGCTGGCCATCGGGCAGGCGCTGACCGGCATCTCGGCATACCGGGCGGTGAACCCATGACGGCGGCCTCGTTCGATCCCCGCACCGGCAGTTCGAAGCCGGCGCCGCCGGACTCGACCGTCACCGAGATCGACGCTGCGCTGGCCGCGGCGCGCACCGCGGCTGCAGCAGTCGCGTCCAGCCCGCCGGGCGAACGACAGCAGTGGTTGACCGCGATCGCCGACGCCCTAAGGGACGAGCAGGATCGCCTGGTCACGGTCGCCGACGCAGAGACGGCACTCGGCAACGTCCGCCTGAACGGCGAGCTGGAACGTGCCGCCGCTGCACTGCGGTTCTACGGGACGGTGGCCGCCGAAGGCTCCTGGCTCGACGCGACCATCGACCACGCCACCGACGCGCGTCCCGACCTGCGCCGCACCAACGTCCCGCTGGGACCTGTCGCGATCTTCGGAGCCAGCAACTTCCCGTTCGGGTTCGGGGTGCTCGGCCACGACACCGGGTCGGCGATCGCGGCCGGCTGCCCGGTGGTGGTCAAGGCGCACCCGGCACATCCCCGGCTGTCGGCCGAACTCGGCGCGGTAGCCGCTGCCGCACTCGAGCGAGCCGGGGCGCCGGCCGGCACGTTTGCGCTCGTACACGGCTACGACGCCGGCGTCGCGCTCGTCACCCACCCCGACACCCGGGCGGTCGCCTTCACGGGTTCCCAGGCGGGCGGCATGGCGCTCTGGCGCGCGGCGGCCGGCCGCGAGCGGGCGATCCCGGTGTACGCGGAGATGGGCACCGTCAACGCGGTGGTCGTCACGCCGGCAGCGGGACACCAGCGGGCCGCCGAGATCGCTGCCGGCTTCGTTACGTCCTTCACCCTGGGCATGGGCCAGTTCTGCACGAAACCCGGGCTGCTGCTCGCGCCCCGAGGGGCGGATCTCCCCCGGCTCGTCGCGGACGCGCTGACGTCCGCCGCACCGGGCGGCTGGCTACTCACCGACGGCATCGCGACCAGCTACGCCGAAGGCGTCGACGGGCTGACCGCGGCGGGAGCGACCGTGCTCTCTCGCACCGACGCAGCGACGGCTGGGTGGGCGGCCACGCCGACAGTGCTGACCGCGCCACCAGCGCTGCTCACCGGCGGGTCTCCGCTGCTCGAGGAATGCTTCGGGCCCGTCGCGCTCGTCGTCGAGTACGACTCTCAGGCCGAACTGGACCGGTTGCTCGACGCACTGCCCGGGGCCCTGGCCGGCGCGGTGCACTGCGGCCGCGACGATGACGATGTCGCGTATCTGGTCGATCGACTGAGCGGCTCGGTCGGGCGGGTCGTCGTCAACGATTGGCCCACCGGCGTCGCCGTCACCTGGGCACAGCACCACGGCGGCCCGTGGCCCGCTACGAGTGACCCGTCGGCGTCATCGGTCGGTGCGGCCGCCCTGCGCCGCTTCGTCCGGCCGGTCGCCTACCAGGCTGTGCCCGACAATGCGCTGCCGCCCGCGGTGCAGGAGGCGAACCCGTGGCGGCTGTCACGACGGGTCGACGGAACGCTGCAGACGTGAGCCGGCCCCTCGACGGGCTGCTCGTCGCCGATTTCAGCCGCGTGCTCGCCGGACCACTGGCGACGATGCATCTTGCTGACCTGGGTGCCACGGTGATCAAGGTGGAGCGGCCCGGAGCAGGCGACGACACCAGGGCGTGGGGTCCGCCGTGGACCGAGCACTCGTCGTCCTACTTCGAATGCGTGAACCGCAGCAAATACAGCCTCGCCCTCGATCTCGCCGAGCCGGCCGACCAAGCTTGCGCACGCGAGCTGGCGGTACGGGCCGACGTCCTCGTGGAGAACTTCCGACCCGGCGCGCTGGCGCAGTACGGACTCGACTACGACACGGTCGCCGCCCGCAACCGCCGGATCGTGTACTGCTCCATCTCCGGATTCGGCAGCGGCGCCGGCGCCGACCGGCCCGGGTACGACTTTCTTGTCCAAGCAGTCGGCGGACTGATGAGCATCACCGGCGACAGGGACGGGGAGCCGACGAAGGTGGGTGTGGCGCTAGTTGACGTGCTCACCGGCAAGGACGCGGTGATGGGCATCCTCGCCGCGCTGACCGCGCGGTCGCGCCACGGGCACGGCGATCATGTCGAGGTCGACCTGCTGTCCAGCTTGTTGGGGGGCCTGGTCAACCAGGCGGCGGCGTTCCTGACCACCGGGCGCGCGCCGGGCAGGATGGGCGACCAGCATCCGTCCATCGCGCCGTACGAGACGCTGCAGTGCGCCGACGGCGTGCTCGCCGTCGCCTGCGGCAACGACCAGCAATTCCGCCGCTTGGCTTGCGTGCTGGGCAGACCGGGCCTCACCGAAGATGCGCGTTTCGCGACCAATGCCGCTCGCGTGGCCAACCGACGCCGGCTCGTCGACGCCTTGGAGACACAGTTACGCACACTGCCCGCCGACGAGTGGGAACGGCGCCTGACAGCGGTGGGCGTGCCGGCCGGACAGGTCGGCGACATCGCTTCTGCCATCGAGCACGCCACCAACCTGGGACTCGCGCCGCTCGTCGACCCGGGCGGCGGCTCCCCCGCACAGATTCGCCATCCGGTCCGGTTCACCGCGGCCGGGGTCGCGCCCGCCGGTCCACCGCCTGGGGTCGGGAGCGACCAGGAGCAGCTGCTCGCATGGCTCGGCGATCCGTCCACGACGCTGCAGCACCCCGCCGAGAGGTGACGTGGTCGCCTCAGGTCACAGCGAAAGCGCTCGCCGTCGATCTGCGCCTCAACTCGTGACCTGGTCACGGCGTGGCCAGTCGTAGACCACCGAGGTTCGCAGCACGACGTCCTGGGCCGAACGGTTCTCGCGGCTGACAAGCACCCAGACAAGGCCGATCGGGATGGTGACGCACAAGGCGGCGCGAACCGTGGCACCGGCCCAGCGCAGATGCGTGCCCCGGAAGCTAATCACGCGAAGGCCGAGCAGCTGGTCTCCCCACGTCCGCCCCCAGATGCGCCACGCGGCCGTCAGGTAGACGAATTCGACCGCGCCGCCGATGATCAGCACGAAGGCAAAGTTAGGGGCGAGAAAATGAAACGCCTGCGGCGCCCACAGAAACTTGACGATCGAGATCGTCGTGTAGGCGCCGAGCAGAACACCGATCACGACGCCGGCGTCGACGACGTTGGCGAGCATGCGGGTGACGAAGCCGGCGCGTCTGCCCTGGATCTCTGGCCGGGTGAGGGCGAGCAGATCTCGTCGCGGCGGCGGGGCGTGCCACGGATACCCGCCCGTCTCAGGTTGCTCGATCATCACTGCGGCGCTTTCCGGGCCGGTTCGGTGCGGCCGGCCGGCGAGGCGCCCGCCGAAGGAGCAACCGGTCCACGATCCGTTCGACAGCCACATCGGCGTCGGCGCTGCCGCGGCGGATGCCGCGCACGATGTCGGTGGTCATCGACCCGCTCGAGCTGCGGATGATCACCGGCAGATCGATTCCGTCGACCACGTAGCGGGCCAGGCCGATCAGATCCAGGCGGGCGACGATCGGGTCAAGGTCCACCCGGGCAACGATTGAGTCGAGGTCGAGCCGGTCGACGATGGCGTCGACATCGAGCTGGGCAGCGACCTCGCCGACGTCCGTTCGCGCGAGCACCGCTTCGACGGTCCGCGGAATGACGGCATCGGCGATCCGGCCGATCTCGGCGAGGGCTACTGCGCGCTGCGCCTCGCCCTGGGCTCGTGCCGCCTGCACCACGCCACGGGCGCGCTGCCGCACAAAGCTCGGCACGGGCATCAGCCGCACGGCCTCCTGCGAGGTCCGCGCGGCCACCCGGAAGACCGTGCGCGCCACGGTCATGGCGAGCACGGTGGTGGCGAGCGCGGCGTCCGCCGCGTCCTGTACGGCGAGATCCGACGCTCGCACGGCCGGGCGCGGTTGCAATCGCCCCGTTGTCCGCGTCGCGGCAGGCAGCCGCGAGCGCCCGCTCTCGTCGCGCATGTGCTCAGCGTGGCCCCGAACGGCGCTCGACTCGTCATCCGAGCAGGGTGAGCTGCATTCTCGTGATCGCGTAGGGCAACGGGTCGAAAGACCTCGCGCCCTGGGGCAGCGCGCTCGGACGACAGGCATGCCGACCCGATGACGCTTGACGCGAAGGGACGCGATGCGGCCGGCGCGGCTTCGGCGGTCAGGCCCGGACCGGCGCGACCGTACGGCGCCGAATCTGCACGCCGGTCTGCCCCAACGAGCTCGTGCTCAGCAGATTCGCGGAAGCTGCTCGCCCACGGGGGTGTCGACGACCCGGGTCGCGCCGAAGGTTGTCGTGGCGACGACCAGGCCGGGATGCTCCTCCACGCACTCTCCGATCACGGCAGCCGCGGTACCGAGCGGATTCGCGCGCATCGCCGCCAACACGGCGTCGGCTGACTCGCGCGGCACGAAGGCCACGAGCTTGCCCTCGTTCGCTACATACATCGGATCGAGGCCGAGCATCGCGCACGCGTTGCCGACGTCCGCAGGCACCGGGATCGACGACTCGACCAATCGCACACCGACATGGGACGCCGCAGCGATCTCGTTCAGCGATGTCGCCAGTCCGCCACGGGTCGGGTCGCGCAGCACATGCAGGTCGGGCGTCACGGCGAGCATTGCCTGGACCAGCGGGGTCAGCGGGGCCGAGTCGGTGACCAGGTGCGAACCGAACTCGATCCCCTCGCGCACGCTCATGATCGCGACACCGTGTACGCCGATTTCGCCGCTGACGATCACGACGTCGCCGGGCCGCGCGCGGTCCGGACGGATGTCGACACCGTCCGCGACGACGCCGATGCCGGCGGTGTTCACGTAGACCTGATCGCCGTGCCCGGCGTCGACGACCTTGGTGTCGCCGGTAACCACGGTGACGCGGGCAGCGCGCGCCGCGGTGCCGATGTCGTTCGCGACGCGACCGACGACCGACAGCTCGGTGCCTTCCTCGAGCACGAAGCCGCAGGACAGGTGCGCCGGGGTCGCGCCGCTCATCGCCAGGTCGTTGACCGTCCCGTTCACGGCGAGATGACCGATCGACCCGCCCGGAAAGAACAGCGGCCGCACCACGAACGTGTCGGTCGAGAAAGCGATGCGCGTGCCGCCGAGCGACACGACTGCCGAGTCGGCCAGCCCGGACGGGGACGCACCGAACGCCGGCACGAACAGGTGCTCGACGAGCTCGGCCGACAACTGGCCGCCGCCGCCGTGGCCCATGACGATCGTCGGGCTGTCCCGCAACGGGGCGGGGCACGTCCAGCCCTCGAAGTCCAGCAGCTCAGCCAATGCCGGCGACCTCCGGCACCTGGAGGCGGCGGTAAAGGTAGTACGCCGCGCACGCACCTTCGCTGGACACCATCGTCGCGCCGAGCGGGTTGCGCGGCGTGCACTCTTTGCCGAACGCCGCGCACTGATGCGGCTTGATGAGCCCCTGCAGCACCTCGCCGCTGCGGCACACCGACGACTCCTCCGTAGCGATGTCGCCGACCTCGAACCGGTACTCCGCGTCGAGGTCGCGGTACTTCTCCGAGAGCCGCCAGCCGCTGTCCGGAATCGTCCCGATCCCTCGCCAGCCACGGTCGGTCACCTCGAATACGTCCTGCAACAGTCTCATCGCCGGCTCGTTGCCCTCGTCGCGCACCGCACGCGCGTACGCGTTGTCCAGCCGCGCCTCGGCCGCCTCGAGCTGGTGCACCACCCGCCGAATGCCCTCGAGGATGTCGAGCGGTTCGAACCCGGTCACGACGATCGGCACGCGGAACCGTTCGACGAGCGGCGGGTACTCCCAAGTGCCCATCACGCTGCAGACGTGGCCGGCGGCGAGGAAGCCCTGCACGCGGCAGGTCGGCGACGCCATGATCGCCTCGATCGCCGGTGGCACGCGCACGTGCGAGACAAGCATGCTGAAATTCCCGATGCCGAGCCGGCGCGCTTGGTACACCGCCATCGCGTTCGGCGGCGCGGTCGTCTCGAACCCGATCCCGAAGAACACCACCTGCCGGTCCGGGTTCTCACGCGCGATCCTCAGCGCGTCGAGCGGTGAGTACACGACCCGCACGTCCCCGCCTGCGCTCTTGATCCGGAACAGGTCACGGCCGCTGCCCGGCACGCGCAGCATGTCGCCGAACGAGCAGAAGACGACGCCCGGCCGCGAGGCGATCTCGAGCGCCTTGTCGATCAGCTCGAGCGGGGTGACACACACCGGGCAGCCCGGACCGTGGATCAGCTCGACCTTCGGGATCAGCTGGTCGATGCCGTGCCTGATGATCGAGTGGGTCTGCCCGCCGCACACCTCCATCAGCGCCCACGACCGGGTCGTCGTCGCGTTGATGTCGTCGACCAGTCGCTTGGCCAGTTCGGGGTCGTTGAACTCGTCGAGGTACTTCATGACCTGGGCACCTCCTGACCTGCCTGGGTAGCGGCGATCTCCCAGGCGTCACCGAACTCCTTGTCCAGCTCGCCCATCTCGCGGAACAGCGCAAGGGTCTCCAGTGCGGACTGCTCGTCGAGGCGCTGGAGGGCGAACCCGACGTGCACGATCGTGTACTCGCCGACCGCCAGATCGGGAACGAACTCGAGGCACACCTCCTTGTCGACCCCACCGAAGTCCACGCGGGCCATCCGGGTGCCGTCCTTCTCCCAGATCTCGAGCACCTTGCCCGGTACGGCTAGACACATGGCGATCCCCTCATCGAACCCTCGCTCCCACCGCGATCTGCCCCAAGGCCAGGCCCGCGTCGCTCGGCGGGACCAGGCGATGACGGAGCACCGTGAAGCCGGCGGCGCCGAGACCCTCTGCGCACAGAACGGTCAGCAGCACGTTCAGGAAGACGCCGCCGGAAAGCGCGACGGTGTCCAGGTCGTGCGTCTCGCGCAGCCGTACGGCGAGTTGCACGACTGCGTCGGCGACGCCGCGATGGAAGCGTGCGGCGACGATCGCGGCCGGCGCACCCGCGGCGATGTCGCGCACGGCCGCGCGGACGACCGGCGTCGGGTCGAGCTGCCACGGCGCGCTGTCGGCGTGCAGTGCGAAGGCGTACGGCGCTCCACAGTCGTCGACGGCCTCACGTGCCAGGCCCTCGAACCGCATCGCCGCCTCGGCCTCGTAGGCGACCCGGTGGCACACCCCGGCCAGCGACGACATCGCGTCGAACAGCCGCCCCATGCTAGACGTCGGTGTACACCCGAAGCCGCGGTCCAGTTGACGGGCAAGAAGGCGGACCTCGTCGGCGGAACATGCCTGCACGCAGCGCAACGCGGGATCCCAGGCAACGCCCGCGGTGCGCAGGTGCGACAACGCCATCCGGCACGGATTGCGCACACCGGCGTCGCCGCCGGGCAGCCACGTGTAACGCAGGTGCGCCGCGCGCTCGTAGCCGTCGTAGTCGGCGAGCAGCACCTCGCCGCCCCACACCGCGCCGTCGTCGCCGTAGCCGGTTCCGTCGAACGCAACGCCGATGACGCGCGAACCTCCGTCGTGCCCGTTCTCGGCGAGCGCGGAAGCGATGTGCGCGTGGTGGTGCTGCACCCGGCGCAGCGGCCGGCCGTGGGCGTGCCGCACGGCCCACCGGCCGCTGCGGTACCCCGGATGCCGGTCGGTGACGAGCACGGCCGGCGCGACGCCGGTGATCTCGCTCAGTTGCGCGGTGGCCCGGTCGAACGCCTGCAATGTCGCGAGGTCGTCCATGTCGCCGACGTGCGCGGACAGCCACGCGTAGCCGTCCTGCGCCACGCAGAAGGTGTTCTTCAGATCGCCGCCGGTCGCGAGCGCCGGCGCGACGCGCATCGGCAGCGCGATCGGCAGCGGGGCGAAGCCGCGTGAGCGGCGTACGGGTAGCTGCGCGCCGCCGGCCACGCGCACGACCGAGTCGTCGCACGGTACGTGGATCGGACGATCGTGCTGCAACCACGCGTCTGCCATGCCTGCCAGCCGCGTGCGGGCGTCCTCGTCGTCGATCACCAGCGGTTCGCCCGACACGTTGCCGCTGGTCATCACCAGCACGCGCGGGCCGACCGGGTCGCCGGGCAGCCCGAACAGGAGTCGGTGCAGCGGCGTGTAGCCGAGCATGATGGCGACGTCGGGGCACTCCGGCGCCACCTCGTCCGCCAGCGCGAGCGGCGGGTCGGGACGCTTGACGAGCAGCACGACGGGGCTGCGGGCGTCCAGCAGCAGGTCGCGTTCGCGCGCGTCGATCACGGCCAGGTCGTGCGCGGTCTCGATGCCGTCGACCATCACGGCGAACGGCTTGTCGCCGCGGTCCTTGCGCTTGCGCAGGGTGGCGACGGCGTCCCGGTCGGTCGCGTCGCAGGCGAGGTGGTATCCGCCGATCCCCTTGACTGCGACGATCGCGCCGGCGCACAGCAACCGGCGCGCCCGCTGCACGGCTGCGTCACCCGTCCACGCACTGTCCCCCGTCCGCAGGGTGAGGGTCGGTCCGCAGTCGGGGCAGGCGACCGTCTGGGCGTGGAAGCGCCGGTCCGCCGGGTCGGCGTACTGCGCGGCACAGCGTGGGCACAACGGCAGGTCCGCCATCGTCGTCGCCGGCCGGTCGTACGGGAGCGCCCGGACGATCGTGAACCGCGGTCCGCAGTTGGTGCAGCTGATGAACGGGTGGCGGTGGCGCGGATCGTTCGGGTCGGCCAACTCCGCCAGGCATTGCGGGCAGGTGGCCACGTCCGGCGACACGAGCGTGCGGCCAGGTCCGCCGTGCGACTCGGCGATGACGAAGTCGGTACCACCGCGGGGTGCAACCTCGATCGACTCGACCGCGGCGACCTGTGCCATCGGGGGCGCGTCGGAGCGCACTCGGCGCGCGAACTCGGTGAGGTCGCTGTGCCGTCCTTCGACCTCGCACACCACCCCGGCGCCGTCGTTCGCCACCGCTCCCGACAAGGCCAGCTCACGTGCGAGCGCATAGACGAAGGGACGGAATCCGACGCCCTGCACGAGGCCATGGATGTGCACGCACAGCCGTTCTCGCGCGGTGCTCGCCTCGGTCACGTCGTCACCTCGCCCCAGTCGTCGACTCGTGGTGGGCAGGCACGTCCTCGATCGGACGCTACGCCCGATCGGCGCACCTGCACCCCCGCGTTCTCACATCCGCGAAATCCTCACGTAGCGCTGGATGTCCGGCGCGTTGACGACCACGATCCCGACAATGCCGGCGAGGATCGCCAGCTTGATCAGTCCGCTCATCGGTTCGACACCTCCTTCACCGACTCGTGCACCCCTGTGATGACCTCTTCGACCAGTTCGACGGCGCGCGGCACGGCCGCCGAGACGACTGCGCTGAGCCCGATGCCCTCCTCGACCGATTCCGGTTCGCACGCCACGACGAGCACCCTCGCCACCCGTCCGCCGAGCGAGGCCAGCATGGACAGGATCGGGACCGGCGCCATCCCATGCGCGTCGACGAGTGGGCCGTCGGTGGGCTCGATCTTGTCCAGTTCCACGTCGAGCAGCGAGACGGTGCCGGGGTCGTTACCGCGTGGTGCGGCGTCGACGAGCACCAGCAGGTCGCAGCCGTCGAGCAGCTGGTAGGCCAGATGGACGCCGCGGATGCCGAAGTCGGTGATCTGCACTCCGTCGGGCACCGCCCGGCCCGCGAGGGCGCGCACGACCTCGCAACCGAACGCGTCGTCGCTCAGGAAGATGTTGCCGACACCGGCCACCAAGATCGTCATGGCAGCGGCTCGATCTCGTCCGGCGCGAAGTACAGGTAGCGGCCGTGCCAGCGTGTGAGCTCGGCCAGCTCGGCGTCGTCATCCGGCGTCACGCCGAGGTGTTGTTCGCCGTCGACGTCGAACAG
This sequence comes from Jatrophihabitantaceae bacterium, assembly GCA_035999365.1. Taxonomy (GTDB): domain Bacteria; phylum Actinomycetota; class Actinomycetes; order Mycobacteriales; family Jatrophihabitantaceae; genus DASYGT01. The sequence goes on from DASYGT010000021.1 coordinate 17,530, forward strand.
CACGGCCTCGACCGTCGCGGTGCGCCCGTGCAGGAACACGTCCTGCGCGTCGGTGCGCCGCGCGCCGGGACGCAGCCGAACCCGCGAGCCGCGCGCCACCCGGACGCCGTCGACGACGACGTGGTCGCGGCGCGGGTCGACGGACGCGTCCGCGCCCGGGTTCCACCACGGGGTGGCCGGCGTCATCAGCCGGTCGAGGTCGGCCCGCGGGTCGGGTTCCGCCGCGCCCTCGACCTGGCGCAGGTAGCGAAGCACCCCGTGCAATCGGTCCAGGTGTTCCTGTGGAAGCCGGTCGACCTGGTCGATCAACCGCGCCGCACGCCGGTCGGTGGCGCGCGCCTCGGCCTTCTCGGCGTCCGTGAGCGTCATCGTGCGCAGCGTGAGGATCTCGTCGATCTCGGTTGCGTCGTAGAGATCGCCGGGGCTCTCCGGTGCGATCTGCGGGTGGTCGCCGAGGATGATCGGCGAGGACAGCACCAGCTGGTCCCCGTCGACCAGCACCGGCCAGGTGCCCTCGTTCGTGCAGCACCGCACCTCGGGCGCGGCCCACTCCGGCGGGTCGGTCAGAGACAGGAACCTGCCGTGGTCGATCGCCGCCATGGTGTGCGCGGCGACCAGCGCGTGGCGCAGCGCACCGTCGCGGTCGGCCGGCCGTGCCTCGGTCCGGTTGGCGACGTCGATGCGCAACCGCAGCGCCCCGTACGGGCCGGGCAGTTCGGTCAATGCGACGACGACTGCGCCTGCAACGGCCGCGGTGTCGCGGTGCGCGCCGTCGTCGCCCCGCTCGGCCGCGGCAGCGAAGGCGAAGGGTTGCTCCTGCGTGCGCGCCGACCGGAGGTCGTCGACGGCCAGTTCGGCATCGACGCGGCGCTCTACCGCCTCGTCCCACTCGGGCAGCGCCCCGCCGGTTCGGTGCTGCACGTGCAGAAAGCAGGTCGCGATGCGCAGGACCGCACCGGGGCGTGCCTCGACGATCATCTCGGTCCGGCAGGTCGAGCGTTCGGACGGGTCGTCGAAGCCGGGCGGCATCAACACCCCGAACTGCCACCGGCTCTGGTTCTTCTGCGACGAGGCCCGATACGGGTACAGCACATAGCCCTCGTAGAGGACGGCGTCCGCGACCGCGCGCGCTGCCGCGAACGGGTCAGGACCGGTCACGTTCGCTCACCTCCGCGAGCAACGCGTCGATCGTGCGCTCCCAGGTCGGCAGGGCACGCGCGTTCTTGTACGCGCCGAGGGTCTCGAGCGTGCGGACATTCAAGCGAAGCCAACCGCTGTTCGGGAAGAATCGGTCCATCATTGCGCGCCATTCGGCGACCGCGACGCGGCAGCTCGCCTCGTGGTGCCACGGCACCCGGGTCACGCTGAAGCCGCCGTCGCCACGCGCGATCACTGTGCCGCTGAACAACAGCACGAGTGGGATCTCACCCGCGTCCAGCGCGTGGAAGTAGCTGGTCGCGGCGATCTCGAGGTCGTACGTGCACGGCACGGGGACGTCCACCTCGATACTGCCGACGAAGCTCGGCACCATGACCGCGACCTCGGCGAACTGCAGCGGACGTTGCGTCTCGGCCCACCGCGACCGGTCGCCGAACAGGCCGTCCAGCGCGGCCGCCTCGCTCCGGCTGTAGCTGCGTTTCTGCGGCTCGATGCGCAACTGCACCCGTAGCGCGACTGCGTGTACCGGTTCGTGGGTGGTCTCGGCGATCCTCAGCCTGAAGGTCAGCGTCGGCCCGGCCGCGTAGGGATCCGAGCGCGCGCCCAGGCAGTCGAAGACGAGGTCAGGCGCGGGCACGTGAACGCACCCGGGCGAAGATGTCGTCGACGTCTGCGCGGGCCTCTGGACCGCCGTCGAAGCCGGTCCAGTGCAGTCGCAGCCGCCCGACCAACTCGTAGCAGGCGTCGATCGGGACGAGATACAGCTCGTCATGATCGCGGTGGCGCCGCAGCAACAATGCCTCGACGTCGTCGGTGAGCTCCGCAGCAAGCGGGGTCGTGGCTGCGATGGCGTCCCACGAAGAGAGCTCGAGCAACGACTCGGTCGCGCCCGCCGGGCCGGGATAGAGCGCGACGACGTGGCCCAGCGTGCTGTTGCGAAAGAAGAACGCCAGGCCCACCGGCACCTGCAGCTCGTCCCATTGGGTCTGCGAGGGGCCGCCCGCCGCCGCGAGATACCGGTCCGGGACGGCCCGATAGTTACGCCGACCGGCGCCGTCACGGGTGAACAGCAGATAGCACGGCCGGCAGGTGCACAGCAGGTTGCGGCGGTCGAGGTTGACGACGTGCGGGTGCTCGTCCGCAATGGGCGAGCCGCACATCTGGCACGCGTCGCCCTGCGGCGTGGCGACGCGTTGCGCGAACTCCACCGGCGACCTGCTGCCGACGAAACGCCGCAAACCGGTGGTCACGGCTCACCCTGCCAGGGCGGGGACGGCAACCCGGACTCCGGAAACGTCGTCGAGCAAGGGCAGCGGGTCCAGCCGCAGCCCGGACCCGTCCGCGGAGACTCCGGCCAGCCGCACGTCGTAACGCGCCGCGCAGGCCGCACAGGTGAGCACGTCTGCGGCGAGCTGCGAGCCTGCCAGCGCCGCGCCACAGGACGGGCACGCGTCGGCGTAGGCGTAATAGGTGTCCGCCAGCCGGGCCATCAGCACCCGCGTGCCGCCGAGGTCAACCCCGACGGCAGCGCCCCGTGCCGGCAGGTCGGGCGCGGCCGGGTGCTGCCAGACCGCAGCGGGCTGCAGCCCGGGACGCAACCCGATCTGCAACAGGGGCGTTTGATCGCCGTTGTCCTCGACGCCTTCGACCTCGATGCCGTGCAGCTCCGGCGCCGCGGCGAGCAGCGCCTGTTCGATCGTGAGCTGCACCGTGGCGGTGCTCGACGAGCAGTCCCGGCAGCTGCCCGAGAGCCGCAGGCGTGCGACATCGTGGCCGTCGACGCCGAGGAAGGACACTCCGCCGGCGTGCGAGCCGAGATAAGGGCGCACGCCGTCAAGCGCCTGTTCGATCCGGGTCTCGAGATCGAGCGGGTGCAGGCCGTGCAGTACGAGCAACGTCGACACCTGCGGGTCGGCGGTGAGCGAGCGGACGACGTCCGGCCCGGCCAGTTCGGCAATCCGTGCGATCCCGGCGCCGTAGTAGTCGACGAGCACGCGGACCAGTTCCTCCGCGCTCGCCGCAGCCAGGCTCCCGCCGAGGTCGCCTATGTGTGCGAGTAGCTCCTCAACGTGTGCGCCGACGTCTTCGCTCATGTGGCAAGCGTCGTCATCGGCATCGTCGCCGGGTTGTGAATCGTCTGCAGCGTGCGGCCGGGTCCGAGATACATGTGCACGCCGCACGGCAGACACGGGTCGAAACTGCGCACCGCGCGCATCACGTCGATGCCCTTGAACTTTTCCGGCGGGTTCTCCTCGAAGATCGGCGTGTTCTGTACAGCGTCCTCGTACGGGCCGGGCGTGCCGTACGGGTCGCGGACGCTCGCATTCCACGGCGTCGGCGGGTACGGGTGGTAGTTCGCGATCTTGCCGCCCTTGATGACCATGTGGTGGCTGAGCACGCCGCGCACGGCCTCGGTGAACCCGCAGCTGAACGTTTCGTCCGGCACCGTGAACGACTCCCAGGTCTTGGTGTGACCGGCCCGCACCTCGGCGAGCGCCTGCTCGCAGAAGTACAGCGCCGCGGCGGCCGCGTAGGCCTGGAAGTAGGTGCGCGCGCGGTCGCGCTCGAGCGCATTGCTCCACTGCGGGGGCTTCCACTCGAAGGTGACTTCGGGCTTGCTCATCGTCCTCGGCAGGTTGATCACGACACTGTGCCCGGTCGACTTCACATACCCGCCGCAGTCGACCAAGCCGCCGAGCGCAGTCGCCCAAAGCCGCGCGATCGGTCCGCCCCCGGTGTCGGCCGCGAGGTGGTCCTTGCCGTCGAACCAACGCGGCGACATCACCCAGCTGTACTTGTCCGCGAAGTCGCGCTTCTGCGGCTGCGGCAGCGTGGTCTGGTTCCACGGATGGTTGCGGTCGACCGGATTGCCGAGCGGGTCACGCTCGACGAACATCTGCTCGTTCTCCCAGCTCTGGTAGTACGAGCTGCCGAGCAGGATGCGGATGCCGAGGTTGATCTCGACAAGGTCGTTGGTGACGAGCTTGCCGTCGACCACCACACCAGGGCTGACGAACGCCTTGCGACCCCACCTCGTCATGTTCTCGTACTTGAAGTCGCAGTGCGCCGGGTCGTTCAGCGCGCCCCAGCAGATCAGCTGTGTGCGGCGCAGCCCGACATTCTCATAACCCGGGATGGCGTCATAGAAGAAGTCGAACAGGTCGTCGTGCAGCGGCACGACGCGCTTCATGAATTCGACGTAGCGCATCAGCCGGGTGAGGTAGTCGGTGAACAGCTGGATCGTCGCGGTCGTGCCGACGCCGCCGGGGTAGAGCGTGGACGGGTGCACGTGGCGCCCCTCCATCAGGCAGAACATCTCGCGCGTCCACCGGCTGACCTGCAACGCCTCGCGGTAGAAGTCGCCCTCAAGCGGATTGAGCGACCTCATGATGTCGCCGATGGTGCGGTAGCCGTGGTCGGCGGCATGCGGCGCCTCGGTGTGGTTCGCCTTCTCGAGCACACCCGGATTGGTCTCCTTGACCATCCGTTCGCAGAAGTCGACGCCGACCAGGTTCTCCTGGAAGATGTTGTGGTCGAACATGTACTCCGCGGCCTCGCCGAGATTGATGATCCATTCACCGAGGGCCGGCGGGTGCACGCCGTAGGCCATGTTCTGGTTGTAGACCGAGCAGGTGGCGTGGTTGTCGCCGCAGATGCCGCAGATGCGACTGGTGATGAAGTGCGCGTCGCGCGGGTCCTTGCCCTTCATGAAGATGCTGTAGCCACGGAAGATCGACGACGTGCTGTAGCACTCGGCGACTGTCTTCTGCTTGAAGTCGATCTTCGTGTAGATGCCTAGGCTGCCCACTATGCGGGTGATCGGGTCCCAGGACATCTCGGTCAGCTCGGTGTCCTTGGAACTGCCGCCGGACGGTGTCGAGCGTGCCTGTGTCGTCGTCATCGATCAATGTCCCTTCGGCTGGTAGCCGGTGGTCAGCGACGGTCCGCGTCCACGCCACTTCGGTTCCTTGTTGAGCGTGTGCTGGGTGAACCTGCGCAGCGTCTTGACCGTGCGCCCGTACACGCGGCTGCCCGTGGTCGACACTCTGCCGCCGGGCGGCGCGTCCATGAACGGCATGAACTTGTCCGGGAAGCCGGGCATCGTGCAGCCGATGCAGATGCCGCCGACGTTCGGGCAGCCGCCGATGCCGTTGATCCAGCCACGCTTGGGCACGTTGCAGTTGACGACCGGTCCCCAGCAGCCCAGTTTGACGATGCATTTCGGCGAGCCGTACTCGGAGGCGAAGTCGCCCTGCTCGTAGTAGCCGGCGCGATCACAACCCTCGTGCACGGTGGCGCCGAACAGCCATTGCGGGCGCAGCTCCGAGTCGAGCGGGATCATCGGCGCTTGGCCGGCCACCTGGTACAGCAAGTAGACGAGCGTTTCGGACAGGTTGTCCGGATGGATGGGGCAGCCGGGCACGCATACGATCGGCAGCCCGGCCTTGGACTTCCAGCTCCATCCGAGGTAGTCCGGGACGCCCATCGCACCGGTAGGGTTGCCGGCCATGCCGTGGATGCCGCCATACGTGGCGCAGGTGCCCACCGCGACGACGGCCGTCGCCTTCGGCGCGAGAATGTCCAGCCACTCGTTCGTCGTGCGCACCTCGCCGCTGACCGGGTCGTTGCCGAAGCCGCAGAAGTAACCGCCGTTGTCGCGGTTGAGCTCCTCGTTCGGGATCGACCCCTCGACGACAAGCACAAACGGTTCGAGCTCGTCGCGTTCAGCCTTGTACCACCACTCGATGAAAGTGTCGGCACCCTGCTCCGGGCCGCACTCGAAGTCGATCAGCGGCCAGTGCACCGCGATCTTCGGCAACCCCGGCAAAGCGCCGAGGGCGATCTCCTCGATGCTGGGCTGGGTCGCCGCGGTCAGGGCAACCGAGTCACCGTCGCAGGACAGCCCGGCATTGATCCAGAGAATATGGACCGGGCTCTCCTCCTCCGGCTGCTCGTGCCTGGCAGTTCCTTCGTCCGCCACCGTCGTCACCGAAGTGCACCCCGCTCTCCGCGTACCGGAAAAGCCTGTAGTCGAAACGGACTCTACGCCCTGTCAAGATCAGTGCAAGACGAGAATCGCCATATAAACCAAGGCGAAACTCCGCGCTGCTTGATTCCAGGATTCTCGGATTCCAGCACACCGGCGTAGCGTTGCGCCTGTGAAGTTCCTCGTCACCTGGCAGCTCGAACTCACGCTGTTGTCGCGCGAGATGGCCGCGGCCCTGGCTCGCGTCCCGGGTTATGCCGCCGGACTCGAACGCGCCGGAAAGATCACGGCGCGGTACCACATCGTCGGTGCGCACGGCGGAGTCTGGATCATGGACGCCGAGTCGCACGAGGAGCTGGAACGACTGCTCGGCGGAAGCCCCTGTTACAACTTCGCGCACTTCGATGTAAAGCCGCTCAGCGAGATGTCGGAGTGACGAAGTGCCGCCTACCCCGACGCATTGACGCATCCGCCCTGCGGGCGCAGAGTGAGCCCAAGGGCTGGGGGTCTGATGGCACTCGCGCAGGATCTGCACCGGGTACGGCACTGGACCTGCGCGCAGCGGATGAGCGAGCGTCGCCACGACCTCGGCCTGACCCAGCACGACGTCGTGCACCGTCTCGAGACGCTCGGGGTGTGCGCCAGCAACCGCACGCTCAGCGCGATGGAGCACGGCCAGGGCGTCGACGTGGGGCGGCTGCCTGAGATCGCCACGGCACTCGACTGCACCGTCACCTACCTGCTCGGGCTGACCGACAGCCCGGCCAGCTGGCTCCCCGACAGGGAGCGCTCGCCGGTCGCCAGGCAGGTCGCGACCAGCTGGATCCTGGGTCCGGACATCCCCGATCGTGCATGAGCTGGCGCTCTGCGGAGCGATCGCGGACATCGTCGCCCGCCGGGCCGGCGAGCGGCCGGTGACCGCAGTGCATGTGCGTATCGGCGAGCTGCGCCAGGTCGTGCCGGACACCTTGTCCTTCTGCTGGACGATGGTCACCCAGGACACCGACCTGGACGGCGCCCGGCTCGAGGTCGACCGCGTCACCGCGCTGCTGCGCTGCCGCGACTGCGGAGCCGAACACCCGATGCCCGACGCCATCTCGTTCGCCTGCGCGGGCTGCGGCTCACTGGCCGTCGATGTCGTGCGGGGCGAGGAGTTCGACATCACCGCACTCGAGCTCGCGAGGGTCTGATGGGCCGCTTCCACCGGCACCGCGACGGCACCGTGCACGAGCACGAGCACGATCGTGGCGACCACTCCGGCTACGACACCGGCACCGAGCGAATCGAGGTGCTCGAGCGGATCTTCGACGAGAACGACCACTGCGCGGCGCAGAACCGGGCCGACCTGGCCGCAGCCGGCGCCCACGCGGTCAACCTGATGTCCTCCCCCGGCGCGGGGAAGACCACACTGCTCGCCGCCGCGCTCGCGACGCTCACCGCTGAGCTGCGCGTCGGCGTCATCGAAGGTGACATCGAGACCAGCCTCGACGCGGACCGGCTGGCCGGTCTGGGCGCGGTGGTCGAGCTCGTCAACACCGGCACCGGCTTCGGCGGCGAGTGCCATCTCGATGCGCCGATGGTCCGGTCCGCGCTCACCCGCTTGCCCCTGGCCGACCTCGACCTCGTCCTCATCGAGAACGTCGGCAACCTGGTCTGCCCGGCCGAATTCGACGTCGGCGAGCACGCCCGAGCGATGATCTACTCGGTCACCGAGGGTGAGGACAAGCCGCTGAAGTACCCGGTGATGTTCCGTTCGGCTGACGTCGTGTTCATGAACAAGGTGGACCTGCTGCCGCACCTCGAACTCGACGTCGATCTGTTCATGCGCAATCTGCGGGCGGTCAACCCCTCGGCGCCGGTCATCGCGGTTAGCGCACACACCGGCGAGGGAGTTGACGATTGCGTAGCCTGGCTGAGGTCGGTGTAGCAGTCGTCATGGGCGCCGAATCGCAACGAGCCGGGCGTACCCGAAGTGGGCCGGTCAGCTCCGGCGCGCGATAATCCGATTTCGGTTGCGTGCGGACTTACGGCGTGTCGCTGGTCCCATCGCCGAGTGGAAACGAGGGTTTATCGGGTAGTCGCGCCACGTCAGACCCAGGGGCACGCGAGCGCCGAACTCCTCGCCCGCTACGTGCGCGTACATCGCTTGATGTGCCATCGCTGAAGTCGGCCATGGTCATCTCAGGCAGGGGCATCAGAATAGGGAGATGGAGGAGGCCGCGTGACCGGGGTTTCCGTCGCGCAGTACCGGGCGGACCTGCGCGCCTCCCGGTTGTGGAGCGCTGGAGTGGTCGCCGCGCTCAGCGTGTTGATCGTGTCGGTCGCGCGCTGGGGCCCGGATTGGCCGGCGCAGGAGTTCCGAGCATGGGTTGCGGGCCACGACGGACTGTCGGTGTGGACGAGCCGCTGGTACGGCGGATCTGCGCTGCCCGGCTACTCGGTGCTGTATCCGCTGGTGACCGCCGGCTTCAGCAATGCCGTGGTGGCTGCAGCTGCGGTGGGTGCGCTGTCCTCTGTCGCGGCAACGTGGGTCGCCGCACTGCTGGGGCCACGCTCCAGTAGGGCGCGAATGACGGCGTTCGGCGTCGCCGTGGCCATCAGCGTCTGTGAGAACCTGCTGATCGGCCAGGTGCCCTTCCTCCTCGGTGCGGCCTTAGGGGTCGCCGCGCTCGCCTCGGTCGTAGGCTCGCGACGGTGGGAGCTGTCCGCGACGCTTGCCGGTCTGGCCTCGTTGGCGAGTCCCCTCGCCGGGACGTTCGTTCTACTGGTTGCCCCGGCCGTCGCCACCGCAACGGGGTGGCGCCGCACGATGCCCTTGGCAGCCGGGCTGGCCGGATCGTTAGTTGCACTGGCCGTCGGCGGCGCCGGCGGCCCGTTTCCCTGCCCATGGCAAACCTTCGCCGGCGTCGCCGTATTCTGTGGCGCCATTCTGACCCTCGCGCCACGCGCCGAGCGCACGGTCCGGGTGTTTGCCTGGTGGTACCTCATGTTCGCTGCAGTCCTCTTTGTCGTGCCCAACCCGATCGGCGGTAACGAGGCTCGGCTCGGCAAGATCATTGTTATTCCACTGGCCTGCTATTTCTTGTCCACGCAGGGCACGTGGCTTCGGATCCGAAATGGACTTATCGCGCTAGCCGCGCTGATCTGGCCGACCGTGGCCTTTGTTTCGTCGATGACCCTCGGGGCCACCGACCCCGCCGGACAGCCGGCCTTCTACACCGGGTTGGTGCGCTATCTGAGTCACCAACCGCCGACCGGCCGACTCGAGATCCCGTTCACGGCGGGCCACTGGGAGTCGTACTTCGTTGCCCGCAAATACCCGATCGCCAGGGGTTGGGAGCGTCAGTCGGATCTGAAGTACAACCAGGTGTTGTACGGGCCGCTCACGGTTGCGCGGTACCGGACGTGGCTCGAGGACAATGCGATCAGCCTTGTTGCCTTACCGCGAGCGCCGCTCGACTACGGCGGATCACACGAAGCGCGGCTGTTGCGCCATCCACCCGGATACCTGATCCCGGTATGGCACGACCAGAACTGGCGGGTGTGGAAGGTCGCGCACCCGACCGCGATCGTGACCGGCGCCGCGACACTGGCCGATGAGGACGCGTCATCGCTGACCTTACATTTCGCTGTCGCAGGAACCGCGGTCGTTCGGATCCATGCATCGCCGCTGTGGACGGCGCAAGCGCCGGGAGCGTGCGTAGGCGCGACTAAGGGCGGCTGGCTGTTCGTGCGCTCCAGCCATGTCGGCACGGTTGCCATCGCGGCACGCATCAATGGCGCTCTGATTACAGGGCGGCGATCGTGCGCGCCGTGAGCGTGCTCCGGGAGCGCGCCGACGCGCAGGCGACGTCACCTTCGTTCGGCGTCCGGTCGCTGAAGTTCGGCCGGGCCGAGTTCCGCGGACATCCGCGCCTGAGCATCGCATGCGCAATGGCGTTGCTTGCCGTAGCCGCCGGAATCTCGGCTGCGGTCGCCGGGGGCGACACGGGCGAGGACCTCGGCGATGCAATCGGCTCGACCGCGCGCACAGCGATCCACCTCCGCTGGCAGTTCGGAGCGATGGTCGTAGTACTCGCCGCCGCCCACTACTTCGCGGCCGCGGTAGCCGCTCGGGCCGCTGTGCCGCACTTTCTCCCGTTCGGAGAGACGTTCTTGGTGCAGCTATCGGCTGCAGCAGCCAACCGTCTGACGCCGGCCGGAATTGGCGGATCGGCGATGATCGCGCGGTACTACATGCGCCGAGCCGGGCTCGAAATCGCTGGTGCGGCCGGCGCGGTCGTTGCCCTGAGCGTGCTCGGCGGACTTGCTGATGCCGGAGTGCTCGCCGTCGTTCTGTTCGCTGGACAATGGCTCGGACTGGACGGCGGCACTCACGAGTTGGGACTACTGCTGCGCCAGGTGCAGAGCACGCTCGGGCCGGTGCGCTCGCCCTGGCTATGGGCGGCGGTGTGCGGGCTCGCCGCTGCGCTCGTCGGAATCTGGTTCACCCGCCGCCGGGACCGCGTTGCCGACTGGGTGGTCGGGTTCGTCCGGCCGGTCGTCCGGTTGGTGCGCCGTCCGCGCTCCCTTCTTGCGCTGTTGGGCGCGTCGGGCTCGACGACGTTGATCCTCGCCTTCGCGTTCGCGGCGTGCATCGCGATGGTTCCCGGGCCACGACCGGGCGAGTCGATGGGTGCGTTGGTCGTCGCGTTCATGATCGGATCAGCCGCAGGCAACGCCGTCCCGGTGCCCGCAGGCCTCGGGGCGACCGAGGCGGCCCTGGTGGGCGTGCTGGCGTCAGCGGCCGTGCCGGCCGCGCACGCGATCGAGATCGTGCTGCTGTTCCGGTTGATCACTTTTTGGGCGCCCGCAGGCGTGGGCATCCTCACGGCAGGTGTGCTGCGCCGCCGCGGTGCGATTTGAGTTCGCCGCGTTCCCGATCGAGGCGAACTGGCGCTACTCACGAACCAGCACGTACGACCAGCTAGCCGTGCCGTAGGTAGATCAGGCTGTGGGGCTCGAACGAGACTCCGGCGGTGGGTACTGGAGTGACTGTGCCGGTGCGTAGGTCGATGACGCCGAGGTAGTTGGGTGCGGGGTTGGTCGGCGCGTTGTTCGCGTCCCCGGGTGTGGCCGCGCTGTACGCCGCTCCGGGGATGAATGGGCCACTGACCGCGACGATCGAGTCGGCGGACGCGTCGGCGGCGAGCAACACACCACCGGGCCGGGTGGGGAAGGCGGTGTCGTCGACCGACTGGCTGAGGTTGAGGACTCGCAGGCTCTGGTTGCGGTGCTCGAGATGGGTCGCGAACACGGCCTGCTGGTCGCCTTGGGCGTCGAGCATGAATGTGCCGCCGAAGCGCGACGCCGTCCGCGGCACGATCGTGGCCGAGTCGGGGTCGGTCAGCTTGAGCGTGGTACGGCCACCCGACGGGTTGGCGACGGTGGCCTTGCTGGCGTCGAGGAACGGTTCGGAGCCCAGGTGCGCCACACCTCGGCGCAACGTGACCCGGTAAAGGGCGGGACCGGCGGTCTTCGTCGGCGCCGACGCGACGACGTAGATGCGCCCGTGATCGATCGTGATCGAGTCGGTGCCGCCCCCGTGCGGCAGCGGGTTCGCGTCGTAGGTGAAGTGAGTCGCAGCGCCGCCCCGCGCCGGGATCGTGTACAGGCTGGAGTTGCCGTCCTCGTTCACGGTGGCGATCAGGCGCCGGTGCGCCCGGTCGGCGGTCAGTCCGTCAGTCTTGCCAGTGAGCTGCCACGTGCGTTCGATGCGGCCGTTCAGGCGGAACTCGACGACGGTGCTCTGGCTGGGCGTGCCCGGGGCACCGCCGGTGGCGGGGACACCGTTCTGGAAGGCGACGTACAGGTTACGACCCAACCTGGTCAGATCGTCCGGCGAACTCCAACCATGCACCTTGCCGGACAGGACGGTGCGTGCGGTGAGCGGCGAGCTGACCCGTCGTGTCGGATGGGCCGACGCGGAAGGACCCGCCAACACCACGGCCGATATAAGACCACAAGCTGTTGCCATGAGTCCGATGGATGGTCGGGTCGGCATAGTTCAGGCGTCCTCTCATGACGACGGGAAGTTGCACAACGGGCAAATCAGACCCTGCACGAGCGAAGTGAACGGAACACGACGGAGCCATGTGAACCGACTAAGTGTCGGCTCGGCAACAGAGTCCCGCGCTGATGGGGCAAGCTCCGTGATGACCATCGAGTCGCGCCGAAGACTGCTGGTTGACTGGTGGCATGCCGTCTGCTGCGTCGTCCGGGACGGGTGATCGTGATGCACTGCCGGTGATTGGACGGCGGTGGTGGTGCTGGACGAGTTCGCGGACGCGGATCAGCGCAATGGTCGGGGTCGCAGTAGTGGCAGCTTTCGCAACCGGATTGCTGCTCGGGTGGCCGTACGCGCCGCTAGTCGGATGGGATGCCGCCGCGCTGATCTTCGTCGCGTGGGTCTGGTCTGCGGTGATCATCCCCTTCTCATCGGTGCAAACTGCGGCCCATGCGACTCGCGAAGATCCCGGCAACGCGGCCACCGACGTGATTCTTCTGAGCGCAGCCGTGGCAAGCCTCGGCGCGGTCGGATTCATTCTGATCCAAGCGACCTCCGCGCACGGCGCCTCGCAAGATCTTCTCGCCGGCGCCGGCCTTGGCAGCGTCGCCCTGTCCTGGTTCACCGTGCACACCCTCTTCACGCTCAAGTACGCCCGGCTCTACTACAGCGGAGTCCATGGCGGTGTCGACTTCAACCAGAGCACTCCGCCGCGCTACCTCGACTTCGCCTACCTCGCATTCACCATCGGGATGACCTTCCAGGTCGCCGACACCGACCTCGAAACTCCCGCCATTCGAGCCACGGCGCTACGTCAGGCGCTGCTGTCCTACTTGTTCGGCGCCGTCATCCTCGCCGCCACGATCAACCTGATCGTCGGCCTGGGCTCCAGCAGCGGCTCCGGCGGGAGCGGGGGCAACTGAACTCGGCCTGACCGAGCTTCACGAGCCGCTCCATGCAGTTCGCCATGACGCGCACATGCGAATCAGTCGGCCTTTGGCGGAGCACGTCGCGGGGGGCCCGGGCCCTGATGGGTTGCTGGGAGGGCGGCAGGCACGGCGAGTTGCGGCACGACATCGCCGGACGGAACTCAGGACAAATGGGTCACGTCGGCGATACAACACCCCGCCGAGGGAGCCGGTGAGCCCGTCCAACGGCGATGCCGGTCAAGCAGCCCCGCCGGGACATCGAGCGTCGCCCAGCCGGCACTGGTCGTTCGAGTTCCCTTGCGAAATCGGTCCATCCGTCACGCTTACAGCGGGAACCTGCGAGTTCACCGTGGGGCACCAACTGTTGGTTCTATAGTCATCTCCTCCGACACGGTGGGGGTTGAGGTGGAACGCGGCGAGCTGTTGTTCGGTGCGGCTACCGATCCGGGCCACGTGTGCGAGCTGTTGTCATCCGGCTACCGGGTGCGGGCGGAAGCGCCGACTTCGGCTCGATGGATCTGTCTGGACACCGCAGACTGGCGTTTGCACAAAGCTGGAATGACATTGCGCGATGCGCGCCGCGGACGACGATCGGGCACGCTGATCCTGTCCGACGGCGCGTCGCGGTCCATCATGGCGCCGTCGGCGTCACCGCGCTGGCCCGCCAAGAAGGACGCGATTCCTTGCTCGCCGCTGCGTGACCGCGTCGCGCCGGCGATCGGCGTGCGAGCACTGTTACCGCTGGCCGAGGTCGATGTCCGCTCGCTGACCCTGCGCCTGGTCGATGGCGAGGAGAAGACCCGGGTGCGGGTGCACGTCGATCAGCAGCGGCTGACCGGTGATCGGTGCGTGCCGTTGCCGCTGCGGGTCCGGGTGTCACCGCTGCGGGGATACGAACGCGATGGCCAGCGGTGCGAGGGTTTGCTTACCGACGCGATGGGCCGACTGGACGACGGCTCCGACGCGGTAGCCGCCGTATTCGAGGCGGCGGGTCATACTCCTGGCCAACTCAGCGTTCCGCGCTTGGAGCTCAACCCGATCGCACCCGCGGTCGAATCGTTGGCGGACGTGCTGCGCTACTGGCTTGATGTTGTTGACGCCGTGCGCCCGGGTGCACTGGCCGACATCGACATCGAGTATCTCCATGACATGCGCGCCGCGATCCGCGCGGCCCGCTCGCTTGTGCGGCTCGGCAGCGACCTGATTCCCGAGCCGCGCGCCACGCGGTTGATCGACGATCTCACGTGGCTCGGCCGGCTGACCGCACCGCTGCGCGACCTGGACGTCTATATGCTCGAAATCGCAGGTGAAGGCCACACCGACATCACCGGACTGGGCGGTCTCGAGTCCGCATACCGTTTACTCACGGCCAAGCGCCGCCGGGCTCTGATCACGCTGCGAGCCGGTCTCAAATCGTCGCGGGGGCTATCGATCTCTGCGGCCTTACGTGACTCAGTCAGCCAACTCGCCGTCGTGCCGGCCACAGCGCCGGCTACACGGGAGACGGCTGGAACCCTCGCGCACACCGCCTATCGGCGCATCGTGAAGCAGGCTCGCGCGATCACCAGCCAGACCGACACGGACGAATTGCACCGACTGCGACGACGCTGCAAGGAGATGCGCTACCTGCTTGACAGCTTTTCGTCGGTGTACGCTCCCGAACCACGCCGCACTGTGCTCACCGCGCTGAAGCGGTTGCAGGACTGCCTCGGTGAGATCCAGGACGTCGACGTCCAACACCGGCACACGATCGACCTGATTTCCGCACTGAGCAGAAGCGAAGCGCCGCCGGAAACTCTGCTGGCGCTGGGTGCGCTGCACGACCGCAACATGCAGCGCGCGGTCGCTGCGCGGCGCCTCATGGACCGCAGATTGATGCGCTTCTGCGGTGCCAGAACCCGCCGGCACGTTCTGGCCCTCCAAGCGGGTCCGCTGTGAAGACCATCGCCGTGTACAACATCAAAGGCGGCGTGGGTAAGACGTCCACCGCAGTGAATCTCGCCTACCTTGCGGCTCGGAGCGGGCGACGGACCCTGCTGTGGGATCTCGATCCGCAAGCCGCGGCGACGTTCGTCTTCCGCGTCAGACCGCGGGTCAAGGGCGGCGGCGAGCGGGTCGTCCGGGCGACCAAACCGCTCGAAGCCGCGCTCAAGGCCACCGACTTCGACGGCCTTGATCTGTTGCCCGCCGACTTCACCTACCGCCACATGGATCTCATGCTCGATCGCACGAACCGCCCCACCCGTCGATTGGAACGCGTCCTCGAGCCGGTGAGCCAGGAGTACGACCTTCTCGTTCTGGACTGCCCACCCAGCGTCTCACTGGTGTCCGAGAATGTGTTGCACATGTCCGACACGGTTCTCAGTCCGCTCATTCCCTCCACCTTGTCGGTACGCACTCTTGAACAGCTGACCGACCTCGTGACCACCGTCAAGCACCGGCCACGCCTGCTCGGGTTCTTCTCGATGGTCGATCGGCGAAAGCGACTGCACCGCGACGTGGTCGAACAACTGCCGACGCAATACGACAATCTCGCGCGCACCGCCATTCCGGCTCTGTCGCTGATCGAGCAGATGTCCGTCCAACGCGCGCCCGTCCCTCATTACGCGCCGCGCAGCCTTGCCACCCGCCTCTACATGCAGCTGTTCGACGAGACCCTCGCCACGTTCGACTCGGCGCGTAACCAGGAGGGGCCGCGGGGCTAGGAGGAGCTTGAGCACAGCCCTACGCCAGCGAGAGCATCGATCACGCAAGCAGCCTCAACCGACTTTGCTCACTTGGCCGACAGTGGTCGCCGCCGTTGACTTTCGCTTGCGGCACCGGGCGGTTCTGGGAAGCGTCGCGCGTTGGCGATGCCGACCGCTGTCACCTACTGGCGTCGCGTCGGCGCAATGACCACGACTGCGTCGGTGCCGACGATGGTGCGCGGCTGGCCTAGCTCGCCCCAGGCGAAGTGTACGAACGGTCGACCGGGTCGATCACACCCTTCGTTCGCCGCGTCGATCGCGGGTCGGCCGGCCGCGTCGAGCACACCTGCGCGCCGGAGCCGGTAGGCAGCGGTGTGCCGAACTGCGCGGCGAGCAGCTGTTGACGCCGTCGATCGGCAGTGACTCGTGGCTTGCGTGGACGGTGATCGTGGAGACGAGGTGAATTTGCTGGGTGTCGATTTCTCCTCAGGTCTGCCGGTGCACGAGCGCAACAACTTGGGATGCCAGAACGACCGCGCCGAGCAACCGGCGGAACGGGTTGACACCGCGCAATGCCTCGTCTGCTGCCCACGCGATGAGGGCACCCGCGCCGGCAGCACGAAGGACGTCCGCGTGAGAGGCCCACACCTTGGCGGCGATCAGCAAGACCAACCATGCGATCAGCGCTGGGTTGGGCCATTGGGCGAGGACGACGCAGCCGTCTCGATCGCGGAAGAAGCGGTCGGCTATCACAGGAACAATGATGAGGGATCCGCTCTGCAGCGAGCGATCACTGCAGAAGGATCTCTATGTCGGCCGGTGCCCGCATCCGCCACGCGTCTGTGACGAGTTCCTCGAGTCGCGTCACGTCGACGGCGTCGAGCCGTAGCAGTACGAGCGGCAACTCCTCGTAGCCCCGCGCCGTGAAAAACACCGAGGGCTCACCCAACAACAGTGCCTGGCGCTCCGATCCGTCCCCGACGTACAGCACCCCGACGTCGACACGGATCTGCCGCGACCGTCCTGAAATTCGTTCCGGGAAGGACCAGATGAAACCCTTGCCGCCGACCCGGAAGTCAAACCCATCCGAAGGGATCTCTTCCACCTGAGGCAAGGCCAGCGCAATCCGCCGGACGTCCTGGGCGTCGGCCATGACAGCAGTGTGCCCTGCGCGCGATGCATTTGGCCGGCCGGAGCCGCGCCTCGTCTCGAATGCACGCCTCGGGCTCACCCCCACGCAGCGCCTGTCCGCACCGTTGACCGACCGGTAAGCCGATCTTGCGCTGGTCCTGAGCGACGCCGATCCGCCCAACCCTTATAGTCGGCCCGGAAATCGATCAAGGAACGGATCTATGCGGCGGTTGCCCTCTCACCCCGAGTCTTCGGGCGGTCGTTCCAGCGTGGGCCGCCGTACCGGTTCTGTGCAGACTCAATGAATGCGATCAAGAGGCTGCGCTGGTGGCATACCGTCGCCTTCTTCGCCGCACTGCTGCTTGTGATCGCTGCAATCAGCCATGCCGTGCGCAGCCCGCACACCCGTGCGGGCGAAGTGGCTGGCCCAGCTACAGTGCGCGGCGCAACCGGCACCAGCGCGCGGGCAGCCCGATCGTCGTCAGCTGTGAAACGTCGACCAAGTACTTTCTCGCGAAGGTCGGCAGCGCGCCGAACCCCGGGTCCGTCGGCTTCGCGCCGTCAGGGTCCTCATCGTGTGGGTGATCGGCGGACTACTGCGCTGTACCAGCGGCGGCACGCGTACCGCTACGCAGCGCCTGGGATCGTGCTCCCGAACGCGACCCGCACTCCGGGCGCGATCAACCCGTCCGTCACGCCGGCCAACATCCACTCGACGATTTGCGTCTCTGGCTACACGGCCATGATCCGTCCCGACTCGTCGTACACCACCGCGCTGAAAATCAGGCAGCTCGACTCCGGCTACGACTACCGGAACGACACCAGCACCGCTGATTACGAAGAAGATCATCTGATTTCACTCGAGCTCGGCGGCTCACCGACGAACTGGAAGAACCTCTGGCCCGAGCCGTACGCCGG
Source organism: Jatrophihabitantaceae bacterium (assembly GCA_035999365.1). Taxonomy (GTDB): domain Bacteria; phylum Actinomycetota; class Actinomycetes; order Mycobacteriales; family Jatrophihabitantaceae; genus DASYGT01. The sequence goes on from DASYGT010000021.1 coordinate 35,386, forward strand.
CAGGGAAGGGGCCCGGGTCAAGGACGAGATCGAGAACAAGCTCCACGACCTGGTGTGCTCCGGCCAGCTGCCGCTCGGTGTCGCGCAACGCGCGATCGCCCGCAATTGGTGGCGCGCCTACAACCGCTACATCAGCGTCTACGTCACCAGCCCGCCCAGGCCGCGACACACCAACCAGCCGCCGCAACCGCCCCCACACACTTACTCGCCGCCTTCGCAGTCGTGCACGACAACCTCGTCGGGCAGCTGCATTCGCGGCGGCGAGTTCTGTCCGCGGGCGGACTACGGCCAGACCGGCTACGACGCCAACGGGACTTCCCACACCTGCGCCGGCGACAACGAACACCCGCACTGGGAGTGACGATGCCTGCTCAACGCCATAGCACCGCCGCCGCGTGGGGGGTGGCGCTTCTCGCGCTGGTGGTCGTCGTCGTCCTCGCGCTACCAGTCATGCTCAAGGACGGCCCGGTGGCCGAGGGCATCTGGCTCGGCGCGATCCTGGCCGGGCTGATCGTGGCGGCCATCAGATGGGCGGATGACGCGCCGGCCCGTCGCCAGAGAGCACAAGCCGCCGCACTGGCACGCCGGCAAGCCCAGATCGAAGCCGCGCGTCGCGCCGCCGAACATGCAGCTTGGCTCGCGCCAAAACGAATCGGCAACGCACGGCACCACGGCGGCTGCACCACCAACCACCGGACGTACGACACAGCCGCCCGCTGCACCCGGGGGTGAAATGGCGCGACGCGGTTGACCCGAGTGAGATGGACAGACGCCTCGCCCGCGGCGAGCCGGGCGTCGGCGAGGACAGCTCTGCGAGTCGTGCGTTGGCCGACGTTGGCTGTTGCCGCGATCGCAAGATCAAAAGACCGGTAGCCGATGAGCACGCGTTGAGTCCGGTCACGTCCAGGATGGTCCGCTTGGCCGGTCGAGCGGTTTCCTGGCCGCGATCGTGAAGGTACAGGGGATCTTGTCGCGCCACTCGGGACCGAACTCCCAAGTGCCGTTGACGGGCGTTGTCAGCTCAGAGAAGCACCACGGGAGCGACTTGCCCTCGTCAAAGCGTTCCAGGACCAGGCCAGCCGCGAGAAGCGATCCGATGATCTCCGAGAGCGAGTGAGGCCATTCGTAGCTGCGGGTATGGGCGGTCCTGCCTTCGCCTGCATACGTCGTGCCGTCGTCCCAAGTCTGCGCGCGACCGTTGGCGAAGTAGCGGTAGCCCACCACCGGCGTGCCGGCCTTCTCGTCCAGGGCCAACAGGACCGGGTGCCCGTCGCGGATGTAGAAGACACCGCCCGGGCACAGCAGCGCGGCGACCTGGCGGCCCCAGGTAGCGAGGTCGCTCAGCCAGACGATCGTGCCGACACTGGTGTAGACGACGTCGAAGTCCCCGGACACGGCCTCGCGTGCTGCCAGGACGTCCGACTCCACCCAGGCGATCTCGAGGCCGGCCTCGTCGGCGAGACGCCGGGCGACGTCGAGCGAAGCCGGCGAGAAGTCCAGCCCCGTGACGCGGGCCCCCAGCCTCGCCAGCGAGAGGGTGTCCGTACCGATGTGGCACTGCAGGTGCAGCAGGTCGAGGCCGGCCAGCGGTTCGTCGAGGTCACCCGCATTGTCAGCCATCCGTGCGCGGCCGACGAGATGCTGCAGCAGGACCGGAAGGTCGTCGCGGATCACAGTGCTGATCGCCTGGGGGTCGGCCGCGAGGGCATGGGCATCGTAGAGGTCCTCGTGCAGGATCGCACGGTCCTCCCACAGTTCACGGTTGGCGTCCCGGGCCGCCTCCCACACAACGGCGCTGTCGTAGCCCACCGGCCCTGCCGCGGCGTCGTCCATCTCGTCCACGTCGTGCGCTCCTCACATCTACGGGCAGTAATGATCACCCATTCCATCACCGGCGCAACGGCCCAATGCCCGCCGCGGATCGCGCGGACCTGTCGCGCAGCGGCACCGCCCGCATTTCATAGGTACTTGCCGGGGCGTCGGCCTCTGTCGCGCTATGTGAAACGCCCCGAGCGACCTACCGTGCTCGCCTGCTGCGCGCAGCCGGGTGTGCCATGTCGTGCTCGGCCCAGCCATGCCGACGACGCGGAGGAACTTTACGATCACAACGCTGCCGCTGTGTTGGCCATCGGCAGGAGGCCACGGGTCGCTTGTCGCCAGGTCATTCGCTGATCGAAAGGGGCAAGTCAGCACGGGCGAGGGCAGGGACGTTTGGCCTGTTGACCCAGCTCACCGGTCCCTTCACCGTTGCACTGTCCCCCCTGTGGTCATTCTCTGTGAGCACCCTGGGGAACAGCATGGATCTGCAAAGGACAGGACGGATCTTCGGCTGGTTGTTCATCGGCACGTTCGTCACGAGCATCCCGGCTCGGCTCTTGTTCATCCACGGCGTGGGTGCGAGCTGGACGAACATGCACTTCGTCGCTGGGAGCACCTCGACGGCGAGCTTGAAGTTGGGCGGTGTTCTCGAGTTCGGTCTGATCGTCACCCAGATCGGCACCGCGGTCGTCATCTATCCACTCGCCAAGCGACAGAGCGAGACGATCGCTCTCGGCTACGTCACTGCGCGCATCATGGAGTCCGTGTTCGCCGCGATCGGGATCATGAGCATCCTCTCGGTCGTGTCCGTGGCTGGCCCGTTGAGCGGGACGCGTGGCGTGGGCGCTACGGCCCTGATCGCGCAAGGAAACTCCTTGGTGCACACCTATGAGTGGGCGTTCGAGTGGGGACCCGGACTGGTGGCCGGCATCGGGAACGGCTTGATGCTGGGTTACCTGATGTACCGGTCGGGTCTCGTCCCGCCGCGCATGGCGTTGTTGGGACTGGTCGGCGGTCCGTTACTGATCGTCAATTTCCTATTGATCCTCACCGGGGCCTACAAGAACGGACAGGGACCTTCCGGCATCCTGACACTGCCAGAAGCCGCGTGGGAACTGTTCCTCGGCGTCTACTGCGCATGGAAGGGCTTCCGGTCGCCGAGCCCGGCCCCGAGGGCAGGGATGCCGACGCCGCAGCCGGTCGCTGTCTAGATCGACGACCAGCCGAGCAGACGGCCCGACGCGGCGAGAAGCGTGCAGCGGCGGGCCGCTCAGGCAATCGCGGCGCACCGGATTCAGCCGCCGTCCGCACGCATCGGCCGATGCCAGGCCGCGCGACGTACGCCGTCTCCAGTCAGAGTCAGCGCCGCGAGGTAACCACGAACGTCGGTTCGGGGGTGCCGCATAATGCGAAGAGCCGAGATCGTTCGACTTGTCAGCCGCTCGGAGGCTTACGGAGTGTCGCCCATCTCGTCCAGGCCGGTACGTGTCGTCATTGCCGGTGACACCGAGGACATGCGCCTTCTGCTGCGAATCGCCATGGCCGGCCATCCTGAGCTGGAAGTCGTCGGCGAGGCTGCGCGGCGCCGACCTGCTCGGGGCCGTGCTCGCCACGCTGTCCGCATCGGTCCGTCGTTGGCCGCCGACCCGTGCGCCCGCCGGCCGTACACATGCATCGCTCGCAAAGCATCCGGACGAGAGTGTCTCCGTGAGCGCACTCACCGGTATCCGTCCCGCTGACGTATCTTCGGGTCGTGGAGGCGATTGCCCTGCAGGATCCGAGCCCGGATCAGCAAGCGCGAGTGCTCGCGACGCTGGCGTCAGCCTTTCGCCGTGATCCCGTGGAGCGTTGGTTGTATCCCGACGATCACCAGTACGAACACGACTTCCCGCTCTTCCTGGCAGCGTTCGGCGGCGTCGCATTCGAGCTCGGCACCGCATGGACACTGGGTGATGACTGTGCCGCCGTGGCGCTCTGGCTTCCGCCTCGTGTCGAACCGGACGGTGCGCACATCATCCGCGTTCTGTTGGACACCGTCGCGCCTGTCAAACACCTGGACACGCTGGCCGCGATGGAACAGATGGACGCGGCGCACCCCTCATCTGCACATTGGTACCTGCCCTGGTTCGGCGTCAACGCAGAGCGACAGAGCCATGGACTTGGCAGCCAATTGATGAGCAAATGCCTCGGCGTGATCGACGCTGCACGCCTCCCCACCTACTTGGAAACACCGAACCCGCGAACCCTTCCCTTCTATCGGCGGCACGGGTTCGAAGTCACCGGGGTCGTCAATGCGGGCACCTGCCCGCCGATCACCCTCATGCTTCGCCCTGCACACTGACATGCTCTTTCACGGCACGGCTTGCAACAGTCGTGCCGCGCTGCGGCGCCGACCGCATCTGGCCATTGCAGGTCTTCGAACGGCCCAAGGAGCGCGAGATGGCGACATGGCTTGACTGGCTGCTGCTGGTCGTCATGGTTGCCGCGCTCACCGGAGGCGGGTTTCTCGTCTGGTGGTTTATCCAAAACATTCGCAGTAGGTAACGCGTCCTGCTGAATGGCGCTCTCGCCGCGAAACGATCCCACCGAGGCCGTCCGGTCTATGCCTCGCAGCGCGAGTCGGTGATGCAGCGACTGACGTCGCGGGTGGACCCGGGCCATGTTTCACGCGGGTCAAGTCGTCACATCGAAGACGGTCAGAGACCGTTGTCGGTGTACAGCGCGTCGACCTCGTCGAGTTCGCCAAGCTGGTCCCGGAAGCCCAGCAGACGCATACGCGCGCGACCCTGGGAGCTGCATCGCCTACGGCGCATGAGTTCGCGCGATGACCTCGCCGTGCGCCGGTTCCCACAACCGGACCGACCCATCGTCCTCTGTGCCGACAACGACAGCGTAGTACCGGCTGAAACGGCTCGCCGACTTCAACGTCGACGCCGTCCCGTCGATCCAGCCTGCCATCCTCGGCCAGCTCGCCACCGGGCATTACATGGACGCCGGCGAACCGCTCGTGCTCCTCGGCGACTCCGGCACCGGCAAAAGCCATCTGCTCATCGCGCTAGGGCTCGCCGCCTGCGAGCAAGGCCGTCGGGTCCGCTACGTCACCACCGCCCAGCTCGTGAACGAGCTCGTCGAAGCCGCCGACGACCGGCAGCTGTCCCGCGTAGTCGGCCGCTATGGCCGCCTCCGCCTGCTCTGCCTCGACGAACTCGGCTACGTCCAGATCGACCCACGCGAGCCGAGCTGATGTTCCAGATCATCACCGACGCGAAGAACGCGCCTCCATCGCGATCGCCACCAACCTGCCGTTCAGCGAGTGGGGCTCGGTGTTCCCCGACCCGCGGCTCGTCGCTGCCATCGTCGACCGAGTCACCTTCAACGCCCACATCCTCGAAACCGGCACCCAGTCCTACCTGCTGCGCACCAGCAAGACTTCATCGCGGCGCAAACGGGCAATCTGACGCTGAGCCACTGAGTCCCATCAGCAATGATGGGCAGGTGTCCGTGAGCGCAGCACAAGCCGACGCCTGCTTTCGCGAGGTACTCAAAGATCGCGCTGTCTGGGCCGTTCGTAATGTGGGCGGATTCCCAGCACCCAAGACGCGGACCGGTCAACGAGCTCAACCGTTCTGGTCAAAACGAACGCGGGCCCAACGAATCATCGACACCGTGCCTGCCTACGCGGCCTTCGACACGGTCGAAATCTCCCTGGACGACTGGCGGGAGCAATGGCTACCCGACCTGGAACACGACGGACTGCTAGTCGGAATCAACTGGAGCGGCCGCGGCGCAACCGGCTACGACCTCACTCCCGCGGACGTCCTTCGGAACCTGGACGCACGAGCCGATAGCGCACCGACAGCTGACCCCGCCATCGCGCTGGGACCGAACTTCACGCTGATCGCCGGGGCCAGACCACTTGACGAAACCCAGAGTGCTTTAGTCCGACATCTTTGTGCAACGCGCGTCAGATGCTGGATGACGCGGGCTGCCGCGAAACGCAGGATTGGGTAGGGGGACGCCCGAAAGGTCCAGACCGTGACACGGTCGCGATCTTGGGTACCGTGCCGTCGCAGCACGGCTGGAGATGGGGGGCAAGGTGGGCGGTCGGCTCTTTGCTGGTGTCCTGACTGCGGTGGCGATGAGCGTCGCTGTGACTGTGCCGGGTGCGGCGGTCGCGGCGACGACGCCGCCCGACGTGTGGTCGTCGGACGCAGCCGGCGGCGGGCACACCTACGCCAACACGGGCGAGACGGCGATCTCCTCGACCAGTGCCGCGAAGCTCAAGGCCGCGTGGAAGACCACCAACGGCAGCTCCTTCGTCGCGCCAGCCGTGGTCGGCGGTGTCGCCTACCACGCGATCAACCCGGGCAACGCCAACGATCAGTCCACCGTCGTCGCGTCGTCGGTGCGCACCGGCGCCCGGCTCTGGAGCGTGTCGCTGCCGGAGTCGGAGTACTACCGCGGCCAGTCCGTGAGCGGCGGTGTCGCGGTGTTGCCGTTCGAAGGGTGGCACAGGCTCGGTGGCGTCACCGCCGTCGACCTATCGACCCACAAGGTGCTCTGGTCACGAAGCCGCCCAGCCTCGACCATCGACCCCGGCAACGACGACGGCACCGGCGGCCCCGTCGCCGTCGACTCCGGCAACGCCTACCTGCTGGCCGGCAACAACGACCTGACGGCCTACAACCTCAAGACCGGCGCGCTGTTGTGGCACCTCGACCCGTCCGCCGGCGTCAAGGCGATCGCCGCCGGCGGCGGTCGGCTCTACACCGGCGGCTATCCCAGCGGCGGCGGCCCCGGCCTCGTGGCCTACAACGGATCCACCGGCAAGAAGGAGTGGACCGCGCCCGGCCTCTACGGGCAACCGGCCGTCGACGGCTCCGTCGTGCTGGCCCCGACCTACCAGGGCGTCGGGTCAGTCGCGGCAGCCGGCTGCGCCGCCAGCACCTGCAAGCTGACATGGTCTGAGTCGTTCGGCGCACAGCCCGACAGCATCGTCATCGGCGCGGCGACGCCCACCACCTTCTTTGTGGCGTTCGAACCGACGAGCAGCGACACCGGACGGCTCAAGCGGATCAGCACCACAACCGGAACGGTCCAATGGACCTACCGCACCCCGCAGCCGCTCGGCCAGGTTCCCATTCGCGCCGGCAACACCGTCTGGGTACTCACCGACATCCACACGGTCAAGGGCTGGTCGGTCAGCACTACCGCGTCGGCCGCGCTCAAGACCATCACCCTGCCCTCCGCCGACGACGGCGTGGTAGGCGGTATCGCCGACGCGGGCGGCTCGTTGCTCGTCGACATCTTCGCCGGCGACCTCACCGCCTATCGCATACCGGGCAGCTGATCAGCCATCAGCACTCGACGTAGGACAATCTCGTAGCAACGGCGGAACCCCCGCTGGGACGTCAGGCTCGGCGACGTTGCCATCGTGCGCGCACGGAGGCCTCGATATCGAGCGTTTCGAGACCGGTTGTCGACTGCCCAGACGCAACGTTCTCGTGCGTTCGAGAACCAAGCTCGACGTAATCATCTTGCCGGAGACGGGTATGGGCCCCGGACTATGTGCGACGCGGCAAGGGAACGAACCCAGCCCGGTGCGAGCGCCACGGCCAGCAGGCGGGCCCATCTCAGAGCCATTTCTTGGTCTTGAAGATTACGAAGAGCACAGCGGCGGCGATGAGCATGGTCACCACCGAGACGAGGAAACCTGCCCGGTGCCCGAAA
>DASYGT010000024.1:0-11425 GCA_035999365.1 Jatrophihabitantaceae bacterium
CGCGCGCGCTCCCCATGGAATCAGGACGTCGCAGCCGGGGGCGCCGGAGACGGCGACACGCTGGGACCAGGCGAGTGCCCGTGAACAGCCGCGACTCGGGTGGCCGTGACGGAGTTGTTCTCGATCTGGCCGACGATGACCGCGATCTTGCCCGCGGTGAACTGGACTGCCGAGGACGGCGACTTCTTGCTGCCGAACTGGGTCTGCGCGGTGATCTTCACCGTCAGCAGCTGGCCCGCCTTGGTCCGCACCATCCACGTCGAACCCGCCTCACTCACGATCGTGACCCGCGCTCCCTTGCCGGCGTGCTTCTTCGCCGATGGCGATGCGGGTGGCGCGGTGGTGGTGGCGGGTGGTGTCGCGACGTGAGCGGCCGGCGAGTCACCCGCCGCCACCGCGATCCCCACACCGGTGCCGATCGCGACGAAGGCGACCGCGGCGACGATCAGCGGGGCGCGGCGTCGAAGGATCCAGGAACGCTTCGCCGTCGGGGCAGGTTCGGCAGTTGGCAGAATGGGAGGCAGCGGCTCGGTCATGACGCCAGCATGGGCCGCCAACTTTCAGCCTTCGCCAAGAACACATCAGCATCGTGTTCGGACGCGCGGTTGACGTGTTCGACGCGCGGCGGGCGGGATCGCCGGGTGAACACTGTGGCCCATGGAGTTCCTCTGCTATCACCGCGATCGGCACGGGTCGATGAAGCTGCGCGACGAACTGCGGGAAGCTCACTGGTCCTACATGGATCGATACGCGAATCAGATGATTGCTCGCGGCCCCACCCTCACCGACGACGGAGAGTCCGCCACCGGCAGCGTGCACATCCTCGACCTGCCAGATCCGGCCGCGGCCCGCGCGTTTGCCTTCGACGAACCGAACTATCAGGCCGGCGTCTACCGAGATGTCCTGCTCCGACGCTGGCGCAACACGCTGGGGCGCACCATGTGGGACTTTCCTGGTCGCCTGGCAGAGGGCAAGCGATATCTGGTTCTCGGTCTCGGTTCGGGTCCGGCTGCGGACTTGGCCGTGACACCGGTTCGAGGCGAGCTGATCGCCTACGGCCCGCTGCTTTCCGACGACGGCTCCAGCTGGTTGGGGACGGCCTTGTTGATCGAGGCGTCGGACCCGCATGCTGCGTGCGCCGGTCTGTCTCGCGAGCGGTACGCCGACATCGAGGTCCACAACTGGCAGTTCGGCGGTCGACAGTCATAGGAAGCCGACGCGCTATCGGACCCTTCGCCGCTGTGAGATTGGGTTGGCCGCAGCCTCCGCGACGCGAGCCTGAATTAGATTCCCGATCGTGCCTGACGAAAACCGTGCCCGGCTGCTCTATTTCTTCACGACGGCAGAACGCTTGCCGGAAATTCTGGAGAGCGCGGAGATTTCCGTGAGCTCAACACCGATCGTGGCGACATGGCGTCGCCGAGGCATCCGCGTCGTGTGGCTCACCGACGACGAGGAGGCGGCCAGCGGAGTAGACCGCGGAACCGAGCGAGAGCCATCGAGCGACTTCAGCTCCGCGCCGCCGTCTGCACGGATCACCGTCGCTGTCTCCGACGCACAGCGGTGGTCACAGTGGGCGCCGCGTCACAAAGTCAGCAAGAAGGCTCGGCGCCGACTCGACGCGGCAGGCGGCGGCCAGGGTGGGCGGTGGTGGATCGTGGCTCGACCGATTCCATCGAGCGAGTGGCTGCGAGTACAAGATCTTCTCACCGGCGAAATGCTGTGGCCAGAGCTTGACCCGAGTTCGGATCGAGATTCCGCGTAGCCAGAAGACCATCCACGACGGCACCTGGGCTGTGATGGACTGGTGGGGAGGAGGCGACGGTGTGCCGGCTATTCGGTCTGCATGCGGGGGAGACCCCGGTGAAAGCCACGTTCTGGCTGCTGGATGCCCCGGACAGTTTGGCTGTGCAGAGTCACCGTAATCCGGACGGCACTGGTATCGGTGCGTTCGGCGCTGACGGCTTACCGACAGTCGACAAGCAACCGATGGCCGCCTGGGACGATGCCGAGTTCGCGTCCGCCGCCCGGGAACTAACGGGGACGACGTTCGTCGCACACGTTCGCCATGCCAGCACCGGTGCGTGCATTCCTGCCAATACCCATCCTTTCGAACAAGCAGGTCGCCTGTTCGCGCACAACGGCGTCATCGAAGGTCTGGAGATACTCGATGAGCGCCTCGTCGAATTGGATGTCACCGACCTGGTGCACGGCGACACCGACAGCGAGCGCATGTTCGCGCTGATCACCGCCGAAGTCAGTCGACACGGCGGTGACGTCCGAGCCGGGGTGGCCGCGGCGATGGAATGGATCGCAGCCCGCCTGCCGCTGTACAGCGTCAACTTCGTGCTGACCACGGCGACCGATCTGTGGGCACTGCGGTACCCCGAAGCCAACCAGTTGTGGGTTCTCGAACGAGCCGGTGACGGTACAGATTGGCCGCTGGATGCCAGGACGAGACGGATTCACGCTCGCTCGGACGCCCTGGCTCATCGCCCAAGCGTCCTCGTCGCCAGCGAGCCGATGGACACTGATCAACGATGGCGCCTGCTGCACTCCGGCGAACTTCTCCACGTCGCTGCGAACCTGGCCGTTGATACCGACACCCTGCTGGCCGGCCAGCCGGCGCATCCGCTGTCTCGCGACGATCTGACCTCGGAAGTGGCGAGGTCACAGCAGCCGACCCCGTGACAGGAAGCGCACGGTTGACTCTCGTCGCTCGAGCCGGGAGCATCTCGCGCACGGTTTCTCGTCATTGGAGGCGCTATGTCCCAATCGAAGACGACGGCGTCCGCCGAATCCGGTTCCGCGGCGCATGCCCCTGGGCTTCGCCGCAGTATCGGCTTTTGGGGCCTGATGTTCATTTCTCTGGGCTCGATAATCGGGTCTGGCTGGCTATTGGGCGCGCTGGGAGCAGCGCAGAAAGCCGGTCCCGCATCGCTGCTGTCGTGGATTCTCGCCGCGATCTTGTTGATGGTGCTCGCCTTGATCCATGCAGAGTTGGGCGCCGCGTATCCCGTGGCAGGGGGCACTGCACGCTTCCCGTACTTCGCATTCGGGACGTTGGCAGGTTTCACCGCAGGTTGGGCGGCCTACCTACAAGCGGTGACCATTGCGCCGATCGAGGTAGAGGCGGCCATTTCGTATCTCAACAGCACCGGGTGGTCGAAGAAACATCTGGTGATGTTGCACAAGAACGGCACCCTGAACGGCACCGGCCTCGTCATCGCGACGGCGGCGATGTTGCTGTTCAGCACCATCAACCTGCTCGGGGCGAAGCTGCTGTCTGACAGCAACACGGTGATGGTGGTGTGGAAGGCAGCGGTCCCGGTGCTCGCCGTCATCGTGATCATGAGCCTGAGTTTCCATGCGTCGAACTTCCACGCCGGCGGGGGTTTCATGCCCTATGGCGCCCACGGTGTGTTCTCCGCCCTCCCGGCGGGAGTCGTCTTCGCCTTGCAAGGCTTTGAGCAAGCAGTTCAAATGGGCGGTGAGGCGCGAAACCCGAAGAAGGATCTGTCGCGGGCGATCATCTCCGCGATGCTCATCGGCGCAGCCGTGTACATCATGCTCGAAGTGGCCTTCATCGGCGGACTGTCACCTGCGAACCTCAAGCACGGCTGGGCGAACCCCATCGGCACCGGTGATTTCGGGCCCTACTACACGTTGGCGATCGCCGCGGGCGCGAGCTGGTTGGCCACGATCTTGCTCATTGACGCAGTGATCTCGCCGGGTGGTACGGGCTTGATCTATCTCGGCACATCGGCCCGGTTGTCCTACGCGCTCGGCGAAGAGGAAGTGCTGCCGGACCAGCTCACCCGCACCAACTCGCGCGGTGTGCCGATGTATTCGATCCTGCTCGCCTTCGTCATCGGCGAGATCACGTTCTTGCCCTTCCCCAGCTGGAACTCGTTGGTGGGTCTGGTCACCGGCGCGACGGCCATCATGTACGCGTTCGCTCCAGTGTCGCTCGCCGCGCTGCAAGAACGCGATCCTGACCGCCCGCGCCCGTACCGGGTTCCGTATCCGAAAGTCATGAACCCGGCGGGGTTCGTTGCTGCGAACCTGATCATCTATTGGGGCGGCTTCGAGGCGATGTGGAAGTTGCTCACCGGCATCTTTATCGGACGCATTCTATTTGAGTTCGCGCTCCGCCGCGCCAAGGACGTCAAACGGGCCGATATCGACTGGCGTGCCGCGTCGTGGATCTGGCCTTGGCTCATCGGCATAACCATCATCGGGCTGCTCGGCCGTTACGGGAAGGGCGCGCACCGGGTCCTTCCCGAATGGATCGACCTGCTCGTCGTCATCGGCTTTGCGCTTGTGATGTTCTACTACGCCGTGAGCCTTGCGATGTCGCCTGAGCAGATAAAGCTCGCAGTCGCCACCGAGGAGAAACAACTCGCGGCCGAACGAGAGCTGAACCTTCCGGGTTGAGCGGTCGTCACCCGCAACGGTAGATGCATGGCTCACCCGGCAGTATGCGATCTCACGTGAAGGGGGGCCAACCAGTGCAGCCATTCGTCCAGTCCGTCACCACGAGTCGCCGAAAGGGTGACGATATGCGCGCGGCGATTCACCAGCCCGACGTCGTGCGTGAACCGGTCGAGGTCGAAGTCGACGTAGGGAAGCAAGTCGATCTTGTTCACCACCACCAGACTCGCCGCGCCAAAGATGTGCGGGTACTTCAGCGGCTTGTCGGCCCCCTCGGTCACCGACATGATCACCACTCGCGCCTGCTCGCCGAGGTCGAAGAGCGCGGGGCAGACCAGATTGCCGACGTTCTCGATCAGCACGAGCCCGTCGTGCGGGTCTAGCTGGTGCAACGCCTCTGCCACCATCGTCGCGTCCAGATGGCAGCCCGACCCGGTGTTGACCTGCAGCACTGGCGCTCCCGCGGCGGCAATCCGGTCGGCGTCGAACGTCGTCTCCTGATCACCCTCGATGACGCAGATCGGCACCGTTCTCCCCAGCGCCGTGACCGTTCGTTCGAGCAGGGTCGTCTTACCGGACCCCGGTGAACTCATCAGGTTCACCGCACGCACGCCTCGAGCCGCCAACCACTCGCGGTTGCGCGACGCCAGTTCGTCATTCTTGGCGAGTATCCGCGTCTCGAGCGTCAACGTCTCCGTGCCCGGGTCGGGATGTACGTGCGTGTGCGTGTCCCCACCGGGGTGTGTGTGTGGATGACCGTCGCCGTGCGAATGCGCATGGCCGTCGGCGTGGCTGTGCGCATGGCCGTCGGCGTTACGCAGATCGACGATTCGTACCCCGGCGTCGTCGGAGCACCCGCACGTAGCGCACATCAGCGATTCACCTCGACCGACAGGATCCGCAGTTCGTCGCCCCTGACAACCCGCACATCCGAGCTGCCGCACCGGCACAACAGGATAAGGTCGGCGACCACGAATTCCTCACCGCAGCTGACGCAGCGCGCACGGCCGTCCGGCTCGTCGATGACCAAAGTCGCACCGTCGGCAACGGTGTCGGCCGCGGCCAGTTCGAAGCAGAATCGCAGCGCGTCCGCCGAGACGCCGGACAGGGTGCCGACCTCGAGGCGGACCCGGCGAACACGCCGCCGGCCCGTGCGAGCGGTGATCGTCTCGATCACGCTCTCCGCGATCGCCAGCTCGTGCATGCGAGTCACCCACTTGGCTCGGCCGCAGTCCGTTCGTGATCACCATAAGTCGGCGGCGCAGGAGGCGCAGAGCCCAAAAAACCTCGATTCCGTGATTCCGCGATTCTCACCAAAACGGCCCGCCCACAACTGCGCGAACCGTTCTACGTTCGAAGAACTCTCGGTTTTCACGCGAAGGGCGATGCCCCATGACAACCGCAACAGAAGCCCCCGTACTGCATGTCCTCTGGATCAACGCCGGCCTGAGTTGCGATGGCGATTCGGTCTCGTTGACGGCCGCGACGCAACCGAGCATCGAGGAGATCGTGCTCGGCGCTCTACCCGGGCTGCCGAACATCCAGGTGCATTGGCCACTGATCGACTTCGAGTGCGGCCCGGAGACCGGCGCCGACAACTTCATCGAATGGTGGTGGAAGGCCGACCGCGGCGAGCTCGAACCGTTCGTCCTTGTCGTCGAAGGATCGATCCCGAACGAGTCGATCAAGTCCGAGGGTTATTGGTGCGGATTCGGCAACAACCCGCTCACCGGTCAGCCGATGACGACGAGCGAGTGGCTCGACAAGCTTGCCCCGAAAGCGACGGCGATCGTCGCAGTCGGCACCTGCGCCACCTATGGCGGCATCCACGCGATGGCCGGCAACCCGACCGGCGCGATGGGCGTGCCTGACTACCTCGGCTGGGACTGGAAATCAAAGGCCGGCCTGCCCATCGTCTGCGTACCCGGCTGCCCGATTCAGCCGGACAACCTGTCCGAGACGTTGCTGTACCTGCTCTACCAGGTGGCGGGCTCCGCGCCGATGATCCCGCTCGACGACCAGCTGCGTCCGCTCTGGCTCTTCGGCGCAACCGTGCACGAAGGCTGTGACCGCGGCGGTTACTACGAGCAGGGCGAGTTCGCGACGGCCTACGGCCAGCCGACCTGCCTCGTGAAACTCGGCTGCTGGGGACCAGTCGTCAAATGCAACGTCACCAAGCGCGGCTGGATGAACGGGATGGGTGGCTGTCCGAATGTGGGTGGCATCTGCATCGGCTGCACGATGCCGGGGTTCCCGGACAAGTTCATGCCATTCATGGACGAGCCGTCGGGCGCCAAGATGTCGACGCAAGCCAGCAACACCTACGGCAAGGTCATCCGCCGGCTGCGCAAGGTCACGCTCGACACGGTGAACAAGGAACCTAAGTGGCGGCATCCAGGCCGCGAGCTGACAACCGGGTACACGCCACAGCAACGGACTCCGGCAGGGGGCGCACACCGATGACCGACCTACAAGACGCACCGGCCATGGGGCAGCACGCCGACACCGACGTCGTCGAGATGGCGTGGGACCCGATCACCCGAATCGTCGGCAGCCTGGGCATCTACGCCAGCGTCGACTTCAAGCAGAAGATCGTGCGCGAGTGCCACAGCACATCCTCGATCTTCCGTGGCTACAGCATCTTCATGAAGGGCAAGGACCCGCGCGACGCGCACTTCATCACCAGCCGCATCTGTGGGATCTGCGGCGACAACCACGCGACCTGCTCGGTATATGCGCAGAACATGGCCTACGGCGTCGCGCCACCGCACCTCGGTGAATGGATCATCAACTGCGGCGAGGCAGCGGAATACATGTTCGACCACAACATCTTCCAAGAGAACCTGGTCGGCGTGGACTACTGCGAGCGGATGGTCAAGGAGACCAACCCCGGAGTTCTCGAGCTGGCCAACCGCACTGAGTCACCGCACGCCGGCGACCATGGCTACAAGACAATCGGCGACATCATGCGCTCGCTCAACCCGCTCGAAGGAGACTTCTACCGCGAAGCGTTGATGGTCAGCCGCTATACCCGCGAGATGTTCTGCCTGATGGAAGGCCGGCACGTCCACCCTTCGACGCTGTACCCCGGCGGCGTAGGCACGGTCGCCAGCGTCCAGCTCTTCACCGACTACTACATCCGGCTGATGCGCTACGTCGAATTCCTCAAGAAGGTCGTGCCGCTGCACGACGATCTCTTCGACTTCTTCTACGAAGCGCTGCCCGGCTACGAGCACGTGGGCGAGCGTCGAATCCTGCTCGGCTGCTGGGGCAGCCTCAACGACCCGGCGGTGTGCGACTTCAAGTACAAGAACATGGCCAACTGGGGACGCGCCATGTTCGTGACGCCGGGCGTAGTGGTCGACGGCGAGCTCGTGACGAACAACCTCGTCGACATCAACCTCGGCATGCGCATCCTGCTCGGCCACTCGTTCTACGACGATTGGGAGGGCTCGGGCAACGAGGTCTTCGTGAAGAACGATCCGCTCGGTAACCCGGTCGATATCCGGCACCCGTGGAATCAGCACACGCTTCCCCACCCGCAGAAACGCGACTTCGACAACAAGTACAGCTGGACAATGTCCCCACGATGGTTCGACGGCACGGACCACCTCGCCCTAGACACCGGCGGCGGCCCCCTGGCGCGGCTCTGGTCGACGGCCCTCTCCGGCCTCGTCGACATCGGCGGGCACGTCAAGGCGACGGGACACAGCATCAAGTTCGAGTTGCCGCGCAGTGCCCTCAAGCCGGCGGCGAGCTACGAATGGCAGATCCCGCGGTGGAGCAACGCCCTTGAGCGCAACCGGGCGCGGACCTACTTCCAGCTCTACGCCGCGTGTGCCGCGCTGCACTTCGTCGAGATGGGGCTCGCCGAGGTGCGGGCCGGCCGAACCGAGACATGGACGCCGTTCACCGTCCCGGACGAGGCAGTGGCTGTCGGGTTCACCGAGGCCGTGCGCGGGGTGCTCAGCCATCACCTCGTGATCAGGGACGGCAAGATCGCGAACTACCACCCGTACCCGCCCACCCCGTGGAACGGCAGCGTGCGTGACTCCTACGGCACGCCCGGTCCGTACGAAGACGCCGTGCAGAACACGCCGATCTTCGAAGAGAATCCGCCGGACCGGTTCAAGGGGATCGACATCATGCGCGCCGTCCGAAGTTTCGACCCCTGCCTGCCGTGCGGCGTCCACATGTACACCGGCAACGGCGGCAAGGTCGAGCAGGTGCACTCCCCGACAGTCGCCGTCAAGCCGTACTGACATGACCGAGGTGAGCGAGCTTCCTGCCCGCATCGAAGCCCTTTTGGACTCACTTGCGGAACTCGGCCTGCCGGTGGTCACCGAGCGGGCGGAGGAGTTGGTCGCCGCCGTCGTCAACCTCTACGGCGCCGGCCTCGAGCGGATCGTTGCACTCGTCGCGGACGGTCCCGATGGCGACGATGCAGTGCGCCGCCTTGTAGATGACGATCTGGTGGCGCACCTGCTCCTGCTGCACGATCTGCATCCCGACGACGTGAACTCCCGTGTGCAAGCGGCGTTGGACAAGGTGCGTCCGTACTTGGGTGCGCACGCCGGCGGGATCGAGTTCCTCGGCGTCGACGCGCATGGTGTGGCGCAACTGCGCCTCGAGGGAAGCTGTGACGGGTGCGCGGGCTCGACTGCGACGGTGAAGAACGCCGTGGAGCGGGCAGTGCTGGAGGCAGCACCTGATGTCGTGAGCATCAGCGTGCAAGGAATGGTCGAGCCGAAGCCGGCTACCCCCGGCCTGCTGCAGATCGGGATGCGCTGCCCTGACGGACTCGCCGAGGCGGTCGGGGCGTGACGCAGACGGCCGACCCGTTCGGAATCCTTCGCCGGGTGATGCAGCCTCGCGAACGACCGCGGCCCGGCGAGGTATGCGAGATGTGCGGCGAGGTCGTCGGCGACACACACAGCCACGTCGCAAGTTTGAGCGAACGACGCATCCTCTGCACCTGTCGCGCCTGCTACCTGTTGTTCACCGCACAGGGTGCCGGCGCCAGACGGCTGCGTGCGGTGCCGGAACGAGTCGTGCTGGCCACCGACTTCGACTTCAGCCAGGAGCAGTGGGACGACCTGGCGATTCCGGTCGACCTCGTCTTCCTGTTCCACCAGACCGATCTCGTCGATACCGAAGCACCGCGACGCATTGTCGCGTGCTACCCGAGCCCGGCCGGTGCCACCGAGTCCGAACTCGACCTGGCCGCGTGGGCCGACATCGCGGTGGCCAACCCCTCGCTGGCTGCTGTGGAGCCCGACGTCGAGGCCGTTCTCGTGCGCCGCAACGGCGACGGCAACTTCACGTGCATGGTGGTGCCGATCGACGCCTGCTACGAGCTCGTCGGCGTCGTGCGTCAGTATTGGACCGGCTTCCAGGGTGGCGACGAGGTGTGGCGCCACATCGATGAATTCTTCGCCGGCTTGCTCGCACGCGCTGAGAAGCCCAGGGCCGACTGACATGCCGGAGTTCACGTTCACCTGCACCGGCGCGGAACCTGACCTGGCGGCCGCGGCGCCCACGATCGCGCTCGGCCTGCAGATCACCGAGACCACCGGCGAGACCGTCCACGCGCTGGCGTTGCGCACGCAGCTCCGCATCGAACCACTGGCTCGCCGATACGACGATTCCGAGGCCGATGCGATGCGTGACCTCTTCGGAGAGCGTGCCCGGTGGGGTCGCACGCTCAAGCCGCTGCAGTTCGGCTTCGTCAACCAGATGGTGCCGACGTTCACCGGCCAGACCACCGTCGATGTGGCGCTGCCGTGCAGTTACGACTTCGACGTCGCGGCGAACAAGTACCTGTACGCGCTGGAGCAGGGCGAGATTCCGTTGTTGCTGCTCTTCAGCGGAACGGTGTTCACCGCGGCGGGCAACGGATTTTCGGTGTCGCTGGTGCCATGGGATCGCGAGGCCCGCTACCGCCTACCGGTCAGCGTGTGGAAGCAGACCTTGGATCTGCACTTCCCGGGCACCGCATGGATGCGACTGGGGCATCGCAACTTCGACGCGTTGCACAGATACCGCACCGAGCAGCAGCTCACCAGCTGGGACGACGCGATCGAGCGATTGCTCAAGGAGGCGGAGGGGTGAGCGCGCCCACCGACTCCATTCGTGACCTCGCCGACACGGTGCTGTTCGAGGGTTACATGCTCTACCCGTACCGCGCGAACGACCCCAAGAACCGGGTTCGGTGGCAGTTCGGCGTTCTCGCGCCGCCGTCGTACGTCGAGACCGACAGCAGCGAACGTTCCTTCCTGCAAAGTGATTGCTTGATCGAGGGCAGCGACGCAGAGGTGAGCGTCGTTGTGCGGTTCCTGCACGTACAGCAGCGCGTGGTCCAGCGACTGGTGGGCGACGAAGAGTTCGGCGATACCGAATCGCTGGATGTCGGTAACGCGACCTTCCTGCCCTGGGATGAGGCGGTTGTTCACGAGTCGACGATCACGTTCAGGCCAAGCGAGGCAACCGAAGGCGCACACGATGTTCGTGCTGATGGCACGGCGGAATTCGAGCCCCTGTACGACGCCGATTCCTCGATCGTCGGCCGGCTGGCCAGAGTGCGCGCGACCGTCACCGGACGGCTCACATGGGCGGTCGCGCCACTCCCGGGTCCCTACGGTGCTCGGCGCCTGCGCCTACGGCTGGACAACACGACGCCGTGGACGAGCGCCGGTTCCTTCGAACCCGATCGCCCCGACGCATTGCGGCACTCACTGGTGGCGGCGCATCTCGTGCTGTCGGTGCGCGGCGGAGCGTTCGTGTCGATGATGGACACCCCCGAATGGGCGTCCGGCTATGCCGCGGGATGTGACCAGATCGGCGCGTACCCCATCCTCGCGGGGCCGCCGGGTGATCGCTCGCTGATGCTCGTCTCGCCGATCATCCTGTACGACCACCCTCAGGTGGCTCCCGAAAGCGTCTCGCAATTCTGCGACGCCACCGAGATGGACGAGATGCTGACGCTGCGCAC
>DASYGT010000025.1:0-53331 GCA_035999365.1 Jatrophihabitantaceae bacterium
AGAGGGTGAGCTGGGCATTCTGCCAGGGCACATCCCGCTGCTGGGTGCGCTCGAGCCCGGCTGGATCGTGCGGATCGACCGAGAGGGCGAGGACTCGTTGAAGGTGGCCGTGCACGGCGGCTTCCTGTCGGTGCGGGAGGACGGCGTGTCCGTCCTTGCCGAGATGGCCGAACTGGCCGAGGACATCGACGTCTCCCGCGCGCGGGCGGCCCTCGATCAGGCCAAGGACGACTCGCCCGAGGGCGAGGCCGCGCGAAGCCGCGCACTGGCGCGACTACGCGCGGCGGGCGAATCGGTCTGAACCTGCCAGAGCCGACTGACGAGCCGTGCACACGATCGACGTCCTAGTGCTGGGTACGGCCGTGGTGTTCATCGTCCTGATGGCGGCTGTTCTGGGGCGCCAGCGATACATGCTGCGCGTCGGGGGCGCAGTGCCATTGGCAATTCGGCTCCACGGCGCTCGGTGGGGCTACGGCATCGCGCGCTTCCTCGGTGACGAGCTGCGCTGGTACCGGGCCTTGGGTGTCGGGACGCGACCGTCGCGGGTGATGCGCCGGGCCGACCTGGTGATCCTCAGCCGTCGCGATCCCGTGCCGGAGGAGTTGTCCGCGCTTCCCGCCACCGCTGTCGTCGTGCAGTGCCGGCACCGCGACCAGACCTGCACAATGGCATTCAGCGAGGACGCGTTCACGGGATTCACCTCGTGGCTGGAGGCGAGCGCGCCGAAGTTCTGAGGCGCCGTTCTAGCCGCCGGGCCGCCAGAGGATGTCGCCGCCGGGGTTGGCCGACCGGGACAGGATGAACAGCAGGTCCGACAGCCGGTTCAGGTAGAGCAGCACCTCGCGGTTGGTTCGGTCCGGTTCGGCCGCCTGCAGTGCCCAGGCGCTGCGCTCGGCCCGGCGGGCGATAGTGCGGGCCTGGTGCAGCAGTGCGGCGGCGGGCGTGCCACCAGGAAGGATGAAGCTGTCCAGCTTGGGCAGCGTCGCGTTGAACTCGTCGCACCAGCCCTCGAGCCGGGCGGTATAGGCGGGCGTGATTCGCAGCGGCGGGTGCTGAGGTTCGGCAACCACGGGCGTGCACAGGTCGGCCCCGACATCGAACAGGTCGTTCTGCAGTTGGCGCAGCACCGTGGCTACATCGTCCGGCACGGCGCCCAGGGCCAGCGCAACACCCAGGGCCGCGTTCGTCTCGTCGCAGTCGGCGTAGGCGACGACTCGGGGGTCGGTCTTGGCCACGCGTGACATGTCGCCGAGCGCCGTGCTGCCGTCGTCACCGGTCTTGGTGTAGATGCGGGTGAGATGAACGGCCATCCCGTGAGATTAGCGGCCAGCAGGCCGTCGCACGGACGATAGCCTGGGTCGATGCAGGTGCTCAGAGTCACCGGGGGAGCGCGCCTGGCCGGTGCGGTCGATGTCGTCGGCGCCAAGAACAGCGTGCTCAAATTGATGGCTGCCGCTTTGCTGGCTCCGGGTGAGACAACTCTGACGAATCTCCCGGCCATCTCCGATGTGTTGATCATGCACGAATTGCTGCAGCGTCTGGGCTGTCAGGTCGATGTCGCGGGCGACGGTGCCACCGACCGTGTGTCTATCGAGGTTCCCGATCGTCCTGATTCTGAGGCGCCGTACGAGCTGGTCCGCAAGATCCGCGGCTCGATCTGCGTCTTGGGTCCGCTGTTGGCGCGCACTGGCCGGGCGAAAGTCGCCCTGCCAGGCGGCGACGCGATCGGTTCGCGTCCGCTCGACATGCACTTCGCGGGGCTGGAGCGGATGGGCGCAGAGGTGCGCGTCGAACATGGGTTCGTCGTCGCCGAGGCGAACGATCTTCGCGGCGCGACGATCTGGCTCGACTTCCCGAGCGTCGGCGCGACGGAGAACATCCTCACCGCAGCGACGCTGGCGAAGGGCACGACGGTCATCGACAACGCGGCGCGCGAGCCCGAGATCGTCGATCTGTGTCAGATGCTCGTCTCCATGGGTGCCGAGATCGACGGCATCGGCTCATCGACCCTCGAGATCACCGGTGTCGACGTCCTGCATCCGACACGGCACCATGCGGTGGCTGATCGGATCGTCGCCGGCACCTGGGCGATGGCGGCGGTCGCCACGCGTGGCGACGTCACGGTGCGGGGTGCTCGCGCGGAACACCTCGAGATCGCGCTCGACAAGCTGGTACGCGCGGGCGCCGAGGTGGAAGTGACGGGCGATGGATTCCGGGTAGCGATCGCCGACCGTCCGCGCAGTTTCGACGTCGTGACGTTGCCCTACCCCGGGTTGGCGACAGATCTGCAACCGCAAGCCATCGCCCTGCTGTCGGTGGCCGATGGCACCGCCATGATCACCGAGAACCTGTTCGAGGCGCGGTTCATGTTCTGCGACGAGATTGCCCGGATGGGCGCCGACGTGCGCACCGACGGACACCACGCGGTGGTGCGCGGCAAACAGCGCTTGTCCGGGGCGCCGGTGCGAGCCACCGACATTCGGGCAGGCGCAGCCCTCGTGATCGCGGGTCTGGTCGCCGAAGGCGTCACGGAGGTTGCTGAGATCCACCACATCGATCGCGGGTACGTGCGGTTCGAGGAGCAACTGCGCGACCTAGGGGCCGACGTCGTCCGGACCGATTCCGCCGCGTTCGGCGGCTGAGCGGTTCACGGGTCGAGCAGCGCGCGTGCCCGTCCGATGTCTCCGGTGAACACGAGCACGTCGAAGGTGCCGTCGCGGCGGCGTGACATCGAAGAGCGGATGCCCGCATCGCCCAACACGGCACGCCGTTGCATCGCCTCCTGACGGGAAAGGCCGGATGCGAGGACGCCCAGCAGCCCGAGCTCGGTGGATTCGGCGGCGTCGAGGGGCCGGGTGGTGATGCGCCGTGGGCGATGAAACACCCACCGCATGATGAGGGCGAGCACCCCGAGGGCGACGACAGCGGTCAGTTCGGCCGATACGCCGTACGGGCCCATGTGTCCATCATGCGCCGACCCTGGCGAGGTGGGACCGCAACCCCTTCTCACCGGATCGCATCATCAATCCGTGGTTGAACGTCAGCGCGGGCCGAGCCACCCGGCCCGCCGTCCTGATCATTGCGCGGCGGACGAACACGTCTTCGTCGAAGATCGCCGCAGTGCCCGTGCCGTCGGGCTGCACCGTCCACTGGCTGGTGCCGGCCAGGTCGCCCGTCATCGTCGCCCGCAGGATTCGGCCGGCCGAGTCCTCGATCTCGCGGTGTACGACGAATGTGAGGTCGTAGGGAAGCAGGCTGCGGCAGGTCAGTTCCCCCGAGGACTCGTCGAGCTGCCGAACCTTGCGCACCTGTGGCCACCACGTCGGATATGACTCGACGTCCAGAAGCGCTGCGTACACCCGGTCTGGCTCGGCGTCGATGTGCCAGGTCGACCGGAACCTATAGCGGTGCGGGTCGCGGGACATGATCCAACAATCGCACGGACCTCGTGCGGAATGGGCCACAGTTCGCGGCTTTCGTAGGGCGCCCGGCCGCCGATGTCCCATAAACTTGGTCGAATTGCCCGGAGGTGCTCGATGCCGTTCCCGTCCGACTCGAATCGCGACAAGCCCTGGCTGATGCGGACCTATGCGGGCCACTCGTCGGCGGTCGAGTCCAACGCGCTGTACCGCCGCAACCTGACGAAGGGGCAGACCGGCCTTTCGGTCGCCTTCGACCTGCCGACGCAAACCGGATACGACCCGGACGCCGAGTTGGCTCGCGGCGAGGTGGGCAAGGTCGGCGTGCCCATCTCGCACATCGGCGATCTGCGGACGCTGTTCGACAGCATCCCGCTCGACAAGATGAACACGTCGATGACGATCAACGCGCCGGCGATGTACATGCTGGCGCTGTACCTCACAGTCGCCGACGAACATGCCGACGCGGCCGGAATCGACCATGCCGCGATGCGGGCGCAGCTGTCCGGAACCACGCAGAACGACATCATCAAGGAATATCTGTCGCGGGGGACCTACGTGTTCCCGCCGGCTCCGTCGCTGCGCCTGATCACCGACATGATCGCCTACACGGTCGCGAACGTCCCGAAGTGGAACCCGATCAACGTCTGCAGCTATCACCTGCAGGAGGCCGGCGCGACACCTGTGCAGGAAGTCGCGTTCGCGCTCTGTACGGCGATCGCGGTTCTCGACGCCGTCCGCGACTCGGGTCAGGTCGAGCCGGAGAAGTTCGGCGAGGTTGTCGCTCGGATCTCGTTCTTCGTCAATGCCGGCGTGCGATTCGTCGAGGAGATGTGCAAGCTACGCGCGTTCGGCGAGCTGTGGGACGAGATCACCCGAGAGCGCTACGGGGTTCAGGACACCAAGCAGCGGCGGTTCCGTTACGGCGTGCAGGTGAACTCGCTCGGTCTGACGGAGGCTCAGCCGGAGAACAATGTCTATCGCATCCTCCTGGAGATGCTCGCCGTCACGATGTCCCGCAGTGCCCGGGCGCGTGCGGTGCAGCTGCCGGCCTGGAACGAGGCGCTGGGCCTGCCGCGCGCGTGGGATCAGCAGTGGTCGCTGCGCATGCAGCAGGTGCTCGCGTTCGAATCTGATCTGCTGGAGTACGACGATCTGTTCGAAGGTTCGGCGGTCGTCGACGCGAAGGTCGCCGAGATCATGGCCGGCGCGCGTGACGAGATCGACAGGGTGCTCGACATGGGCGGCGCTGTCGCAGCAGTCGAAAGTGGCTACCTCAAGTCCGCGCTCGTCTCCTCGCTCGCGTTGCGCAGGCGCCGGATGGAATCGGGCGAAGACGTCGTCGTCGGCGTGAACGCCTACACCGAGTCCGAGCCGAACCCGCTTGTCGGAGGCACCGATGGCGGCATTCTCACGGTCGATCCCGCCGTGGAGCAGGCGGCGAAGGAGGCACTGGCGACGTGGCGCGCGGGCCGTGATGCTGTGGCGGTCGACGACGCGTTGACGGCTTTGCGTGACGCGGCCAAGACCGACACCAACCTGATGGAGCCCTCCCTCGCGTGCGCGCGCGTCGGCGTCACGGTGGGCGAGTGGTCCGGTGTGCTGCGCGAAGTGTTCGGTGAATACCGGCCGCCGACGGGCGTTGCGGGTGCGAGCGGCGGCGGCCACGAATCCGGCCTGGCGGCGGTGGCCGAGCGGGTTCGTGCGCTGGGCGAGCAGCTCGGTCGGCCGCTGAAGTTCCTCGTCGGCAAGCCAGGGCTCGACGGCCACTCGAACGGTGCCGAGCAGATCGCGGTGCGCGCTCGCGACGCCGGGTTCGAGGTCGTCTACTCGGGCATCCGACTCACGCCGGCGCAGATCGTCGCCGCCGCCGTCGAGGAGGATGTCGACGTCGTGGGGTTGTCGGTGCTGTCCGGATCGCATCTGTCCGTGGTCCCGGACGTGGTCGAGGGTTTGCGCGCGGCCGGTCTCGACGACGTGCCCGTCGTTGTCGGCGGCATCATTCCCGACCGTGACGCCGAGACGCTACGGGCATCGGGTGTTGCTCGCGTATTCACCCCGAAGGATTTCGCGATCACTGACGTGTTGGGCCAGATCGTCGACGCGATCGAGCAGGCCCGTTCTGAGTAACGAGCCCGGCGCGATCAAGGGTTGAATTCGTCGGGCTCGGGGCCCGGTGCGCTTTACCTCGCTGGCGCGCCGACCGGTAGCCTGCCGAGCGTGCGTCTGGTGATCGCCCGCTGCAGCGTCGACTACGTCGGACGGCTCACCGCCCACCTGCCGATGGCCACCCGCCTTCTGGTCGTGAAGGCCGACGGCTCGGTGCTGGTGCACTCCGACGGCGGGTCCTACAAGCCGCTGAACTGGATGAGCCCGCCCTGCACGCTCGCCGAGACCGAGTCCAGCTGGACGGTCACCAACAAGGCGGGCGAACAGCTGGTCGTGACGATCGAGGCGATCGAGCACGACTCCAGGCACGAGCTGGGGATCGATCCGGGACTGGTCAAGGACGGCGTCGAGGCGCACCTGCAGAAGCTGCTTGCCGAGCAGGTAGAGACGCTGGGCGCGGGGTACCGCTTGGTCCGCCGTGAATTCCCCACGCCGATCGGTCCGGTCGACATCCTCGCCAGGGACCCGAACGGCGTCGCGGTGGCCGTCGAGATCAAGCGGCGCGGAGAGATCGACGGCGTCGAGCAACTGACCCGCTATCTCGAACTGCTCAATCGCGATCCCCTGCTCGCGCCGGTGCGTGGAGTGTTCGCGGCGCAGGAGATCAAGCCGCAGGCTCGCACGCTGGCCGAGGACCGCGGCATCACCTGCCTGGTGCTGGACTATGCCGCGATGCGTGGCGTGGACAACGTGGAGGAGCGTCTTTTCTGACGCGGGCGGTAACGTCGCCGGATGCCGCAACTGGTGGACGACCCGGCGCTCGACGCTTGGTTTTTGACAGCGCGTGAACGGGGCAACGCCGCGTCCGATTTGAGGGCGTGGACGTCAGGCAACGTAGTGAAGCCGCTCGTCGACGGGGCCGCGTATTTCCGGGAGCTCGCGGACGCGCTAAATCAGTGCGAGCGCGGCGACATGATCTATTTCGCGGACTTCCGGGGCGATGTCGAGGAACGCCTGGCTGCCGATGGGCCGACCATCGGTGAGGTGTTGAGCGAACTGGCAGGCCGCGGCGTCGCGATCTACGGGTTGATCTGGCGTTCGCAACCGGACTGGCTCGACCAGAGCGAGGGCAAGAACGCGGAGATGGCACGACAGATCTCTGATGCGGGTGGCACGGTGTTGCTCGATGCCCGCACGCGTCGTGGCGGATCGCATCATCAGAAGTTCGTTGTCCTCCGCCATCCCGCACGGCCAGCCCTGGACGTGGCGTTCGCGGGCGGCATCGATCTGGGTCTGAGCCGACGCGACGACGGCGAGCACGGTGGCGACGCGCAGGTGATGGACTTCCCGGCCGTGTTCGGCACGCGGCCGCCGTGGCACGACGTCCAGGTGGCAATCCGAGGACCGGCGATCGCCGACGTCGAGCAGACCTTCCGTGAACGTTGGGCGGGCAGCAGTGTTCTCGACATCCCCAGTCCGCTGCGGATGCTCGCCGATCGGGCCTATCACGCCGGCGCCATGGTCGGCCCGGAACTCCCCGAGCCGCTCCCGGACCCCGCTCCGGTCGGGACGCAGGCCGTTCAGATCCTGCGGACCTACCCGGCCCGCGTCCGGCGGTACCCGTTCGCCCCCTTGGGGGAGCGCAGCATCGCCCACGCCTACCGGAAATCGCTGGCGCGTGCCCGCGCCATGATCTACATCGAAGACCAGTACCTCTGGGCCCCGTTCGTCGCAAAGCTGCTCGCTTCGGCGCTCACCGCCAACCCCGACCTGCACCTGATCGCCGTCGTGCCGCGCTATCCGGACAAGGAGGGCGCCTCCCGGTGGCCGAGCCTGGTGGGGCGTGAACAAGCGATCCGGATCTGTCGCGCCGCCGGAGGCGACCGCTTCGCCATCTATGACCTGGAGAACCACGACGGAACGGCCGTCTACGTCCACGCCAAGGCCGTGGTCATCGACGACGTGTGGGCGATGGTGGGTTCGGACAATCTCAATCGCCGTTCCTGGACCCACGACAGCGAACTGTCCTGCGCGGTGCTCGACACCGTTCAGGATGAGAGGGAGCCGCACGATCCGGGCGGCCTGGGCGACGGGGCTCGCGTCTTTGCTCGCGAACTGCGTCTGCACCTATGGCGCGAGCACCTCGACCTCAGCGCCGATGACGACGTCGCAGACCTCCTCGATCCCGTCGCGGCCTTCGAGCTGATGCAGAACAGCGCGCGAGCCCTGCAGGAATGGCACGACGGTGGGCAATCCGGGCCACGTCCGCCCGGTCGTCTGCGGCCGCACGTACCCGAACGATTACCGCGACGGCACAAGCCGTGGGCCGTACCGATCTACCGGGTCCTCTACGACCCCGACGGCCGAGCCCTACGAGACCGGTTGCGCGGACGGCCCTGACCATTGCACTCATGCGCGGTCATAAGACCCGCCTCAGATGCACGGCCGTTTCTGGGCATGGCCCGGCAGTCTCCCAGCACGTACCGTGGCGCCATGACGACCACCGACAGCCCCGTCGCCGAATCAGTCGCTGCGCCGGCCTCGACTTTCCAATCCCTCGATCCGGCGACAGGCGCGGTTGTCGCGACGTTCCCGATCCACAGTCGCGCCGACGTCGTCGCAGCGGTCGACCGTGCCCGGCCGGCCGCGACGTGGTGGCGCGAACTCGGGTTCGACGGCCGTCGCAAGCTGCTGCGGGGGTGGCGGTCGCTCATCGCCGCACGCATGGATGAGTTCGCCGAACTGATCCACCGCGAGAACGGCAAGCCGGTGTTCGACGCCATCGGTGAACTGTCGATCGCTATCGAGCACCTCGATTGGGCATCGGGGTCGGCGGCGAAGGTACTGGGCCGTCGCAGGGTCGGATCCGGACTGCTCGCCATGAATCATGCGGCGACACTGGAGTACGTCCCCTACGGGGTCGTCGGTGTGCTCGGGCCGTGGAACTACCCGGTGCACACGCCGATGGGGTCGATCTCGTATGCACTTGCCGCGGGCAATGCCGTGGTGTTCAAACCGAGCGAGTTCACGCCGGCGATCGGCGCCTGGCTCGTCGATTCGTTCGCCGAAGTGGTCCCCGAGCACCCGGTGTTCTCGCTGATCACGGGTTTCGGCGAGACCGGCAACGCCCTGTGCACGGCCGGCGTCGACAAGCTCGCCTTCACCGGTTCGACGGCGACCGGCAAGAAGGTCATGGCGGCATGCTCGGCCAATCTCACTCCCGTCGTGATCGAGTGCGGCGGTAAGGATGCGCTGATCGTCGCTGCCGATGCTGATCTCGATGCCGCGGTCGAGGCAACCGTGTGGGGTGGGCTGTCCAACGCCGGTCAGACATGCGCCGGCGTCGAGCGGGTTTACGCGGTCGCGTCCGTCTACGACGAGTTCGTCGAGAAGGTCACGGTAGAGGCGCGAAAGGTAAGAGCCGGGTCGGACGCCGCGGCGAACTATGGACCAATCACGATGCCGAGCCAGCTTGACGTGATCCGGTCGCACATCGCCGGCGCGATCGCCGACGGTGGTCGCGCCGTCGTCGGAGGCATTGACTCGGTGCAGGCACCCTTCGTGCAGCCAGTCGTTCTCGTCGACGTCCCGGAGTCCTCGATGGCCGTGCGGGAAGAGACGTTCGGCCCGACGATCACCATCGCCAAGGTGCGCGACGAGGACGAGGCGATCGAACGCGCGAACGCGAGCCGGTACGGGCTCGGCGCCGCCGTCTTCAGCGCCAAGCGTGGCCGCGAGATCGCCGACCGGGTCTCGAGTGGATGCGTCAGCATCAACTCGGCGATCTCGTACGCGATGGTTCCGGAGCTTCCTTTCGGGGGTGTCCGCGACTCCGGCTTCGGGCGAATTCACGGTGAGGACGGGCTCCGCGAGTTCGCGTGGCCGCGCAGCGTGACCTCCCTGCGTTTCAAGGCGCCGCTGAACGTCACGACCTTCAACCGGCCCAAGAACGCACGGCGACTGCTCACAGCCATGGTGAAGGCGCGGTGGGGGAGGCGGCCGCGCAAGGGATGAGGGCCGCACATCACCGGGTGAGGTAAGCCTCAACACGCTGCCGATTCACCTGCCAGGCAGACTAAGGTTCGACGGTTGTCGCAATGGCCTGCAGGAGGCGGATTCATGGCACGGGAGTTCCAGCAGATCGGTGTGATCGGGCTCGGCACGATGGGGGCCGGCATCGCCGAGGTGTTCGCCCGGAACGGGCTCGCGGTCGTGGCGGTCGAGGTCGACGAATCGGCGGTGGAGCGGGGCCGTGCGCATGTCGAGCAGTCGACGGCCCGGGCCGTAGCCGGTGGCAAGCTCTCAGCCGACGAGCAGCAGGCGCTGCTAGAGCGGCTGACCTACCACACCAACCTCGACGCGCTCGCCGAGTGCGACCTCGTCGTCGAGGCCGTCCCCGAGCAGCTCGACCTCAAGCGGCAGATCTTCACTCAGCTGGACAAGATCTGTCAGCCTGAGGCGATTCTCGCGACGAACACCTCGTCCCTCTCGGTCACCGAGATCGCCGTCGCGACGGGGCGACCGGGCAAGGTTGTCGGCCTGCACTTCTTCAACCCGGCTCCGGTCATGAAGCTGGTCGAGGTTGTCCGGAGCGTCGTCACCGAGCAGGACGTCGTCGACGACATCGAGGCCTTCGCCCAGAGGCTCGGCAAGGTAGACGTGACGATCGGCGACCGCGCCGGCTTCATCGCCAACGCGCTGCTCTTCGGATACCTCAATCACGCCGCGGCACTCTATGAATCGCGCTACGCCTCTCGCGAGGACATCGACGCGGCGATGAAGCTCGGCTGCGGCCTGCCGATGGGCCCACTCGCTCTGTTGGATCTGATCGGACTCGACACCGCCTTCGAGATCCTCGACACGATGTACAAGCAGGGCCGCGATCGCCTGCACGCACCCCAGCCGATCTTCAAGCAGATGATGACCGCAGGGCTGCTGGGTCGTAAGACCGGCCGCGGCTTCTACACCTACGAGTCCGCCGGTTCGCCGAAGGTCGTCGCCGACGCACTCACGCCGGCAACCGACGCGGCACCCGCCGGTGCGCGTGAGGTATCCAGGGTGGGCGTGGTCGGTTCAGGGACCATGGCCACGGGCATCGTCGAGGTCTTCGCGAAGGCCGGATACGACGTGCTGTTCGTGGCGCGGAGTCAGGACAAGTGCGGGGCCGTCGTGAAGGCCATCACCCGGTCACTGGAGAAGGCAGTCCAGCGCGGAAAGCTGTCCGAGCCGGATCGGGATGCCGCGCTGAGCCGGATCACGGGCAGCACGAATCTCGACGATCTGGCGGGCGTCCAACTGGTCGTCGAGGCCGTCGTCGAGGACCTCACCGTCAAGCAGGCGCTGTTCTCCAACCTCGACGACATCTGTGCGCCGGGAACGGTGCTTGCCACCACCACGTCCAGCCTGCCGGTGATCGAATGCGCGGCCGCGACGTCCCGGCCGGCCGAGGTGATCGGCATGCACTTCTTCAACCCGGCCTCGATCATGCGGCTGGTCGAGGTAGTCACCACCGTGTCGACCGCGGCCGACGTCGAGGCCACCGTCCTCGATGTGACGAAGAAGATCGGCAAACATGCGGTGCGCTGCGGCGACCGCGCCGGCTTCATCGTCAACGCGCTCCTCTTCCCGTACCTCAACGACGCGATCAAGATGCTCGAGGCGCACTACGCCAGCGCCGAGGACATCGACTCCGCGATGAAGGTCGGCTGCGGGTACCCGATGGGCCCGTTCGAACTGCTGGACGTCGTCGGCCTGGATGTGTCGCTTGCGATCGAGCGCGAGCTGTACCTCGAATTCCGCGAGCCGGGTTTCGCTCCCGCGCCGTTGCTGGAGCATCTCGTGACGGCCGGCCGCTTGGGCCGCAAGACCGGCACGGGCTTCCGCGACTACGCGTAGCGTCGCTCGCAGACCAGCGTCGTACGGATCCGGCCAGGACGTCAGGCACCCGCCGTGCCACGCCAGAACCGCCGCCGCGCCGCCTCCTCGGCACGGGAGCCGGCCGCCGCGTCGACGGTCGGTGAGCGGCGCGACGAGTGGCGCGGCGAGGTCTACGTCGTCCGCGGCGTGACGTCGCACGGGGCGGCGAAGGAATACCGGTGCCCGGGCTGCGATCAGGTCATCCGGGTCGGCCAGCCGCATCTGGTCGTCTGGCCGGAATTCGATGACGATGCCGACGACCGTCGGCACTGGCACGCGACCTGCTGGACCGCACGCGAGCGCCGAGCCCCGGGACGCGGACGTGCGCCGCGCTACTGAACCGTCCCCGCGCCAGGCGGTGTTGTGCCGAGCCGCGCTGGGGCCGTCAGCCGCTGGCGCTCTCCGGCGCAGTCGGCGCAGTGGGCGCAGTGGGCGCAGTGGGCGTTGCAGGATCGGCCTCGCGCTTCGGGACGGCGTATGCGGCGATGGCAGCGCCGAGTTCGGAATGCAGCGTGGCCAGCCGCTCGTGCAGTTGCGCCCGCTCATCCTCGAGTCGCTGCAGTTCGGCGCGAGCATCGGCAAGAAGATCGGCGGCGGCCTGCTGCGCATCGGCGACGATCTGTGCTGCCTCGGCCTGAGCCTTCGCTCGCTGTGTGGAAGAGGCCTCGGCTTCGGCCGTGCGCCGATTCCGAAGCGTGATCTCGAAGTCCTCGTCGGCGAGGGCGCGCCGGGCGACTCCCTGCTCATCAAGGCGCTGCCGTTCGGCCGCGGCCTCTTCGTCGAGGCGGCTGCGCAGGGCTGCGGACTCGGTGGCGAGCCGGTCGACGGTCTCGCGTGCCGCCGCCGTCTGCGCGGCCAGCCTGGTCTCCACCTCGGTGCGGTGCTCCTCGACGTCGGCCAACCGCGCGCGGAAGGTCTCGTCGGCGGCAGCACGCGCGGCGGCGGCATCTGCCTCGGCCGCGGCTCGGATCGCGCTCGCCTCCGAGGCGGCATTCTGGAGCATGTGCTTGACGCGCTGGTCGACGTTGTCAGCCGTGACCGTCTCGGACGCAGAGTGCAACTGGCGGCGCAGGGACTCGATCTGGGCGTGGGAGCTGGCCAGTTGCGCCGCGAGGTCGGCGCTGCGCGCCGCCGTGGCGTCCCGCTCGGTCGTGAGGCGACGGATCTCCTCATCCAGCCGGGCGAGATAGTGATCGACCTGCGTCCGGTCGTAGCCGCGCATCGCGGCGTCGAACCCGCGATCGTCAGACAGGATCGGGAGCAACTCGGTGGGGTTGTCCGCGGCGGCCATGGTCACATATTGACACGGCTCAGCGATCGCGGAACCTGTTGATTGCATCGAGATGCTTTGCCCGCAGTTCGTGGTCGCGGACGCCGAGGCCCTCTTCCGGCGCGAGGCAGAGCACCCCGACCTTGCCCTGGTGCAGATTGCGGTGCACGTCGTAGGTGGCCTGACCTGTTTCGGCGAGGGGGTAGACCCTCGACACCGTCGGGTGGATGTAGCCCTTGCTGATCAGGCGGTTGGCCTCCCACGACTCGCGGTAGTTCGCGAAGTGCGACCCGACGATGCGCTTGAGAGTCATCCAGAGATACCGGTTGTCGTACTCGTGCATGTATCCGGAGGTCGAAGCGCAGGTCACGATCGTGCCGCCCCGCTTGGTGACGAACACGGAGGCTCCGAACGTCTCGCGGCCCGGGTGCTCGTAGACGATGTCCACATCCTCACCGCCGGTGAGTTCGCGGATCTTGGCGCCGAAGCGCTTCCATTCCGCGGGGTTCTGCGTGTCGCCGTCCCAGAACTGGTAGCCCTCGGCGGATCGGTCGATGATCAGCTCGGCCCCCATCCTGCGGCAGATGTCGGCCTTGTCCGGGCTGGACACGACGCACACCGGTATGGCGCCGCCGTTGAGCGCGTACTGGGTCGCGTAACCGCCCAGGCCGCCCGAGGCGCCCCAGATCAGTACGACGTCGCCCTGCTTCATGCCGGCGCCGTGGTGTGAGACGAGCTGGCGGTAGGCGGTGGAGTTCACGAGTCCCGGTGAGGCAGCCTCCTCCCAGGTCAGGTGCGCAGCCTTGGGCATGAGCTGGTTGGCCTTCACGAGCGCCAGCTCCGCGAGGCCGCCGTAGTTGGTCTCGAAGCCCCAGATGCGCTGCTGCGGATCCATCATCGTGTCGTCGTGACCCGCGGCGTCCTCGAGCTCGACGGACAGGCAGTGGGCTACGACCTCGTCGCCCGCCTTCCATTTGGTGACGCCCGGCCCGACGCGCAGGACAACCCCGGACAGGTCCGAGCCGACGACATGGAACGGCTGGTCGTGCTTCTTCGTCAGATCGGAGTACTTGCCGTAACGCTTGAGGAAGCTGAAGGTCGACACCGGCTCGAAGATCGACGTCCACACCGTGTTGTAGTTGATGGCGCTGGCCATGACGGCCACGATCGCCTCGCCGGGGCCGAGCTCGGGAGTCGGGACGTCCTGCAGGTGCAGGCTCTTGCGCGGGTCTTTCTCCCACGTGGTCTGCCCCTCGAACATGTCGACCTCATCGGCGCGCACCAGCATGCCCTGGTAGGTCTCGGGGACCGGCAGTGCGGCGACCGCGGCCAGGTCGTCGGCGAGGATGGCGTTACGGATGTCGTCCACGTTGCTGGGCCTCCGTGCGGATGTGGGTGCTGGATGCGTATGTTACTGGACGGTAACGTCCCGTGCGCAGTCGTCAGTGGCTGGCGGCAGACGGCTGGACGAGCTCGACCAGCACGCCCCCCGCGTCCTTGGGGTGGATGAAGTTGACCCGGCTGTCCGAGGTCCCGCGGCGCGGCTCGTCGTACAGCAGCCGCAGCCCCCGCTCCCGCAGGTCGGCCGAAACCGCCTCGATGTCGGTCACCGTATAGGCAACCTGCTGAACCCCGGGGCCGTTTCGATCGATGAACTTCGCGATCGTGGACTGCTCGTTCAGTGGGGCGAGAAGCTGGATGCGGGTACTGCCGTCGCCGACCGCGAGCATCGCCTCGCGGACGCCCTGCTCCTCGTTGACCTCCTCGTGCACGCTCACGATGCCGAAGTTGTCCCGGTAGAACGCGATGGCGGCGTCGAGGTCGGGCACGGCGATGCCGACGTGGTCGATCTTGGTGAACAGGCTGGTTGGGGGCATCGGACCATGGTGACAAGCCCACGCTGCCGGGAGCCAGACCTGCGTGCTCATCTTCACACCCTTGTTTGGCGGCGCCCTGGTTAGAGTTTGGGGGTCTGCCCGCACCGCGGGCCCGCTCGGGCGTGCCGTCCACGCCGTCCAGCAGGCCTGTGCACCAGGAGGAGTGTCATGGCTGGATCGGTCATCATCAACGGCGCCCGTACCCCGATGGGTCGGTTGCTGGGCTCGCTCAAGGACTTCTCCGGCGCCGATCTCGGCGGCGTGGCGATCAAGGCAGCGCTCGAGCGTTCCGGGGTCAAGCCCGAGCAGGTCCAGTACGTGATCATGGGCCAGGTGTTGCAAGCCGGTGCCGGTCAGATCCCCGCCCGCCAGGCCGCGCACAAGGCCGGCATCCCGCTCAGCGTTCCGGCCCTCACGGTGAACAAGGTCTGCCTTTCCGGCCTCGATGCGATCGCGCTGGCCGATCAGCTGATCCGGGCCGGCGAGTTCGACGTGATCGTCGCCGGTGGCCAGGAGTCGATGACCAACGCGCCGCACCTGCTGCCGAAGTCCCGTGAGGGGTTCAAGTACGGCGCGATCCAGATGCTCGACTCGATGGCCTACGACGGCCTCACCGACATCTTCGACAACATCCCCATGGGCGAATCCACCGAAGCATTCAACGGCAAGCTCGGCCTCGGCCGTGCCGAGCAGGACGAGTTCTCCGCGCGCTCGCACCAGCGGGCCGCGCTCGCCCAGAAGAACGGCATCTTCGACGAAGAGATAACGCCGGTGCTCATCCCGCAGCGCAAGGGTGATCCGATCGAGTTCCGCGAAGACGAGGGCATCCGCGGCGACACGACCGTCGAGTCGCTGTCGAAGCTGCGCCCGGCCTTCACCAAGGACGGCACGATCACCGCCGGTTCGGCGTCGCAGATCTCCGACGGCGCCGCCGCGGTGGTCGTCATGAGCAAGGCGAAGGCCGAGGAGCTCGGCCTGTCGTGGATCGCCGAGATCGGCGCACACGGCAACGTCGCGGGCCCGGACAACTCGCTGCAGTCGCAGCCGTCCAACGCCATCCAGGACGCGCTGCGCAAGGAGAACCTCACCGTCTCCGACCTCGACCTCGTCGAGATCAACGAGGCCTTCGCAGCCGTGGGCATCCAGTCGATGCGCGATCTGGGCGTGTCCGACGACATCGTCAACGTCAACGGCGGGGCGATCGCACTCGGCCATCCGATCGGTATGTCCGGCGCACGCCTCGCGCTGACGCTCGCCTACGAACTGAAGCGTCGTGGCGGCGGAACCGGTGCGGCCGCCCTGTGCGGCGGTGGCGGGCAGGGCGATGCGTTGATCTTGCACGTTCCCGCGACCTGATCGGTGGCGGTCTCCCGTCGCGGCGCGAACGTCGGCGAGCTCGTCGAACGCGCCCGCGCCGCCGACCCGCGCGCCGTGGCCCGGCTGATCTCGCTCGTCGAGAACGACTCACCGGTGCTCCGGGAGGTCGCTGCGGCGTTGGCGCCCTTCGCCGGGCATGCGCAGGTCGTCGGTCTCACCGGGTCGCCGGGCGTGGGCAAGTCGACGTCGACCTCGGTGCTGGTCGGCGCGCTGCGTGCGGGCGGCAAGCGGGTCGCGGTGCTGGCCGTCGACCCGTCATCACCGTTCTCCGGCGGCGCCCTGCTCGGTGACCGCATTCGCATGCAGGAGCACGCCACCGACGATCAGGTGTTCATCCGGTCGATGGCTTCGCGCGGCCAACTCGGCGGCCTGGCTGCCGCCGTTCCACAGGCGTTGCGGGTCTTGGACGCCGCGGGTTGCGACGTCGTCCTGATCGAGACCGTCGGCGTCGGGCAGGCCGAGGTCGAGATCGCCTCGCTCGCCGACACGACGATCGTCCTGCTCGCGCCGGGCATGGGGGACGGCATTCAGGCGGCCAAGGCCGGGATCCTGGAGATAGCAGACATCTTCGTGGTGAACAAGGCCGACCGCGACGGCGCCGACCAGGTAGCGCGCGACCTTCGCTATATGCAGTCGCTCGGCGGACGGCACAGCGAGGGCGGCGCGTGGCGGCCGCCGGTACTCAAGACGGTGGCTGCCCGCGGTGACGGCGTCGATGAGGTGGTTGCCGCGATCGAGAAGCACCGCGTCTGGATGCTGCAGCACGGGGAACTCGAGCGTCGCAGAGTTGCCAGAGCCGCCGGCGAGATCGAATCGATCGCGATGGGTGAGGTGCGACACCGGCTCGCTGCTGTTCACGGTTCGGCGGCGCTCGATGCGGCCGCCAAGCGCCTCGTGGCCGGCGACACCGATCCCTACACTGCAGCGGACGAGCTCGTCAGGGCGCTGCCGCCGCGTCACTGAGCTGAGCGGGAAGGCCCGCGATGAACTCACGCGTCAGGCGTGCGGTGAGTTCGGGGTGCTCGAACTGGGGTACGTGACCGCAGTCGTCGAGGACGACGCACTCCGATTGGGGCAGTGCTTCGGCGACGAATCTGCTGAAGCCGGCCGGGACGAGCACGTCGCGATCTCCCCAGAGGAAGAGCGCGGGCGGGCGCAGTCCGGGCAGCCGCTCCCAGAACCCGGTCTCGCCGAACGGTTCGTCCAGGTAGACGTGTCGCAGCGCCGAGAAGATCGCGAGACGGTTCGCTCGCAGACTGATGACGCGGATGAATTCGTCGATCGCCGCCTCGTGCCATGCATCGGGCAGCCGTGTCGGATCGGCGAACAGGCTGCGCAGCCCACGGGTGACCATGCTGCGGGGGATGCGCACCGGAAGCGCTGCGATCTCGGTACGCACGAGCCGGACGAGTGGCACGAACTGCCGCAGCTTGCGGAACGCGACGGCCGGGCAGAGCAATACCAGTCCGCGCACGTCGTAGGGCGAGAGCAACGCGGCCTCGAGAGCCGTCCGACCGCCGAGGCTGTTCCCGACGAGCACGGCGGGCTCGGCGCAGGTCTCGCGCAGGAACGCGAGCAGCCACGTTCCGAGGAATTGCGCGCCGTGCTGGTCGCCCTTGGCCTGCGAACCCCCGTGTCCGGGCAGATCCGGGGCGAGGACGTGGAAGTCGTGCGCCAGTGCCGCGATCAGCGGGAGCATCGACGCGTTGGTCGCGCCGAGCCCGTGCACGAGGACGACGGGCGGCGCATCGACGGGACCAGCTTCGAGGTAGAAGGTCTCGATGCCCCCGGCCGCCACGGAGCGGGTATGCGTGCGCGTGTCGTCGCTCCGCTCGCCGGGGAACAGCCCGTCCAGTTGGAGGGCGAGTGCGAGGTTGCCCCTCACTGTGAGCTCGCCGGCGAGAAACGCCTCGATGCCGCTGCGCCGGCCAGCCACGACGTCGTTGAGCACGGGCAGCGAGGCACGCACGGTCGTCGTCGGATTGGCCGGTCCGCCCCGTTTGGCGAAGGCTCGACCGCGGTCGATCTCGACGGTCCAGTTGGCCATCCCGCCGGCGGTGAACAGCAGCGTCGCGGTGGCGTCGGCGAGCAGCGGCGAGTACGTGCCGAGCAGGCGCTCGCGCAGCAAGGGCAACAGGTCGTTGTCCGCCACGCGCCGGTCCTTTCCGGTATCCGCCCGCCAGCCGCGGGTTCATCTGCGCGACACCGACGATCCGCCGGATGAGGGCGGGAAAAGTCTGCCACGCAACGTTGATCGTCGCAGCCCGGCGCAGGTTCGGGCGGGAAGCTGTCGATCTGTTTCGGACCTACCCGCCACCTACCAGCTGGTAAACCACACGCTACTGGTCAGTAACATGGCCTGCACCCGTCCCCGAGCGCCGAGGAGTTCGCGTTGGCCACTCTCGACCGAGACGCCGAGGTGTTCGTCCTCAACCTCGGCGACGACGAGAACCGCTTCCACCCCAGCTGGCTGGATGAGGTGGCCGGACACCTGAACACGGTCGCCGGCACCGAGGGTCCGTGTGCCCTCGTGACGACGGCGTCGGGCAAGTTCTTCTCCAACGGACTCGATCTGGATTGGTTGCGCGACAACAGCAGCGAGTTCGTCACCTATGTCATCCAGGTTCACCGCCTGTTCGAGCGAGTGCTGGCTCTGCCCGTACCTACGGTCGCGGCGGTGCAAGGGCACGCCTTCGCCGGCGGAGCGATGCTGGCGCTCGCTCATGATTTCCGGGTCATGCGGGCCGACCGCGGCTTCCTGTGCCTGCCTGAGGTGGACATCAACATCCCCTTCTCCCGAGGCATGTCGGCACTGATCCAGAGCAAGCTCACCCCGAAGACTGCGCACGAGGCGATGACGACCGGGCGACGTTATGGCGGGACCGACGCGCTCGGCGCCGGGATCGTCGACGCAGTCGCGCACGAGGACGACGTGGTGTCGAGCGCGATCGAGATTGCGCGACCCCTCGCGGCGAAGGCGGGCGCGACGCTCGGCACGATCAAGGCACGCATGTATCCGGCAGCGCTCGATGCGCTCCGCGATACCCAGACGCCGCTGGACTGAGTCGGCCGCGCCAGAGACCGATTCACTATCCGGCAGCGGAGCTGGCCTCCGCGTCTGCGGACTCCTGCACCTCGAGCAGTGATGCCTCGCGCAGTGACGCCTCGTAAGCACGATGGCCGCCCCGGATCCCGAACAATCGCTTCGACAGCAGCAGGTACAGCACGGCGGCAACGTTGATCACGAGTATCGAGGCCTTGAGCCACGTCGCCTTCTGGGTGAGCTCGTACACCTCCAGCGGGATGAACAGCGTCGTCCCGACCACCGCGACGTACTCACCCCACCGCTTCAGCGACCACAGCCCGACACCTTCGAGGAGCTGCAACCCGCCGTACAGCAGCAGCCCGCCCACGATCAGGTTGAGCGTCGACGGTTTCGCGTCGAGCACCTTCTGGATCGAATGGACGGTGCTGGAGTCCGCGACGTTGAAATGGATCTGGTCGAAGAACGGCCGTAAGGACTTCAGGTCTCGTGCGAACAGCTCCTTCAGGCTGACCTGGGTGCTCTTGAGCCGCCATACCGCGTACGCCAGCGCGACGAGGACGAGACCGCGCACCCACCGCTCGATAGCGAGCGCGCGCAGGATGAACGCCGAGCGCAACGCCTTGCCGCGCAGCAGAACGGGCGCATCCGCCGCCGCGCCCGACCCCTGAGGTTCGCCGAGCACGTAGTCGCCGCACCGCAGGCAGCGCCAACCGTCGCCGAGCGGCGTCTGCGCCTCCAGGCGTGAGCGGTACTCCGGCTCGTCCGGGGCGTAGGTGACGTGCCCCTTGCGGGCACAGTGCCGCAGGCTCCAGTCCACCGCGCGAGCTTATGGGCAACGACGCGGTCCCTGCCTGTTCCGCGCCGCGAATCCGACCTAGGCTGCTGTCGATCCGCCGCCATCGCGCTCGTCGTACTCACACCGGTCCGATCGGCGGGCCGACCTGCGAAAGGGATGCAGACATGTCTCAGTTCCTCATCCTCATCTATGACGACGAGAACGCCTGGATGAATGCCGCGCCGGACGTGTCGGAGCAGTTGATGCAAGGACACATGAAGTTCGGCGAGAACAACGCCGCCGCGGTGCAGGGCGGCAACGCTCTGCAGTCGGTGACGACCGCCACCACGCTGCGACCGGATGGTGCGGGTGGATTCAGCGTCACCGACGGTCCGTTCGCCGAGACCAAGGAAGCCCTCGGTGGCTATTACCTCGTCGAAGCCGCCGATCTGGACGAGGCGATCGCGCTCGCCAAGCAGGTCCCCGTCATCAAGGGTGGCCTCGAGGTCCGTCCGATCATGGTGTTCAGCTGAGCACTGCTCGGCGGCAGATCTTTCGCACGGTGGCGTAGCAGCGTGACTGACGACAGCAGCGAAGCCCTGCAAGCGGTTGTACAGGCGCACCGTCGCGAGTGGGGCTACGTCCTGGCCGCGACAGTGCGCCTCACCCGAGACATCGATCTGGCCGAGGAGTGTGTGCAGGAGGCCTACGCCCGCGCCCTCACCAGCTGGCCGAACGACGGCGTGCCCACGAATCCCGGCGCGTGGCTCACCACGGTGGCCCGGCGTGCCGCCCTGGACGTACTGCGCCGCGGCACGCTGTTGCGACGCAAGCTGCCATTGCTCGTTCAGGACGAGCCGGAGCCGCCCGCCTCCGATGACGACGATGCCGGCTATCCGGACGACAGGCTGCGGTTGATCTGCACGTGTTGCCACCCCGCACTGTCACGGGAGGCGCAGGTGGCGCTGACGCTGCGGCTGCTGTGCGGCCTGTCCACCGCAGAGGTCGCCCGCGCGTTCCTGGTGAGTGAATCGACGATGGCCGCGCGCATCACCCGGGCGAAGAAGAAGATCAGTGCCGCGCGAATCCCGTATCGCGTGCCCCCGCCCGCCGAACTTCCGGAACGGATCGACGCCGTGCTCGACGTCATCCATCTCGTCTTCACGACCGGACACACCGCGCCTGCGGGTGCCGATCTCGTCCGGCGTGACCTCGTCGAGCGTGCCCGTGATCTGGCAGCGATGCTGCAGACGTTGTTGCCCGACAACACCGACATCGCCGGTCTGCGGGCGCTGATCCTCCTGACCGACGCACGCCGGGCGACGCGCACAGGTGCCGACGGGCAGCTCGTGCTGCTCGCCGACCAGGACCGCTCGCAGTGGGACTCGCCGGCGATCAGCGAGGGAGCCGAACTGGTGCGGGTCGCGTTGCGTTCTCGTCCGCCGGGCAGATTCGCGCTGCAGGCGGCGATCGCGGCCGTGCATGCCGAGGCGCCGAGCTGGGATGCGACGGACTGGGGCGAGATCGTCGCCCTGTACGACCTGCTCGTGCAGATCTGGCCGTCGCCGGTGGTCGCCCTCAACCGGGCGGCTGCCGTCGGCTTCGCTTGCGGCGCCGAGGCCGGCCTCGCCGCGCTGGCGGCACTCGCCGACGAACCGCAGCTGGCCGGCTACGCCTATCTGTCCGCGACCCGTGCCGAGTTCCTCACGCGTCTCGGCCGGACGAGCGAGGCACGGCTGGCGTTCGAAGAGGCGTTGCTGCTCACCGAGAACGACGTCGAGCGGACGTTTCTCGCGCAGCGGCTCGCCGCACTGTAGAACGCAGCCACGTCAGCGCCTCAGCGCGGGCTCGCTTCCGTGCTCAGTCCCGTGCTCGGTGCGGGCATCCTCGGCGCTGAGCGGTTCGGCGACCTCTTCCAGCCCCTTCTGTTCGGCGTCGACGCAGAGGAACACCGCGACGATTCCGGCCGCGATCATCAACACGGCACCGAGGGTGAAGGCAAACGCCGTGTCTCCGATGTGGCCAGTCTTGATGAGCTTGGCGAACAGCAGCGGCCCGGTGATTCCACCGATGGCCGTGCCGATCGCATAGAAGAACGCGATCGCCATGGCGCGCGTCTCCATCGGGAAGATCTCGCTCACTGTCAGATATGCCGAACTCGCGCCGGCCGACGCGAAGAACAGCACCACGGTCCAGCACGCCGTCATCGTCACCGCCGACAGGTGGCCGCCGTCGAAGAGCCACGCAGTGCCCAACAGAAGTGCGCCGGACAGGATGTAGGTCCCAGAGATCATCACGCGGCGGCCCAGCGTGTCGAACAGCGGGCCGAGCAGCAGCGGACCGGTGAAGTTGCCGAGCGCGATCACGACGAAGTAGTAACCCGTGGAACCGTCGCCGACCTTGAAGAACGTCGTGAGGATGGATGCGAAGCTGAAAGTGATCGCGTTGTAGAGGAACGCCTGCCCGATGAACAACGAGAAACCGAGGGCGGTGCGCTTCGGATACTTCTGAAACACGGTGCGGGCGATCGTCGCGAATCCGATCGAATGCCGCTGCTTGATCTCGATCTCGTCGTCGACCTCGGACAGCGGCTCGTCGACCGACTCTGCGACGCGCTGCTCGATGCTGTCGACGAGCCGTTCGGCCTCGTCCTCACGCCCATGGATGAACAGCCATCGCGGGCTTTCGGGGACGTTGCGACGAACGAAGAGGATGCCGGCCCCGAGGATGACGCCGAGGGCGAACGTGAGTCGCCAGCCGACATTCGCGGCGAACAGATGGGTGTTCAGTGCAGGGATCGACAGGAGCGCGCCTGCGGCCGCCCCGATCCAGTAGGTGCCGTTGATGATGATGTCGATGCGCCCGCGGTATTTGCTCGGGATCAGCTCGTCGATCGCCGAGTTGATCGCGGCGTACTCGCCGCCGAGGCCGAGGCCGGTGAGGAAGCGGAACGCGAAGAACATCTCGGCGTTGACAGAGATCGAGGTGAGCGCTGTAGCCACCAGGTAGACCGCTAGCGTCACCATGAACAGCTTCTTGCGACCGAAGCGGTCGGTGAGCCAGCCGAAGATCAGTGCCCCGACGCACGCACCCGCGACGTACATCGCCGCGCCGAGGCCGGTGACCTGCGACGTCGTGATGTGGATGCCGCTGCCCTTTTCGCCGAGCCGCGGCGCGACGTTGCCGACGATGGTGACTTCGAGCCCGTCGAGCAGCCAGACGGCACCCAGCCCGACGACGATCATCCAGTGCCATCGTGACCATGGCAGCCGGTCGAGACGGGCGGGGATGCGTGTTCGGATCGTGGCGAGGCTACTGTCGCTGCTCGATCCGCTGCGAGAGTGGGTCACGGTGCACCTGTACCCGGCAGGGGGTGCCCGGCAAACCAACCTTCGGCCGGTGAATCAGCGGAAGGCGTCGAGCCCGGTGAGCTCCTGGCCCAGGACGAGGGTGTGCACCTCGTGGGTGCCCTCGTAGGTGTAGACCGTCTCCAGATTCACCGCGTGGCGCAGCACCGGGTACTCGGTGGTGATGCCGCTGCCGCCGAGGATCGAGCGCGCCTCGCGGCAGATCTCGAGCGCAGCGCGGACGTTGTGGAACTTGCCGAAGCTGATGTGCTTCGCCTTGGCGCGCCCCGCGTCCTTGAGCTCGCCGAGGCGGCGCGCAGTCAGCTGGGCCTGCTGCAGCGAGACGGCCATCTCGGCCAGCTTGCGCTGGGTCAGCTGGAACCCGGCGATCGGCTTGCCGAACTGGACGCGCGTGCCGGCGTAATCCAGCGTTGCGGCGAGGGCGTCGCGGGCCGAACCCGTCACGCCCCAGACGATTCCGAATCGTGCCTCGGTGAGGCAGCCCAGCGGCCCCCGCAGTCCGCGTGCCTCGGGGAGCATCGCCGAAGACGGCAGCCGAACCTCGTCCATCACGAGTTCGCTGGTTACGGACGCGCGCAGCGAGATCTTGTGGTGCACGTCGTGCGCCGAGAAGCCGGCCATCCCCTTCTCCACCAGGAAGCCACGCACGCCGTCGTCCGTGCGCGCCCACACCACTGCGACATCCGAGATCGAGCCGTTGGTGATCCACATCTTGTTGCCCGTCAAGACCCAGTCGTCGCCGTCGCGGCGGGCGCGGGTGCGCATCGAGCCAGGGTCGGAACCGGAATCGGGCTCGGTCAGCCCGAAGCATCCGATCGCGTTGCCCTTGGCCATCTCGGGCAGCCAGCGCTGCTTCTGCTCCTCGCTGCCGTATGCGTGGATCGCGTACATGGCCAGTGACCCCTGGACGCTGACCAGCGACCGCAGCCCGGAGTCGACGGCTTCGATCTCGGCGCTGACCAGTCCGTACTGCGACGGGCGGGCGCCCTGACACCCGTATCCCTCGAGATGCATGCCGAGCACGCCGAGCGCGCCGAACTCCTGTGCCAGCTCGCGCGCGGGCAGGGTGCCCTCCTCGAACCATTGCCGGATGTGCGGCCGTAGCCGGTCGTCGGCGAACTTGCGGACGGTGTCGCGCAGCAGTCGATCCTCGTCGGTGAGGTCGTCGTCGAGATCGAGCAGATCAAGGCGCTCGAGTGCGTCGGTCATGCACCGCAGGTTACGCGTTAAGTACCCTCGTGCTCGTGCCTCAGCAGCCCCCGCCCCTCGAGTTCGACCCGATCGAACGGGGCGGTGCGCTGTGGGAACGGCACTGGCCTGACGAGGATCCGTCGGTGTACGCCTCGATGCGGGCAGTCACCTCGATCATGCGTGCCCACCAGATCTTGCTCGCCGAGCTCGACGCGATGCTGCGTCCGTACGGCATCACGTTCAGTCGGTACGAGGCGCTCGTCCTGCTGGCCTACTCGCATGACGGGGCGTTGCCACTGTCCAAGATCGGCGAGCGGTTGCAGGTGCACGCGACCTCCGTCACGAACGTCATCGACCGGCTGGAGGGCGCCGGTCTCGTCCGCCGGGAGCCGAACCCGAGCGACGGACGGGGCACGCTGGCCGTGATCACCGACGCAGGGCGCGAGGTCGCGAACAAGGCGACCGCCGAGTTCAACGCGGCCCGGTTCGCCCTGGGCTGCCTGGACGCGGTCGAGCTGGGCCAGCTGTTCACGACTTTGCGGCGGCTGCGCGAGCATGCCCGCGACTTCGTCGACGAGGCGACGTAGCCAAATAGTAGGACGTCCTAGTAATGTGGGATCATGGACTCTGAACAGATCGCCGAGGGTCGTCGGCGCTGGGAAGAGCGCTTCGCCGCGGTTGAGGCTGCCGGCGGCGTGGCCGACCGTGACTTCACGACGCTGTCCGGGTCGACCGTCGAACCGGTCTACGGGCCCGA
Source organism: Jatrophihabitantaceae bacterium (assembly GCA_035999365.1). Lineage (GTDB taxonomy): Bacteria > Actinomycetota > Actinomycetes > Mycobacteriales > Jatrophihabitantaceae > DASYGT01. The sequence goes on from DASYGT010000025.1 coordinate 25,106, forward strand.
GGGTGCCGACGAGCGCATGCAGCGCATCGGCTGGCCGGGCGAGTACCCGTTCACCCGCGGCATCCACCCCACCGGATACCGAGGCAAGCCCTGGACGATCCGCCAATTCGCCGGCTTCGGGAACGCACACCAGACCAACGAGCGGTACAAGATGATCCTGGCCGAGGGTGGTGGCGGCCTCTCGGTCGCGTTCGACATGCCCACGCTGATGGGTCGTGACTCCGACGACGAGCGCGCCCTCGGCGAGGTGGGCCACTGCGGCGTGGCCATCGATTCCGCGGCCGACATGCAGGTGCTGTTCGACGGCATCGACCTCACGTCGACGACGACGTCGATGACGATCTCCGGACCGGCCGTGCCGCTGTTCTGCATGTACGTGGTCGCCGCGGAACGCCAAGGGGCAGACACCAGCAAGCTCAACGGCACGCTGCAGACCGACATCTTCAAGGAATACATCGCGCAGAAGGAGTGGATCTACCCGCCCGCGCCGCACCTGAAGCTCATCGGCGACCTGATGGAGTACGTGGCACAAGAGATCCCGGCGTACAAACCACTCTCGGTGTCGGGCTACCACATTCGCGAAGCGGGCTCGACCGCCGCGCAGGAGTTGGCCTTCACGCTCGCCGATGGATTCGGCTACGTCGAGCTCGGCCTTTCGCGCGGCATGGACGTCGACAACTTCGCGCCGGGGTTGTCGTTCTTCTTCGATGCCCACATCGACTTCTTCGAGGAGATCGCCAAGCTGCGTGCCGCGCGCCGCATCTGGGCACGCTGGATGCGCGATGTCTACGGCGCCCGCACCGACCGCGCTCAGTGGCTGCGCTTCCACACCCAGACGGCCGGGGTGTCGCTGACGGCCCAGCAGCCGGACAACAACATCGTCCGCACGGCCGTCGAGGCGCTCGCCGCGGTCCTGGCCGGCACGAACTCCCTGCACACCAACGCGCTCGACGAGGTGCTCGCGCTGCCGTCGCAACGCGCTGCCCAGATCGCGTTGCGCACGCAGCAGGTGCTCGCCGAAGAGACCGGCGTGCTCAACGTGGCCGATCCGCTGGGCGGCTCCTGGTACGTCGAGGCACTGACCGATCGGCTCGAGGCAGAAGCCGAGGCGATCTTCACTCGGATCAAGGACCTGGGCGAGGACGGCAGCATCATGTCCGGCCTGCTCCGGGGCATCGAGGATGGCTGGTTCATCGGTGAGGTCGCCGACTCGGCCTTCACGTACCAGATCGCGCTCGAAAAGGGCGACAAGCGGGTGGTCGGCGTGAATGTGTACCCGGGCGACAATGGCGACGCGCTCGAGATCCTGCGGGTCTCCCATGAGGTCGAGCTCGAGCAGCGCGCGGAACTCGCGCGGCGCCGGCAGGCGCGCGACTCCATCGCTGTCGAGGCAGCCCTGGCGCGGATGGTCGACGATGCCGCGGCCGATCGCAACACGCTTCCGGCGATGCTCGACGCGGTGCGCGCCGAGGCGACACTCGGCGAGATCTGCAACGCCTTCAAGCCCATGTGGGGCGAGTACCGCGAGCCTGTCCGCTTCTGACGTTCGGCTGCGTCGCTCCTCAGGTTCCGTGGCGCCCCTCGCCGGCGGCGAAGCGTGCCGCACCGGCGGCGGCATCAGCCAGCACACCGCTGCCGTGAGCGAACTCAGCCGCCAGCGCGCTGCGTTCCTCCATGCCGAACGCGTCGTATACCGAGCGCCGATCCGAGCGCAGGCATGCCTGCGGTAACGCGGCGAGCAGCCCGGCGAGCTCCTCCGCCGCCTGCCGGGCTTGCCCCTGCGGCACGATTCGATTCGCCAGCCCGATCGCCAGAGCCTCGTCGGCCCCTACGGAACGTCCGGTGAGGATCAGATCGAGGGCCCGACCCATCCCGACGACGCGCGGCAGCCGCACCGTCCCGCCGTCGATGAGCGGCACGCCCCATCGCCGGCAGTAGACGCCGAATGTCGCGTCCTGCTCGACGACGCGCAGATCGCACCACAGTGCGAGTTCCAGGCCGCCGGCGACGGCGTGACCGCTCACCGCTGCGATCACCGGTTTCGAGAGCTGCAGCCGTGATGGCCCCATCGGTCCGCACGTCGCGATGTCCGGATCCAATGGATTCGACATGGCGCGCAGGTCCGCCCCGGCGCAGAACGTGCCTCCGGCGCCCCAGAGCACAGCCACCCGGGCCGTCTCGTCGGCGTCGAAGTCCCGGAACGCGGCACACAGCGCCTCGGCCGTCGGGCCGTCCACGGCATTGCGCACTTCTGGACGGTCGAGGACCACCGTCCAGACATCCCCGGCTCGCTCGATCGACACAGTCATGGCCAGATGTCACCGGCCGCACAGCGGATTGTCAACGTCTGGGAAGCTGGACACATGCGTCCTGGTGCACCCCGTGACCGTCCGCGCGGCCGCCCCGCCCCGCCCCCGGCAGCCCTGGCCGCGAGCATGGCCGGAGCGGTAGACCTCGCAGCCATCCAGGCGCGCAACGAGGCGGCCGCCCGCGCTGCCGAGGCGCCCGCCCCGACGCCCGGCAACCTGGTCGTCGATGTCAGCGAGGCGGCCTTCCAGACCGAGGTGCTCGACCGCTCGTTCCAGGTGCCGGTGCTCATCGATCTCTGGGCCGAGTGGTGCGAGCCGTGCAAGCAGCTCTCGCCGATGCTCGAGCGTTTGGTCAACGAGAGTGGTGGCGCATGGGTGCTGGCCAAGATCGACGTCGACGCCAACCCGCGCATCTCGCAGGCCCTGCAGGTACAGAGCATCCCGACGGTGTTCGCCGTGATCGGCGGCCAGCTCGTGCCGGGCTTTCAAGGGCTGCTGCCCGAGGCCCAGTTGCGTGAGTTCGTGGGCGCTGTCGAGCAGGCCGGCCGTGAAGCCGGACTGCCCGGGATGCCGCCGGCCGATCCGGCCAATCCGGGCGATCCGGCGGCCCCTGCCGCGCCGATAGCCGATCCGCTGCCGCGCGAGGAGCCGGACGACCCGCGCTTCGTCGCAGCCGAGGAGGCTCTGCAGGCAGGCGATTACGACCTCGCGACGCAGCATTATCGAACGATCCTCGATGCCGAGCCCGCCAACCTCGACGCCGCGATCGCGCTCGGCCAGGTGCGGCTGCTCCAGCGTCTCGACGGATACGAGGCAACCGTCGTCGCGCAGGCCGACGCCGATCCGGGCGACACGGCAGCCCAGCTCGCCGCGGCGGACGTTGCTTTCGCCGAAACCGATGTCGAATCGGCGCTGGCCCGGCTGCTCGGTTTGCTGACCCGCACCACGGGCGAGGATCGTGAGGCTGTGCGGCAGCGACTCATCGAGTACTTCGACCTGCTCGGACCGGACGACCCGCGGGTCGCGCCTGCGCGTCGCGAGATGGCCCGGGTGCTCTTCTAATCGTGATGGGCCACATCCGGCGGTCCGAGCAGCCGCCCGACGAGGCGCAGGTGCGTCGCGTGCGGCACCTCGTCGCACTCAGCGAGGACAACCCGCTGGCGCCCTTCGCGTTGCGACCCGAGAAGCAGTACGTCTTCTCGCCGGACGGCCGCGCTGCTGTCGGATACTGCGTCCGGCTCGGATGCGCAGTGGCGAGCGGCGACCCGGTCGGCGACATCGCATCGTGGGACGACGCCATCGACGCGTTCGTGGCCAGCGCCGGCGGGCGGCGGCTGCGCGTCGCGGTGCTCGGGGCGGGCGAGCGCGCAAAGCAGGCGTGGGCCAAGCATGGTCTGCACGGGGTGCCCATCGGCCGTGACGTCGTGGTGCGGCGCTCGGAGTTCGTGCTGACCGGCCGACAGTTCCGCAATCTGCGCCAGGCGATCAAGCGGTCGCACAACGCCGGTGTCAGTATCGAGTTCCTGCGTGAGGGGGATCTGGGACCAGATGCCATCGCCGAACTGCGTGGTTTGATCCACGGTTCACGGCGCGTCGACACCCGGGGCTTTTCGATGATCCTCGGCCGCTTGTTCGACGGCCGCACACCCGATGCCGTGCTCGCTGTAGCACGTGACCGCGACGGCGTCGCGGTCGCAGTCCATCGCTACCTCTGGGCAGGCAAGAAGGACCTCTCGCTCGATCTGCCGATGCGCACCCGGAACGCTCCGAACGGTGTGGATGAACGCATCATCGCCGAGGTCGTCAATTGGGCCGGCGATCAAGGTGTGGAGCGGGTGTCGTTGGCGTTCGCGCCGTTCCCGGACCTGTTCGTCAACCGCAATCACCTCGGCGCGCTGGCCCGGGTGGCATACGGGGCAGTGCACCTGCTCGACCCGCTCATCAGCGTCGAACGGCTGTATCGATACCTGCGCAAGTTCCACGCCTTCGACCAGGAGCGCTACGTCATGCTGCGCTGGCGGCACATCCCGATCGTCGCCCTTGCTGCATTGCTGCTCGAATTCAGCTAGTCAGCTGGTGTGCGGCATCAAAGCGTTGTCCGGGATCACGCCGAGGCGCCCCGCCTGGTAGTCCTCGATCGCCTGGATGAGCTCGGCCTTGGTGTTCATGACGAACGGCCCGTAATGCGCCACCGGCTCGCGGATCGGACGGCCCCCGAGCAGCACCACCTCCAGCGCTGGGCGGTTCGAGTCCTGGTTCGCCGACGCACCGACGGTGATCCGGTCACCTGCGCCGAAGACGATGAGCTGTCCACCGTGAACCGGGCGTTCGTCGGCGCCGACGGTGCCGTTGCCCGACAAGACGTACACGAGCGCGTTGTAGTCCGGCTGCCACGGCAGCGACACCTGTGCGCCGGGCTGAATCGTCGCGTGCGCCATGGTGATCGGCGTGTGCGTCGATCCGGGCCCGTGGTGCTCGCCGATCGAACCGGCGACGATCCGCAGCAGCGCGCCCCCGTCAGCCGAGGCGACGAGCGTCGCGTCCGATCCTTCGATCGCCTGGTAGCGGGGCGCGGCGAACTTGTCCTTCGCCGGGAGGTTCACCCAGAGCTGCAGACCGTGGAACACGCCCCCGCTCACGACGAGCTCCTCGGGCGGTGTCTCGATGTGCAAGATGCCTGCGCCGGCGGTCATCCACTGGGTCGCGCCATTGTTGATCACGCCGCCGCCGCCGTGACTGTCCTGGTGCTGGAAGGTGCCGTCGATCATGTAGGTGACCGTCTCGAAACCCCGGTGCGGGTGCCAGGCAGTGCCCTTCGGCTCTCCCGGTGCGTAGTCGACCTCACCCATCTGATCCATGTGGACGAACGGGTCTAGATCGGCCGTCGACACGCCGGCGAAGGCGCGGACCACCGGGAAGCCCTCGCCCTCGTAGCCGCGCGGGCCGGTGCTGATCTGCCGCACCGGGCGCTCAGTGTCGCCCAGTGTCGCCGCGGGGATGCGCGGCAGCGTCAACGTGTCTGCGGTGACGGCGGGCATGGCGTCCTCCAAGTAGTTGCGAACTCAACTGTACTGCAGAACGCTGGGAACGCTCGCCCCATTCCCGGCGCGGCTCACCCCGACGGCGCGGTCGCGTACTCGGCCTCGACGATGGTCTTGAAGGTGCGCAGCATCCTGCCGAACAGCAGCTCCATCCCACGCCGACCGAGCGGCACGATCAGCTTGCTGACGCCCTTGGGCGACATCGCCATGACCCAGGTGACCCTCGTCTGGCCGGGGTTCGTCGGTTCGAGGGTGTAGCGCTCGGCGAAGGCGCTGACCCCGTTCATGCTCGCTGCGTTGAAGCGGAACGACATGCGCCGACCGGGGTCCCACGCGATGAACTCCTCGTACCCGCACATCCGCCCCGTCATCGTCACGGTGCGGGTGGTGCCCAACCCGAACGGCGGGGGCGAGGTCCATTCGACCTTCTTGATGACGCTGGCCCACCGCGGCCACGCGGAGGCATCCTCAAGGGCCGACCAGATCGCGTCGGGCGTCGCGTCGATCACGACCGAGTTGACGTATCGGATCGGTGCCGTGTCGATGAACGAATCGTCGACGCGGTCGCACTCGTAGCGCTTCATCCCGCGATTGTGCAACGTTCGGCGTCCTGAGGCAGCCGAGAGTTGCACAATCGGGTCATTCGGGGGAGTAGCGCAGCCACAGAGCCCCGAGCGGGGGCACCCGCAGCGTCGCCGATGCGGGCTGGCCGTGCCACGGCGTCTCGACAGCCTCGACACCACCGAAGTTTCCGACACCCGAGCCGAAGTACTGGTCGGCGTCGGTGTTGATCACCTCGTCCCAACGGCCGGCGTGCGGCAGCCCGACCCGATAGCCGTCGTGCGGAACCGAGGAGAAGTTCGCGATGCAGGCGAGGACGGAGCCGTCGGCGCCCATGCGCAGGAACGAGTACACGTTGCCGGAGGCATCGTTGGCGTCAATCCAGTGGAAGCCCTCCGGTGCGCTGTCCAGCGACCACAGAGCCGACGTCTCGCCATAGACACGGTTCAGATCGCTGACCAGCCGGGCCACGCCGCGGTGGTCCGGAGCATCGAGCAGCCACCAGTCCAGCGACCGGCTCTCAGCCCACTCCCCGCCCTGCGCGAATTCCTGACCCATGAAGAGCAGCTGCTTACCGGGATGGGCCCACATGAAGGCGTACAGCCCGCGCAACGTCGCCATCTGCTGCCACCGGTCGCCCGGAATCTTGTTGAGCAACGACCCCTTCCCGTGCACGACCTCGTCGTGCGACAGGGGCAGAACGAAGTTCTCCGTGTAGGCGTACATCATCGAGAAGGTCATCTCGTTGTGATGGAACTGCCGGTGGACCGGCTGGTGCGCGATGTAGCTGAGCGTGTCGTGCATCCAGCCCATGTTCCACTTGAAGCCGAACCCGAGGCCGCCCAGATGCGTCGCGCGTGTGACGCCGGGCCACGACGTGGACTCCTCGGCGATCGTGACGACACCCGGCACCCGCTTGTAGACCGTCGCGTTCATCTCTTGAAGGAAGGCGACTGCCTCGAGGTTCTCCCTGCCTCCATGGATATTGGGCTCCCATTCGCCAGCCTTGCGCGAGTAGTCGAGATATAGCATCGAGGCAACCGCATCGACGCGCAGCCCGTCGACGTGGAACTCCTCGAGCCAGTACAAGGCATTGGCGACCAGGAAGTTGCGTACCTCGCTACGGCCGAAGTTGAAGACGTAGGTGCCCCAGTCGGGCTGCTCACCGCGCCGCGGGTCGGCGTGCTCGTACAGCGGCGTCCCGTCGAAGCGAGCCAGCGCCCAGGCGTCCTTCGGAAAGTGCGCCGGCACCCAGTCGACGATCACGCCGATCCCCGCGCGGTGCAGCACGTCGATCAGATAGCGCAGATCGTCCGGGTTGCCGAATCTCGACGTCGGGGCGTAGTACGACGACACCTGGTAGCCCCACGAACCACCGAAGGGATGCTCGGCGACAGGCAGGAACTCCACGTGGGTGAACCCGTGCTCGACGACGTGCTCGACGAGTTCCTCGGCGAGCTCCCGATAGCTGAGCCCGACCTTCCACGAACCGAGATGCACCTCGTACACGGACATGGGCGCGGAGTGCCACGCAGTCTCTGCGCGGCGGCGCATCCAGTCGTCGTCCGTCCAGCGGTATTGGGACGTGAACACGACGGACGCGGTGGCCGGAGGCACCTCGGTGGCGAAGGCCATCGGGTCGGCCTTGCTGCGCCATTCCCCGTCGGCGCCGAGCACCTGGAACTTGTAGCGGCAGCCGTCGCCGACGTCCGGGACGAACAGCTCCCAGATACCTGACGAGCCGAGTGACCGCATCGGCAATGCGCGGCCGGACCAGTAGTCGAAGTCGCCGGCGACGCGCACGGCTCGGGCGTTGGGCGCCCACACGGCGAACGAGGTGCCCGTGACGGATCCGCCGGGGGTGTCGTACCGGCGGACGTGAGCGCCGAGCACCTCCCACAGATTCTCGTGCCGCCCCTCGACGATGAGGTGGATGTCGACCTCTCCGACCGTCGGGAGCCAGCGGTACGGGTCGTCGACCACGAACGCGTCGGTGCCGTATTCGACCTGCAGGCGGTAGTCGGTCGGGCCGCCATCAAGGACACCTTCGAACACACCCCCGTCGTGGATGCGGTGCATCGGCGTGCGGTCCTTGCCCGTGAGGATCTGGACCGCTGTCGCGTCCGGCCGCAATGTGCGCACGACAGTGCGCCCGTCGGCCGTCGGATGGCTGCCGAGAATGCCGTGTGGATTGTGGTCCAGCCCGTTCACCAGGCGCTCGAGCGCGTCGCGCGGCGGGGCGTGCGTCGCCGGAACCGGCGTCTTGGGCGTGGTCACTGCGGTGCCTCCTGGTCGGCAAGTCGGGACAGCGATGCCAGCGGTATCGGAAGCCAGCTCGGCCGGTTACGTGCTTCGTAAACCGCTTCGTAGACGGCCTTGTCGGCTTCGAAGGCGCGCAACAAAACGGCGTGGTCGCGCGGGTCGGCGCCGGCGATCTCGGCGTATCCGTCGCAGAAGGCGGTGGCGTTGCGCTGCGTCCATTCGGCTGCGCGATAGGTCAGCTGCGCGTCGGGGCCGGACTCGATCAGCCGGTGGTGCCCGGCGTAGTCGAACGAGCGCAACATGCCGGCGACGTCGCGCAGGGGAGAGTCGGCATGACGGCGTTCGCTGAGATCGCCCATCGGCTCGCCTTCGAAGTCGATGATCACCCAGCGGTGCGCGGTCCGCAACGCCTGCCCGAGGTGCAGGTCACCGTGGATGCGCTGCAACGGCACCTCGGACTGCAGCCGCTCGAGGTCGGCGTAGGCAGCGCGCAGTGCGCCCGCCAACTCGCGCAGTTCGGGCACGATCCCGATGGCGGCGTCAAGTCGCGCCTGCATACCGGACGCACGCCGGCCGAGGTCATCCGTCTCAGCCACGGAAGTGCCGAAAGCGGCGGCCAGGTCGGCGTGGGTCTCGGCCACCGCAGCGCCGAGACGGTGCGCCTCTCCGGCGAAATCCCCGCCTGCTTCGTCCGCGTGCAGGTCGGCTTCGGCCATCAAGTCACGCACACTCGCCTTCGCCAACTCCCACCCGTCGGTTGCGGTGGTCATGAACTCCTGGAGCATTGCGAGGGCGTAGGTGGCGCCGTCGTGGTCTGCTTCCACCGCGCCGAGCAGCCGAGCCACATGCCGCGCTCCGCGGTCGCCGAGCGCGGCGTGAATCTCTATATCCGGATTGGTACCCGGCTGTAGCCGGCGGAATACCTTGAGGATGGCGAGGTCGCCGTACATGAGCGAGGTGTTCGACTGTTCGCCGGTGAGCACGAGGCTGCTGACGTTGCTCGGCACCGACTCGACCGCAACGTAGCGGGTGAACCGCACGGAACCATCGACGCGGGCATCGCGGATACCGTCCAACCACACTGACGTGACGTCCTTGTCGTGGAGCGCGTCATATATCCACGTCGGGTCACCGTCGCCGAGCTTGATGGATCCGAGCAGGACATGATCGAGGGTGTCAACGGGCTCCGTGAGGCTGACAAGGGGGAGCTGGTACGTCTCGCTCCCGCCGTCGTCGTAGGTCGCGCGCGCCAGCCAGATCTCGACAGGTGCGGGGCCTGTCGTGAGCGCGGCCAGTGGTGCGACATCGACCGTCGGCCTGCGACCCTTACCCGCGAACCATCGCTGGGCGGGCAGCCAACGCTCGACGAGCGGTGTCAGTTCGTCTGCATCGATCACGACGTCACCTCCGCCGCTGCGGTCGGCTCGACGGCGTTCTGGTCGGTGGCCGCAGCGGGTTCGCCGGTGGGTTGGGACGTGCGCGGTATGCGCAGCCAGTAGAAGCCGTGCCCGCTGAGTGTCAGCAGGTATGGCAATTCGCCGATACGTGGAAAATGCGTTCCTCCGAGCAGTTCGATCGGTTCGGTTCCCTCCCACGGGCGTAGGTCTAGCTCGACCGGTTGCGGAAACCGCGAAAGGTTGTTGACGCAGAGCACGATGTCGTCGCCGAACTCGCGCACGAAGCTGAGCACGGAGGGATTGCTACCCCCGAGGTCGGTGAAGCTACCCAGCCCGAATGCCGGATTCACCTTGCGCAGGTGGATCATGCGCCGAGTCCAGTGCAGCAACGACGAGGTGTTGCGTGTCTGCGACTCGACGTTGGTGACCTGATAGCCGTAGATCGAGTCCTGGTTTGCCGGCAGGTACAGCCTGCCGGGATCGGCGGTGGAGAAGCCGGCGTTGCGGTCCGGCGTCCACTGCATCGGCGTGCGGACTCCGTCGCGATCGCCGAGCCAGATGTTGTCGCCCATCCCGATCTCGTCGCCGTAGTACAGCACTGGCGAGCCGGGAAGGGAGAGCAGCAGAGCCGTGAAGAGCTCGATCTGGTTGATGTCGTTCTCCAGCAGCGGTGCGAGCCGTCGCCGGATGCCGATGTTCGCCTTCATCCGTGGGTCGGTCGCGTACTCCGACCACATGTAGTCGCGTTCCTCGTCGGTGACCATCTCGAGCGTCAACTCGTCGTGATTGCGCAGGAAGATTCCCCACTGGCAGTTGTCGGGAATGGCCGGCGTCTGCGCCATGATCTCCGAGATCGGGTAGCGGGATTCGCGACGGACGGCCATGAAGATGCGCGGCATGACAGGAAAGTGGAACGCCATGTGGCACTCGTCGCCCCCGACCGACGGATCGCCGAAGTACTCGACCACGTCGGCCGGCCACTGGTTCGCCTCGCACAGCAGCACGCGATCCGGATAGTCGCGATCAACCTCTTTCCGCACCCGCCGCAGGAATTCATGCGTCTCGGGGAGGTTCTCACCGTTGGTTCCGTCGCGCACATACAGGTACGGCACCGCGTCGAGGCGGAATCCGTCGATGCCGATGTCGAGCCAAAATCGCAGGGCGTCGATGATCGCCTGCTGCACGCCCGGGGAATCGAAGTTCAGATCCGGCTGATGGCTGAAGAAGCGGTGCCAGAAGTACTGCTTGCGTACCGGGTCGAACGTCCAGTTCGACGGCTCGGTGTCGACGAAGATCACGCGCGCGTCGGGGTAGCGGCGGTCGTCGTCGTTCCAGACGTAGAAGTCGCCGTACGGCCCGTCGGGATCGGACCGCGATGCTTGGAACCACGGATGCGCGTCGGAGGTGTGGTTCATGACGAAGTCGACGATCACCCGGAGACCACGCTCGTGCGCGGCGGCGAGAAAGGACTTGAAGTCGTCGATCGTCCCGAACTCCGGGAGGACGCCGGTGTAGTCGCTGACGTCGTAACCGCCGTCACGCAGCGGCGACGGATAGAACGGGGGAAGCCACAGGCAGTCGACGCCCAGCCATTGGAGGTAGTCCAATCTCTCGGCCAGACCGCGCAGATCGCCCGTGCCATCACCGTTCGAGTCGTAGAACCCGCGGACCAAGACCTCGTAGAAGACAGCGCGCTTGAACCACGCCGGGTCGGCTCGGTCGCTGGTCGACGGTTCGGCCTGCGGGGTCGACATGTTCGGTGGTTCCTTTCCGCGGAGTGTGCGGGAGCGGCGTGATTGCCATTCACCTGTTCGGCTGCACGACCAGGATGTGTGCCGGCGCCGAGTGCGGATCGAGGCGGACGTAGTTGCGCGCATTCCACCGGTATTCCGCGCCGGTGAGCAGGTCCGTCACAGCGAATCCGGTGTCCCAGTCGATGCCCAGGGCGGCGAGGTCGAGTGTCACCGTGGCCTCGCGCGCCTCGTGCGGGTTGGTGGTGCAGGCCACGATCACCGTGTCACCGGTGTCTTCGTCGCGCTTGCTGAAGACCGTGATCTCGTCACTGTCGCATTCGTGGATGTGCAGGTTGCGCAACTGCTGCAGGGCAGGGTGCTCGCGGCGGATCCGGTTCAGCGTCGTCAGTAGCGGCGCGAGCGAGCGGCCGTCGGCGATCGCTGCAGCGAAGTCGCGCGGCCGTAGCTGGTACTTCTCCGAATCGAGGTACTCCTCGCTGCCCGGCTTCGCGTTGAGATGCTCGAAGAGCTCGTAGCCGGAGTAGACCCCCCATGACGGCGACAGCGTCGAGGCCAGCACCGCGCGAATGGCGAACGCGGCGGCACCGCCGTGCACCAAGTAGTCATGCAGGATGTCCGGCGTGTTGACGAAGAAGTTCGGGCGCATGTAGGCAGCGGATTCGACCAGCTCGCGGGCGTAGGTCTCGATCTCCTCCTTCGTGTTGCGCCAGGTGAAGTAGGTGTAGGACTGGTGGAACCCGACCTTCGCGAGCTCGTGCATCATCGCCGGACGGGTGAAGGCCTCGGCGAGGAACAACACCTCGGGATGGGACTTCTTCACCTCGACGATGAGCCACTGCCAGAAGTTGATCGGTTTCGTGTGCGGGTTGTCGACGCGAAAGATGGTGACGCCGGCGGCGATCCAGTGCTCGATGATGCGGAGGCACTCGGCATACAACCCGGCAGGGTCGTTGTCGAAGTTGATGGGGAAGATGTCCTGATACTTCTTCGGCGGATTCTCGGCGTAGGCGATGGTGCCGTCCGGGTTCGTCGTGAACCACTCGGGGTGTGTGCGGACCCACGGGTGGTCGGGCGCGGCCTGCAGCGCGAAGTCGAGTGCCACCTCCATCCCCAGCTCGTTCGCCCTCCGCACGAATGCCTGGAAATCAGCCATCGAGCCCAGCTCGGGATGGATCGCGTCGTGTCCGCCGTCGCGCGATCCGATCGCCCACGGTGAGCCGACATCCCACGAGGTGGCGACCAGGGTGTTGTTCGGCCCCTTGCGGTTCACCTCACCGATCGGGTGGATGGGCGGGAGGTAGACGACGTCGAAACCGAGCGACGCGACGTAGTCGAGGTGCTCGGTCGAGTCCTTGAACGTGCCGTGCCGCGCGGGGCGTCCGGGCGCCACTGGATCGCCGGCGAGCTCGGCTCCGATGGACCGCGGGAAGAACTCGTACCAGGAGCTGTACAGGGCCCGGGGGCGATCGACCCACAGGGGGTAGCGGGGCGTCGACGTGACCATCTCGCGGATCGGATTCTGTTCGATGAGCCGCTGCAGGTAGGCGTCCAATGCGGGGGCGACGCGGTGGGCGACATCCAGCGTGCGGTCGCGCAGTGCCGTCGCGGCGGCGACGGCACGCGGGCGGTCACCCCGGGGCAGCCCCTTGGCGAGCCGGTCGAACAGGCGCGCTCCGTTCTCGAAGTCGTTGCCGAGATCTTCGCTTCCCTGGCCGGCGTCGATCTTCACCGTGATCGAGTGATGCCACGTCGAGAGCGGATCGCTCCACGCCTCGACGCAGAAGCTCCACGACCCCGGCCGGTCTGCCACGATCGTCGCGTGCCATCGATCGGTTCCCGGCGTTCCGGGCACCATCGGCACGACAGCGGTCTTGCGCCCGTCCGGCCCACGGACAACCACGCTCGCCCCGACCGCGTCGTGCCCCTCGCGGAACACGGTGGCCGTGACCGGCACGTGCTCGCCGACGACGGCTTTGGCGGGGAACTCCGGAGCGACCGTCGAACCGACGACGGGCGCGACGTCACTGAGTCCAAAACGTCCGACCACGTGTCCAACCTACCCAGCAACCGCGCGATGTAAGCCTTTCCGGTAGGTGCTAGCGTCCCCGTTCGTGAAGGCGCTTCGACGGCTGACAGTGCGGGCTGCGTTTCCTCCGGAGATCAGCAAATTAGGCGAAATTGTCGATAATCTCCGGTGGTCCTGGCACCCCGATTCGATCGATCTGCTCGAATCGGTCGACCCCGATCTGTGGCAGGCCTGCAACCACGACCCCGCCCGCATGCTCGGCGAGGTGAGCGCCGAGCGGCTGGCTCTGCTCGCTCGTGACCGCAAGTTCGTGCGCGCTCTCGACGACATCTACGACGACCTCACCGATTACGTCAGTGAGCCCCGCTGGTACCAGCAGCGGCAGCGGGAGGAGCCCGAGCTCCCGACTGCGATTGCCTACTTCTCACCCGAATTCGGCATCACTGAGGTGTTGCCGCAGTACTCCGGCGGCCTCGGCATCCTGGCCGGCGACCATCTCAAGGCGGCCAGCGACCTGGGTGTGCCGATCATCGGGGTCGGCCTGCTCTACCGGGCCGGGTATTTCCGCCAGACCCTCTCCCGCGACGGGTGGCAGCTCGAGCACTACCCGTCCCTCGATCCGCAGGGTCTGCCGATCCGGGCGCTGCACGATTCCGACGGGATGCCGGTGCGCATCACGCTGATGCTGCCCGAGGGGCGCTCTCTGCACGCACAGGTGTGGGTCGCCAAGGTCGGCCGGGTGCCTCTGCTGCTGCTCGACAGCGACGTCGAGGAGAACGACGTCGCAGCGCGCCAGGTGACCGACCGTCTCTACGGCGGCGGGAAGGAGCACCGCCTCGAGCAGGAACTGCTACTGGGCGTAGGTGGGGTTCGGGCCATCCGGGCGTTCTGCGCGTCGACAGGGACTGCGGCTCCGCAGGTGTTCCACACGAATGAGGGGCACGCCGGATTCCTCGGCGTCGAGCGCATCCGCGAACTGGTCGAGGGGGAACACCTCAGTTTCGACGAAGCGCTGCAGGCCGTCCGCGCGGGCACCGTGTTCACCACTCACACCCCTGTGCCGGCCGGTATCGACAGGTTCCCGCGTGACCTCGTCGCAAGCCATCTGGCCGGAATGCCTGGCGTGCCGCTGGAACGGATTCTCGAGCTGGGCGCCGAGGCGGATCCCACGATCTTCAACATGGCGCACATGGGGCTGCGCATCGGACAGCGCGCCAATGGTGTGTCGCAGTTGCACGGGGCGGTCAGTCGCAGCATGTTCGCCGACTTGTGGCCCGGCTTCGACACCTCGGACGTACCGATCACCTCGGTCACGAACGGTGTGCATGCCCCCACCTGGATGGCACGCGAGATCATGCAGATCGCCGAGCGCGAGGTCGGCCCGGGTGTGCTGGCCGCCGGCGGTGGCTGGGAGGCGATCGATCGTGTCGGCGACGCGGAGCTATGGCGGGTGCGGCGCGAGCTGCGTGAGCACCTCGTCGCGGAGATCCGGCGCCGGGTCAAGACGTCGGGGCGCCAGCGCGGCATGGGTGAGGCCGAGCTCGGCTGGACTGCGTCGATCTTCGACCCGGATGTGCTGACGATCGGTTTCGCTCGGCGCGTGCCGTCGTACAAGCGCCTCACGTTGATGTTGCGTGAGCCTGACCGGCTGCGTGCGCTCTTGCTCGACCCCGAGCGCCCCGTGCAGATCGTGATCGCCGGCAAGAGCCACCCCGCCGACGATGGCGGCAAGCAGCTCATCGCGCAGATGGTGCAGTTCGCCGACGACCCATCGGTCCGTCATCGGATCGCATTCCTGCCCGACTACGACATCGGGATGGCGCGCTTCCTGTACACGGGCGTGGACGTGTGGCTCAACAATCCGCTGCGCCCCCTCGAAGCCTGCGGGACGTCGGGGATGAAGGCCGCACTCAACGGGGCGCTGAACCTCTCGGTGCTCGACGGTTGGTGGGACGAGTGGTTCGACGGCGAGAACGGCTGGGCGATTCCGTCAGCCGACGGCGTGACCGATCCCGACAGGCGCGACGACCTCGAGGCACAGGCCCTCTATGAGCTCATCGGATCGCACGTGGCACCGCGGTTCTACGACCGAGACGGCAACGGCGTGCCGACGCGGTGGGTGCAGATGGTGCGGCACACCCTCAAGTCGCTAGGTCCCAAGGTGCTTGCCACGCGCATGGTGAGTGAGTACGTCCGCGAGCTGTACGCACCCGCGGCGGTGTCGGCGGCGCGGCTGATGAGCGACGGATACCGCGACGCTCGCGCCCTTTCCGAGTGGCGGCGTACGGTGCTCGCCGCGTGGCCGGGTGTGAAGGTCCTCCATGTCGATTCGCAGCTCGACGGCGAGCACTCGCAGTTGGGCGGTGTGCTCACGCTGCGTGCCGAAGTCGCCCTGAACGGCCTCAATCCTGCCGACGTCGATGTGGAGGCGGTGTACGGCGCAGTCGATCAGGACGATTCGCTGAAGAACATCGACACCGTGTCGCTGAAGGCGATCGACCACGTCGACGGATTGATCCGGTACGAAGGCGACGTTCCGCTGCACCGCACCGGCGCGTTCGGCTACACCGTGCGCATCCTGCCGCGCAATGACCTACTCGCAACGCCGGCCGAGCTCGGTGTCGTCTCGACCGCGTAGGGCACTGCGCACCGGGGCGATTCTGCGTGCTGCCGCTCTGGCCGCCGCGGTGAGCGGTGCGCCGTCGACGACGTGGGAACTCGTCCGGGGCGGCGACCCGCTCGCGGCGACGCGTGCCGCCGGCCGGGTGCTGTTGCCCCGTGCCTCGTCGACCGGCCGACTCGTCGTCTCTGCGGCACTCGTGCACGGCGCTCTGTCGCTCGCCTGGTCTGCGGCCATCGGCGGGGTGATGCCGCGCGGCCTGAGCGGGCGTGATGCGCTCGCCTTCGGCGCCGGGGCCGGCCTGAGCATCGCGGCGATCGACCTCGGTGCCGCGGCGGTCCTCCGCGGCTCTCACCTGGCCGCCATCCACGCGTTGCCCGCGGTGCCGCAGGTGGCTGATCATCTGCTGTTCGGGATGTGTGTCGCCGCCGTCCTCGCCGACGACGACCTCAGACGAGTTCGATCGCCTCGGCTATCGAGTTGAGCACCCGCCCGGGCCGGTACGGGTAGCGCTCGATGTCGGCCGGCTTGGTCGATCCGCTCAGCACGAGAATCGTGTCGAGGCCGGCTTCGATGCCGGCAACGATGTCGGTGTCCATCCGGTCGCCGACCATCACCGTGTTCTCCGAGTGCGCCTCGATCCGGTTGAGGGCGCTGCGGAACATCATCGGGTTGGGTTTCCCGACGAAGTACGGGTGCCGCCCTGTCGCCTTCGTGATCAGCGCCGCGACCGACCCGGTGGCCGGCAGTGGCCCTTCCGCCGAGGGACCCGTCGCGTCGGGGTTCGTGGCGATGAAGCGTGCGCCTTGCCCGATCAGCCGGATCGCCTTGGTGATCGCCTCGAACGAGTAGGTGCGCGTTTCACCGAGAATGACGAAGTCGGGATCTCGATCGGTGAGCGTGTATCCCACCCCGTGCATCGCGGTGGTGAGCCCGGCTTCGCCGATCACGTATGCGGAACCGTTGGGTAGCTGGTCCGACAGGAAGGTCGCGGTAGCGAGCGCCGAGGTCCAGATCGACTTCTCGGGCACGACGAGTCCTGAGCGTGCCAGGCGGGCGGTCAGGTCCCGCGGGGTGAAGATCGAGTTGTTGGTCAGCACCAGAAAACGCCGCTCGCATTCGACCAGGCGCTGCAAGAACTCTGCTGACCCAGGCAGCGCGTGCTCCTCGCGGACCAGGACGCCGTCCATGTCGGTCAACCAGCACTCGGCACGCTGCCGCATCCGCCCGTCCTTCCGCGATCGTGCAACTGTTGGCGTCCTGACGAGGCCAAGACTTGCACAATCGGTGTTAGTCGCGGGCCACGCGAAGCAGGATCACGGTTCTTGCCCCGACGGGCAGGTCTGCGCCGCCGAGCACGGATTGCTGCCGGGCCTCCGGCTCCCCGCCGGGGAAGGTCGTGTCGACCTCGACGCTGTAGCCGTTGGCCCACGGCAGTCCGGGCAGCCGGAAGGCGCCGGGCTCGTCGCCCGAGTGCAGGATCAGCAGGAACGAATCATCGACGATGACCTCGCCGCGTGTGCCGCGATGCCGCAGGCCGCGGCCGTCGAAGTACATGCCGATCGATCGCAGCCCGGTGTCGAACCAGTCGTCGTCCACCAGCTCGCGACCGGCTGGGTGAAACCACGCCAGGTCCTTGCAGCCATCGCCCCCGGGCACCGCGCGGCCTTCGAAGAAGGCGCGCTGACGCAGCACCGGGTGGTCGCGCCGCAGTGCGAGCAGCCGGCGCACCAGCGTCAGCATGTCCTCGACCTCAGGGCCCGGAGTCCAGTCGAGCCAGGAGATCGCGTTGTCCTGGCAGTAGGCGTTGTTGTTGCCCTGCTGCGTGCGCCAACGCTCGTCGCCGGCCACGATCATCGGTGCACCGGTCGACAGCAGCAGCGTGCTCAGCAGGTTGCGCGCCTGGCGGCGGCGGAGCAGGGCAACCTCGGGCGTCGCGGGTTCGCCTTCGATGCCGCAGTTGTAGGAGCGATTGTCGTCGGTTCCGTCGTCGTTGTTCTCACCGTTGGCTTCGTTGTGCTTCTCCTCGTAGGAGACGAGGTCGCGCATCGTGAAGCCGTCATGTGCCGTGACGAAGTTGATGGAGGCGATCGGCAAGCGGCCATCGTCGCCGTAGAGATCGGACGAGCCGGTGAGGCGGAACGCCAGGTCGCGCACGCCGCCTGCGCCGGAGGACCAGAACGAGCGCACCGTGTCGCGGTACTTGCCGTTCCATTCCGTCCACAGCGGTGGGAACTCGCCCACCTGGTAGCCGCCGTCGCCGACATCCCACGGTTCGGCGATGAGCTTGGCACGCGAGATGACCGGGTCCTGGTGGATGGTGTCGAAGAACGAGGAGAGCTTGTCGACGTCGTGCAGTGACCGTGCCAACGCGGACGCGAGGTCGAAGCGGAAACCGTCGACGTGCATGTCGGTGATCCAGTAGCGCAGCGAGTCCATGATCAACTGCAACGGAAAGGGCAGGCGCGAGTCGAAGGTGTTGCCGCAGCCGGTGTAGTCCGTGTAGCGGCCGGGGTCGTTCACGTCATGGCGGTAGTAACCGTGATTGTCGATCCCCTTGAACGCCAGGATCGGACCCTCTGGGTCGCCCTCGGCCGTGTGGTTGTAGACCACGTCGAGGATCACCTCGATGCCCGCCGCGTGCAGCGCACGCACCATTGCCTTGAATTCGCGAACCTGGTTGCCGCGTCTGGACGCGTACGCCTCGTGCGGCGCGAAGAAGCCGATCGAGTTGTAGCCCCAGTAGTTCGTCAAGCCGCGTCTCTGGAGCAGTGGCTCGCTCAGAAAGTGGTGGATCGGCATCAGCTCGACCGCAGTGACACCGAGCGAGCGCAGGTAGTCGATCGCCGCCGGGTGAGCCAGGCCGGCGTACGTGCCGCGAAGCTCCGGCGGGATGTCGGGGTGCTGCTGCGTGAAGCCGCGGACGTGCAATTCGTAGATCACCGTGTCGTCCCACGGCACGGCGGGGCGGTGGTCGTCACCCCATGGAAAGGCGTCGTGCACGATGACCGACCGCGGCACGAACGGAGCCGAGTCGGCCGACGTGCCGGGATGTACCGCCGGGTTGTCGACGAAGTCTCCGTCGATGGCTCGCGCGTAGGGATCGACGAGCAGTTTCGACGGATCGTGGAAGAGGCCGTGTGCCGGCTCGAACGGCCCGTCGATCCGGAAGCCGTACCGCTGCCCCGGACCGATGCCGGGCAGATACCCATGCCAGACGTGATAGGTCGTGTCGTCCAAGGGCACCCGCGTCTCGCGCCCCACGTCGTCGAACAAGCAGACGCTGACGGCCTGCGCGGTGGTCGACCAGATCGCGAAGTTCGCGCCCTCGCCGTCCCAGTGCGCGCCGAGCGGGAAGGGCTGGCCGGGCCAGGCGCGCTCGATTCGCGCGACCTCGGCGGCCGTGAGCTTCTCGGGCAGCATGGCGGGACTGTAGCCACAGTGATCGACCCGGCACCGTGCGGCCCGGTCGTGGCGGCGCGTGAGGCAATGGCCGGAATTCACAGGATGCCCACGGACATCTCTCAGAAAGATGCGAAGTTCGCCCGGTCTCATGGATCCCGACGCGCACAACGCCGTCGACCGCAGGGAGTCCCTCATGCAGCCGTCGTTCAGCCCGTACCCGCACGTACCGTTCGACCCCGCGCCGCAGGCGACGGTGCGACGGCACCGGCGTTACACGGTCGCGGGAACGGCGCTCGTAGCCGGCGTGGCGGTCGCCGGGATCGCCTACGGCGTCCACGGCGGTACGACGACGAGCGGCATCGGCTCGAGTGTGGCGCTGCCGTCGGCCGGCCGGCCCGGCGCCGGCGGATCGGGCGCCGGCGGATCGGGCGCCGGCGGATCCGGTGCGACGACGACGAGCATCGGTTCGGCTACCGCAGTGCAGTCCGTCGGCGTTGTCGACATCAACACGATCCTCGGCTACGAAGGGGCGCGGGCTGCGGGCACCGGCATCGTGCTCACCCCAACCGGAGAGATCCTCACCAACAACCACGTCATCAACGGCGCCACCAAGATCTCGGTGACGGTGGTCTCGACGGGTCGCACCTACTCCGCCGCGGTCGTCGGCACGGATCCCACAGAGGACGTTGCGGTGATCCAGCTCAGCGGTGCATCGGGATTGCAGACCGCGAGGGTCGGTGACTCGGCAGCCGTCCAGCCCGGCGATCCGGTCACCGGGGTCGGCAACGCGGGCGGTGCCGGCGGCACCCCCAGCGCAGCGACCGGTCAGGTCATCGCGGTGAATCAGTCGCTGACCGCATCGGACACCTCAGGGGCGAATCCGGAACGGCTCACCGCGATGATCGAGATCAATGCGCCGATCGAGGCAGGCGATTCCGGCGGGCCGCTCTACAACTCGAGCGGCACGATCGTCGGCATCGACACGGCGGCCCAGACGAACGGCCGCACGACGACGGTGGCCTACGCCATCCCGATCGCCAAGGCGCTGGGCATCGCGTCGCAGATCGAGGCGGGTCAGGAGTCGAGCACGATCCACATCGGCTTGCGCGGTTTCCTCGGCGTCTCCGTGGCCAACACCGCCTCGGGTGCCCTCATCGAGGGCGTGGTACCGGGCGGCCCGGCAGCCAAGGCCGGTGTCGCCGCGGGCGACGTCATCACCTCGGCCAACGGCACCGCCGTCACGTCCGGCACCAGCCTGAAGTCCGCGCTGAGCAGTCACACTGCGGGTGATCGCATCGCGATCCGCTGGGCCGATCGGAGCGGCGGGACGCATTCGGCAACTGTGACTCTCATCGCCGGGCCTGCCGACTGACCGAAGCGACCTACCGCACCGACCTACCGCACCGGCGGCGCGCGGTGCGCTTTGATTAGCGCGTGGCAGAGGTGAATCCCGACGCGGTGATCCAGTTCATCGACGTCACTGTGCGCCGCGGCTCCAAGCTCCTGCTCGATCGGGTCAGCTGGACGGTCGAGGAGGACGAGCGCTGGGTGGTACTCGGCGCGAACGGCGCGGGGAAGACGACCCTGCTGCAGATCGCCGCCGCAGTGCTGCACCCCACGTCCGGAGAGGCATACGTGTTCGGCGAGCGCCTCGGCGGCGTGGACGTATTCGAGCTGCGCCCGCGCATCGGGCTGGCGAGCTCGTCGATCGCGCAGCGCATTCCCAACGGCGAACGGGTCGTGGATGTCGTCGTCAGTGCGGGCTACGCGGTGATCGGCCGCTGGCGCGAGGCGTACGGACGGCTGGACGTGCGCCGCGCCGGGTCGCTGCTCGACCGGGTGGGCGTGGGTGCGCTCGCCGAGCGCACGTACGGGACGCTCAGCCAGGGCGAACGGCAGCGCGTGCAGATTGCGCGAGCGCTCATGACCGACCCCGAGCTGCTGCTGCTCGACGAGCCTGCGGCCGGTATGGACCTGGGCGGCCGGGAAGACCTGCTCCGGCGGTTGACCCGGTTTGCCGCCGACCCGGAGGCGCCGGCCTCGGTGCTGGTCACGCACCACGTCGAGGAGATCCCACCCGGTATGTCACATGTGCTGCTGCTGAAGGACGGTCGGGTCGTCGCCGCGGGCCTGATCGAGGACGTGCTGAGCGACTATTACCTCTCGGAGACGTTCGGGTTGCCGCTGCACGTCGAACGCCGTCAGGGGCGCTGGTACGCCCAGGCGGTGTGACAGCCGGCGTCACACCGGGCTGAGAACGACCACGGGGATGGGACGGTCGGTGAGCTTCTGGTAGCCGTTGTAACGGTTGGAATTGTTCTTGTTGACGATGCTCCACAGCCGGTCGTAGTCGGCGTCGCCCGGCAGGGCGAAGCGTGCCGTCACCTGCTGGCGGTGCGTGCCGATCTGGATCTCGGCCGCGGGATCGGCCCGCAGGTTGTGGTACCAACCCGGGGCCTTACGGTCACCACCGTTGGACGCCACGACGAGCAGTGCCGAGCCGTCGCGCGCGTAGGTCAGGCAGCTGCTGCGCTGCATCCCTGTCTTGGCGCCGACGGTGCGCAGCAGCAGGCAGGGGACAACGAGCAGACGATGCCCGAGCCGGCCTCCGGTGGCCTCGTAGACGCGCTGATGCGCGCCGAGCAGCTTGATGCCCAGTGCTTTGATCACGGGGATCTCTTCGATCTTCACGCTGGCTCCCTGACGGGTCTGGGCCGGTGCCCTGCCGAAACCCTATGGCTCGAAGCCTCCGCGATGCGCGCCGGGTTGCAGGCCTTAGGCTCCGAAGCGGTGCGGACATGGCGAAGGGGCAGTGATGGGTGAACTCGTGCGGGTCGAGGTCGGCGGCGCTTCGGGGGCGGCGGGCCCAGCGCCGGAGGGTGTGGCGACGATCCGCATCGAACGACCGCCGATGAACGCGCTGAACACCGAGGTGCAGGAGGGGCTGCGCGCGGCAGCGGCTGAGGTCAGCCGAGACGATTCGGTTCGCGCCGTGGTGATCTACGGAGGCGAGAAGGTGTTCGCCGCGGGAGCCGACGTCAAGGAGTTCGCCGATCAGGATCACGCCCAGATGATGCGCGACGCCGATCGCCTCTCGTCCTCGCTCGCCGCGGTCGCGTCGATTCCCAAGCCGGTGCTTGCCGCGGTCACGGGTTATGCACTCGGGGGCGGCTGCGAGTTGGCACTCACGGCAGACTTCCGGGTCAGCGCCGACAACGCCCGATGGGGACAGCCAGAGATCTTGCTCGGCATCATCCCTGGCGCGGGTGGGACACAACGCCTGCCGCGTCTCGTCGGACCGGCAAAGGCGAAGGACCTCATCTATACCGGCCGATTCGTAGACGCCGACGAGGCGTTGAGCATCGGATTGGTCGACGCAGTCGTGCCGGCCGCGGACGTGTACGCGACGGCGCTCGCGATGGCGGCGAAGTTCGCGAAGGGGCCGGCACTTGCCCTGGCCGCGGCGAAATCCGCGATCAACGGAGGGCTCGACGGCGACCTCGCGAGTGGGCTGCGTCTCGAGTCACATCTGTTCGCGTCGCTGTTCGCCACCGAAGACCGCACGACCGGCATGGCCTCGTTCATCGAGCACGGTCCCGGCAAGGCCGTCTTCCGTTGAGTGTTCCGGCTCCTGAGCCGAACCCGCATGCGTCGGCCGAGCAGGTCGCGGCGGCCTGGCACGATCCCAAGCTCGCCAACGTGCTCTATCACGACTGGGAGGCCGGGACCTATGACGAGAAGTGGTCGATCTCCTTCGATGAGCGGTGCATCGAGTACGCCCGCGATCGCTTCGAGCACGTCGCGGGACCGACCCGAACGCCCTATGCGACGGCGCTGGAACTTGGTTGCGGCACCGGCTTCTTCACGCTGAATCTCAAGCTCGCCGGCGTCCTGGAGCACGGTCATGTCACTGATCTCAGTCCGGGCATGGTCGAGGTCGCCAAGCGCAATGCGCGATCACTCGGCTTCGACGTCGAGGGGCGCGTCGCAGACGCCGAGCGGCTGCCCTACGACGACGACACATTCGATCTTGTTGTCGGACATGCCGTGCTTCACCACATCCCGGACGTCGAACAGGCGATGCGTGAGGTTCTGCGCGTGCTCAAGCCGGGTGGACGCTTCGTCTTCGCGGGAGAACCGACGAGGCACGGTGACGTCATCGCGCGACGACTCTCGCGACTGACCTGGTGGGCGACGACAAACATGACTCGCCTGCCGTGGCTCAGTGCGTGGCGGCGCCCGCAGGATGAACTTGACGAATCCTCGCGAGCCGCAGCACTCGAGGCGGTCGTCGACCTGCACACGTTCGTGCCCGCGGAGCTCGAGGCGATCGCCCGTCGGGCCGGCGCGTCGCACGTTCGCGTTACGACGGCCGAGCTGACGGCCTCGTGGCTGGGCTGGCCCGTGCGGACCTTCGAATGCGCCGTTCCCAAGCACAAACTCGGCGCGCGCTGGGCCAATTTCGCCTATTCGTCGTGGCAGCGATTGTCGGCAGTGGACCGAAGGTTGGAAGGCGTCGTGGCGCGGGGACTGTTCTACAACGCCGAAGTCACCGGCGTGAAGCGCTGAGGGTGTCGCCCGTGTCGCAGGTGTCGCAGGTGCTGCCCCGCGCAGTGCTCTTCGACCTCGACGGGACGCTGTCCGATTCGGCGCCGGGAATTCTCGCCGCGCTGCGGCATGCCTTTGCCGCCAACGGGCTACCACCGCTCGACCCGGACACCGAGCGCGCGTTGCTCGGCCCGCCGTTCTACGAGTCGTTGCCGCCACTCATCGGAACTGATGCACTTCCCGCCGTGATCGCCGCGTATCGCGAGCACTACGGCGCCGGCGGCATGTACGACACGGCGCTCTACCCCGGCACGATCGGGGTGCTGCGTGCGTTGCATGGCGCCGGCGTGCCGATCGCTGTTGCGACGAGCAAGCCCGAGCACTATGCAGTACCCATCGTCGAACACCTCGGGCTGGCCGCCCTCTTCGAGACCGTCGGCGGCGACGAACTGGACGGATCGCTGCCGACGAAGGCGATGGTCATCGACAAGGTGCTCGGCCGGCTCGGCAGACCTGACCCGGACACCGTGCGAATGGTCGGCGACCGCTCGCATGACGTCCTCGGCGCCCGTGCGCACGGCATCGAGACCATCGCGGTCACGTGGGGATACGCGACTCCCGGTGAGCTGGCGGCGGCCGGGCCCCTCGCCGTTTGCGCAGATGCCGACGAGCTCTCGCGAGCCCTGGGGCTGGACGGTGCCCGTGCTCAGGCGTCCTGAGGTCGAGCCGCTGCGCACACCGCCGTTCATCACGCTGACCTCGCTGTGGTGGTTGATCAGGAATCGCGCGTACCGGCCCTGGTATGTGGTGCGGTATTGGCGCTTCGTACGGCTGCGGTTGTTCAACCGGCATGTCATCACGAGAGGCTTCGTGTTCCTGGATCGTGACGTCGAGATCTATGTACGCAAGGGGTACGGCCGGCTGGTGATCGGCAGTTGGGTGCATCTGGGCGTGGGCACCGCGCTGCGCTGTCACGAGGGCACCTTGAGTCTCGGTGACAAGAGCGTGCTCGCCCGGGATGTCTCGATCAACTGTTACCTCGATGTCGAGATCGGCGACGCGGCGCTCATCGCCGACAGCGTCTACATCTCCGACTTCGACCACAACTTCGCCGATCTGACGATCCCGATCAAAGACCAGGGCATCGCGAAGTCACGCGTGCGCATCGACAGGGACGTCTGGCTGGGTACCAAGGTCACCGTGTGTCGTGGTGTGCTGATCGGCGAGGGCGCGGTCGTGGGCGCGAACGCCGTCGTCACTCGTGACTTACCCGCGTTCGCCGTGGCGGTGGGTGTGCCGGCGAGGGTCGTGAAGGACCGCCGCGCCACCACCTAGACCGCCTCCAACACAGCGCTGAAGACCTCGACCGTGCGCTGCGCCACCGCCGTCCAGGTGTACTCGCGCCTGATCAGCCGCGAGGCTCGGGCCGCGGCACGGCGTCCTGCAGCTGGGTCGCCGAGCACGGCATCTATGGCGGCGATGAGCGCGCCGGTGTCCCCGGGCGGGAAGGACCCAGCGACGACGTTGCGCAGAACCAGGTCGTGCAGACCGCCCGTCTCGGAGACCACGACAGGCGTTCCGGCGGCGGCTGCCTCGAGCGCCACGATGCCGAACGGTTCGTACACGGACGGGACGACAACGGTGTCCGCGGCCGCGAACACCGCCGCCAGCTCCGGGTCGGGAACGAAGCCGGCCCAGTCGATCGCCCGGGTCAGCCGGCGGCGCCGCGCGTGGGCTTGCAGTTCGTCCTCGTGGGGCCCGGTGCCCGCGACGACGAGACGCAGCCCGGCATGCCGGCGTCGCAGCTCGGGGAGTGCGTCGATGAGCGTCTGCACGCCCTTTTCGTGTACGAGCCGGCCGGCGAATGCGAGCAGAGGTCCCTCGGCTGCATGAGCCGTGCGCACCAGGTCGCGCGTATGCCGGCTCACTCGCCACGGTGCGAGGTCGATGCCGTTCGGCACCACGGTCACCCGTTCGTCAGGAAGCTCGAAGAGCCGGGTGACCTCGTCGTGCATCGCCACCGAGCAGGTGATGACCGCCGCCGCCTGTCCCACGAGCCAGCGCTCGACGGAATGGATGGCGAGATTCAGCGGGCGCGGCAGCCAGCCTTGATGCCGCCCCGCCTCCGTGGCGTGCACCGTCACGACGAGCGGTGCTCCGGTGATCTGGGCGATGGTCACCCCGGTCTGTGCCACAAGCCAGTCATGGGCATGGACGATGTCCGGACGCCACCGCTTCACCAGCGGCAGAGCCGTCCGGATGAGGCTGTGCTCGACCGCTTGGCTCCAGGCCAGCAGCGATTCGGTGGTGAAGTCGATCGCGAGCGGATCCACCGCGCTGCGGCGCACCCGCACGCCCTCGCGCACCTCGTCGACCGGTGATCCCGACTCGCCCCGCGTGACCACAACGACGTCATGCCCCGCGGCAGCGAGTTCGCGAGCCAAGGCGTCGACGTGCCGTCCGAGGCCCCCGACGACGAGCGGCGGGTACTCCCATGAGAGGACGAGGACGCGCACGGCCGGAGACTAGTGTCTGAGCCATGGCGGCGGTGCTCGACAGGTCGAAGGCGGCCAGCCCGATAGCGCGACGCGCGGTGGTGGCGACCATGCTTCTTCTGCTCGGCGTCGGCCTCGCTGCCGCGTATCGCGTCGTCAGCGGCACACAGCGGCAGGCGTTCTCGGTGGGCGCGGTGCCGCCGACCGGCTCGCAGGTCACCGAGGGCAAGACCTACCAGCTCGCCGTGCCCGGTGGCGTGGCCTCGTTGACCAAACGCGGGATCACCGTCACTGCCCCGCAATGCGAGTGGTCTGTCGGCGGTTCCGGCGCTCAGGTCCTGCAAGTGTCGCCCGGAGGCGCCGACACAAAGGCAATCAACGTCGTCGCCACCTTCGTCTCACCCGTCACGGGCAACATCCACGTCGACTGTGCGGGCTGGGGCGCGATGTACATCGACGACGCCGACAACGCCGCCGCAGACGTCGCCGGCTGGTTTCTCGTCCTTGCGGTCATCGCACTCTCGGTAGGCGCGGGTATCGGTGTATCGGCGATGCGCATGGCCGGCGACGAGGCCGCGTCGTCAGCCCGCTGGTCGACGCGCGAGGACGACGAGATCGAGCGACTCGTTCACGTCGTGCACGTCCGCAGCGACGATGGGGAAGTCCTCGGCCCGCACCGCGGCGACGTCACCCCTTAGCTGCGCACTCCACTGCTGCGGAGGTGCGGCCAGTTGGGCGCCGACGAACGAGCCGCCGTGCTTCCCGTCGAGGCGCTCCAGTCGGACGCCCGCATGCAGCCCGAGGACGTGCGTGACGTCGAAGCCACATCCCGACACCAGGTCGACGAGTTCGTCGGCGGTGAACTCCTTGGTGTGAAAGGGATTCACCGGCGTATCGAGGCCTGGTGAGAAGGTCAGCCGGTTCGGTGTGGTCACCAACAGCAGGCCGCCCGGCCGGAGCACCCGCAGGCATTCGCGGACGAACTCGGGATGGTTCCAGACGTGTTCGATCACCTGCAGCGCTACGACAGAGTGCACTCGCCGCGTTGTGACAGGCAGCGCCGCCAGGTTCGCCCGGGCGAACGCGACCTGCGGGTAGGTGCCGGCAGCGTGCGTGATCGTCGTGGCGTCGTAGTCGATGCCGAGAATGCGCGTGGCCACCGAAGACAGCTGCGCAGTGCCGTATCCCTCTCCGCACCCGATCTCGAGCACCTCATGCCCGGCGACAAATCCGGCGGCGAACCGGTACGCGGCCTCGTGCCGTCTGAACCAGTAATTCTCCGCCGCGATGCCCGGTACGGTTCGCTCGCCGGTGAGCGGCAATACGTCTCCGGTGACGTTCATCAGCCCCCGAGCAGGCGTCGCCACGACCATCGGGCCCGCGGCCGCGCGTAGGTCGATGGCGACCAGCCGTACCCGGGCCCCTCGGCGAGCGAGCGGGTCAGCGTGTTGATGAGCTCAGGTGACGCCGACCGGGCGAGTTGGAAGGTGGCGGCGCAAGTGCGATCTCGCCAGATGCTCAAGACGAAGGCATCGTCTGCCGGGTGCCAGGTGATTCGCAGCCATCGGCCGTCGTCGCGGGTGTCGAAGAGCACCTCGCTGGTCGGGGGCAGGACGGTCACGACGGTCATGGCGCAATGATCGCCCCGGATCGCATGCTGGGGAAGTCCGCCTGTGCGGGAACCTGCCGGCACTATCACCTCGTCCTGAGGGTGTGCGGATGCTTAGGAAGGCCGTGACCGGGCTGCTGCTCGGTTCGATGATCCTCGCCATCCTCGCCATGCTCGCCGGATGCGCGGACCCGACGCC
>DASYGT010000049.1:0-9551 GCA_035999365.1 Jatrophihabitantaceae bacterium
GACGAGCCCGTCGTCGAGCCCGCCGCGTCCTTCGCCGGCGATCCCGATGCGTTCGGCCGGCTCTGGACGCCTCACCGGATGGCCTACATCCAGGGCGAGGGCAAGCCGTCGCACGGCGACGCGGGCGACGACTGCCCGTTCTGCTCGGCACCAGGACGATCCGACGAGGACGGGCTGATCGTCGCGCGGGGCGAGCTCGTCTACGCGGTGCTCAATCTGTATCCGTACAACTCGGGGCACTTGATGGCGGTTCCGTATCGGCACGTGGCCGACTACCCGCAGCTGAGCGCCGGGGAAACCGTCGAGCTCGCAGAGTTCACGCAACGTGCGATGCGCACGATCAGCCGGGTGATGGCGCCGCAGGGCTTCAACATCGGCATGAATCAGGGCAACATCGCCGGTGCAGGCATTGCCGCACATCTGCATCAGCACGTCGTACCGCGCTGGGGCGGTGACACGAACTTCATCCCTGTGGTCGCGCACACCCGGGTGCTTCCGCAGTTGCTGTCCGATGCCCGCGCGCAGCTTGCCGAGGCGTGGGGCGGTGCGGAATGAGCGCGCTGCACATTCGTGGTGTGTTCCTGCCCGACGAGCTCGAACGCGATGCATGGATCCTGGACGGGCGGATCACCTTTGAGCGTCCGTCGGGCGATTGCGACACCGTCGCATCCGGGTGGGTGATCCCGGGTTTCGTCGATGCGCACTGCCATGTCGGGCTGTCTCCCCAAGGACACGTGCCGCACGCCGAGGGACAGGCGAAGCAGGCGATGCTCGATCGCGACGCCGGCGCGTTGCTGCTGCGCGACGCCGGATCGCCGGTCGACAACGCCTCGGTCCAGCAGCGCGACGATCTGCCGCGGCTCATCCGTGCGGGGCGGCACATCGCGCGCCCGCACCGCTACATCCGCGACCTCGGAATCGAGGTCGAGCCGCAGGACCTGGTGCAGGAGGTCGAGACCCAGGCGGCACGCGGCGACGGGTGGGTCAAGATCGCCGCGGACTGGATCGACCGATCGCTCGGCGACCTCGCGCCGGTCTGGCCAGACGACGTGCTCGCCGCGGCGATCGGCCGCGCCCACGAGCTCGGCGTCCGCGTCGCGGCACACGTGTTCGGCGAGGACGCGCTGCCGGGATTGATCGCGGCGGGCGTCGACTCGATCGAACACGGCACCGGCCTCACGGACGACCTGATCGCGATGGCTGCCGCCCACGGTGCGGCAGTCGTCCCGACCTTGATCAATATCGACAACAACCCGTCGATCGCCCACGCCGCGCAGGAGAAGTTCCCCGTGTACGCCGCGCACATGCGAGCGCTGTTCGCGACGTCCCGCGACCGGATCCGCTCGGCATGGGATGCGGGGCTGCCTGTGTACGCCGGCACCGACGCCGGAGGATCGCTGCCGCACGGTCTCATCCGCGACGAGGTGCGCGCGCTGATCGGCGCCGGCATCCCGCAGCCCGACGTGGTCGCTCAGGCGTCGTGGCGCGCCCGCGAGTGGCTGGGCCTGCCCGGCCTCGTCGAGGGGGCGCCGGCCGACCTGCTCGTGTTCGACGCCGACCCGCGGCAGGATCTCGCCACGATCATGGCGCCGGTGCGGACTGTCCTGCGCGGCGCCGTCGTCCGCTGATCAGCCGCCCGCCCTACACCCCTAACCCTCTAGCTCAGGTCGCGGAATCCCCGAGAATTGGGGCTTGCGGAGTTCTCCGGAGCGCTGTAGACATGCCCTACGCCGAACCGCAAGGGGAGGCAGATCGAGATCAAAGCCAGACCTTCT
Organism: Jatrophihabitantaceae bacterium; assembly: GCA_035999365.1. GTDB lineage: Bacteria > Actinomycetota > Actinomycetes > Mycobacteriales > Jatrophihabitantaceae > DASYGT01. The sequence continues at coordinate 1,776 of DASYGT010000049.1, forward strand.
CACCGGGGCAACTCGGTGGGGCCGCGGGTGACGACGCGGTAGTCCGGGGGAGTTCTCGTGAAGGTCTGGGCCGTCAAGTGCACAGGCCGTCGTGGGGCTCCTCGAACTCATACTTCGAGGAGCCCCACACCTTTTTACCGCCGCACACGCCCTCGTGAAACGCTTCGGGCCCGACCATTTGGTGAATCGCGGTCGACGGCGCAATGGCCGAGCGGCGCCATGTTCGGCCGCTCCGCGACCGGGTGGCCGGGTCGGCGCGCCCGATCTGGCAGAATGGCGTGCTGAGCACCGGCCGACCCGCGGACCCTCTCCCCGCTCGACGGCCAGTCCACCCGGACGACCGGTATCGCGAACCCCACCGCTCACCGGCGCGTCCAACCTTTGACAACGTCTGGAGCACCGCTACCCGTGGCAACGAAGATCAAGCTCATGCGTCTGGGCAAGATGCGCGAGCCGCACTACCGCATCGTGGTGGCTGACGCGCGCACCAAGCGCGACGGCCGGTCCATCGAGACCATCGGCGAGTACCACCCCAAGAGCGATCCGTCGATCATCAAGGTCGACGCCGACCGCGCCGCCTACTGGCTCGGCGTTGGCGCGCAGCCCACCGAGGCTGTGACGGCCATTCTCAAGGTCACTGGCGATTGGCAGAAGTTCCGGGGCGAGCCCGCTCCCGAGCCGATGAAGCTCGCCCCGCCGAAGGCCGACAAGCACGCCGCTTTCGCCGCCGCACTCGCCGAGGCGATGGGCGAGCCCGAGGCTGAGGCGACCACCCCGCGCAAGCGTGCGGCCAAGGCCGCAAAGCCCGCAGCCGAGGCCGCCCCCGCTGAGGCTGCCCCCGCTGAGGCCGCCCCCGCTGAGGCTCCCGCCGCGCCTGCCGAAGCCGCAGAAGCCGCAGCACCGGCGACGGCCGAGGATGCACCGGCCGCACCGGCTGCAGCCGAGGCCACCCCGGACGCGCCGGCGGAGAGCTGACATGCTCGAGGAAGCCCTCGAGCACCTCGTGCGCGGAATTGTCGATCATCCGGACGACGTCCGCGTCGACCTGGTCGACAACCGGCGCGGGAAGCGGCTCGAGGTGCGGGTGCACCCCGAGGATCTCGGCCGGGTGATCGGCCGCAACGGCCGCACGGCCAAGGCGCTGCGCCAGGTGATCAATGGCGTCGGCGGCCGGGGCGTGCGCGTCGATGTGGTCGACGTCGACCGCCGGTAACCACTGATGAGCGACGATCTCGTCGCCATCGGGCGCGTCGGACCACCCCGCGGCGTCCGGGGCGACGTCTTCGTCGAGCCCTGGACGGACGACCCGGACACTCGCTTTGCCGCCGGCACTGCGTTGCACACGGCGCCGGCCGAAGGCGGCCTCACCGTCGAGTCGTCGTCCACAGCCGGCGGCAGGCTCGTCATCCATTTCCACGGTGTCGACGACCGTGACGCGGCACAGCGGCTGCGCGGCACTCGGCTGCTCGTGCCGGCCACCGAGCGCCCGCCGCTCGAGGATCCCGACGAGTACTACGCGAGCGACCTGATCGGCCTGGCCGTCGAGGACCCTGCAGGGTCGGCGCTCGGCGCCGTCCTCGACGTGATCGACATCGCGGGCGCTGACTACCTGGTCCTCGAGGTGGACGGGCGCGAACGGCTGGTGCCCTTCGTCGCCGCGCTCGTTCCGGTGGTCGACATGACCGCGAAGCGTGTCGTCGTCGACCCGCCGGAAGGGCTGTTCGACCTGTGAGCGCCGCGGATCTCACGCTCGACATCGTCTCGATCTTCCCGGATTACTTGGCGCCGCTGCGGCAGTCGCTGCTCGGCAAGGCGATCGACCGCGGTCAGCTGGCCGTTCGGGTCCACGACCTGCGCCGCTGGACCGACGACGTCCATCGCACGGTCGACGACACGCCGTACGGCGGCGGTCCGGGGATGGTCATGCTGCCCGAACCGTGGGGACGGGCCTTCGACGAGCTCGCGCCGGCTGGCGGGGCACAGCCGCGGCTGATCGTCCCGTCCCCCTCCGGGCGTCCCTTCACCCAGCAGCTCGCCGCGGAGCTGGCGGCGGAGCGGTGGCTGCTGTTCGCCTGCGGGCGTTACGAAGGCATCGACGCCCGCGTCACCGACTATGCCGCTTCCCGAATGCAGGTCGACGAGCTGAGCATCGGCGACTACGTGCTCGCCGGGGGTGAGGCAGCCGTCCTCGTCATCGCCGAGGCCGTGGCGCGGTTGCTGCCCGGAGTGCTCGGCAACGCCGGATCCGCAGTCGACGACTCGTTCGCAGCCGGCCCGGATGGGCTGCTCGAAGGCCCCGTCTACACCAAGCCGGCGTCGTGGCGGGGCATGGAGGTCCCGCCCGTGCTCCTGTCGGGAAATCACGGCGAGATCGCCCGTTGGCGCAGGGAACGCTCGCTCGAACGCACTCGGCAACAGCGTCCTGACCTGCTGTGAATCCTGCGGGCGCATTTCGGGATGAGGCCAGGGTTATGGCATCATCGTGGGGTTGCCCGCTGCGCTTCAGCTGGTGCGGGACCCTCATTTCGGCGGCCTGCACAGCGCTGCCAGCGTTATCGATCTGCTGCACCTGACGAATCCCGAGCCCGAGAGAGTGAAGCCGCGATGAACACCCTCGACACCCTGGACGCCCAGTCTCTGCGCGCCGACGTGCCCGAGTTCCGTCCCGGCGACACGCTGAAGGTCCACGTGCGGGTCGTCGAGGGCTCGCGCTCCCGCATCCAGGTCTTCCAGGGTGCAGTCATCCGCCGCCAGGGCGGGGGCGTCCGCGAGACCTTCACCGTCCGCAAGGTGAGCTTCGGCGTCGGCGTCGAGCGCACGTTCCCGGTACACACGCCGATCATCGACAAGATCGAGGTCGTGACCCGCGGTGACGTCCGGCGCGCCAAGCTGTACTACCTGCGTGATCTGCGCGGCAAGAAGGCCAAGATCAAGGAGAAGCGCGAAAACATCGCGCGCTGACTGCTCCGGACGACGGGCGGATGACCGACGAGACGGATCCCGGGCACTTTCAATCGGCCGGATCCGCGTCGGACGACGAGATCGGTGACGAACTCGCTCTCGAACACGGAGTATCGGACTCCGCCGACGTAGCACCGGATCTGCCCACGGCAGCCTCTCCTCGGCTTCGAGCACGTCATTCCCGTCCCCGGGGATCCGATTTCAACCTGCCCGCGTTCTCACCGCTGCCCTCGGATCACCCCACCGACCGCCCCGGTGGGGTGAGCGGTGGTGTCATTGCCGGCGGTGCGGCACGCGCGCGGCGCAGCGATCGGCACACCAAGAGTCGCAAGGTGCGGCGGAGGGCGCCGTGGTGGGAGTTGCCGCTGCTGGTGGCGGTGGCGATCCTGATTGCGATCGTCGTGAAGACGTTCGTGGTGCAGCCGTTCTACATTCCGTCGGAGTCGATGGAAAAGACGCTGCACGGCAGCAGCCAGTTCGGCCACGACCGGATCCTGGTGAACAAGACGATCTACGACATCCGGGACCCGCATCCGGGCGACATCGTGGTGTTCCACGCACCGCCGGGATGGGATGAGGAGTCGGCGACCAAGCCGCCGAGCAATCCCGTGTTGCGGGTGGTCCGCGGCTTCGGGCAGCTGGTCGGCTTCGTGCCGCCTGACGGACTGGTGCTCGTCAAGCGGGTGATCGCCGTCGGCGGCCAGACGGTGAAGGGCGTGACTGCCGACGGCGGCAAGAGCGACGTCGTGATGATCAGCGACCATGGTCCTGCCGGGCCGTGGCGGACGTTGAACGAGCCCTACGTCTACCTGCCGCTGGCCGACCCGACGGGCACGTTCGGCCCGGTCACCGTGCCCAAGGGCCGGCTCTGGGTGATGGGAGACCACCGCAACGACTCGGCAGATTCGCGCTACCACTGCCCCGGCACGGTCAGCACCACCACGACGTGCGACCCGATGTCGAGCACCGTGCCGGTGAAGGACGTCATCGGCAAGGCCGTCGTCGTCGCGTGGCCGCCATCGCACTGGCGCACCCTCGGCACGCCGTCGACGTTCAAGCACGCAGCCGCTGCCGCGCTTCCTTCTGCCGCGGGCGTGCTGGGGGCCGTCCCGCTGTGGCTGCTCAGGCGACGCCGCCGGCGTCACGGTCGCACCGATGGTGCGTCGGCCGACGCGTAACCTCGTGCAGATCATGACTCGCAGCGTGACCCGACCAGCTGAGGCCTTCCGTCCGCCCCGGCTCGTCGTCCGGCGCGAAGCCGGCCTGAACGCCTACGAGGCCGCCCTCTACCGGGCTGGTTTCGGGCTGGTCGCCGGCGCCGACGAAGCCGGACGCGGCGCCTGTGCCGGGCCGCTGGTCGTGGCGGCGTGCATCCTGCACAGGGGTCGGCGCGGGGAGATCGACGGCCTGAACGATTCCAAACTGCTCACCGCATCGGCCCGCGAGCGGATCTATGCACAGGTGGTGCGCCGAGCCGTGGCCTACTCCATCGTGATCGTCCCAGCCGCCGAGATCGACTCGTTCGGGCTGCACGTCGCGAATCTTGCCGGAATGCGCCGGGCGCTGAGCACCCTGCAGCCGCGAGCCGGTTACGCCCTCACCGACGGCTTTCCGGTCTCGGGGCTGGGCATTCCCGCGACTTCCGTCTGGAAGGGAGACGCCACCGTGGCGTGTATCGCCGCAGCGTCTGTGCTCGCCAAGGTCACCCGAGACGCGATCATGACCGACCTGCACGAGTCGTGGCCCGACTACGAGTTCGCGCAGCACAAGGGCTACGTCACGCCGACCCACTCCGACGCGCTGGCCCGCATCGGTCCGTGTCCTGAGCATCGCCGCCGCTACGTCAACGTGCGCCGGGCGATGCGCGGCGGGGCGCTGGTGGAGGACAATGATGCGATGAACGCGGACGAGCTGGTTGATCCTGCGGTGCCCCTTGATTCGGCCGTGGCGAGCTGGGAGAACGTGTGAGCGCCGAGGATCTCGAGAACTACGAAACCGAGATGGAGCTGCAGCTCTATCGCGAGTACAAGGACATCGCGGCGCAGTTCAGCTACGTGGTCGAGACCGAGCGCCGCTTCTACCTGACCAACGACGTCGATCTGCAGCCGCGCAATGCCGACGGCGAGGTGTACTTCGAGCTGACGATGCGCGATGCATGGGTCTGGGACATGTACCGGCCTGCGCGGTTCGTGAAGACCGTCCGCGTCGTGACCTTCAAGGACGTCAACATCGAGGAGTTGGACAAGCCGGAACTGGAACTGCCGGGCAAGACCGGGTTCTGAGCCGGACACCAACCGCACCGGCCCTGCAAGCGCAGGACACCGCACCCGTCAAGTCGGTCGTCCACAGCGCCGCCGCCGTCCACAACCGGGCGCACTCGCGCCTCTCACTGCGTCGGTTCCGTCACGATCGTCGACGTGCGGACCAAGGATTCAGTAGGGCGTTTCGGCGAACAGCTTGCGGGCGAGCACCTCGCCGCGGCGGGGTTGACGATCATCGATCGCAACTGGCGCTGTCGTGACGGTGAGATCGACCTTGTCCTTCTCGAAGGCGACGTCCTCGTCTTCGTGGAGGTGAAGACCCGTTCGTCGACTGCGTTCGGCGATCCCGCCGAGGCCGTGACTCCGTTGAAGGCGGCGCGGGTGCGCCGGCTGGCGATCCGGTGGTTGGCCGCGCAGCGGGCCGGAGCCAGCCCGCTGCGCTGGTCGGAGATCCGGTTCGATGTCGTCTCCGTCCTGCGCCACGGGCCGGACGGGCCGACCATTCGGCATCTCCGCGGGGCGTTCTGATGTCGCTCGCACGCAGTTGGTCGGTGACGCTCAGCGGGGTCAGCGGCGCCATGGTCGAGATCGAGGCCGACCTGTCCGCCGGTCTACCCGGCGTCGCGTTCACCGGGCTCGCCGACACGACGGTGGTCGAGGCACGCGATCGCATTCGAGCGGCAATCGTCAACTCCGGGCTCGAATGGCCCAACCGCAAGATCACCGTTGCGTTACTCCCCGCAGACATCCGCAAGATCGGCTCAAGGTTCGATCTCGCGCTGGCGCTGGCCGTATTGGGCTGCGCCGACCAGGTGCCCCATGCAGCGCTGGCCGACGCGGTGTGGCTCGCCGAACTCGGGCTCGACGGGCGGCTGCGGCCGATCCGCGGCATGCTGCCCTCGATCCGAGCGGCGCACCAGGCTGGGATGCGGCACGCGGTCGTGGCTCCCGGCAATGCGGCCGAAGCGGCGCTGGTGCCGGACGTGGACGTGCGCGCTGCCGTCGATCTGCGCAACCTCGTCCTGTGGTTGCGCGGCGAGGCGCCCGCTCCGGAGCGGGCGGAGCCGGGACCGCCCGACCCGGACCAGCGCGCGGTTCCCGACCTCGCCGACGTGGCCGGTCAGGCGACGGCGCGGCGCGCCCTCGAAGTGGCCGCCGCGGGTGGTCACCACGCCTGCTTCATCGGGTCGCCGGGGGCCGGTAAGACGATGCTCGCCGAGCGACTGCCCGGCATCCTGCCGCAACTCGACGATGATGCCGCCCTGGAGGTGACGACCGTGTACTCGGTCGCCGGGCTGCTGGGACCGGATGCACACCTGGTGCGCCGGCCGCCGCTGCAGGCGCCACACCACACCGCGTCCGTTGCCTCGCTGGTCGGCGGTGGATCGCAGCTGGCGCGCCCCGGCGCGATCAGCCTCGCGCATCACGGCGTGCTCTTTCTCGATGAGGCGGCGGAGTTCTCGCCTCGCGCCTTGGATGCCCTGCGCCAGCCGCTGGAGAACGGCGTCATGACGCTGCACCGCAGTGGGGGAGCGGTGAGCTATCCCGCGCGGTTCCAGCTCGTTCTGGCGGCGAATCCCTGCCCCTGCGGGAGCCGTGGCGCCGAGTGTGCGTGTGCCCCCGCGCTACGGCGCCGATATCAGCAGCGGTTGTCGGGTCCGCTGCTGGACAGGGTCGATCTCCGCATTCAGGTCGACCCCGTCCCGCAGGCCGATCTCTTCGCGACCGCTGACCGCGAGAGCAGCGCCGCTGTGGCGGTGCGCGTGCTCGGTGCCCGAAATTCGACACTGCAGCGGTGGGGCGAATCGGGCTGGCGGATCAACCGCGCCGTACCGGGCCGTGATCTGCGATGCGGTCGTTGGCGGCTGAGCCGCGCTGCCTTACGTCCTGCCGAGCGCTACCTCGAGCGCGGCCAGCTGAGCGCGCGCGGCTTCGACCGCGTGCTCCGCTTGGCGTGGAGCATCGCTGATCTCGCCGGGCATACGGTCCCTGATGCGGGCGACGTCGCGGAGGCGTTGTACTTCCGCACAGGTGACGCAGGGCAGTGGGCAGCATGAGCGACTCGGGCGCGGTCGCTGATGAGATCCTGCTCGCCCGCGCTTTCCTCAGCCGAGTGTGTGAACCCGGCTGTATCCCGCTCTGGTCCTTCGTCGATAGCACGGGGCCGCTCGAGGCTGCTGAGGCGATACGCCGCCGGCGCGCACCGCAGGCCGTGATGGATGCCGCCGAGGCGCGGCGCGCGTCCACCGATCCACACGCCGACCTTGAGGCCGCCGAGCGCACTGGCATCCGGCTGCTGTGCCCTGAGTCGGCGCAGTGGCCGCATTTCGCACTCGCGGCCCTGCACCGCCTCGCCTCGCAGCGTGTCGCCGCCTACAAGGCGGGCGATCGATCGCGTCGTGACTCCGGCGAACGGGTGCCACCGATCGCGTTGTGGGTCAAGGGGCCTGGGGATCTGTCCGCCGCGGCCGCCCGATCAGTGGCGATCGTGGGCGCCCGCGCGTCCACCGCGTACGGCGAGCATGTGACGGCCGACCTCTCCTACGGTCTCGCG
>DASYGT010000003.1:0-1641 GCA_035999365.1 Jatrophihabitantaceae bacterium
CGACTGAAGGAACTGGGCATATCCGACGCCGACCTCGAACGGCTGCACGCACCGATCGGTCTCGACGTCGGCGCGCGTACTCCGGAGGAGACCGCGGTGTCCATCGCCGCTGAGATCGTCGCGGCCCGATGGGGCGGTTCCGGGGCGCAGCTGCGGCGCACGGACGGCCCCATCCACCGCGAGAGCGGGTCCCCCGCAGCCTGAGGCGATCGCGGGTGTTGCAACGTACATGCAGCCTCGTAATCGCCGTCACATCGCGCTAGCGTCCAGACATCCCCGGGTGATGTCAGGCCCAACGGCGTGGAGGCGCGATGACCAAGATCAATGTCACTGTCGACGGCGTGTCATATTCCGACGAGGTCGAGCCGCGGACGCTGCTCGTCCACTACCTGCGCGAACAGGTGGGCAAGGTCGGGACGGTCGTGGGCTGCGACACCAGCAACTGCGGGGCGTGCACCGTCGACCTCGACGGACAGAGCGTGAAGAGCTGCACCGTGCTGGCCGTGCAGGCCGACGGCTCGACGGTCACGACGATCGAGGGCATCGCCGAGGGCAGCACGCTGCACCCGATGCAGAAGGCGTTCCACGACAACCACGCGCTGCAGTGCGGTTATTGCACGCCGGGGATGATCATGGCCTGCCGTGACCTTCTGATGAACAACCCGACCCCGAGCGAGGACGAGATCCGCGAGGGCATCGAAGGCAACCTGTGCCGGTGCACCGGTTACCAGAACATCGTCCGAGCAGTGCAAGCAGCGGCAGGAGCGAGCGCATGACCGCCGTCGAGGAGCGCCCCGAGGTCCAGGCCGAGATCGGTCAGGCCCGCCGGCGCAAGGAGGACCAGCACCTCATAACGGGTCGGTCCACGTTCACCGACAACATGACGCTGCCCGGCATGGTGCACCTTGCCATCCTGCGCAGCCCGATGGCCCACGCGAAGATCACGTCCATCGACACATCCGGGGCCAAGGAGCGCCCGGGCGTGCTCGCCGTGTTCACCGGACAGGACTTCGCCGAGGCCCAGGGCAGCCTGCCGTGCGCGTGGGCGCCCGAAGGCATCGTCAACCCCGGCACGCCCGCGCTCGCCGTCTCCCAGGTCAACTTCGCCGGCGAGTGCGTGGCCGTCGTGGTCGGTCGCACCAAGGCCGAGGCGCAGGACGCGCTCGAGGCCGTCGAGGTCGACTACGAGCCCCTGCCGCCCGTCCTCGACATGGAGGAGGCGATCAAGGACGGCGCCGACCTCGTCCATCCGGACCTCGCGTCGAACAAGTCCTACAGCTGGGTGTTCGAGTCCGGCGCCGCCGGCACGGGTGCGTCGATCGACGCCGCCCTCGCCGACGCCGAGGTGACCCTCACCCGCCGGTTCATCCAGCAGCGGCTCATCCCCGCGTTCATGGAGCCGCGCTCGACGGTCGTGCAGCCGATCGGTGACGGCGTGACGATGTGGTCGGCCACGCAGATCCCCCACGTCCTGCGCACCCTGCTCGCGGCGACCCTCGGCATCGCCGAGCACAAGGTCCGTGTCATCGCTCCCGATGTCGGCGGCGGGTTCGGCGGCAAGATCGCGGTGTCGCCGGAGGAGGTCATCTGCACGCTCGTCGCGCGAGCGCTGAACAAGCCGGTGAAGTACACCGAGTCGCG
>DASYGT010000051.1:0-11921 GCA_035999365.1 Jatrophihabitantaceae bacterium
CCTCGACGACGAGGGTGTGCGCAAGATGCGCGGCAACAAGATGGCGATGATCTTCCAGGATCCGCTGTCGTCGCTGCACCCGTTCTACACGGTCGGCCACCAGATCATCGAGGCGTACCGGGTGCACAACAACGTGAGCAAGCAGGTCGCCCGTAAGCGCGCGATCGAGATGCTCGAATTGGTGGGCATTCCCCAGCCGGACAAGCGTGTTGACGACTACCCGCACCACTTCTCGGGCGGCATGCGTCAACGCGCGATGATCGCGATGGCGCTGGTGTGCAACCCTGCGCTGCTGATCGCCGACGAGCCGACCACAGCACTGGATGTCACGGTGCAGGCGCAGATCATCGACCTGATGAAGACCGTGCAACGCGAGTTCAATTCGGCGATCATCCTCATCACGCACGACCTCGGCGTCGTGGCCGAGGCGTGCGACTCCGTCGTGGTGATGTACGGCGGTCAGGCGGTCGAGCAGGGCTCGGTCATGGACGTCTTCTACCGTCCGGACATGCCGTACACGTGGGGGCTGCTCGGTTCGATGCCGCGGCTCGACCGAACCCGACGTGATCGGTTGCAGCCGATCCAGGGCCAGCCGCCGTCGCTCATTCAGGTGCCTCCGGGGTGCGTGTTCAACCCGCGCTGCCCCTACAAGGACCGGGTCCCCGGCGACCGGTGCACCACCGAGCACCCGGACTTGATCGAGGCCGACGCCGGTCATCTTGCCCGGTGCCACATACCCCACCTCGACCGCCAGTTGATCTGGTCTGCAGAGATTGCGCCGAAGCTGTGACAGCGCCTCCCGTGACACCCGAGAACACCCGACCAGCCGACGAGCCGGGCGGCCAGATCCGGCAGCCGTCCCACGACGGCGAGCCGCTCCTGGCGGTCGAAGGGCTCACGAAGCACTTTCCGATCCGCCACGGCGTGCTGCAGCGTCAGGTCGGGGCAGTGCGAGCTGTCGACGGTGTGTCCTTCAGCCTGTGGCCGGGCGAGACGCTGGGTCTGGTGGGTGAGTCCGGCTGCGGCAAGTCGACGACCGGACGGGTCGTCAGCAAGCTGATCGAGCCGTCGGCCGGCACCATTCGCTTCCAGGGCAACGACATCACCGGCTTGTCGCGTGGCCAGATGCGCCGGCTGCGCACCGACATGCAGATGATCTTCCAGGACCCGTACTCGTCGCTGAACCCGCGACACACGATCGGCTCGATCGTCGGGGCGCCGTTCCGGATCCAGAAGGCCAAGACCGAGTCCGGCATCAAGGCCGAGGTGCAGCACCTGATGGAGCGCGTGGGGCTGAACCCGGAGCATTACAACCGGTATCCCCACGAGTTCTCGGGCGGCCAGCGCCAGCGCATCGGCATCGCCCGTGCTGTCGCGCTGCGTCCCAAGCTGATCATCTGCGACGAGCCGGTCTCTGCGCTGGACGTGTCCATCCAGGCCCAGGTCGTGAATCTGCTCGAAGATCTGCAGCAGGAATTCAACCTCGCTTACATCTTCGTAGCGCACGATCTGTCCGTGGTGCGTCACACGGCCGATCGCGTCGCGGTGATGTACCTCGGCAAGATCATGGAACTTGCCGAGCGTGACGCGCTGTACTCGGCTCCACTGCATCCCTACTCACACGCGCTGATGTCAGCGGTGCCCGTGCCCGACCCGGCCAAGGAGCACAAGCGCGACCGGATCCTGCTCACCGGCGACCTGCCGAGCCCGATCAATCCGCCCTCCGGCTGTGTGTTCCACACGCGCTGCCCGAAGTTCCGTGAGCTGCTCAGCGAACCGGACAAGGAACGCTGCCGCACCGAGGTTCCCGTTCTCGAGGAGAAGCGCCCGGCGCACTTCGTGCACTGTCACTTCCCCGAAGCGCGTGGCGACATCGCGAACGCCGAGGACGCGGGCATCGAGGCAGGGCCGACGGGCTGAGCGATAGCGTTCGGGCCGTGAATGACCGCCGCCTGCTTCTCGTGCATGCCCATCCCGACGACGAATCGATCACGACCGGCGCGACTATGGCACGTTACGCGGCCGAGGGTGCGCAGGTCACCCTGCTCACGTGCACGCTCGGCGAGGAAGGTGAGGTCCTCGACCCGGACCTGGCCCAGCTTGCCGCGGCGCAGGCCGATCAGCTCGGCGGGTACCGGATCGGTGAACTAGCCGCGGCGATGCGAGCACTAGGCGTCACCGATCACCGCTTCCTCGGCGGAGCCGGCCGGTTCCGTGACAGCGGCATGATGGATACGCCGGCCAACAAGCACCCGCGTGCCTTCTGGCGCGCAGCAGCTGATCCCGACGTCACGGCGGCGGCTGTGGCCGCGGCCGTCGAGGTCATCCGCGAGGTCCGCCCGCAGGTGGTCATCACCTACGACGACAACGGCGACTACGGCCACCCCGACCACATCATGGCGCACCGTGTCGCCACCGAGGCCGTCGAGCGCGCGGCCGATTCGAGCTACGGCGCGGGTGAGCCGTGGACTGTGGCGAAGTTCTACTGGACGGCCACACCCAAGTCGATGCTGCGCCGCGGATTCGAGGCGCTGGCAGATCAGGCCGAGTCGGCCTTCGGCGTTGCCGACGTCGATCAGCTGACCTTTGGCGTCGACGACGAACTCGTCACGACGGCCATCGACAACACCGGCTACGGCGAGGCAAAGATGGCTGCGCTGGCTGCCCACCACACTCAGATCACGGTCGACGGGCCGTTCTTCGCGCTGTCCAATCTGCTCGGCCGCGAGATCTTGGCCGTCGAGCATTTCCGTCTGGTCGCAGGCAAGCTCGGCGACTCGCTGGACGACGCGGGCCGCGAGACCGATCTGTTCGCCGGGCTCGACTGATGACGGCACCGCCGGCCGAGCCGTCGATCCTCGACTGGGTGGGCGTGGCGCTGGTCTGCGGCTCGGCGGCACTCGCCGCCTTGATCGAGCTCTTCCTCGTACCGCTCTACGCCGGCTCAGTGCTCGTACCGGTGGCGATCCTGCTCGCGGTGGCGGGAAATGTGCTTCTGCCGCGAATGGGACGCGCCCTGGTGCCCAAGGCCCTGGCCGCCGTGCTGCCGTTCGTCGCGTGGCTGATTGTCGTGGTGGCCGTCGGATTCTTCACCCGGCCGGAGGGCGATGTCGTCCTTCCCGGTGGCGGTGGCGCGGAATGGGTCGGGCTGGGGGTGGCGCTCGGCGGTGCGCTCGCCGGCACGGTCACCATCGTGATGAGCACGCCGCCGCCGGGCACGGCCCCGCGGCGCGGGACGGTCAGCCGGTAAAGGGCTGACGGTTCGCCTCGATCAGCGCCTCCTGCACGGCATGCACAGCGGCCGGGGGCAGGTCGGTCTCGACGAGCTGAGCATTGGGGAACCGGGCCAGCTCGAGCTGCAGCGCGGCAACGGACACATGGCTCACGAGCAGGGCGATCGCAGTACGTCCCGGCGGGACGGCCTGGCGCAGCTCGGCAACCGTCGCGTCCTTCACGCCGTGGTCGACCAGCTTGGCCATCAACGCGCCACCCCCCGCCGAGGCGGCCCCCACGACCAGGCCGCCGATGGGGCCGCCGAAGAGCGTGCCGAGGAGCAGCCCCCACACGCCGGCGCCGAAGCCGGCCTGTCCGGGCGACACGTCGGTCGTCTCGCGGACGTGCGATGAGCCGTCGGCCTCGCGCTGAACGATCACTGCGTCGTGCAGCTGGATGTCCTGGTTCTTCTGAAGCCGGGACGCTGCGAGGAGAAACTCCTGGGCACGCAGCGGATCGTCGAAGGAGATGACGAGCAGCTTGCTGTTGTCCGGCGTCTTCTGGGCCATGAGGCCAGCCTACGGCTCGCGCCGGTAGTGGTAGTCGTGGTGGACGCGGTATCCGAGCTTCTCGTACAGGCGTATCGCAGGGTCGTTGTCCGTCGTCACCTGCAGGTAGCTGCGTGCCGCCCCGGCTGCGCCGCCCCACCGCCACAATTCGGCCATCACGGCAGCCGCCAGCCCCTGTCGCCGGTGCTCTGGGGCGACCTCGACAGCCATGATCCCGAGCCATCCCTCGTTCACCGCACCCCGGCCCACGGCCACGACGCTGCCGTCGATGCGCACGCTCGCGTAGATCGCGTGGAAGTGCCGCGTGATCAGCGCGCGGGCGGCCTCCGGTCGGCCGTTGCCGTCGCGATACATCCGCAGCCAGGCCTCGTCGGGTTGCTCCGCGAGCACCACCGGAGCCACCGATGGGGCGGCGCGCAGCATGTCGAGGCGGCCGGTGAGCAGGTGGGTCCGGGCCTCGGCCGGCCAGCCCCGGTCGCCCAGTTCGGCGTCGAGCAGGCGGCGCGACTCGACCGGCACCTGCACCAGCAACGGCAGGCCACGCCGGGCGTACCAGCCGTGCGCCCGGCCCAGAGTCTCCGGAAGAGACATTCCCGACGCGCGCAGCGGCAGCACAGAGTTGGCCCGGCGGGTGAAGCCGGAATCAGCCCGCAACAGCCAGCCCCCGAGCGAATACGTCTCTGCGGGGTTCAGGTTCTGAGCGGCGACCTCCTCGACGGCCAGCTCGTCGGCCGTCGAAGGCGGCACCGGCCGGGCGGCGGCGATCAGCGCGAGAGGTACCTCGACCCGGCTGCCGCGGCGCTCGATGACCGCCGTGCTCGAGTCGAGTTCCACGAGGTCACCGACGATGTCAGAGAATTGCGGGCGTCCGCCGGCGTCGCGACCCACCGCCCGTCGGACGGTGACCCGCATCCCCACCCAGCTAGGCTCCAGCACGCACGGCATACTAGGTGTCGGCCGCACGGGCCCGACGAACCGACGTATGGAACGACAGTCGCCGGAGGACAGCAGTGACGTATGTGATCGCCGAGCCCTGCGTGGACGTGCTCGACAAGGCATGCATCGAAGAGTGCCCCGTCGACTGCATCTACGAGGGCAGCCGGATGCTCTACATCCACCCCGACGAGTGTGTGGACTGCGGTGCCTGCGAACCGGTGTGCCCCGTCGAAGCGATCTTCTACGAGGACGACCTGCCCGACAAGTGGCGCGACTACACCCAGGCGAACGTGGACTTCTTCGACGAACTCGGTTCGCCCGGGGGAGCGTCGAAGGTCGGCAAGACCGAATTCGACCCCAGCTTCATCAAGGCGCTGCCTGCGCAGGGCGAAAGCCACTAGCGCTCAGAGCTGGTACATCGTCGCCACCACCGCGCTGTTCGCCGCGGTCGCGGCGTGCCACCCCTTGGCTCGCGTCCACTGCTTGCCGTCGTAGTCGACCTGTTCGATGCCGAGCCGATACGCGTTGGCGACGAACCAGGCGGCGGTCTGCCACGCAGCTCCGGGTACGGACACGCGCACCCCCGCGGTCGTCGGCAAATTGACGGGAAGGTCGGTCCGGACGGCCTGCGCGACAACGGTCACGGATGCGACCTTTGTCGGCTTGTTGAACTGACAGGTGATCGCGGCGGGCGATTTGCCGGTGAGCGCGTCGGCCAATTGCTGGGCCTCACCCTCGTGCTGTGCGTAGGCGCTGCCATCGGCGGAGCGTTGGACGGCCTGCACGGCGGCCGCCAGGTCCAAGGTCTGCCAGTTGTCGATCTTGATCAGTGCGTTGAGAAATGCGCCGGTCGCGTAGTGCAGGTCGTTCAGCTGCGTCGGGGTACCCCAACCTTGGGACGGGCGTTGTTGCAACACCCCGACCGAGTCACGGTCGCCCGCGTTCGGCGGCAAATTGCGTAACTTGCTCTCCTGCAGACCTGCGGCGAGCGCGAGGACGGCTGCGCGTTCGGGCAGGGAGCGGCGGGTGACAACCGCGACCATGGTCGACGCGACGGCGGCCTGGTCGGGATCGAGGTCATACGCACCGACGGTGCAGTGCTCGTAGGTCAGGGCGGTCTTGGCCGTGTTCCACACGGCGCGGATCACGACGGCGGCGACGATGGCCAGGACGACCACAACGGCCGCATAGATCGCCCGGGTGCGCGCGTGAGATGCCATCTGCTCAGTTCGCGTGCAGGGCGTCGTTGAGGGTGATTCCGGTGCCGGTCCGCGGGCGCACCTCGAGGCCGCCCGAGACGCTGTTGCGCCAGAACAGCAGACCGTTCTGGCCGGAGAGCGTGCCTGCCTTTACAACGGCGCCATCCGGCATCCTCACCTTCGATCCCGCCGTGACGTAGGTGCCTGCCTCGACCACGCAGTCGTCGCCGAGCGAGATACCGATTCCGGCGTTGGCGCCGATCAGACACCGGCGCCCGACCGTAATCATCTCGGTGCCGCCGCCGGAGAGCGTGCCCATGATCGAGGCGCCGCCGCCGATGTCAGAGCCGTCACCGACGACGACGCCGGCCGAGATCCGTCCCTCGACCATGGACGCCCCGAGCGTGCCCGCGTTGTAGTTCACGAATCCTTCGTGCATGACGGTCGTGCCGTCGGCCAGGTGCGCGCCGAGTCGAACGCGGTCCGCGTCGGCGATGCGTACGCCGCTCGGCACGACGTAGTCCGTCATTCTCGGAAACTTGTCGATGCCGAGGACCTGCACGGCGCCCTTGCGCCGCATGCCCATCCGGGTTCGCTCGAAGTCGTCGACGTCGCAGGGTCCCCAGCTCGTCCAGACCACATTCGGCAGCACGCCGAAGATCCCGTCCAGGTTGATCGTGCGCGGTGCCACCAGCCGGTGAGAGAGCAGGTGGAGCCGCAGGTAGGCGTCCGGGACGGTGGCCGGCGGGGCGTCCAGGTCGATCTCGCAGTGCACGACGTCCTGCCTGACGCCGCGCTCGTTCGTGCTGCCGTGCGTGCCGGCGAGCGTGGCCAGTTCGTGCGGCGCCTGGCCGCCGGTGGTGCCCAGGGAGGGGGCCGGGTACCAGGTGTCGAGCGTCTTGCCCGCCGCCTCGCCCTCGACGACGGTCGTGGCGAGGCCGTATCCCCAGGCGTTGCGATTCACGCGTCAACAGTAACCAGAGCCCGTCGCGTAGCCTCGCAGCGTGCTGGATCTGTCGGCCGACGGCGCCGCGTTGACCGCTGCCCTCGTCGATGTCGAATCCGTCTCGGGCAACGAGACCCGGCTCGCCGATCTCGTCGAGCAGGCCTTGCGCCGCTGCGCCAATCTCACCGTCGAGCGCGATGCCAATGTGGTGCTGGCCCGCACCGAGCTGGGCCGGCCCCAGCGGATCGTGCTGGCCGGGCACCTCGACACCGTCCCGGTCGCAGGGAATCTGCCGTCGCGTCGCGATGGCGACGTCCTGTACGGCTGCGGGACGGCGGACATGAAGTCCGGCCTCGCGGTGATGCTGAGGCTCGCCCAGCTCGTCGGGACCGGAGCCCTCGACCCGCGCGTCGACGTCACGTGGATCAGCTACGACTGCGAGGAGATCGAAGCGGCGCGTAACGGGCTCGGCCGGATCGCGCGTGATCGGCCGCAGGCGCTGCGGGCCGATCTCGCCGTGCTGCTGGAACCGACGCTCGGAGTGGTCGAGGGTGGGTGCCAGGGCACGCTGCGCGCCGTGGTGCGCACCTCGGGGGTGCGCGCGCACAGCGCTCGGTCGTGGCTCGGGTCCAATGCGATCCACGCGGCGGCTCCGGTTCTCGCGACGCTCGCCTCCTATCAACCGCGGTCGGTCGAGGTCGACGGCCTCACCTACCGCGAAGGGCTCAACGCCGTCGGGATCGCCGGGGGAGTGGCAGGCAATGTCATCCCAGACGAGTGCGCCGTCACGGTGAACTACCGCTTCGCGCCGGATCGCGACGTGGCACAGGCCGAGCAGCACGTGCGTGAGCTGTTCCACGGCTTCGATGTCGAGCTCACCGACGCCGCCCCGGCTGCCCGTCCCGGCCTGGATGCTCCGATCGCCCGGCAGTTCGCGCAGGCCGTCGGGGGCACTGTGCAGGCGAAGCTCGGCTGGACCGACGTCGCGCGGTTCGCCGAACTCGGCATCCCCGCCGTCAACTTCGGCCCCGGTGATCCGAATCTCGCGCACAAGCCGGAGGAGTCAGTGGAGGTCGCCCGTATCGCCGACGCCGAATCCGCGCTGGCTCGATTCCTGTCATGAGCGGCCGCGTCGATGCCGTCCATCGTGACGACCGGCACCGGTTCAGCAAGCCGGCCGTCGATGAGATCACCCTGCTTGCCGGGCTCGGTGTCGAGGGCGATGCGCACTGCGGCGCAACCGTGCAGCACCTGTCCCGAGTGCGGCGCGACCCGACCCAACCGAATCTGCGCCAGGTACATCTGGTCCACGCCGAACTGCACGACGCACTGCGCACCCGTGGATTCGAGGTCGAGGGAGGCACGATCGGTGAGAACATCACCACGCGCGGGCTCGACCTGCTCGCGCTTCCGGCGGGCGCGCGGTTGCGGCTCGGGCCGCAGGCCGTCGTCGAAGTGACCGGCCTGCGCAACCCGTGTGTCCAACTCGATGCTCACCAGGCCGGGTTGATGGCAGCCGTCCTTGACCGCGCTGCCGACGGCTCCCTGATCCGGCTGGCGGGCGTGATGGGCATCGTGCTGACCAGTGGCGTCGTCCGAGCGGGTGATCAGATCGTGGTCGAGATCCCCGATGGAGCTTCCGCGAGCCTCGAACCGGTCTGAGGTCGTCCGGTCCGCGGGCCGTGCGACGCGGCGGCTAACGTCGTCGCCATGAGCGAAGGGGAGCAGCGAACCGAGGTGCAGCGCGGGCCGGTGCTGTTGCGCCGGGCGCAGATCCAGGCCGGAACGACCGATCAGCGGTTGCTCGATTCCCGCGGGACGAGCGATTGGGTGCACACCGATCCGTGGCGGGTGCTGCGCATCCAGAGCGAGTTCGTCGAAGGCTTCGGGCTGCTCGCGGAACTGCCGTCCGCGGTGTCGGTGTTCGGCTCGGCACGGACGCCGCGTGAGCACCCCGAGTATGACGCCGCAAGGCGCCTGGGTGGGGCGCTCGCAGGCGCCGGGTACGCGGTGATCACCGGCGGCGGCCCTGGAACGATGGAGGCCGTCAATCGGGGCGCGTCCGAGGCAGGCGGCGTCTCGGTCGGTTTGGGCATCGAGTTGCCGTTCGAGCAGAAGCTCAACGACTGGGTGGATCTCGGCATCAACTTCCGGTACTTCTTCGCCCGCAAGACGATGTTCGTGAAATACGCACAGGCCTTCGTGATCATGCCCGGAGGCTTCGGAACCCTCGATGAGATGTTCGAGGCGTTGACGCTCGTGCAGACCCGTAAGGTCACCCGGTTTCCCGTCATCCTGTTCGGGACGCAGTACTGGCAGGGGTTGATCGACTGGATCCGCTCCACCGTTCTCACCGGACACAAGATCGGCGCCGCGGACGTCGAACTGATGCACCTCACCGACGACGTCGATGAGGTGGTGACGATCATCCTCGACTCGGCGCGGCTGCGCTCCGAACAGGAGCAGGCCGAACAGCGCGCCGCGAAGGATCTCGCGGAGAGCGTCGACCAGCAGGGCGCGTGATGGCCGCTGTCTGCGTCTATTGCGCCTCGTCCGATCAGATCGACCCCGCGTACCTGGAGCTCGCAGAAAACTTCGGGGCGCGCCTCGCTGGGGCTGGTCATTCCCTCGTGTCCGGTGGCGGCCGGGTGTCGATGATGGGCGCCGTTGCGAAGGCCGCGCGGGCGGGCGGCGCGTACACGGTCGGCGTGATCCCTGAGCACCTCATCCCGTACGAGGTAGCGGACACCGACGCCGATGAATTGGTCGTCGTCGAGACGATGCGTGAGCGAAAACGAGTCATGGACGAGCGTTCGGACGCGTTCGTGGCGTTGCCGGGCGGCATCGGCACGTTCGAGGAGCTTTTCGAGGTGTGGACGTCGCTGTCGCTGGGCATGCACGACAAGCCAGTGATCGTTCTCGACGCGGACGGCTTCTACGGGCCGCTCTGGGACTATCTGGATGTCCTGGAAGCAAAGGGATTTGTGCGCCGAACCGCTCTCGATGCATTGCAGCGCGTGACGACGGTCGACGAGGCGCTCGCGCTCCTGCCGTGACGATCAGCGGCTGGTCGGGATTCCGCTGCCGTGTCGCTGGAATTGCATCAGCAACTCGTTCTCGTGCGCGACCCGTTCAGACGTGCCGTCCAGATCACGGAACATCTGCTTGATCACGCGGAGTCCGTCCACCGATTGCGCGGCGATCGCGCCGGCGAGTTCGATCGCGTCGGACTCGGCGCGTTGAACCGGCGAGGTGCGGTGCATGAATCCGATCTCCAGGGCTTCGGCCGTACCGACCACGCGGCCTGTGAAGAGCAACTCCTTGGCGCGTGAGACGCCGATCAGCTGGGCGAGCCTCGCCGGACCGACGGGCACGCCGAGTCGTGCGCCTGCCCACGCCAACTTCAGGTTGTCGCCGCCGACGCGCAGGTCGCACCCGGCGGCGATCTCGGCGCCGGCGCCGACGCAGTTGCCCACACACACCGCGATCGTCGGTGCGGGAAACGCCTCGATCGCCGCGTAGAGCCGGCAGAACAAGGCCATTCGCTCGATTCCGCCGGCGGTGTCGAGCGCCTCACTGACGTCGGCCCCCGCACACAGTGCCTGCATGTCAGTGGTCGAGATGATCAAAGCCCGCAATCCGGTGTCGGCGGCGAGATGGTCAAGGGCGGCGAGCAGCTGCGTCAGCGTCGCGGTGTCGAGCGCGTTGCGCTTCGCGGGGCGGTTCAGCCGGAGCACCTCGATGCCTTCGGCAAGGCGTTCGCGGAGGACGTTCGCTGTCATGGCGACAGTTCACCATGTGCCGGCGTCCGCCGCGTCACCACTGTGATCAATCCGAATGGTCAGGCGAGTCCGCGTCGCCCGACCTTCGGCTGCCGGTCGCCGCGAATCGAGGCGACCATGTCGAGTACGCGGCGCGTCGCCAGCACGTCGTGGGTGCGGAAGACCCGTGCGCCGTGCCAGGCGGACACGGCGGTCGCCGCGAGCGTGCCTTCGAGCCGCTCGGATGCGGGCAGGTCGAGCGTCTCACCGATGAAGTCCTTGCGGGACAGGGCGACGAGTACGGGCCACCCCGTCGCGACCAGCTCGTCGAGGCGGCGGGTCAGCTCCAGCGAGTGGCGGGTGTTCTTGCCGAAATCGTGCGTTGGGTCGATCAGCACCCCGTCGCGGCGAACGCCGGCCGACACCGCGCGCTCGGCCCCTTGCGTCACCGTGCGAAGCACGTCGGCGAGGACGTCGTCGTAGGCAACGCGATGGGGATCGGTGCGCGGGCCCAGTCCGCCGGTATGGCTGCACACGACCGCGGCGCCGGTGGCGGCGGCCACGTCCACGAGACCCGGGTCGGCGCCGGCCCAGGTGTCGTTGATGAGGTCGGCGCCCGCGGCCACTACCTCGCGGGCGACCTCGGCGCGCCAGGTGTCGACGCTGATCGGCAGCTCCGGGAACTGCGCCCGGACAGCCTCGACGAGGGGGAGCACCCGGTGCATTTCCTCGGCCGCATCGACCTCCGGGCCGTATCCCGCCCGGACGCCGCCGATGTCGACCAGGTCGGCGCCGGCGTCGACGGCCCGCGCGACAGCTGAGAGGGCATCGCCGAAGTCGACGTTCGCGCCGCCGTCGTAGAAGGAATCCGGCGTGCGGTTCACAATGGCCATCACGGCGTGCTCGCCGGGCGCGAACAGGCGATCCCTGAGCCGCAACATCACCCGATCACAGTGTCAGACCGCCGGGCATGACACGATCGACGGGTGCTGACGCTGGCGTTGTACGGCCTGCTGGCCATCGGTCTCATGGGCGCGCTGTTCCTGCTCGCGGCGCGTTTTCTTCCTGCCGGCGAGCAGATCGCCCCGCCGTTGCGCGACGAGCCGGCCTGGACGCTGCCACCGGAGCGCAAACTCTCGGCGACAGACATCGCCGAGCTGCGGTTGCCGGTGTCGTTGCGGGGCTACCGCTTCGCTGAGACCGACGAACTGCTCGATCGGCTCGTCGACGAGTTGAAGGGTCGCGATGCCGAGCTGGAACGGCTCTACGGCCTGCTGATCTCCGCGGACATCCCCAT
>DASYGT010000001.1:0-1642 GCA_035999365.1 Jatrophihabitantaceae bacterium
CCTGCCCTGAGTGCGGGACCATCGCCCAGGTCACGGTGAACCGCCGCGAGTCCGTCGACTTCTGCCGCACGTGCGACTTCCCGCTGTTCTGGACGCCGACGAAGGTCTACCGCGACCCGTCCGAGTCCGCCGACGAGTCGCTGCGGCGCCTGCCCGGTCAGGCCGGGCGGGCGACGATCGCGTCGCAGCCCTGTCCGTTCTGCTCCGAGCCGAACGCGCTCTCGGCGCAGACGTGTATCCGCTGCCACCGTCCGATGCATCCGGTCGAGACACCCGTGCCGCCCGCGCCGGTCTACGTCGCGCCGCCCGAGCCGGTTGTCACCGCGCCCGAGCAGTCGGTGTCCTGGTGGGTGTGGGCGCTGCTCGCGCTCGGCGCCGCCGCGGTGATCACGCTCGTCGTGCTGATCGCCACGCACACCATCGGCTAGCGGACGTCACCGGGGCTGAGAAGGCCAACCACCCCTACGGCGTTCCGGCGGCCTCCCTGGTGAACTCCATGATCCAGTTGAGCTGCCAGGTTCGCCCGTCGTCCCAGGAGAAGGCCTGGCTCCAGCGCGCGCGATCACGATCTGGCGTCGTCCACTCGAACCGAACCTTGATCGGTCGTCCGTCCAGGACATCGTCGCCCAGGAAGTTGCCGATGCCGGCGTCGAAGCGCCCCGACAGCGGCGGATCGAGCCTGCCGGGCGCCTTCGTCGACGCCCACCAGATCTGCCACAGCCGCCGGGCCGGATCGAACTGCCGCAGGGTGAAGCCTTCCCAATCACCGTGCGGCGACCCCGGTCCGCAGACAATCCGATCGGTATGTGCCAGCCCACCCAGGATCGGCTCGGCGTGAGACCTCGAATCGAAGTCGATCCAATCGGTGCAGCCCCGGTGTGCGGCGTTGCGCAACTTGCGGTTGTGCACCCGCCAGCTGCCGAAGATGAAGTCGAAGTCGTGCCGGCCGTCGGATTCGTCGGGTTGGGGCGTCGGCCCTCGTCGTGTGTCGTCGCTCATCGCAGCGCCGAACGGCTGGTCGGGACGAGACGCAGCTGCTCGCGCTGATCGTCGCGCGGCGTTCCGTCCGCCCGGTGTCCGCGGGCGATGGTCACCAGCACGTGCACGTCTTCTCTGATCGGCAGCTGCGGGAACGAATTGGCTGCACGCTCGGTCCGCAGTTGCCCGAGCAGGACGCCACCGTCGCGGGTGAGTTGTTCCCGGGAGTCGTCGAGCGGCGCGCCGTCCGCTTCGGTCGGCATCGGACGGATGTCCACGGTGATCTTCGAGGTCGGCGGCGCGGTGGCACCTCCGGACGCGCGATGCCGCAGGTGGGTCTCGATGGGAGCACCACCCGCGGGCTTGAGCAGAAGCACGTCATCCGAGTCCAGCATCATGGCGTTGGCCATCTCCCGATGCGCAGCCCACACCGGACCGCTGTAGAAGGTCTCCAGCGCGGCGCGACGACTGGTCATGTCGCTGAAGCCGCGGAGCCAGACGAACATGTCGGGCCGGTCGAGATCGGTGAACTGGCCGAGGAGGAGCATGCCTGCCTCCTCCTGGGACTCGACGAACGCGGCATCGAACAGGGCGACGAACGCGTCCCTCGTGCCTGGGCGCAACGTGTACTGGCGCAGCTCGTACACCGAGCAGCGAAGGACCG
>DASYGT010000014.1:0-6008 GCA_035999365.1 Jatrophihabitantaceae bacterium
ATTCGCGAACTCGCCGGGGTCGAAGCGCCATTGCTGGCCGTCGCGGCGCAAGGTCACCGTGCGGCGCCGGCCGCCTGCCAGAGCCACCGACGCGGCGTAGGAGTCGTAGTACGGCTCGAACATCACCACCTCCCGGCCGGGTTCGCAGAGCGCAAGCACGCTCGCCGCGATCGCCTCGGTTGCACCTGCCGTGACGAGTACCTCGGTGTCAACGTCGAACTCCAGGCCGTACATGCGGCGCTGATGCGCGGCGACGGCCTGCCGCAGTGCCAGAATCCCTGGGCCGGGCGGGTACTGGTTCGCGCCGCCCTCGATCGCCGCGACCGCGTCGGCAAGCAGTTGCGGCGGACCGTCCGTGTCAGGAAATCCCTGACCGAGGTTCACGCTGCCGGTCTGCAGCGCCAGCGCGGACATCTCGGCGAACACGGTCGTGCCGAACCCGCGCATTCTCTGCACGAGCGGGTCGATCGAAGGCATCCGGCCAGTTTGCCCCGCTGGCGTCGCGGGTAGTGCATTGGTATGCCACAGCAAGCGTGGAGCGCCAAGCGAGAGCGTCAGTACGAGCACATCGAGGAAGGATTGGAGAAGCGGGGCCGCAGCAAGAAGACGGCGAAGCAGATCGCGGCCCGCACCGTCAACAAGGAACGTGCGCGCGCAGGCGAGGCCAAGCAGTCGAGCCGGACGTCGACGGACGACATCTCCTCCTCGCGCCGCGGCGGCCTACGGTCGCACTCAGGCTCGGGTGGGCGAACCTATGACCAGCTGTACGCAGAGGCGCGACGCAAGAACGTCAGTGGGCGGTCGTCGATGAACAAGGCTCAGCTGGCCAAGGCCGTCGGCCGCTGACCTGGCGCTAGTTCTGTTGCTGCCGGGACCGCCGGCCGCGCAGCTTCTCGCGATCCTGCCCGGCGAGGACGACCTTGCGGATGCGGATGTGCGCCGGGGTCACCTCGACGCATTCGTCGTCACGGCAGAATTCCAACGCCTGCTCGAGTGAGAGCACCCGGTGCGGGATCAGCGGAATCAGCACGTCGCCCGACGACTGCCGCATGTTGGTGAGCTTCTTCTCCTTCGTGGGGTTCACATCGAGGTCGTCGGCGCGGGAGTTCTCGCCGACGATCATTCCCTCGTAGACCTCGGTACCGGGACCGACGAACATCGTCCCGCGCTCCTGCAGGTTGGCGAGGGCGAAGCCCGTCGTGGCGCCGCGCCGATCGGCGACGAGCGAGCCGGACGGCCTGGTGCGGATGTCACCCGCCCACGGCTCGTATCCGTTGTGGATGTGATGCAGCAACCCGGTGCCGCGCGTCTCGGTGAGGAATTCGGTGCGGAAGCCGATCAGACCGCGCGCCGGCACGAGGTATTCCATGCGGATCCAGCCGGTGCCGTGGTCGACCATCTGCGCCAGCCGGCCCTTGCGCAGCGCGAGCAGCTGGATGACCACGCCCTGGTAGTCCGAGGGCACGTCGATCGTCAGGCTCTCGACGGGCTCGTGCAGCTTGCCGTCGACGGTACGGGTGACCACCTGCGGCTTGCCGACCGTGATCTCGAAGCCTTCCCGCCGCATGATCTCGACGAGGATCGCCAGCTGCAGTTCGCCGCGCCCCTGCACTTCCCACGTGTCGGGTCGCTCGGTGGGCAGGACGCGGATGGAGACGTTGCCGACGAGTTCGGCTTCGAGACGGCTCAGCACCTGGCGCGCCGTCAGCTTCGACCCGGACCCACCCGCCAGGGGCGCGGTGTTGATGCCGATGGTCATGGAGATCGAGGGCTCGTCGATCGTGATGACCGGTAACGGCCGCGGATCGTCAGGGTCAGCGAGCGTCTCGCCGATGGTGATCTCCGGGATCCCGGCGATCGCGATGATGTCGCCCGGTCCGGCTGATTCTGCGGGAAAGCGGTCGAGTGCGCGCGTCAGCAGTAGCTCGGTGATCTTGACGCGCTCGATGGTTCCGTCGGCACGGCACCAGGCCGCCTGCTGGCCCTTGCGGATCGTGCCGTTGTGCACCCGGCACAGCGCCAGGCGGCCGAGATAGGGCGACGCGTCAAGGTTCGTGACGTGAGCCTGCAGAGGTGCGCCTTCCTCGAAGCTCGGTGCCGGGATCGCCTCGAGAATGGTCTCGAACAGCGGCTGCAGGTTCTGCTCCTCCGGCATCGCGCCGTCTTCGGGGCGCTTCAGCGATGCGCGTCCCGCCTTGGCGGAGGCGTACACGATCGGGAACTCGATCTGGTGCTCGTCTGCATCGAGATCGAGGAAGAGCTCGTAGGTCTCATCGACGACTTCGGCGATGCGGGCATCGGGCCGGTCGACCTTGTTGATCACGAGCACCACAGGCATCTTCGCCTCGAGGGCCTTGCGCAGCACGAACCGCGTCTGCGGGAGGGGGCCCTCGGAAGCATCGACGAGCAGCAGCACGCCGTCGACCATCGACAGGCCGCGTTCGACCTCACCGCCGAAATCTGCGTGGCCCGGAGTGTCGATGATGTTGATCGTGACCTGGTGGCCGTCGGGCATCACATGATCGACCGCCGTGTTCTTGGCGAGGATCGTGATGCCCTTTTCACGCTCGAGGTCATTGGAGTCCATGACCCGCTCGTTCACCTCGCCGGTATCGGCCTGGTGTGCGGTGAACGCTCCGGACTGCCAGAGCATCGCGTCGACGAGGGTCGTCTTGCCGTGGTCGACGTGCGCGACGATCGCGACGTTGCGCAGATCCTCGCGCCGCGCCGTCTGGGGAGCCAGTACGGATGCCATCGGAATGCCTCGATCTTTCAGCGGCTGCGGGGCCGGCGCGGACGCCCTGCACCGGGACGCGGGCGTGACGCGGATGCCGGGCCACCCGACGCAGAACGGGGCCGGTGGGCCGGACGCCCGCGGTGCGGAGCCGCGGCCGGACGCGAATGCGGCTGCGCCAGGGGCACGCCGCTCGGCGCGCGGGCGCCGGTGAGCGCGGCGACGGCGGGGTCGCCCGCGACGGCGTCACGCTGCTCGGGGCGTACACCCGCTGCGGCGAGCATCTTCTTGACCGAACGCTCCTCCGCAGGCGTTGTCAGCAGCACGATCACGCCGCTCTCGCCGGCGCGCGCGGTGCGCCCGGAACGGTGCAGATAGTCCTTGCCGTCCTGCGGCGGGTCGACGTGCAGCACAAGGGAGACGTCGTCGACGTGAATGCCGCGAGCGGCGACGTCGGTAGCCACCAGCACCGGCACGGATCCGTCACGGAAGGCGGCCAGCGCCTTGTTGCGCTGCGCCTGGGTACGCCCGCCGTGCAGCGCTCCCGCGCCTACGCCCGCGCGGCTCAGATTGCGGGCCACCCGGTCGGCGCCGTGCTTGGTGCGCACGAAGCAGATCGTGCGCCCTTCACGCGCGGCGATCGAGGCGACCAGGTCGAACTTCTTCTCGAACGACACCCGAAATACGTGATGGCTCATCGTGTCGATGGAGGCCACACCGGTGGACAGCGCGTGTCGCGCCGGATTGGTGAGGTACTTCGACACGAGTGAGTTGACGTCGTTGTCCAGGGTGGCCGAGAAGAGCAGCCGCTGGCAGTTGCGGGGCGTCATGTCGAGAAGCTGTCGGACGACCGGCAGGAAGCCGAGGTCGCACATGTGGTCGGCCTCGTCGAGGACGGACACGCTGACCTCGCGCAGATCGCAGGCGCGTCGCTCGATCAGGTCTACGAGACGTCCGGGCGTCGCCACGAGGATGTCGACACCGTTGTGCAGTGCGTTGATCTGCTTGTTCATCGGCAAGCCACCGGCCACGACCTGCACGGAGATGCCGCACGCCCGGGCGAGGGGGGTGATCGTGTCGGCAACCTGGATCGCCAGTTCGCGGGTGGGGACGAGCACGAGGCCGCGGGGACGGCGGGACGCGGCGCGAGCACCGCGCATCCCGGCAATCATCGGCAGGCCGAAGGCGAGCGTCTTGCCCGAGCCGGTGGCTGCGCGCCCCAACAGGTCGCGGCCGGACAGCACGTCAGGAATGGTCGCGGCCTGGATCGGGAACGGACGTTCGATCCCAGAACGACGCAGGGCGTCGACGAGTGGTGCGGGCAGCCCGAGAGCTGCGAAGCCGGGGAGGGAGTCGGATGAGGAGGGCACGACGGAGGGCACGGTAGAACTGGACAACAGATGATCCTTCGGGACAGTGGCACGTCCCGGCAATCCGCTGGAGGCGGTTCTGGTACGAGCCCGACGCGCTCAGCGCATCTCATGAAGCCGAACTGCGGGCAATCGGTGCCCGCCGGCTTCGTCCAGTCTACCGGGTTTTTCCTCGTGCCCCGACCAGGTGCGCAGCGGCCCACCGACGGGCGCGCCACGGGGAATTGCGACATCATTCGCGGCATGGACCGTCATGGCCGAACCCCAGCACAGGCCGTGCCGATGACACCCGCATACCGCGCCGTGATGATCGTCGGAACACCGATCATGCGATGGTCCCGGCTGACTGTCTCCGGCCTCGAGGCACTGCCGACCTCGGGACCCACCCTCGTCGTGGCGAACCACGACAGCTACTGGGACCCGATCGCCATCGCCGTGGCCGCACGGCCGCGCCGTCAGATCCGGGCGCTGGCGAAGTCGACACTGTGGAAGGTCGGGGTCATCGGGCGGCTGATGGACTCGATGGGGCACATCCCGATCGAGCGCGGCTCGACGAACGAGGCGGCTGTCGATACCGCGCGCGCGGCACTGGCCGCCGGTGCCTGCATCGGCGTCTTCCCGGAAGGCACCCGCTCACTCGGAACGCCATTGCGTGCCCGCAGCGGTGCCGGTCGGCTGGCGATCGCGGTGCCCGACGCCACTATCGTCTGCGCGCGGGTCACCGGCGCGACCGACGTCGTCCGGTTACCGAAACGGCCGACAATCGCGGTCGAGTTCTTCCGCCCCGAGGGCGGCGGTGTGCATGACGGTGAGGACGCGTCCGCCCTGATGCACCGGCTGCTCCACGAGATCCGGCGCACGGCACCCTGCTCGATCCCCGGACGTCGTCGCACTGCAGCGAAATTTGCCCTGCGCGCGGGCGCAGCGGCCACGACCCAAGAAATGGACACTCGATGAGTTCTCGACGTGCCGGCCGCATCGCGGCGGCAATGGCGGTCGTCTCGGTCGCGGCGCTTGCGGTGGGGACGCTCGTGGGCAGCGGCGCCGCGCCCGCCGTGCCGGCGCCCCCGGCGGTTCCCACGCTGACGAACACGGGCACCTGGCTTACCGACGCACAGGGGCGCGCCGTGGTGCTGCACGGGTTGAACGAGGTGTTCAAGGTGCCGCCCTACGAACCGTCGGCGTCCGGTTTCAGCGACGACGACGCTGCGTTCCTGCAGACGAACGGGTTCAACGCGATGCGTGTCGGCGTGATCTGGGCAGCCGTCGAACCGCAGCCGGGCGTCTTCGACGATGCCTATCTCGCCGACATCAGGCAGACGGTGCAGACCCTTGCGGCGCACGGCATCGTGTCGCTGCTCGACTTCCACCAGGATCTGTTCAACGAGCAGTTCCAGGGCGAGGGCGCGCCGGCATGGGCGGTGCAGACCACCTCCTTGCCGAACCCATCGCTCGGCTTCCCCTGGAACTACTTCGGCAACCTCGCCGAGGACCACGCTTGGGACCGGTTCTGGCTCAATGCGAAGGCTCCGGACGGCGTCGGCCTGCAGGACCACTACGCCCACGCATGGGAGCACGTCGCGGCGACGTTGCACACCGAGCCGGGCGTCCTGGGCTATGAGCTGATGAACGAGCCGTGGCCCGGGACGCTGTACCAACCGTGCGCCGTACCGAAGGTCGGTTGCCCGCTCTTCGACGCCTTCCTGACCAAGTTCTACGTGCGGGTGCGCAACGCGATCCGCACCGTCGATCCGACGACGACGATCTGGGTTGAGCCGAACGTGCTGTTCTCGAACTTCGACGGGACGAACCTGCGCCCCATCGCCGACGCCCACCTGGGCTTCGCTTTCCACGACTACTGCGGAACTGCGGCGGTCGGGCTCGGCAACACCGGCTGCTCGACG
>DASYGT010000019.1:0-148339 GCA_035999365.1 Jatrophihabitantaceae bacterium
AAACCATCGGGCGTGCGCCGGATCGCCCGCACGGTTGTCCCTGTGAGCACCGAGAAATGCCCGGCGTCAGCCAGCCGGCCGGGCAGCGTGCCGAGGCCGCCCGTCAATGACACGAACATCGGATCTACCGACGGCCCGCGGGTGCCGACATCTGTGACCGAATGTGCTGCAGCAACCAGCGAGCCGCCCTCCCGCGTCAACCGCTCGGCGAGTGCAGGCATCGTCGCGCGCAGCGACAGCGCGTCGGCACGGCCGGCGTAGACACCGCCGAGCAATGGCTCGACGAGGCGGTCGGCGATCTCGTTACCCAGCCGCTCGCGCACCAGCGCACCGACGGCGACGTCGTCGGCGAGTGGTGGCAGCGGTGTCGCATCCGGCTCGGCCGCAATGCGCGCAAGGGCCGCGTGGCTCAGCGCACCAGACACGCGGGCGGCCTCGAGATCGCTCGGAATGCCGAACATCGTCTTCGCGGGCAGCGCCACACGAGCTCCCCCGACGCGCAGCTGCGCGGACAGCGTCGTCGGGGTGATCAGCGCAGCGGCCCGACCGGCCGATCCGATCAGGTCGAGGCCTTCCGGCCGGCGCGCCAGCAGGGCCTCGGCTCCGACGTCGACCTGGACACCGGCCACCGAACCGACCGCGAGCTTGCCGCCGAGGCGATCTGCCGCCTCGAGCACGATGACATCGACGCCGGGCAGCTCGTCGGCCAGCTGCCAGGCGGCCGCCAGCCCGGAGATGCCGCCGCCGACGACGGCGACGACACTCACAGCGAATGCACCAACTCGACCACGCGGGTGAGCACGCCCGGATCGGTGTCGGGCAGGACGCCGTGCCCCAGATTGAAGATGTGCCCGTCGGCCGCACGCCCATCGGCGACCACCCGCCGCACCTCCCGCTCGATTACCGGCCACTCGGCCAGCAACACCGCGGGGTCGAGATTGCCTTGCACGACTGCACCGGGGCCGAGCCGTGTCGCCGCCTCGGTGAGCGGCACCCGCCAGTCGACCCCCACGACGTCGGCGCCGACCGCACGCATCGACGCCAGCAGCTCACCGGTGCCCACTCCGAAGTGGATGCGCGGCCGTCCGTCCTTCGCGAGCGGCTCGAGCACCGCCCGGCTGTGCGGCGCGGCGAACGTCTCGTAGTCGGCACGGGACAGCGCACCCGCCCACGAGTCGAACAGCTGCACCGCGGCCGCCCCCGCGTCGATCTGCACCTGCAGGAACGCACGCGAGATCACCGCGAGGCGTGCGAGCAGGTCGTGCCAGAGTTCGGGGCTGCCGTACATGAACGCCTTGGTGCGGGCGTGATCTTTGGACGGGCCGCCCTCGACGAGGTAGCTCGCGAGCGTGAACGGCGCACCTGCGAAGCCGATCAGCGGCGTATCCCCCAGGGTCGCCACCAGTTCGCGCACCGCGGTGGTGACGAATCCGACGTCGCCGGGTTCCAGTGCACGGAGCCGGCGAAGATCGTCGGCAGACCGGATGGGCTCGTCGATGACGGGTCCGACGCCGGGGACGATGTCGACGCCGACGCCCACGGCCACCAGCGGCACGACGATGTCGGAGAAGAAGATCGCCGCGTCGACCCCATGGCGTCGCACCGGCTGCAGCGTGATCTCGGTGATCAACTCCGGCGTGCGGCAGGCCTCCAACATCGCGTTGCCTGCGCGTAGCGCCCGGTACTCCGGCAGCGATCGTCCTGCCTGGCGCATGAACCACACCGGCGGGCGCAGCCCCGGACGGCCGGACGCCGCTCGGACGAGCAGGGAATCGCCGGCTCCGGCGGCGTCGAGGCCCGGCGGAACGGACGTTTCAGGGATGGACATCACCACCATCGTTGCATGTCGCCCGCTGCCGACGGCGCGCCTTCGGGGAATTGTCGGTGCCCCATGCCAGCGTAGGAACGTCGATCGCAGGGGCGAATCGACGGGTGCGACGCGAGGGGGTAAGCCATGTTCGCCGAGCTGTTCCTGCACTGTCCCGTGTGCGCGAAGGTCAGCCTTGTCGAGACACCGCCCTGTAGCGACGGTCATGGCGAGCACTGCCCTGATCGTGCGTGCGCAACCTGTGGCACGGCCCTGTTCGTCGACCCGCTCACGGCCCGGTCCACGCAGCAGCATTCCTCGCATCCGGGTCGGCGAGCCGCCTGAGCACGAGTACGCTCCCGTGTCCCCACTCCAACCACTCCGTCAGGTGAGCGACGTGGACGACGATCCCCAGCCTGCGCCGTCGGAGGATGCCGACGCGGCAAGCCCTGACGTCTTCCGGCAGGCCGTCTCGAGCCTGACGAGCACCCGCGTCCGCCCCGAGGTCCACGTCGAACCGCTGCGCCCCCCACAGCGGCTGGCGCCGTGGAGTTACGCGATCTCGGCGGACGTCCGCGTCCCGGACGGTACTGAACTGGCCACCGGCCGCCTGGTGCTGCTGCACGACCCGGACGGGGTCGATGCGTGGGAAGGCGTGCTCCGGTTGGTCGCCTACGCCTCCGCCGAGCTCGACTCGCAGATGGGCGTCGATCCGATGCTGCCCGCCGTCGGCTGGAGCTGGCTCACCGGTGCGCTCGACGACCGGCATGCCGCCTACCGCGCCGCCGGGGGAACGGTCACCCAGACCACCTCTACACGCTTCGGCGACATCGCCGGGCCACGCACCACGATCGAACTCGAGCTGCGCGCATCGTGGACGGCCGACACAGCTGATCTCGCCCCGCACCTACACGCCTTCGTCGACATGATCTGCGCGGCGGCCGGGTTGCCGCCCGAGGGTGTCACCCTGTTGACTCCTGGCGCGTGAGCGATCCGGACGGGCAGGAACCCGAAGACCCCGGCGCGGAGGCGGCCCCCGAGGCGCCGTTGCTGCGCGAACCTGCCGAGGGCGTTCCCGAGCCCATCGTCACGAGCGCGGCACTGGCCGAGCTCGCCGCTCGCATGCGGCTCGGCACCGGGCCCGTCGCCGTCGACGCCGAGCGCGCCTCGGGCTACCGGTACAGCCAGCGCGCCTACCTCGTCCAGCTGCGCCGCACCGGGGTCGGCACCGCACTCATCGACCCGATCGAGGTCCCCGATCTCAGCCCTCTCGCCGACGCGATCGGTGACGCGGAATGGATCCTGCACGCCGCGAACCAGGACCTTCCCTGCCTCGCCGAGATCGGGTTGCGGCCGCACCGGTTGTTCGACACCGAGCTGGCCGGACGACTCCTGGGCGACGAAAGGGTAGCCCTCGGCACGATGGTCGAGCAGCACCTCGGTGTGCGGCTCGAGAAGGGGCACTCGGCAGCCGACTGGAGTACCCGTCCGCTGCCGCACGACTGGCTCGTGTACGCGGCCCTCGACGTCGAGCTGTTGATCCCGCTCCGGGACGTGCTCGCCCGTACCCTCGACGACGCGGGCAAGCTCGGCTGGGCGGAGCAGGAGTTCGAGGCGGTGCGCGAGGCCCCGCCATCCCCACCGCGCGTCGACCCCTGGCGCCGCACGTCCGGTATCCACCGCATTCGTTCGCGCCGGCAACTCGCCCTCGTTCAGGCCCTCTGGGAGGCACGTGACGGGTACGCGGCCGAGCGCGACGTCGCTCCCGGCCGCACCCTGCCTGACGCGGCCATCGTCGATGCCGCCCGCGCCGAGCCGAAGGCGCCGGCACAGTTGGCGGCGCTGCCGATCTTCGGGGGTAGCCGCCAGCGACGCCAGCTTTCCCGGTGGTTCGCGGCCATAGAGCGCGGCCGGGCCGTGCCCGACACAGAACTGCCGCCGATCACCGTCAGTCTGGCCGACTCGATCCCGCCGTCGGCACGGTGGCGCGACCGTGATCCTGAGGCAGCGGCCCGCCTGGCGGCCGTCCGCGCCTCGGTGACCGAGATCGCCGCAGCCCATCAGGTGCTTGCCCAGAACCTGCTCGCCTCCGATGCGGTCCGGCGACTGGCGTGGCAGCCGCCGGTGCCCGTGACCGCGGCGAGCGTCGGCGCCCAGCTTGCTCGGGCCGGGGCCCGCCCCTGGCAGATCGCGCTCACCGCCGAGGCACTTGTGGCCGCCCTCACCTGACCACCACGCTCTGCGGCGCCGGCGGTAGGCTAAGTTACCCGCCAGTAACGAGCGAGGAGCTCCCCGTGCCTGCTTCCCTGCGCGACGTCGTGTTCGTCGATGGGGCCCGTACCCCGTTCGGCAAAGCCGGCGCCAAGGGCATCTACGCCGAGACCAGGGCCGACGACCTGATCGTCACCGTCATCCGCGAGCTGCTGCGCCGTCATCCGGAGCTGCCGCCCGAGCGGATCGACGAGGTCGCGATCGCCGCGACGACGCAGATCGGCGACCAGGGCCTCACCCTCGGCCGGGTCGCCGGCATCCTGGCCGGGCTGCCGACGACCGTCCCCGGCTATTCGATCGACCGCATGTGTGCGGGCGCGATGACAGCCGTCACCACCGTGTCCGGCGGCATCGCCTTCGGCGCATACGACGTGGCCATTGCCGGCGGGGTCGAGCACATGGGGCGGCACCCGATGGGTGAGGGCGTCGACCCGAACCCGCGCTTCGTCTCCGAAAAGCTGGTCGACCCGTCCGCCCTGAACATGGGCATGACGGCCGAGAACCTGCACGACCGCTTCCCGCACCTGACCAAGCAGCGCGCTGACGCCTACGCCGCGGCCAGCCAGGCCAAACTCGCGAAGGCCTACGCCGACGGCAAGATCGAACCCGATCTCGTGCCGATGCTCACCCGCTCGCAGGCGAACGGATGGGGGCTGGCGACGAAGGACGAACCTCCCCGACCTGGCACGACCGTCGAGGAACTCGCCGCCCTGAAGACACCATTCCGCCCCCACGGCCGGGTCACCGCAGGCAACGCCGCAGGTCTCAACGACGGCGCGACTGCGTGCATCCTGGCCAGCGCCGGCGCGGCGGCCGAACTCGGCCTGCCGGTGCGAATGCGCCTGGTCGGCTACGGCTTCGCCGGGGTCGATCCGTCGGTGATGGGTGTCGGACCGATCCCCTCCACCGAGAAGGCATTGCGGGCCACCGGACTGTCGATCGACGACATCGGTCTGTTCGAACTCAACGAGGCCTTCGCCGTCCAGGTGCTGGCGTTCCTCGACCACTACGGCATCGCCGACGACGACCCGCGGGTGAACCCGTACGGCGGGGCGATCGCCATAGGCCACCCGCTGGCATCGTCGGGCGTGCGGCTGATGACGCAACTCGCTCGCCAGTTCGCCGACCATCCCGAGGCGCGCTACGGCCTCACCGCGATGTGCGTCGGCATCGGCCAGGGAGGCACCGTCATCTGGGAGAACCCGCACCACGCGGCCTACACAGGGAGCAACGCATGAGCACGGCAACGCTGCCCGACGAGGTCGTCACCGCGGCCCTCGTCCGTTATCTCGATGTTCCCGGCGTCGCCGGCGAGGTCGCGCTGATCACTCTCGAGAACGGCCTCGACCACACCCGCCCGTCGACGTTCGGGCCGGCCGGGCTGGCCTCGCTGGACGACGCGATGGACCAGATCGAGGCACACGCACCGCGCGTCGCGGCGATCGCGGTCACGGGCAAGCCGTTCATCTTCGCCGTCGGTGCGGACATCAGCGGGGTGCCGTCGATCCACACCCGCGAGCAGGCGCTGGAGATCGGCCGCCTCGGGCACCGCGTGTTCCGGCGCTTCACCGACAGTGCGGTCCCGACCTTCGCTTTCGTCAACGGTGCGGTGATGGGTGGCGGGCTCGAGCTGGCGCTGCACTGCCATTACCGCACGCTGGCCAAGAAGGCCGCGGCGATCGCTTTCCCGGAGGTCTTCCTCGGCCTGGTCCCTGGTTGGGGCGGCACACAGTTGCTGCCACGGCTGATCGGCCCCCAAGGCGCCGTCAAGGTGATCATCGAGAACGCGATGAATCAGAACAAGATGCTCAGCCCGGCGCAGGCGGTTGAGCTCGGCGTCGTCGACCTGCTCCTCGACGATGCCGACTTCGTGCCGCAGTCGCTGGCGTGGCTCGCGGGCGTGCTCGACGGCTCGACGCAGGTCGCGCGCCCCGACCATTCGGGCGCGGACTGGGATTCGGCGATCGCCGCGGGGCGCGCGTTCGCCGACGGCAAGATCCATGGTGCTGCTCCAGCCCCGTACCGCGCGCTCGACCTCATCGCGATGGCCCGCACCGCCGACCTCACCTCCGGAACGGCTGCGGAGGACGACGCGTTGGCCGACCTGATCATGGGTGACGAGCTGCGCAGCAGCCTCTACGCCTTCGACCTGGTGAACAAGCGCGCGAAGCGACCCGCCGGCGCGCCGGACAAGGCGTTGGCCCGGCCGGTCACCAAGGTCGGTGTCGTCGGTGCCGGCCTGATGGCCAGCCAACTTGCGCTGCTGTTCGCCCGGCGCCTCGAGGTGCCGGTGGTGATGACCGACCTCGACCAAGAGCGTCTGGACAAGGGTGTCGGCTACGTCCACGCCGAGATCGACCAGCTGCTCGCCAAGGGGCGGTTGAACCCGGACAAGGCGAACCGCCTCAAGGCCTTGGTAAGTGGTTCGCTCACGAAGGACGCCTTCGCCGACGCAGACGTCGTCATCGAGGCCGTCTTCGAAGAGATCAAGATCAAGAAGCAGGTGTTCGCCGAGGTCGAGGAGCATGTCGGCCCCGAGGCGCTGCTGCTCACGAACACTTCGTCGCTGTCGGTCACCGAGATGGCCGCCGACCTCGCGCACCCCGAGCGCGTAGTCGGGTTCCACTTCTTCAACCCCGTCGCTGTGCTTCCGCTGCTCGAGATCGTGCGCGCCGAGCGCACCGACGATGCCTCGCTCGCCACCGCGTTTGCCATCGGCAAGAAACTCGGCAAGTCGTCGGTGCTGGTGAAGGACGCTCCGGCATTCGTCGTCAACCGCCTGCTCACCCGGTTCTTGGGCGAGGTCACCGCGACCGTCGACGAGGGCACGCCGATCGAGGTCGCCGACGCCGCGCTTGCACCGCTCGGTCTGCCGATGAGCCCGTTCGTGCTGCTGGCCCTCGTCGGCCCGGCCGTCGCACTGCATGTCAGCGAGACGATGCACGCGGCGTTCCCTGGTCGCTTCTCGGTGAGCGAGAACTCGCGGCGTCTCGTCGCGGCCGGCAAGGGCGGCATCTACGCGTGGGACGAGACCGGCCAGCACATCGACCCGGACGTCCAGGCGCTGTTCGTGCAGGGTGACTCGCCGAGTTCGGTCGAACAGGTTCGCGAACGCGCGCTGGCGGCATTGGCCGACGAAGTCCGGATCATGCTCGACGAGGGTGTCGTTGCCGCACCGCAGGACATCGACCTGTGCATGATTCTCGGCGCCGGCTGGCCGTTCCACCTCGGCGGCATCACCCCGTACCTCGACCGGGCCGGGGTCAGCGAGGCGGTCACCGGCCGCCGGTTCCTCGAACGAGGCGTGGCGTCGCTGCCCTGACCGATCGCGTGATCAGGCGGCGCGGTCTGCGCCGCTGAGCGTCCGCGAGCCGGGCTGCGGCTGCTGGCGGGGCAGCTCGATCCGGATCGCCAAGCCACCGAACGGCGGGGCGGCGGCCTGCAGCCGACCGTGGTGGGCCTCGACGATCAGACGCACGATCGCCAGCCCCAGCCCTGCGCCGCGAGTCGAGGTACGCAGTCTCCCGCCGCGGCGGAACGGCTCGAACAGTGCGTCGACGTCGCTCGCCGCGATCACTGCTCCGCCGTTGGACACGTGCAACCACACGCGTTCGGACGTTTCGCCGGTGGTCAGCCGTAGCCAGCCTCCGGGGACGTTGTGCCTGATCGCGTTCTCGACCAGATTGCCGATGAGGCGCTCGAGCAGCCGGGGGTCGCCGACGGTGAGCGCGGGTTCGACGTCGGACTCGACCGTGACGTTCTTGTCCTGCGCCTCTGCGGCGACGCCCTCGAGCACGGATGGCACCAGCCTGCTGAGGTCGACGGGCTCAATGACCTCGAGCTCGCCGCGACCCACTGCCTGTAGCCGGGCAAGCGTGAGCAGCGAGGCCACCAGCCGCTGCGCCCGCTCGGCAGCCTGCTCGACGACCTGACCCATCCGGCGCAGCTCCTGCGCATCGGCGTAGGGGTCGGCCAGCGTCACCTCCAGCTCGGTGCGGATCACCGACAGCGGTGTGCGCAGCTCGTGGCTGGCGTTGGCTACGAACAGCCGCTGGCTGTCGAAAGCGGCGTCCAGCCGGGCGAGCATCTCGTCGAACGTGTCAGCAAGCTCGCGCAGCTCATCGTCGGGACCGCCGAGGTTGATCCGCTGGTCGAGCGTCTCGGTCGAGAGCTGCTTGGCCGTCTGGGTGAGCCGGGCGATCGGGCGCAGGGCCTGCTTGGCGAGCAGGTAGCCGCCGGTGGTGCCGATCACCACGATGATGCCGAAGTAGATCAATCCGGTGTGCAGCAGATAGTTCACCGCGCTCGTCTGCGCGTTGTGCACCAACGTGACGGGGTCGCCGGAGTAGACGACATGCCCTACCTGATCCTTGATCGTGAGCCTGCCGTGGCTGTTGTTGTACAGGGGCAGCTGCGCGATGGAGCGATCGAGCAGGACGACCGAGGTGAACAGGAGTGAGACACCGACGAGAAGCACCAGACCGCCGTAGAGCAACGCCATACGGATCCGCAGCGTTGGGCGGAATAGCCTCACGAAGCGTTGCCAACTCCTTCTTCGCCCCGGTTCACCTCACCGATCGCGGCAGGGTCGATGCGGTAGCCGGACCCCACCACAGTGTCGATGATGGCAGGTTCGCCGAGCTTGCGGCGCAAGGTCATCATGGTGACACGCACAGTTGTCGTGAAGGGATCGGCGTTCTCGTCCCACACGCGGTCGAGCAGTTCCTCGCTGCTGACCACCGCTCCCTGCGCCATGAGCAGGGTCTCGAGCACGCCGAATTCCTTGCGAGTGAGGTCGATGAGCTCGCCCTTACGGCTCACCGTGCGCTTGGCCGAATCCAGCTCGATGTCGCCCGCCGAGAGCACCGGCGGTGCGGCCGGCGTGGTGCGCCGCCCGAGTGCCCGCACGCGGGCGACCAGTTCGGCGAAGGCGAACGGCTTCGCGAGGTAGTCATCGGCGCCGAGAGCGAGCCCGGACACCTTGTCCTCCACCGTTCCGCTCGCGGTCAGCATCATCACCCGGGTCAGGACGCCCTCGTCGGACAGCCGGCGACAGATCTCGTCGCCGGACATGCCCGGAAGATCACGATCGAGAACAATGACGTCATATCGGGTCAGGGCAGCCTTGCGGTAGCCGTCGTCTCCGTCGGTGGCAACGTCGACGGCCATGCCCTCTCGGCGCAGGCCGCGGCCCACCGCCTCAGCGAGTTGCACTTCGTCCTCAACTACGAGGATCCGCATACCTCAGCCTCCCTGGCCGTCCTGCTCATTCGCCGTCCAGCCCACCCGAATGGCGCGCGGCCGGGACGTCCCCGCTCGCGTCGCTACTCCTTTGAACGAGCGCGGACCACTCAACGATGCGCCTGCCCATGTTCGGGACGGTCAGCCCGGCTGCTGTCCGTACGTCGGCTACCTTCCCATGCGCGAGGAATGTGGATGGTATGCCGATTTCGCGACACGCGACATCCAGCCCAACTGTCCGAATTGCCTGGGATATCCGAGAGCCGACGCCGCCGACCGTCAAACCGTCCTCAATCGTCACCACAAGGTCGGCTCGGGCGGCCAGCTCCAGCAGGGCCGGATCGACCGGCGTCACCCACCGGGGGTCGACGACCCGCACCGTGTAACCGGCCTGCCGCACGGTCGCCGTGGCGTCGAGGGCGTCGCCGGCCATGGACCCGACAGCCACGACCAGGACGTCGACGTGCTCGTCCGCGGCCGGTTCGCTGAGCACGTCCACCCCGCCGACCCGCCGCACGGCCGGCAGGTCGGCCCCCAGCGGCGTCTTCGGGTAGCGCACCACGGTCGGCCCGAGTGTCGCCAGGGCCTCGCCGAGCTCGGCCCGCAGCGTCGGTTCGTCGCGCGGCGCCGCGATCCGCAGGCCGGGCACAGCCCCGAGGATCGCCAGATCCCACATGCCGTTGTGCGACGCGCCGTCGTCACCGGTGATCCCGGCCCGGTCAAGCACCACCGTGACGGGAAGTTCGTGCATCGCGACGTCCATCAACAGCTGATCGAACGCCCGATTGAGAAACGTGGCGTACACGGCGACGACCGGATGCATTCCCCCCGAGGCCAATCCGGCGGCGGAGGTCAGCGCGTGCTGTTCGGCGATGCCGACGTCGTAGCTGCGGTTCGGGAATCGACGGAAGAATTCGCCGAGGCCGGTCGGCTCGCACATGGCGGCGGTGATCACGACGATGTCGTCGCGCTGCTCGCCGTGGCGCACCAGTTCGTCGCCGAACACGGACGTCCAGCTGCGCCCACCACTCGCACGGGGCGAACCCGTCTCCGGGTCGAAGCCGCGCGACTGGTGCATCTGGTCGGCCTCGTCGTTCTCGGCCGGGCCGTAGCCGAAGCCCTTTCGGGTGACGCAGTGGACGAGCACGGGGCCGTGGAAGCCGCGCGCGAGGCGGAACGCGGCCTCGAGCGCCTCGACATCGTGACCGTCGACCGGGCCGACGTACTTCAGTCCGAGATCCTCGAACATCCCCTGCGGCGCCAGCATGTCCTTGATACCGCGCTTCACACCGTGCAACGCCTCGTAGATCGGCGCACCGACCACCGGCGTGCGGTCGAGAGCCCCCTTCACCTGGCCTAGTACGCGCTCGTAACCGGGTCGCAGCCGCAGCTGATTGAGGTGGTTGGCCAGCCCGCCCGTGGTCGGCGAGTACGAGCGGCCGTTGTCGTTCACG
The DNA here is from genome assembly GCA_035999365.1 of Jatrophihabitantaceae bacterium. GTDB lineage: Bacteria > Actinomycetota > Actinomycetes > Mycobacteriales > Jatrophihabitantaceae > DASYGT01. The sequence goes on from DASYGT010000019.1 coordinate 10,774, forward strand.
ACGACGACGACGGGCCGGTCGGAGGCCGCGATGTTGTTCAACGCCTCCCAGCACATGCCACCGGTGAGCGCACCGTCGCCGACGACTGCCACTACGGGGCGACGCTCGTCGCGCACCGCGAAGGCCTTGGCGAGTCCGTCGGCGTAGGACAGTGCTGTGGAGGCGTGCGAGTTCTCGATCCAGTCGTGCGGGCTCTCGGCCCGGCTGGGATAGCCGGACAGCCCGCCGGTCTGGCGAAGGGTCGGCATCAGGTCCGCACGGCCGGTGAGGATCTTGTGGACGTAGGCCTGATGCCCCACGTCGAACAGGATCGGCTCGGTCGGTGATTCGAAGACGCGGTGGAGGGCGATCGTCAGCTCGACAGCGCCCAGATTGGGGCCGAGATGCCCACCGGTGCGCGCAACCGTCTCCACCAGCAGATCGCGGATCTCGGCAGCGAGCAGCGCGATCTCGTCGCGGCTGAGCTCGCGCAGATCGGCTGGACCGTGCACCTTGTCGAGAACTGCTCCCACAACGTCAAATCCTACCGGCGTAGCGGCTCGACAGGCCGCCCGAAGGCAGCCGGAGCATTACGCATGGCCAGCAGGGACCAGCACGGCGACGCATTCGACGTGCGCCGTCATGGGGAACGCGTCGAACGCCCGCAGCCGCGCCAGCCGCCAGCCCGCGTCGACAGCCACCCGCACGTCACGAGCGAGCGACGCCGCATCGCAGGACACGTAGCCGACAGATCGCGGGGCGAGGGTGAGGACGGCCTCCATCAACGGCTTCCCGGCACCGGCGCGCGGCGGGTCCAGCACGACGACATCGGGCTGCACGCCGAGGCCGGCGACCAGCGCCGCATCGACGCGTCCTCGGCGTACAGCAGCCCAGGGCAGGTCGGCGAGATTGCGTTCGGCATCGGAAACCGCGGCGGCCGTGGCCTCGATGCCCAGCACCTCGCCAGTGCTGCCGACCGCGCCGCCCAGAAACGCCGTGAGGGCCCCCGAACCGGCGAACAGCTCGAGGACGCGCTCGCCCGGACGCAGCGCCACCCCGGACACGATCGCGTCGGCGAACGCCGCCACCGCATGGGGATGCACCTGCCAGAAGCCGGACGCGGCGACCGTGAACTCCCGCGCACCGATCACCCGGCGGACCTCGGCCGGCCCTTCGACCACAGCCACCCGGTCCGGTGGCCGGCGCCCGTGCCCGCGGCGTCCGGCACCCGGCCGGTGTGAGAGCACCGTGATCGCTTCGTCGTCACCACGTACGACCTCGACACCGGTGACGCCGGGCCAGGACCGAGCCAGGACATCCGCGTCGCCCACGCCCGGGACGCCGAGTGGGCAGCGCCGAACCGGCTCGATGCCGGCGTCACGGTGCCGGTGCAGGCCCGGACGCCCGTCATCGTCGACCGCGTAGGTGATGCGGCTGCGCCACCCGAGCAGGCCACCGGGCAGCTCCTCGACATCACCCAGCAGCCCCGCGACATCGATACCGCCGATGCGCGCGAACTGATCACGGATGACGTCCGCCTTCAGCTTGTGTTGCGCCGACGCCGCGGCGTGCTGCCAGTCACATCCGCCGCAGCGCCCGGGTCCGGCGTAGGGGCACGGGGGCTCGACTCGATCGGTCGACGCGACGAGTACCTGCACGGCGTCGGCTCGGCAGAAGGACCCGCCGCGGTCCTCCGTCACCACGGCGAGGACCCGTTCGCCGGGAAGGGCGTGCCGCACGAACACCACGCGACCGTCGTACCGGGCGACGCACGAACCACCGCTGGCTGCGCCACCGACCTCGAGTTCCAGGGTCGCACCGAGCAGCGGTCCGGCCTCAGCCACGAGCGGCGGGTGTCTTCTCCGAAGTGGCCCCGGTCGCGTCGGCCGCCGCCTCCTCCATCGCCGCCACTATCGGGCTGGTGCCTTCGGTGCGGTCGCCCGTCGAGGCAAGCTGCCAGGGCACGCTGGTCACCATCACGCCCTGCTGGAAGAGCAAGCGTCCCTTCAGACGCAGTGCGGTCTGGTTGTGCAGCAGCTGTTCCCACCAGCGGCCGACCACGTATTCAGGGATGAAGACGCTCACCACGTCACGCGGCCGATCGGCGCTCAACTTCTTGACGTAGCTGATGATCGGTTTGGTGATTTCGCGGTAGGGCGATTCGAGCACGGTGAGCTGCACCGGCAGTTGATGCCTCTCCCACTCGGCAAGCAGCGCTCTGGTGTCGTCGTCGTTCACGTTGACCGTCAGCGCTGTCAGCGTGTCCGGACGCGTCGCCCGCGCGAACGCCAACGCGCGCAACGTGGGCTTGTGCACCTTGGAGACGAGCACCACGACATGGTTGCGTGACGGAAGCACGAGGCCGGTCTGTTCGCTGGCGAGCTCTTCACCGATTCGCGTGTAGTGCTTGTTGATGCCGCGCATGATCGCGTACAGGATCGGCATGGCGATGAGGACGAGATAGGCGCCCTTCGTGAACTTCGTGATGATCACGATGACGAGGACGGTGCCCGACAGGCTCGCCCCGAAGCCGTTGATCGCGCGCGAGCGCAGGATGCGCCGCCGCTCGGCGGGATCACGTTCAGTGCGCAGCGCGCGGTTCCAGTGCCGCACCATGCCGGTCTGGCCCAGCGTGAAGGATGTGAACACTCCGATGATGTACAGCTGGATCAACCGGGTGACGTCCGCCTTGTAGATGAAGATCAGCGCCGCGGCCACGACCGCCAGAGCGACGATGCCGTTGCTGTAGGCGAGCCGGTCGCCGCGGGTGTTGAGCTGCGTCGGCAGGTTCTTGTCGCGGGCCAGGATCGCGCCGAGGAGGGGGAAACCGTTGAACGCGGTGTTGGCGGCGAGCACGAGGATCAGCGCAGTGGTCGCCTGAATGTAGAAGAAGGCAAACGAGTGCGGCCCGCCGAACACCGCACTGGCGACCTGCGCGATCACCGTGCGCTGCGGCGTGTGCGCGCAATCGGGTATTCCGCGGAGCAGGCAGCTGCTCGTCGTCGGATCGGTGATGTGCACCTTCGCGATCAGCGCAAGAGCCGTGATGCCGACGAACATCGTCACTGCGATTGCGCCCATCGCGACGAGGGTGAGCTGCGCGTTCTTCGCCTTCGGCTCCTTGAACGCGGGGACTCCGTTGGCGATCGCCTCGACGCCGGTGAGCGCCGTGCACCCGGAGGAGAAGGCGCGCAGCGTGAAGAACATGAGCGCGAGGAATCCGAGTGAGCCGTAGCCGTGATGCACGACCACGCCGTAGTGGGCACTCTCGGCCACCGGGGCGTCGCCGACGATCACGCGGAAGAGGCCGGTGCCGATCATGATGAATACGCCGGTCGCGAAGAGATACGTAGGCATCGCGAACGCCGCGCCGGCCTCACGCAGGCCGCGCAGGTTCACCGCCGCCAGCACGATGACGAAGACCACGGCCATCGTCACGCGCTGATGGTGCACCGAGGGTGCGGCAGAGATGATGTTGTCGACGCCGGACGACACCGAGACGGCGACGGTCATCACGTAGTCGACGAGCAGCGCGCTGGCCACAACGACACCGGCAGGCTTGCCGATGTTCTTCGTGGCGACCTCGTAGTCGCCGCCGCCGGTCGGGTACGCCCGCACCAGCTGGCGGTACGACGCGACCACCGCCGCCATCAGCACCACTACCGCTCCCGCCACCCACGGGGCCAGGTAGAGGAACGCGGTGCCGCCGAGGGTCAGGACGAGCAGGATTTCCTGCGTTGCGTACGCGACGCTGGACAGGGCGTCGCTGGCGAAGATCGGGAGCGCGAGACGCTTGGGCAGCACCGAGTGGCCGGATTGCTCGGACCGGATGGGGCTGCCGATGATCAGCCGCTTCAGGATCCGGGTAACAAGTGCCACGACGGGCACAATACGGCGGTGGGACCTTGTCGTCCGCGCAGCCGTCGTCCGACGGCGTCGCGACCGGCATTCGAGCTGTGTAGCCTCGCGTTGGCCGGGACCAGCCGGGCCGCGACGCCGCGGCTTCTCCCGGATCGCCACGGCGACGGTGTCGGGCGATCGTGTCGAGAAGGGAGATGTTCCGCCCGTGCACATCGTGATCATGGGATGCGGCCGAGTCGGCTCCTCCCTCGCGCACAACCTGGTCCGGATGGAGCACAGCGTCGCGATCATCGACCAGGACCCGCTCGCGTTCCGCCGGCTCGGCGACAACTTCTCCGCCCTCCAGGTCAAAGGGATCGGCTTCGACCGCGAGACATTGATCGCGGCCGGCATCGAACAGGCAGACGCCTTCGCCGCGGTGAGCAGCGGCGACAACTCCAACATCATCGCGGCGCGGGTCGCCCGCGAGACGTTCAACGTGCAGAAGGTCGTCGCGCGCATCTACGACCCGAAGCGTGCCGAGGTCTACGAACGGCTGGGTATCCCGACGGTCGCCACCGTCCCGTGGACCGCCAGCCGCCTGCAGAAGATCGTGCTCGGTGAGGCGACCTCGGAGGTGTGGCGCGATCCGTCGGGCGTCGTCAGCCTGGTGCACGTCGCACCCAACGAAGGCTGGGTCGGTCATACGCTCGGCCAATTCGAGACAGCGACCGGCGGCCGGGTCGGCATGATCACCCGTTTCGGCACCGGCGAGCTACCGGTGCCGTCCACCGTCATTCAGGGCGGCGACACCCTGCACGTGCTGATCACCGACGCACACGCCGACGTGCTGCGCGAGCTCGCGGCGCGTTCACCCGAGGGAGCCAAAGCATGAAGGTCGCCATCGCCGGTGCCGGCGCGGTCGGCCGCTCCATCGCCCGCGAGCTGCTGCAGAACGACCACAGTGTGCTGCTCATCGACAAGGACCCCGGGAAGGTCGAGCCGGATCGGATCCGTGGCGCCGAGTGGCTGCTCGGCGACGCCTGCGAGGTCGCGAATCTCGAGAACGCGAAGCTCGAGGAGTACGACGTCGTCATCGGCGCCACCGGCGACGACAAGGTCAATCTGGTCATGGCCTTGCTCGCGAAGACCGAATTCGCGGTGCGGCGTGTCGTGGCCCGGATCAACCATCCCGCGAACGAATGGCTCTTCACCGAGGCGTGGGGTGTCGACGTCGCCGTCTCGACGCCGCGTGTCATCGCCTCGCTCGTCGAGGAGGCCGTCGAGGTCGGCGACATCGTGCGCCTCTTCGGGCTGCGCGAGGGTCAGGCCAACCTGCTGGAGGTCACCCTGCCGGAGCACGCACCCTGCGCCGGCCGGTCGGTTCGGGAACTCACCCTGCCGAAGGACGCCGCCATCGTCGCGATCATTCGCGGCAGCCGGGTCATCACACCATCGCCCGAGGAACCGCTCGAAAGCGGCGACGAACTGCTGTTCGTCGCCCTGCCTGACGCCGAAGACGCGATCCGGCACAGCATTCTGGGCGTCTGACCTACTCGGTCTGCGCCATCTGCTTGCGCGTTCGGCTCACGACCCAGAACCCCGCCGCCACTGTGAGGACGTAGAGCGGGAATCCCATCGCGACGCGAGCGAAGGCGAGCCAGCCGGTCTTGTTGTGCTGGAAGAGGGTGAGCTGAACGATCCCGCGCGCGGCGAACATGGCGGTGCCGAGCAGCGTGGCGATCAGATAGGCGCGCAGCAGGGCGGGACGGCGGTGCCACGCCACCTCGGTTGCGGCACCGTCCTGAGCCGGCGTCGGGTCGAGAAACTCCCACAGAAGCCCGACCACGGGCCGCCGGGCCAGCATCGACACGATGAAGACCCCCGCATAGATGAAGCTGCTCCAGATGCCGAGGAGGAAGTACCCGCGGGCCTGGCCGGTTCGCGCAGCGATCACCGCTGCGATCACGACGCCGAAGAGTCCGGCAAGGGACTGCTGCACCGACTGGCGGCGAATCAGCCGGTAGACGGTCAGGAGTGCGGCGGAGCCGACGGCCGAGATGATCGCAGGACGCAGGCCGCTGACGGCGTTGACGATGACGAACACCACCGGAGGGATCGCGGCGATGACACTGCCGGTCCAGCCGCCGATGCTGTTGAGCATCTGGTTGCGGTACGTCTCGCGCAGACTCACCTCGGCGGCCGCGCCCGGTTCGACCGGCTCAGCCTCCGAGGCGGAGGGCTCGCTCACGCGCCGCCCTGCAGCTCGTACCACGGGTTGTAGATCGCCAGCCGCCCGTCGTGCACACCGACGCGGCCGGTGGCCTTGATCTTGCGTCCGGGTTCGACACCCACGATTCGGCGGCGGCCGAGCCAGACCAGATCGATCGCGGCGCTGCCGTCGAAGAGTTCGGCTTGCAACGTCGGCACAGTCTCGGCCGGGGTGTAGACGACGGAACGAATCCGGCCGGTCACGGTCGCGACCGATCCGCGCTCCAGGTCGCCCAGCGGCTTGCATGCCTGACGCTCGACCTCCGAGCGCAGCTCGTCGGCGTCGAGCCGATGCGTGCTCGCGGTGAGGCGGTGCAGTAGTGACGGTCGCGTACCCACCTGCTCAGGGTAGCTCCGCGCCGACTGCCGGCCGGCTCACTCGCCGCCCTCTGCTGCCCGGTCGAGGATCTCCTTCGGCAGGCGCAGGGGCACTGCCTCGCGGGCGGGCAACGGTTCCGGCCCACGCACGACGACCACATCGCGAAGGGCGTTCTCGAATCGCGCAGCCTTGGCAGCGTCGGTAGCCGCGGCACCCACGATCATGGCTCGCAGGAACCAGCGCGGTCCGTCGATGCCGATGAAGCGCACCGGCACCAGCGCGCCGTTCTCACCCGGGAGCTTGCCGAGAACCTCCGTCCCGAATGGCCCGTCGGGGCGCTCGCGTGCCGCACCTCGCTGGGAATTCATCGAAGCGGCGATTTCAGCACGGACCTCGTCCCAGATGCCCTCGTTGCGCGGTGCCGCGAAAACGCCCAACTGCAGATGGCCGTCGCGGCCGGACAGGTTGGCGGCGATGACCTGCTGCGCCTCGTTCATCTCCAGCCGCAAATCCATTCCCGGCGTGACGGGCACGCGCAGCGCCCCGAGATCCACCCGTGGCACCGTGTCGGCAGGAGCATCGCGCTCGTCCCAGGGCCCCGTCGTCGGCGTCGGCTCGTCACGGACCCGTGTCTCCCAGGGCGGCGTGGCATCGAGCTTCGACCGCTCAGTGCGCTTTTCCTTTCGTCGCGCCACTACGAGTCCTCCCCGTGCCCGCGCATCACTGCGCGAACTCCCCCGTGTACCCGCCTCACTACGCATCCTCTCCGTGTACCGATGCCGCGAGTGCGCGGGCACCTCCCGTGGAACCGTGCCCGCCGATGCCGCGTTCGGAGGCGGGCAGTTCGCTCACCTCGATGAACTCGGCGCGTTCGACTCGCTGGAAGACCAACTGCGCGATGCGCTCACCCCGGTGCAGCTGCAAAACGTTGCTCGTGTCGTGATTGATCACGATCACCTTGATCTCGCCGCGGTAGCCGGCGTCGATGGTGCCCGGCGCGTTCACCAGACCCAGGCCGGCACGGGCGGCCAGACCCGAGCGCGGGTGGACGAACGCCGCGACCCCGGCCGGAAGAGCGATCGCCAGACCGGTCGGCAGCACGGCACGTTCCCCCGGCGCCAGAGTCACGTCCTCGGCCGCGACGATGTCGGCGCCGGCGTCACCGGGCAGAGCGTAGGTGGGCAGCGGGAGCTGCGCGTCGAGGCGCTGCACGAGCACCTGCACGGGGCTGTCCATAGCGCCGAACGCTACCCTCGACCGGATGAGCGACGGCAGCGAGAGCCCGCCCCCTGTGGGCAGCACCGAGCTCGCCTATTCCGAGTCGCTGCGCACTCCGTGGTGGTGGTACCTCGTCGCGGCGGGCGTTGCCGGGCTGCTCGCGGCGGAGTTCCACATCGCCGGCTTCACCCTCACCGACTGGATCCCGTTCGGGACGCTCATCCCGTTGTCGCTCGTCATCGTGTGGTGGTTGGGCCACAGCCGACTCGAAATCAGCGCAGGTGAGCTGCGCATCCGCGGCGCGCACCTGCCACTGAACTACGTCAGCGGCGCCGTAGCACTCGACGCCGCGACGTTGCGGCGCGTCGTGGGGCGCGAGGGCGACCCGGCGTCGTTCATCTCCATCCGGCCGTGGATCGGGCCCGGCGTGCAGGTGTGGCTCGACGACCCGGACGACCCGGTGCCCTACTGGGTGGTCAGCAGCCGCCGACCGGACCGCGTCGTCGAGATGCTGCGCAAGGCCGGTTAGGGTTGCCGCCCATGACCTCCCATGGCCGCAGGTTCGACGGACGGGTCGCACTCGTCACCGGCGCCAGCCGGGGCATCGGTCTGGCTGCGGCCAGGCGCATGGTCGCCGAGGGCGCCCGCGTGTGCGTGACCGCCCGCAAGGAAGACGCCCTGGTGCAGGCCGTCGCCGAGCTTGGTGGCCCCCAGCACGCGATCTATGTCCCGGGGCGCGCCGACGATCCGGAGCACCAGCAGCAGGCCGTCGATGCCACCGTCTCCGCATTCGGCGGGATCGACATCCTGGTCAACAACACCGGCATCAACCCGGCGTACGGGCCGCTCACCGAGCTCGACGACGACGTGGCCCGCAAGATCATGGACGTCAACGTCCTGGCAGCACTCGGCTGGACCCGCCGCGCCGTTGCCGCGGGGCTGGGTTCATCGGGTCACGGCGCTGTGGTCAACATCGCCTCGATCGCCGGTATCGCACCATCTCCCGGCATCGCGTACTACGGCGTCAGCAAGTCTGCACTCATCGGGCTGACGATGCAGCTGGCGGCCGAACTCAGCCCGTCGATCCGCGTGAACGCGGTGGCCCCCGCCGTCGTCAAGACCAAGTTCGCGTCCGCCCTCTACGCGGACCACGAGGCGGAGGTGGCCGGCATGTACCCGCTCGGTCGCCTGGGCGAGCCGGACGACGTCGGTGCTGCTGTCGCCTTCCTCGCCAGCGCTGACGCCGACTGGATCACCGGCCAGACGGTAGTCATCGACGGCGGCATCCGGCTGCGCGGCGGCCTCTGAGACCCGTGCCGGACGAACAGAAAGGGCCGGGGATCTCTCCCCGGCCCTGAGCTGGCGTTGCGGCGCGGCTGGCGTTGCGGCGCGCCTCAGGCGCGGTTGCCGCCCCTTCGCGGCGATCAGGCGCAGTCGCGGCAGATGAACTGACCGTTGCGCTTGCGAGCCAGCCGGCTGCGGTGGTGCACCAGGAAACAGCTCGCGCAGGTGAACTCGTCGTCCTGCTTCGGCAGTACCCGGACGGTCAGCTCTTCGCCGGACAGGCTGGACAGGTCCGCGCCTGGCAGTTCGAGTGCCTCGTTCAGTTCCGTCTCGTCGACGTCGATCGATCCGGATTGGGCCTCTGCGCGTCTGGCCTTCAATTCCTCGAGCGAGTCTTCACTCAGCTCCTCGACGTCGCCGCGACGCGGTGCGTCGTAGTCGGTCGCCATGCTTCACTCCTCGGTGGGGGTCGCCCTCGTCACTGTCTCTGTTCGTTCGTCGCGGCACGCGTGGTCGTCATCTGGTGGATGAGCCGCACATGTCACCTGTCGCCGCTGCAACGTCCAAGCTCTGCATTTTGTGCCCAGACGGGCCAGTGAGATAGCCGTTCACAGCCACCTCATGCCCTGCTTGAACGCGGAACCGTATCGCGTTGCCTTCGCCCCACAACCACCGGGCTGCCGCCTGCATTCCCGGCCCGTCGCCGGTTAGGGTAAGTCCCGATTCCTGAGGAGGCGCGGCACGATATGGCGGAAGGGACCACTCGGCGTCCGCTGCCCGCGCTGATCTGCCTGCTCGCTCTGACACTCCTGACCGCTCTGGTGTGGTGGCGGGTGCTCAATCGCAATGACAGCCACGCGTCCACGACCAAGGTTTGCTCGACGTCCGCAGCCCCGGTGGTCCTGCCCCGGCCTGCCGCCTTATCCGTGACCGTGCTCAACTCGACAAACCGGGCGCAGCTCGCGAAAAAGACCGCCGCCGTGCTGGCGAAGGACGGATTCGTCATCGCCACGTACGGCAATGACACCACACTCGTTGCCGGTGTCGCCGAGATCCGCTACAGCGCCGACCAGCAGCCTGGAGCGAGCCTGCTCGGCTATTACTTCAGCGGAGCCCGGATGGTGCCACTGGACGCGAACTCCGAGTCCAAACTCGTCGTCGCGCTCGGAGCGAAGTTCGTCACGGTGTCTGCACCCGCCGCCGTTCAGGCGGCGATCACCGCCGCCCACGCAAGTCAGGCGCCGGTCGGGTCGACGTCGGTCGCGGCTCCTACGACGCCGACCTGTTGACCTCTGCGGCTCCGATCGATTCCAGCGCTCCGAACAGCTCCGGCGCGAGCCGGGCGCCGGCCGCGACTCCCAGCAAGGCCGAGATGGGCTCGCCGCGCAGGCCGCCGACCACACAGCCCGACTCGGCCGCGATGAGCGCGCCGGCTGCGTAGTCCCAGGGGTTCAGCGCCGCCTCGAAATAGCCGTCCAGGCGTCCGGCGGCGACGTAACACCACTCCAGACTTGAGGCGCCGATCCGGCGGATGTCGCTGACCCGCGGCAGCAGTTCGGCGACCACAGCAACCTGCCGGGCGCGCAGTGCAGCCGAGTATCCGAATCCGGTGCCGATCACGGCGCGCTCGAGAGGGACGTCACGCGGTCCAGGCAGGCGCTGGTCACCGAGCCAGGCCCCGGCTCCCAGTCGGGCGTGGAAGCTCTCCCCCGACACCGGGTTGACGACCGCCCCGGCCACCACGACGCCGTCGACCTCGGCAGCCACGGACACGCCGTAGAACGGAATTCCTAGGACGAAGTTCACGGTGCCGTCGATCGGGTCGATCAACCACCGAACGGCGGTCGAACCCTCGCGCGCCCCACCCTCCTCACCGAGAATGGAGTCACCCGGCCGGCTCCTGCTGATGGCGTCGACCAGCCATCGCTCGGTGTCGCGATCAACCTGTGTGACCAGGTCGGTCTCGCTGCTCTTGGACGCGATGTCGAGGGGGCCGCGCGAGCGTGCGCGCACCAGCTCGGCCGCGCCGCCCGCAAGATCGATGGCTATCTCGTGCAGATCCTCAGCCAGGTGTTCGGCGGCATCACTCGTCATTGCACCATCGCACCACGACCTGTCCCGACGGCGCCGAGCCTGGGGATACTGTGTCTCACGGCCGCCCGAGCGAACCGGACGGGCGAGCGCTGGATTGCCACAAGCCGATCCGCCGAGGAGGACCCTTGACCCTGCAGTCCGATCGGGCCTTCGGCATCGACATCGGTGGCTCCGGTATCAAGGGAGCGATCGTCGACACGACGAACGGGCAGCTGGTCATCCCCCGCAACAAGGTGCTCACTCCGCAGCCGGCCACTCCGGACGCGGTCGCCGCGGTCGTCGCGGACATGTTGCGCGCGGCCGATTGGCACGGCCTCGTCGGCGCGACGTTCCCCGCCGTCATCCAGCACGGGGTGGCCAAGTCCGCGGCGAACGTCGACAAGAGCTGGATCGATACCGACGTCGACGCGTGCTTCACCAAAGCGGCGGGCAACGACAACGACATCATCGTGCTCAACGACGCCGACGCCGCAGGCATCGCCGAGGCCCGTTTCGGTGCCGCTCGGGACGTGCCGGGTGTGGTGATCCTGTTGACCTTCGGCACGGGCATCGGCAGTGCCCTGCTCTATGACGGTGTCCTCGTACCGAACACCGAACTGGGACACCTCGAATTGCACGGTATCGACGCCGAGAAGGGCGCCGCCGCATCGGTGCGCGATGAGCAGCACCTGTCGTACAAAGTCTGGTCGCGCCGCGTCAACGACTACATGTCCCATGTCGAGCGGTTGTTCACCCCCGACCTGTTCGTGGTCGGTGGCGGGGTCAGCAAGGACGCCAAGAAATGGGTGCCGTTGCTCGAGCTCAAGACACCGGTGAAACCGGCCGAGTTGCTCAACAACGCGGGGATTGTCGGCGCCGCAATGGCCGCGGTGGAGCGCCGCGGAGAGTAGGTCGCCCGGCCGCGAGAGCCTTGCGGCGCGGCGTCGAGTCGCGGTCACGTCGAGCCGCAGTACAATATCGACCAGGGCACTGCGCACGTACTGGACTCGAATCTGAGCCGACCAACAGACGGCCTGAGACCCCTCACTTCCGCGATCCGCTGACCGCACCGCCGTCGGCGGCGGTTTTGGCGGGCGTCGAACTCTGCGTCCGGATCACTGTCGGGCGCACAACTGTGGTGAAAGGTCTTCCGTGGTATCCAGGGTGTCCAGCAAGCAGCAGGCCAGCGACGAGGCTCAGTCCACGTCAGCGTCCGGGCGGGCGAAGCGTTCCGTACCCGCCGCCAGCGCAACGAAACGGGCCAGCGCGAGCGTCAAGGCCCCCGCGAAGACGGCTACCCGCGCGGGAGCCAAGCCAGCCGCCGCGAAGGCTGCTCCCCGGCCCGCCGCCAAGGCGGCGCCGGCTCCGGCGAAGACGACAACGAAGGCCGGCGCCAAGGCGCCGGCGAAGCCCGCGACCGCGAAGCCGGCGGCGAAGGCTGCAGCAAAGACGCCGGCCAAGGTGCCTGCGAAGGCCGCAGCGGTGAAGGCTCCGGCAAAGACCAAGGCCGCCGCAGCGAAGGCGGCAACGGCGTCGACGACCGACACCCCCGAAATCACGCCGGCCGATCCGAACGCCGAGGCCGTCGAGCCGGCGGCCGCCGAGGTCGAGGCCGCCGCCGAAGAGGCCGACGGCGAGGGCGCCGAGTTCACCTGGGACGACGAGGAAGAGTCCGAGGCACTGCGCCAAGCACGCAAGGACGCCGAGATGACGGCCTCGGCCGACTCGGTGCGCGCGTACCTCAAGCAGATCGGCAAGGTGGCTCTGCTCAACGCCGAGGAGGAGGTCGATCTCGCCAAGCGGATCGAAGCCGGCCTCTACTCGGCAGAACGGCTGCGTCAGGCCGAAGAGGCGAGCGAGAAGCTCGCCATGCAGATGAAGCGCGACCTTCGCTGGATCGTCCGAGACGGCGAGCGCGCGAAGAACCACCTGCTCGAGGCGAACCTGCGCCTCGTCGTCTCGCTCGCCAAGCGCTACACCGGGCGAGGGATGGCATTTCTCGACCTGATTCAGGAAGGCAACCTCGGCCTGATCCGCGCCGTGGAGAAATTCGACTACACCAAGGGCTACAAGTTCTCGACCTACGCCACCTGGTGGATCCGGCAGGCGATCACCCGGGCGATGGCCGATCAGGCCCGCACCATCCGCATCCCGGTGCACATGGTCGAGGTCATCAACAAGCTCGGTCGCATCCAGCGTGAGCTCCTGCAGGATCTCGGGCGCGAGCCGACTCCGGAAGAGCTCGCCAAGGAAATGGACATCACGCCGGACAAGGTGCTCGAAATCCAGCAGTACGCCCGCGAGCCGATTTCGCTCGACCAGACGATCGGCGACGAGGGCGACAGCCAGCTCGGCGACTTCATCGAGGACTCCGAGGCCGTCGTCGCTGTCGACGCCGTGTCCTTCACCCTGCTGCAGGACCAGCTGCAGTCGGTGCTGCAGACGCTCTCCGAGCGCGAGGCCGGCGTGGTCAAGCTGCGCTTCGGGCTCACCGACGGCCAGCCCCGCACCCTGGACGAGATCGGCCAGGTGTACGGCGTGACCCGCGAACGCATTAGGCAGATCGAGTCCAAGACCATGAGCAAGCTGCGGCACCCGTCGCGATCTCAGGTGCTGCGCGACTACCTCGACTGACCCTCGGTGCCGTAAGTCGCCGTCATAATCGAATGTGTGTTCTACTCTTCGGGTGAAGGTCGTCCGATGCCGGGGGTGCGGCCGGCCGATCGAGGTTGCGTCTCGCGCCCGACCTGCGGAGTGGTTTTGCAGCCAGTCGTGCATCCCCGTGTGCGAGGTCGAGGGATGCACGACTGCCGCGAGAGGGATCAGCGGTCGGTGCTGGGTCCACCGCCCGCACCGCTGAATCCATCCCCCCGTGATGTTCCCGTTAAGTGCGCGCGCCGGACGGGAAGGCTGTCGCCAGCACCATCCGCAGCCTTCGGAGGAGAGTCAGATGGCCACGCAGCCAGACGACAAGAGCACAGCGCTGACCCGGACGGTCGGCAATGTCACGGGATGGCTCGGATCGTTTCCCGCGATCCTCTTTTCCGTCGCGCTCGTCGGGTGCTGGTTCATCGGGATCTTGTTCGTGTCGGGCGGATTCAGCAATAGCAACTACCAACTATTGATCAACACTGGAACGACGATTGTCACGTTCTTGATGGTCTTCATCATCCAGAACACGCAGAACCGCGAAGGCCGTGCGCTGCAAACCAAACTCGACGCCCAGAGCGAGGTGCTGCGGGCGATAGCCGAACAACTCGATGTCGCCGACGACGAGGACCTGCTGACCCGTGTGGTCGGACTCGAGGACGCACCGGACCGAGTGATCAAGGAAGACCAGAACAAGGTGCGAGCCGTCGCCGAGTCCACTGGGCGGCACGGATTGGTCCGCTCCCAGTACGGGAAGACAAGCCCTAATCGTGCCTCCACACCCTGACATGCGAGAGTCCAGCGACCGTGGATCACACAACCGTCATGCCGGCAGTGAATTTCTGCACCGGATCGATTCCTTTGTGTCGCGGCCGTTCTTTGCGGTGGTAATCGTCGGGCTCGACGCAGTGTGGGTGAGCAGCAGCGCCGCCTTCGACTTTCCCACTCGCCTCGATTCGATCTTCCAGACACTCGTCGCAGCGTTGACACTCGCGATGGTCTTCGTCATTCAGCACACGCAGTCGCGCGAGGAACTCGTCACGCAACGCAAACTCGACGAAATTCTGCACGCCCTGCCCCACGCAGACAACGCCATGATCGCCTTCGAGGAAGCGTCTGATGACGAGCTGACTCAAACCCATCAGACGCATCGCCGTCGCCGCCACGAAGCCACCACAGCCGATAGCGAACCCTGAGCCGGTGCTGGGCAGGTGACCTGCCCGAGACGAGTTGCAGCGCCTCGATCAACTGCTTCGCCTCAGGCGGGGTCATATACACACTGTCGGCGTTGTCGAACGTCTGAAGCGTCACCATGCCAGTGGATCTGAGCGTCAGTGCCGTAACTCGCTGCAGGATCAGCGGTTCGTCTTCGACGCCCGACCTCACCACTACCACAATCGCGCGCCGTACGACTCGCCACGTGGAGACAACATCGACACGCCGTGACATCCCGTACCGCGATCGTGGACGCTGCACGTCGGAAGACCGAAGCTGCGCCGACACAGGAGTGGTCATGGGTGATGAGGAGATCGAATTGAACACGCGCCAGACGGCGTGGATACCGGAGAGCGGCGCCGCGAAGATGGGTCATGCGACGCTGACGAATGAGCGTCTTCTGTTCTTCCAACAGAAGTTCATGGCAGGAGTTGCCGGCGGCGCCCTCGGTGCAGCGATCAGCGAGAGCCTGGCGAGGCGCTCTGACGCGGGCGGACCGCTGCTTGTCGTGTCGCTCGACTCGATCCGGCGAGTGCAGCGGGAGAAGAAACTGCTCGGCAAAGACCGCATCGTCCTGACAACCGACACCGGGTCCTACACCTTCTCCGACGGCTGGAAGGTATGGAGCCCGTTGCTGCGCGAAGCGCTCGCCGCTCGGTTCGGCCGCACCGTCGTCGATGACGGCGCCGACGCGTTCACCGTCGAACCCGGATAGCCCGGAGACCCACCCGGGAGAACCCGCCGCCGTCGGCGCGGCGTCAGCCAGGAACGCCCGCGATCTCACAGTGGCCACAACGCCGGCCGCCTAGGGTGCCATGGAGGCACCGAAACTGGGCACTCCGGAGGCCAGTCATGCACCGCATCTCGGTTCGCACGATCACCTGCGCTGCAGTCGGCATCGCAACGCTGGTCATCGTGCCCATCGCCGCCGCGTCGGCTGCCACGAACGCGTCGGCGCGTCCCACGATCGTTGCGGTACCGAACAACGCGATGGTCAACACGACCATCGCCCTCACCGGCAGCGGCTTTCCTGCCGGCGCGACGATCTCGGTACAGGAGTGCGCCACGAAGAGCTGGATCGCGCCACAGCAACCCTGCCTCGCGGACAACACCGTCATCGTCCGCGCAGGTGCGCATGGTGGCTTCCGCACGACCATGCGCCTGGAGATCTGTCCGCCGTGGCCCGGTAGCCGATCACCGCACCCCACCGAGCGCACCTGCTTCATCGGCGAACCAGTCGTCAGAGGTCTCGACACCGAACGCCTCGTGGCGCCCGCCAAGGTCGTCGTTTCCTGGCCGTAGCGCGTCCCCGCGTACGCTCGGCCGCGTGAGCGCGGTGGCGAGCAAGACCTTGCGGGTCGGCTGTCCTGAGTGTCGGCGGCAGGCCACCCTGACCTTCCGTCGCATCTTTGAGGACGGCGAGTCGCAGAAGTTGCAGGTCGAACTCCTCTGCCCGAACGCCTGCGAGGTGCCGCGCAATGAACTCGTCGCGCTGGTACCCGGCATGCGCGACCCCCAATCCGGCGGC
Source organism: Jatrophihabitantaceae bacterium (assembly GCA_035999365.1). Taxonomy (GTDB): domain Bacteria; phylum Actinomycetota; class Actinomycetes; order Mycobacteriales; family Jatrophihabitantaceae; genus DASYGT01. The sequence goes on from DASYGT010000019.1 coordinate 27,150, forward strand.
GGCGCCGACGCGTCCTGACCGAACTACGCTCGGCTGATGCGCATCGAGGCCATGACGCCACAGCACGCCACACGGGTGCTCGCGATCTACCAGGCCGGCATCGACGAGGGGAATGCGACCTTCGAGGAGGTGGCGCCGACGTGGGACGAGTTCGACTCCAAACGGCTGCCCGACCATCGCTTCGTCGCGACCGATGACAACGGTGCAGTGCTCGGCTGGATCGCGTGCAGCGCGGTGTCCGATCGGTGCGCCTATGGCGGCATCGTCGAGCATTCGGTCTATGTCGACGCGTCCGCTCGCGGAGCCGGAGTCGGACGCGCACTACTCGGTGCCCTCATCGCGTCGACGGAGGCCGCCGGGATCTGGACGGTCCAGTCCGGCATCTTCCCCGAGAACACGGCGAGTGCAGCACTGCACCGCGCCGCCGGCTTTCGCGACGTCGGCACGCGCGAACGCATCGGTCGACACAACGGGCGGTGGCGCGACGTCGTGCTCATCGAGCGCCGCAGCCCGCTGATCAAGTAGACAACGGCCTTTCGATCGCTCGCCCGTAGTCGACGGCTTGCCGGACCTGCGCAGGAACCGCCGTCGCGAATCCGGCGTCCGGGCTAGCGCCGAGGGCGTCGTTCACCGAGGAGAAGGCGAGCCGCAGCGCGACGAATACCGTGATCGCCAGAATCTGCGCGTCGTCGTACCCGGCCTCGCGCAGGCTGTGCACGTCCGCCGCCCCAGTTGAGTTCGGATCCCCGGCGACAGCCCGGGCCCACCGCGCGAGTGCCTGCTCGGCGGCGTCGAGTTCTGTGTCGTCACCCCTCAACACCCCCGCCGCCACGCCGGGTCCGGCTTCGTTCGCCAGCCGCTCGCCCCAAGCCAGCGAGCAATAGGAATCGCCGAGCGTCGAGGCGCAAGCCGTGATCAGGATCCCGCGCTGGCGCATCGACAGGTCGGCGATCCGGCCCGTCTGGCCGAGGAGGTCGAACAGCGCCTGCCGGACGTCCGGCAGATGACCCCAGAGGCGCGACACGTTCATGACGAAGCCGTGCTCGGCCATGTCGTCGTCGTACATCCCCTGGACCCGCTCGTTCAGTTCTGGGAGCGGCAGGAAGGTGGACTCCGATGACACCGCGGCCGGTGTCCGGGCGAGAAAGGCAACCACGGCGATCTCGGCCCTCAGGGGCAGGCCGGTGCGCACCACCGCCTGGGCTACCTCGACAGCGTGCCGGTGGAACTCATCTGCACCGACCGCTTCGATCGCCTCGTAGGCGGGACCGGTCGAGGCCAGCGCCCGTGCGTAGGCCTCGGGATCTGCGAACTCCCATACGAAGGGCACCTCGTAACGCTCGACGTCGACGAAACCGGTGTCGGCCAGCAGCGCCTCACCCACGCCCGGCCGACCGAGCGCCACCATCGCCGCCTGATTCGCGACCTTGGGCTCGGCGGCCAATCGGAACGGTGCCAGTGCCCAACTGCCCGGCGACGCCTTGAGGTGACCCCACACAGTGAAACCGAACCGTCCGCCCGGGCGAAGCACCCGACGCACCTCGGCCACCGCCCCCGGCGTGGTTCCCCAGATGCCACGGAAGCTCGTCACGAGATCGAAGGACCCGTCGTCCCAGGGCAGGGCGTTCATGTCGCCGACGCGGACATCGGCCTCCGGATTGCGGTCGCGTGCCACTGCGACGAGTCGGCTCGAGGCATCGATCCCCGCGCATGCCGCCCCCCGCAACCGCGCGAGCTCGATCGCGAGTCCGGCGCCGCACGCGACGTCGAGCAGTCGGTCTGCCCGGCCGACGCCGAGGCGATGATGCAGCCAGACGTACTCACGGCAATTCGACGGTTCGCTCAGCGTCGCGAATTCGACTGCCTCGCGGCCCCAGCCCTCGTCGACGCCCTGCCAACTCGCCTTCGCCGCATCCGGAGACTGTGCTGTCATCGTGACCTCCTGCTCTCAGCTGCACTCACGTCGACGCCCACTGACCCGGACGTCCCAGTCGGCGCACGGCGCTGCTCGACAGCAACGGCGCGAGGCTCGCGGCGACGAGCGCTGCCCCGATCAGGGTGCTCGCGGCGCCCCCGACGGAGCCGACGAGAAACCCCGCGAGCGCAGGCGCCGCCGGGAGGACGGCGCCGACTATGAAGCCGCCAGCCGCATTCACCCGCGCCTGCAGCCGATCCGGCGTCACCGACACCATGTAGGCCGAGATCCCGGAATTGTTCGCGGGGAGGAGAAAGAACCCGACTGCCAGCAAAGCGCCGATGACAGCGACGTTCGTCGTCCACGCGACGGGAACAATGACGAGCGCCAGCACGAGCCCGGTCGCAAAAGTAACCAGCCCGGTGCGAACCCGGCGGATGATCACCGGGGCGACGAACGACCCGAGCAGCGCCGCGGCGGCGGCGATCGTGTCGACCAACCCGATCGCGGCCGGATGCACGCCTGCCCGAACCAAGCGCAGGGTGATCGTCACGAACGCCACTGTGACGGCGAAGTTGAACGCAGCGCCCCACAACATCACCGCGCGGATGACCGACTCGCGCCACACGAACCGCAGCCCCTCGACGACGTCCTCGACAACGGACGTCCGCTCTGCCGCCGGAGTCGGTGCCGGCAAGGGCGTGCGCACGAACGTGACTGCGATGGCACACAGCCCGTAGCTCACCGCATCGGCAAGGAACGGAAGACCCCGCGCGGCGGAGAACAATGCACCGCCGAGCGGCGGCCCGACGAGATCCGCCGTGTGCCGATGAATCTGCAGCCTGGCGTACGCGACGGGCAGTTGCTCCATCGGGACGACGGTGCGCACCGCAGCCGACGAGGCGGGCGCGAGGAACGCGTCGGCGACCCCGCTCAGGAAACCGACGGCGATCAACTGGGCGAGGACCAACGTGCCGGTCAGCGCGGTGACGGCGAGGCTGCCGAAGCATGCTGCCGCGAGCACGTTGGCCAGCACCATCACGCGTCCGCGCGGCCATCGGTCGACGAGCGCTCCGGCAGGCAACCGGCAGACGACGTTGCCGAGCAGTACTGCCGCTGTCGCGAGCCCCGCCTGCACGACCGAGTGCGTGATCGCGTAGCCGATCAGCGGGAACACCAACGAGCTCATCGACGAGCCGACGCCCGACACTGCGTCGCCCGACCACAGGATGGCGAAGTCTCGGTTGTGGCGCAGCGAAGCGGGCGCGTCGCGCACCTGACCTCCCCGCACGGCATCCGGTCGTCATCGGTCAGCTTTCCGCATCGCAGAATCGATCAACCGGGGAGGTCGGTCATCAGGCCGTGCCGAACCGCGAACAGGCTCGCCCGCGCACGATTGGACACCCCGATCTTGAGATAGATGTGCTCCACGTGGTGACCGACGGTCTTTGCCGAGATCACCAACCGCGCAGCGATCTCCGCATTGGACATGCCGCGCGCGAGTAGGCGAAGTACCGCGACCTCGCGTGCCGTGAGGCCGGCGGGCCACTCCTGGCGACGCCGTACCTCGTGGCCCGCGACGCGCAGAACGGCATCGACCGCCGCCATGTCCAGGCGACCTGCACGTACCTCGCTGCGCAGATGCGCGGCTGCGTCGTCGGGTGCCAGCGCCGGGCGTTGCGGGCGCTCCTCGATCTTGGTCTGATAGGCATCGGCCGCAGCGAGCAGCCGCCCGGCCGTCGACACTGCACTCCCCCGGATGCCGTACGGATATCCCGAACCGTCGAGCCGCTCGTGATGCTGCACGGCTGTTGCGCCGAACGCGGCCAGCCCGGCTGATTGCGCGAGCATTCGCTCGGTCAGATAGGGGTGCATCCGCACTCGCTCGTTCTCCGCCGGGGTCAGCGGGCCGGCCTTGTCCCAGACGGCGTTCGACACCCCGAGCTTGCCGAGGTCGTGCAGCAGCGCTGAACGGTAGACGTGCGAGATCGCGGCATGATCGAGATCCATCCCACGCGCCGCCTCGGTAGCCAGCTCGGCGACGGCACGCGAATGGCCGAGTGTGTAAGGCGATTTCACGTCGATGAAGTCGGCGACCGCCTCCAACGCGGAATCGAGCGCGGCTCCGGACAGCACCGTGCCTAGCGCCGGTTCGGCATCGATGATGGCGTCCCACGTGGTCGCTGCTTCAAGATCGACGAAAAGCATTCCCGCGTCGCTCGTCACGAGGTCGACGAGGCCAGGATCGAACTGGCTGCCGCTGCGTTCCCGCGCGACCGCGATGGCCGCGTCCACGCCTCCACACCGGTGAAAGACCTCGAGGACGTCGGCGAGGTTGACCATTCGGGCCGGCAACGAAATCGCGTCGCCCTTCAGCTCACCCGGCGCTCCCTTGCCGTCCCAACGCTCGAACGTCTGATAGAGGCTCGCACGCAGGTGATCGTCGAAGCCCAGCTTGGCGGCGAGGTCGTCGGCGGCGTACCAGTGATTCATCAGCATCTGCCGCGAGTCGCGCCAGCCGCCGGACATGAACGACATTCCGAGCCGCACCCGCTCGCGCATGGGGCGCCCGGCTCCGAGGTGACGCATGGTGAAGCCGATCTGCGCCGCGGGCGTGAGGTCTGTCATCCGGAAGTCGTTCTTGAGAACGAAGTCGTCCCCGAACCATTTCGCCTGCTCGTACGCATCGATGTGGCAGCCGACCCAGGCCAGCAACGACAGGTGATAGAGCGTGCCGCGCTCGGCGTCTCCCATGCCGAGGCGGTCACCCAGCCGCAACGCGATGAGGCTCTGTCGCAACACATGCTCCAGCGGCTGTCCCATTCCGAGGTCCGCACCGAACGACAGCACGGCCAGCAGTTCGGCCAAGCGGACCTCGGGTCCCTCCGGACGTCCGTTCACGCGAGCAGTGTAGGGACGCATCGCGCGTGTTTGCCCATCAGAATCCGAAGATGGGGCGCTCACCCCACGAAAATCCGGGCGCACCGAGACACCCTGGAGTCGCCAACCACACGGGAGTCACGATGCTGATGCGGGAGTTCCACGGAACGGCCACGATCGTCCTCGATGCCGCCCCCGCCGACGTGTTCGCGACGCTCGTGGACATCCGTCGCCTGCCGGAGTGGAACGCGGGCATCGAAAAGGTCGTCGAGGGCCCGCCACGCCCGATCGCCGAGGGCGTCGAATGGGTCGTGCAGATGCATGCGCTCGGGACCCGCTGGCGGAGCCGTTCGCGAGTCGCGTTGCTCGATCGTGACGGCCTGCGCTTCGAGCACACTTCGCATACCGACGACGGCAACCCGTCCTTCGCAGTGTGGTCATGGCAGGTCACACCGCGGGGTCGTGGATGCCTACTCAGCGTGAGCTGGGCGGGGCATCCGAAGACCTTCTGGCGTCGCGCCCTGTTTTCGCGCCTGCGCGCGCCGGCGCTCGACAGCGAGGTCCACGCATCGCTCGAGGGGTTGGACGGGTACCTCGCGAGAATCGCGAAGTGTTGAGGGCCCCGTCCATTCGGACGGGGCCCTCAACACGCTGTGGTGATCCGTCAGCGTTCGTCCAATGCGGCGATCGCTGGGATCGCGCCGAGTCGCTCGGACTCGTCATGGATCGATGTGGCCACCTCACGCAGCCGGGCTTCGTTGTCGTGCCAGTGGTGGGCGCAGAAGAGCAGTTCGGAGCCCGACGCCATCACGGCGCGCACGTAGGCCTGGGCGCCGCACCGATCGCATCGGTCGGCGGCGGTGAGGACATTGTCGGCGTAGGTGATGGTCACGTCGGCACCTCTCTCTACTGCGTGCGCTGTCTGCGTGGAGCGAGGCACGGACCTCCATGGTGCCCCGTCGGTCATCACGTTAACCACCGAAATTGCAGTGACGGGCGCGACACCCTGGACGAAACACGCTGGCAATGATGTGCCTCTGCTCGTCGGTGCCGCGATGGCTTCACGGTGCCGATATCTGTCTAACGATCGATACCCCTCCGGAGATTCCGCGAACCCGGCGAGGTGAAATCCGTTACCCCCTGGAACCAGCCCCTCGCGCCCGCCCGACCGGCCCCCGACGCAGGCGCTCAGCCGCCGCCCAGGCGTTCCAGAAGCTGATCCCTGCGCAGTTCGAGTACCTCAACCCCTGCGGCCGCGGACGGCGGCCCCGGCACGATCCGCCGCAGCTCAGCATGCACCTGAGCGTGGGGAACCCCGTGGCGGGCAGCCACGACGCCCACCAGCCGGTTCACCTCGCGGCGCAGCTGACCCCCGGCGCGCCACGCCGATGTACTCGGATCGACAGGAATGCCGTCGGTGCCGTGTGCGCGGCTGCGAGCCGCAGCGTCGCGCCGGGCAAGCAGTGAGGCGACCTGCTCCGGCGAGAGGATGCCGGGCAGGCCGACGAAGTCCTCGTCGGCTCCGGACATCTCGTGTTCCGGCGATCCGGCCAGCACGGCCCGGCCTGCGTGCAGCACATGAGCGAACTCGGCGTCGGCGTCGACCATCTCGTACCGCTCGCCCGTCTCGTTCTCGGTTTCCGGCCGCACCACGTCCAGCAGATCGTCGGAAGCCGACGGCGGCGGGATCACGTGGTTGCGCTCCTCCTCCAGCTCCGCCGCCAGAGCGAGCAGGGGGCGGACAGCGGGCAGGAACACCGTCGCCGACTCGCGCGACGAGCGGGCCCGAACCACTCGGCCCACGCCTTGCGCGAAGAACAGTGGGGTGCGGTAGGACGTCATCCACGCGAGGCAGGCCGCGCGGGGGACGTCGACCCCCTCACTGATCATGCGCACGCAGACGGCGATCCGGTCCGTGCCGGAGGCGAATTCGGTGATCTTGTCGCTGGCGCGCGGATCGTCGGACAAGATCACCACCGGCCGCTGCCCGGTGACCTGCCCGACGATGGTCGCGTACGCCCGCGCATCGTCCTGGTCGCTGGCGAGCACCAGTCCCGCAGCATCCGTCATTCCTGCCGCGCGTAGGTGCGTGATGCGCTCGTCCATCGCGGCAATCACGTGCGGCACCCACTTGCCCTTCGGGTTCAGGGCAGTGCGCCAGGCTGTCGACTCGGTGCGCTTCGTCGCTGACTCGGACAGCGATGCGGCGATCACGTCGCCGGCGCTGTTGCGCCATCGGGACGTGCCCGTGTACGCGGCGAAGACGACGGGCCGCACGACACCGTCGCGCAACGCGTCGCGATAGCCGTAGCTGAAGTCGGCCGCGCTGCGCCACCCGCCCTCGGCATCCGCGTCGTAGCGGACGAACGGGATCCGCTCGTCGGGGCGGGTTCGGAAGGGTGTGCCGGTGAGGCACAGCCGCCTGCTGGCCGCGTCGAAGGCCGTCGCGACGGCGTCACCCCACGACAGTCCGTCGCCTGCGTGGTGCACCTCGTCCAGGACGACAAGGGTGCGCTTCGCTGTCGTGCGTGCGGCATGCAGCGCGGGCTTCGCGGCCACCTGTGCATAGGTGGTCACGTACCCGCGAAGGTCCGGGCGCACCGGGCCGACACCGTTGGACAGCGCGGCGTCGAGGTCGACTCCGGCGCGGGCGGCCGCATCAGCCCACTGGGTGCGCAGATGATCGGTGGGGCAGACGACGACGACCCGATCGATCGCCCGGCGTGCGATCAGTCGGTGTGCGACAGCCAGAGCGAAGGCCGTCTTTCCCGACCCGGGCGTGGCCGTCACCAGGAAATCGCGGCGCGGATTCTGCGCCTCGTAGGCCTCGAGCGCGGCGCGCTGCCAGGCTCGCAGCGGCTGATTGCCGGGACCGGCGAGTTGTTGCGGCTGCGCCACACCGCTCCCTTCGTTTGACCGTGATCGCGACAAGATGCCCCGTGGCGCGAGGGCCGCAGGGCATCCGGGGCAACCCTAACCAACGAGCCCGACACGACGAGCACGACGCGGCCGGTCGACGGGCATTGCTCGGGCGAACGGCACACTGAGCCGGTGAACTCCGGACGGCGGCTGTGGCACGCGATCACCCATGTGCCGTCGCTTCTGCGGCGCGCCGCGATTGCTGCCTGGCAGGACCGGGTGCTCGGCCTGTCGGCTGAGGCCGCGTTCTGGCAGTTGCTCAGCTTGCCGTCGCTGTTCATCGCCGTTGTCGCGACCCTCGGCTATGTATCACGCTGGTTCGGCGTCGAGACCCCGGAGCGCATCGAACTGCGCATCGAGACCACGATGAACCGCGCCTTCAGCACCCAGGTCGTCGATCAGGTGATCCATCCGATGCTTCACGAGGTGCTCTTCAACGGGCGCGCCGATGTGATCAGCTTCGGCTTCATCCTCGCGTTGTGGGCAGGGTCGTCCGCGACGGCGACCTTCGTCAACACGATCAGCATCGCCTACGACATGCGCGATCTTCGCGGCCCGCTGCGCAGCCGGCTGCTGGCACTGTGGCTGTTCCTCGGCTCGGTGCTGCTCGGGGTGATTGTGCTGCCGATGCTCGTTCTCGGCCCTGGACTGCTGACGCGGACCTTCCCGAACAACCTCCGCCACGTCGCCAGCGAGGTGATCAGCGCGGCGTACTACCCGACCGTGGTGCTGTTGCTGCTCGCCGGACTGGCGACGCTCTATCACCTGGCCCCGCCGCGCCGGCTGCCCTGGCACCGCGGTCTGCCCGGGGCACTCGTGGCCATCGTCATCTTCCTGGCCGGGTCCGCGGGGCTACGCGCCTACATCCGGTTCATTCTCGACCACAACCACGCCTACGGCACCCTCGCTTCGCCGATCGCGGCGCTGCTGTTCTTCTTCCTGCTCGCGTTCGGCGTGCTGTTCGGCGCAGAGTTCAACGCCGCGATCGAGCACATCTCGCCCGCGACGACTAAGAAGAAGTCACCCCGAGTGCTGGACCCGAAGGGCTGGCAACATCTGGACGGACCGGAAGATCAGGCCGACAGCACCGTGTCGTAGATCTCCTTGCAGCGTGGACAGACGGGCGAGCCGGGCTTGGGCGTCTTGGTGACCGGGAAAACCTCGCCGCACAGCGCCTCGACCATGGTGCCCATCACCGCACTCTCGGCGATCTTCGCCTTGCGAACGTAGTGGAACAGTTCGTTGCCGGTGTCAGCGTCGGACGTCTTCGGGTCGATAAGAGTCTGTGTGGTGCTCACCGCCCGATTGTGCCACCCCGGCGGGTCTCCGCCCCCTCGACCGGTGATGCGCCGACGTGCTCGTGCCGTCCCACACGGTCAGCCGTCGACGGTGCGCTCGTCGCTCGTTCCCGCAGGCAGGGCCCGCTCGGTGCCGCTCGCCGGCCGGGAAACGGGTTGCCCTCGCTTGCGCGGCGGCCCGTCGTTGGCGATCAGGACGGCGCACCACGGCAGCACCAGGCCACCGACGACGAAGACGAGCGCAAGCACCATCGAGACGTGGTAGCTGACGGCGGCGCCGATCACGCAGAGCGCGCGGAGCGCCATCATCACGGCATACCGCTTCCGGCGGCGGTCGAACTCGTGATCGCTCGATTCTGGCGCCGTCGTGATCAACACGGGCTGATCGGAGGAGTGACGACGCATCTGTCCATGGTCGCACCGGATGCTCGAGAAAGCTGCCGATGAGCGAGGATCGTCGGATGGTCGTCGGCGGCGGGCGAGGAATGGCATGAGGGCCGTCGTGCAGCGCGTCAGCCGCGCGTCGGTGACGGTCGCCGGTGAGGTGGTCGGAGAGATCGGGCCCGGGCTGCTGGCGCTTGTCGGTGTCACCCACGACGACGGGCCCGTCCAGGCGGCGGCGCTTGCTCGCAAGATCCACGGGCTGCGTGTGCTGCGCGGCGAACGCAGCGTCGCCGATTCGCCGGACGCGGGGGTGCTCGTCGTCAGCCAATTCACGCTCTACGGGGACGTGCGCAAGGGGCGGCGTCCCACCTGGCTGGCAGCCGCGCCGGGAGCGGTTGCCGAGCCACTGGTCGAGGCGGTGGTTGCGGACCTGCGCGCACTCGGAGCCACGGTCGCGACCGGCGTGTTCGGCGCCGACATGGGCGTCGCACTGGTCAATGACGGCCCGATCACCCTCGTGATAGACGTCTGAGGTCACCGACCGACCTCCAGATCCCGGAATACCTGACTGAGCCGGCCCTGAGCATGCCTGTGTGGGCGCCATGAGCCGGGAACATCACCACCCCTTCGGCGCGTTGGGCCAGTGAACCGCAAGAGCCCCGGTTGCGAATTGTTCAGTAGGGGCTCTGATCGTCGACATGAGGTGGTCGTGCTTGTGACTACGCCACGTATTTCCCGTTCCGCCGGCGCCACCAAGGCGTCCGGCGCCGCTTCTCGTACCCGCCCCGCGGGTACCACGACCGTCCGCAAGCCCGCTGCCGCCAAGGCAGCCCCCGCGCCCTCGCGGATCACCAATCGCGCGCACCGGAGCAGCCGATCGGTCGGCGCGACCCAGGTCCCGTCGGAGACCGCGGTTCCCGCACTCGAGGGTGCTGTTCCAGACGCCCAGCCCGACACCGTGGACGAGGCGGTGGATTTCCGGGCAGCTGCGGCTGATCTCGACGAAGCCGCGACATCGGCCGACCTCGTGCGGGTGTACCTGAACGAGATCGGCAAGGTCGCCCTGCTCACGGCGGCGGATGAGGTCGAGCTCGCCAAGCGCATCGAGGCCGGGCTGTACGCCTCGCACCTGCTGACCTCCTCGAACAACTTCACCGCCGCGCGCAAGCGTGATCTGCGGCTGCTCGTTGCTGACGGCGAGCGGGCGAAAGACCACCTGCTGCGCGCCAACCTGCGCCTGGTCGTCTCGCTCGCGAAGCGGTACACCGGGCACGGGATGCCGTTCCTCGACCTCATCCAGGAAGGCAACTTGGGGCTGATCCGGGCTGTCGAGAAGTTCGACTACGCCAAGGGCTTCAAGTTCTCGACCTACGCGACGTGGTGGATCCGTCAGGCGATCAGTCGCGCAATGGCCGACCAGTCGCGAACGATTCGACTGCCCGTCCACCTTGTCGAGCAGGTCAACAAGCTGCAGCGCATACGTCGTGAGTTGAGCCAGGAGCTCGGCCGCGACGCCGACCACAGTGAGCTGGCCGACCAGCTGGACATCACCGTCGAACGCGTACGCGAGCTGATCGATCTGTCCCGTGACCTTGTCAGCCTCGACCAGACCGTCGGCACCGATGACGACGCGTCGCTCGGTGATTTCATCGCCGACGAGCGTGCCACCGGCGCGGCCGAGACGAGCGTCGAGGCCGGCCTGATGCGCCAGCAACTGCGCGACGTGTTGGGCACACTCGAGGCTCGCGAAGCGGCAGTGGTGCGGATGCGTTACGGCTTGGACGGCGGACAGCCCAAGACGCTGGACGAGATCGGGCGGGCGTTCAAGCTGTCGCGCGAGCGGATTCGCCAGATCGAGCGCGAGACGATGGCCAAGCTGCGTCATCCGTCACGCGCCCAGGTCCTGCGCGACTATCTCGACGACTGACGACCACGCCGATCGGCGGCGCTCTAGGATCCAGCCAGCAACGCAAGCGCTGCGAACGCGTTCGGCGACCAGGCCGCAGGCGCCGCCGGTGAGCGATGGACGGGGGTCGGCATGAGTCATCACTCCGACCTGATCGACACGACCGAGATGTACCTGCGGACCGTGTACGAGCTGGAGGAGGAGGGCGTCGTCCCGCTGCGCGCGCGGATCGCCGAACGCCTGGGGCAGAGCGGCCCCACCGTCAGCCAGACCGTCGCGCGCATGGAACGCGACGGGCTGCTGCACGTCGCCGACGACCGGCATCTGCAGCTCACCGACGCGGGGCGTCACGAGGCCATCGGAGTGATGCGCAAGCATCGCTTGGCCGAGCGGCTGCTCGTCGACATCATCGGCCTCGACTGGGAGGACGTGCATATCGAGGCATGCCGGTGGGAGCACGTGATGAGCGAGGCCGTCGAACGTCGGATCGTGCTGATGCTCGCCAGACCGCTCGTCTGCCCGCACGGCAATCCCATTCCCGGGCTCGACGAACTGGGAATCGCCTCGGTGACGGAATCCGACATCCGGGATCTGGTGTCCCTCACCAACGCGGCGGACATCGAGGGCGTGGTTGTCATCGTCGACCGGATCAGCGAGCAGATCCAGCCGGACGCGGCGACGATGCACCGGCTCACCGATGCGGGCGTGCGGCCTGGACGACGGATCCACGTCGCCGCCGCGCCGGACGGAGTGCAGGTGTGGGGTGACGGGGCGCGCAGCAGCATCGAGCGCCATGTGAGCGATCACGTCTTCGTCCGCGTCGCCTGAGTGGCCCTACTCATCATTCATCGGCGCGGCGGGCGCGGCGGGCGCGGCGGGCGCGGCGGGCGCAGCGTCGGCAGGCGCCGCGGGTCGACGCCTCCGTTGACGGCTGCGAGCAGCAGGTCAGCAGCCGAGTAGCCCGGGTCGCTCTCGATCGCCCGCCGTGCCGCAATGCCGGCAAGGGCGCCGTTGCCGGAGCGCCAACTTCGCCAGCCGAACAGGAACGACGGTGCCGCGTCGTAGGGGCAGGGCAGCCGACGTGCCAGGTCAGCCCATAGGGGCCGGCCGTCCAGCCGGCCGGCGTCGACCGCCATCCACAGCGAATCGCGCACGGCAAGGATCGCCAACCCCACGGCGAAACGGGCCAGGTCGGCGGGAGTGAGTTCGGCGCACTGCCCCCGTGCATCCGACGCGCGAGCGGCAGCGAAGAGCGCGCGCTTGACAGCCCGCTCAGTGCGACCCGGCGGTCCCGTACTGCCGCCCGCCCGAAGGTCCGCCGCCGCGGCGATGAGGGGTGCGAGCGTGGCTCGCGAGGCCGGTGCCGCGGGCTCGAGGATGGCGGAAAGAGCGTCTCGATCGGCGTGGGGCACGACACCGGCGAATGTCGCCGCCGCTGCGAATTCCGAGGTCTGTTCGTCGATCGGGCGCCCCTCGGGCGGGCAGCACGCGTCATCGTCACAGCACATCGATCGCCAGCGTCCGGAGTTCACGAGCAGCACGTCGAGGATCCCCGCGCCACCCTGCTCGGCGAGATCACCCAGGCGGACAAGTGTTCGCGGCATCCAGCCGTCGTCCGCGTCGCCGTCGTACACGAGCGCAACGACCTCCGTGACGCCACCGTTCAGCAGCACCCGCAGCGCGTGCGCCAGGTCGTCGTCACCATTGCCGAGCTCCAGATCGAGACGCGCGGTGACGACCAGCCGCCCGTCGTGAAGCCCGACGAGGACGAGGCTGCGAGCTGGATGGAACCCGATCAGGTACGGCACCGCCTGGACGAGCGCCGCCGGGCCATGGACCCGCATGACAGGTGGGAGCCCACCGGGTACCGGACGAACGAGGTGAGCGTGGTTGCGAGGCATGCAGGTCAGCCTGCGTGTCGAGCAGGAGAGCGGCGCGGCGGCCGGGCAGCCTGTGGACGGCGGGAGCGGTTGTGGAACGAGAACGCGGATTTGTCAGTGCAGGGTGCCTGCGCGCCATTTGGCCGCGGCCGCCGTGAGATCTGCAGCGACGCGGTCGTTGCGCTGGGCGCGCTCGAGTTCACGATCACCGGCGTCGTCCGGCTGCGCGAGTTGACGGCGCCCGGTTGCCAACACGCGGAACAATGCCGCCGCACGCTCGAGCGCGACGCCGAGGTCGCTGCGGTATGCCCCGGTCAGCACCGCGTCGGCGATGCGGCGGACTGCGTCGACGTCGGCGAACTCAGGAACCCCGGCGACGACCGCGTCTGCCGAGGCATACGGCTGCCCGGCACGCCACAACCGGGTTACCTCCTCGCCGTTGGTCTGGCACCACTGGCGCAACAGGTAGAGGGCCCACAGCGCGCCGGCGAGGCTGACCGGGTCGGCCTCTCGCCACAGCGCAGCAAGGGTGTCGATGCCGACGCGATCGGCGAGGGCGACGAATCGATCTCCGTCGGCATCGGTGCGGCCGGCCCGAACCACGACCGCCGCGGTCGCTGCCGCAAGTTCGGAGCGCGAGCCGTCCTCAGCTCCCCCGGCGGCGTCGATCAGGGCGGTGAGATCGGCGTGCGGAACAGGCCGGTGCGGTCGCATCGGTGGGTCGCCCATCCCGTCTCGCACCATCGGCACCACGATACCCAGGCGAGGGCCTCGGACCCGGCGCCACGGCGCGACGGGTGGGAGGCCTCTCGGCCGGGTAACCTGGATACGGCGCCGGCTCGACCATGGCCCCCGGTCCCACATTCGCCGCTACGAGCGGCCTTTCGCCGCGAGGCGACCTGGCGGGCCGGCGCCATCACTTCATCTCGAGGCGGTAGGAACCCTGACGTGGGCGACGGGAACGGCTGGGTCGAGTGCTCGCTCGGGCACCGGCACTGGGGACGCTTCGGCGCGGCCGGACTGCTGATCACCGACGGGGCGCGCGTCGTCCTGCAACACCGCGCACCGTGGACCCACGAAGGGGGTACCTGGGCGCTGCCCGGCGGCGCGCGCGACAGTCATGAGGACGTCGTGTCAGCGGCCCTGCGGGAAGCGGCCGAAGAGACCGCCCTCGATCCCGACACGGTGCGGCCGCTCGGTGAGTGGGTCGACGATCATGGCGGCTGGTCGTACACCACGGTCGTGGCCGAGGCACTCACCGAGCTACGGCCGCACGCCGCCAACGCGGAGAGCATCGAGATCCGGTGGTGGTCGATCGAGGAGGTCGCGGCGTTGCCGCTGCACACGGGCTTCGCCTCCGCTTGGCCGACGCTGCGTGAACTGCTGCAGCCGTCCGACTGAACTGCTTTTAGCACTCACCCCGCGGGCGCGCGCCGCCGCCCCCGTTTCGGCCGCCGCGTACCGGTGGGTGACCATGACCGCATGCGACTGGACCACCTCAGCTACGCAGCCGGACCTGAGGGCCTCGCCGCGTGCGTGCAACGCCTGGGATCACGCCTCGGCGCGGGCTTCACCGACGGCGGCATCCACCCGTCGTTCGGAACGCGCAACTTCGTACTGCCGCTCGCCGCAGGAAGTTACCTCGAGGTCGTCGAGGCGCTGGAACACCCCGCCGTCGACAAGGCTCCGTTCGGCCGCGCCGTCCGCGACCGGTCGGCTGACGGTGGTGGCTGGCTGGGATGGGTCATCCGCGTCGACGCCATCAGCCCCGTCGAAGATCGCCTGGGACGGGCCGCCGCCGACGGGCACCGCCGACGCCCGGACGGGTTCGACCTGCGCTGGAAGCAGATCGGCGTCAACGACGTCGTCGCCGACCCGCAGCTGCCCTTCTTCGTGCAATGGGTCAGCGACGATGAGCACCACCCGTCGACGGGCGGGTCCCACATCTCGCTGCGTGGTCTGGAGATCGCCGGCGACCAGGGGCGGATCGACGACTATCTGGGTGCCTCGAGCCGTCAGCCGCTCGACGGCATCGACGTCGACTGGTCGCCGCCCATGGATGACGACACCGGCTTGCTGGCCGCAACATTCGACACCGCGTCGGGCGTCGTGCGCCTCGACTGACCGGTTTCTGGCGCCCCGTCTGCGTCCGCTTCGGTGGCCTCGGCATCGTTGCTCTCGCACATCGCCGTGGCCAGCGGCTCGGTCAGGGCACGCTCGCGCACCGGCGAGCGACGCGCCGCCAGCACCGATCCGACGAGGATGAGCGGGAAGCCGATGCCCATGCCGAGGGTGAAGTGCTCCCCCAGCAGCGCGACGCCCAGCAACACGGCAACCGCCGGATTGACGTACGTGATCACGACGGCGCGCGCCGGCCCGATGTCGGCGATCAACGCGAAGAACACGATGAATGCGATCGCGGTGCAGACGACGCCGAGCACGACGATCGATGCGACACCTGTGGCGTGGACGTGCGCTGGAACGTGCGTTGCGGCATACGGCAGATATCCGGCCGCGCACAGCAGCAGCGATGCCGACACGACCGGGATACTCGGCAGGTCGGCGAGTCGCCGGGACATGATCACCGGCGCGACGGCGTAGCCCACCACCACCGCGAGCAGTTCCAGCAGCGGGCCGGCGCTGAGCTGCCCAACGTCCAGACCCACGAGCGTGGCGACGCCGGTGAGGCCCAACAGCAGGCCGGCGCCGCGGGCAAGATCTACCCGGTCGTCGGTGCCGAGCAAGCGGGCAACCAGCACCCCGATCAGCGGTACCGCCGCGACGAGGAGACCGGTCAGTGAACTCGACAGATGTTTCTCCGCGTTGCCGAGGAACAGCCACGGCACGGCAAGCTCGATACCGGTGAACGCCACCAGAGCGCGCCACCGCGCCAGCACCGGCCGGAAGCCCCCGCGGACCACCGCGAACGGCAGCAGAATCAGTCCACCGATTGCCGTGCGGGCGAAGACGAGCGTGCCGGGTTCGACGTCACGCACCGCAACCCGGATCAGCAGGTACGGGATTCCCCAGATGACGCACATCGCGGCGAAGAGCGCCCAACTGCGCCGTGTCATGCGCGGACCCCCTCGCTACGCCCCTGCTGGTGCGGCCGAGATCTGCGACTGTGGCCGTCTCCGTCCAACGTACGGGTGCAGACCGACAACGTCCGGCGGATTTCGGCCATCTCGTGTCACGAAACCGCCACGGCGCCCGCCCTGCCAGCGGCTCGCCTACACGGCATAGTGATCGGGTGCACAACATCGCGCTGACGTGGCAGCAGTCTGCCGCGCTCGCTGGTGCGCTGTTCGTCATCGCCTTCGTCCTGAGACAAGTCGCTACCCGATGGACGACGGCGGCGTTTCCGTTCGTGGCAGAGATCGGCATGCTGAGCCTGCTGTACGCACTGTGGCAGCTCGCCGGCACGCTGTCGTTGCTCGGGACGAACGGGGCGTTCGCCCGAGCGCGGTGGCTGGTGCGGGTCGAGCATGACCTGCACCTGCCCTCGGAGGCACGCGTTCAGCATCTGGTGCTGCATCACCCGCTGCTCGTGCAGGCGTGCAACCTCTACTACGCGAGCATGCACTTCGGTGTGCTCTTCGTGTTCCTGCTGTGGCTGTTCCTCCGGCACCGCGACGACTACCGCAGCGTCCGCCTCACACTCGTGCTGCTCACCGCGACATGCCTGGTCATTCAGCTCGTCCCTGTCGCGCCCCCGCGGCTGCTGCCGGCCTTCGTCGACACGGCGGCGCAGTACAACCAGTCCGTGTACTCATTGGGGCTCGGCACCGATCAACTCTCCGCGATGCCGTCAGTGCACGTGGGATGGGCGGTGCTCGTCGCATGGGCAGTCATCCGCCTGGGACGGAGCCGGTGGCGGTGGCTCGTGGTGCTGCATCCGCTCGCGACGGTCTTCGTGATCACTGCCACGGCAAACCACTTCTGGCTCGACGGCCTGGGGGCTGTCGCCGTCCTGATCCTGTGCGTCGGAGCGCAGCGGTTCGTGCGCCGACTGCGTTCGAGCCACCAACGCACCCCCGAGACCGACAGAGCCGACCGTCAGGCAGTAGCAGTGCTGCCTTGACGGCCGGCCCTGGGCCAGCGTTCATATCCGGTGCGGTCTAGCGATGTCGGCCTAGGGATGTCGGCCTAGCGACGCGCCTCGCTCGGCGTTGCCGCGGCGGTCGTCGGCGCGGCAACGGGTGCCCCGCCTGGCGCCTGGGCTGTCGGCGCACCGACCGTCGGCGGTGGCTGGTACTGCGGAGTCTGTGCCGGGCGGTTCGTACCGACGGCATTCGTGCCGACGGCAGTCGTGCCCGCCTTCGTGTCCGTGCGCTTCACGCGGGCTGCGAGCCGCTCGTTCTCCGCCGCGAGTTCACGGCGCTCCCGGCGCAACCGCGCCTGGTGCACAACGGCGATCCGCATCGCGCCCAGCGCCAGCCACACGAGCGTCACAGCAACAGCGCCGATCACGGCGATCCAGAAGGCATCGACGTGCCAGGTCCAGTTCCACATGTGGAACGTCACGGGTTGGCGGTTCGCGATGATCAGCTCAACCGACCCGACCGCCGCAGCAGCGAGGACAAGCAGACCTAATACGAACATGACGTCACCTCCGGTGACAGTCAGGGCGCAAGGGAAGCGCCGACATTGGCGTCCTTATCACCGTTCCCGCCCTGACCCCCGGAATAACCCCTCCGCTCGGTTCGGCATGTGGACCGGGTTAGCTGAACGCATGACTTCCCCACTGACGAACACCGTCGCCCTCGTGACGGGGGCAAGCAGCGGCATCGGCGCGGCCACCGCCGCCCACCTCGCCACGGCAGGCTCCGCCGTCGCCCTCGTGGCGCGCCGGCACGACCGGCTGGACGAACTGCATGCCCGAATCACCGGCGCCGGCGGTCGAGCGTTGATCATCGAGTGCGACGTCACCGACGAGGACGCCGTGCGTGCGGCGGTCGAACGCACCGTCGCCGAGTTCGGCCGTCTCGACACGGTCGTCGCGAACGCGGGGGTCATGCTGCTCGGCCCGATCGTCGACGCGCCGACCGACGAATGGCGGCGCATGGTCGAGATCAACGTGCTGGGGCTGATGTACACCGCACATGCTGCCCTGCCGCACCTGCTGGCCACCGCCGAGCAGGACCCGCGCCACGTCGCCGACCTCGTTCTCGTCAGCAGCGTTGCCGGGCGTGTCGCGCGGCTGGGCAGCGGCGCGTACAACGCCACCAAACACGGTGTCGGCGCGTTCGCCGAGTCGTTGCGGCAGGAGGTCACCGAACGGCACGTGCGTGTCAGCCTCGTCGAACCGGGCGCCGTCGACACGGAGCTGGCGAGCCACAACCGCCCCGAGATCCAGGAGAGCATGCGCGGCCGGTTCGGCCGCATCGAACGGCTACAGGCTGACGACATCGCCGACGCGATCACCTACATCGTGACGCGCCCGCGGCACGCCGCCATCAACGAACTGCTCATCCGGCCGACGGAGCAGCAGGGATGACCGACCAGCCGGACCGTCTCGAGATCCGCCCGTCGGAAGTGCCACCCCGCGGCATCTACCCCTGGTTCACGTCGTCGCTCATCCCCCGCGCGATCGCGTGGGTGTCGACGATGTCGGCCGATGGCATCGCGAACGTCGCGCCGCATTCGTTCACGACGGTCGCGGGTGTCGATCCGCCCACGTTGTGCTTCGTCTCCGTGGGCGCGAAGGACACCCTCGCGAACGTCCGGGCCACGGGCGAGTTCGTCCTGAACATCGGCACCGAGTCGATGCTCGCGGCCATGAACGACACTGCGACGAATTTCCCGCCTGAGGTCGACGAGTTCGCCGCGGCCGGGCTGTCGACAGCTCCCAGCGTGACGGTTGCGCCGCCGCGCGTCGCCGGCTCGCCTGTGGCGTTCGAGTGCCGTTTCTCGGACGAGAAGACGATCGGCGACTGCGTGATGATCTTCGGCGAGGTGCAGCTCGTGACGGCGGCGCGTTCCGTACTGGCGGGCGACGGCCTGCCAGATGCACGCCGGCTGGCCCCCCTGGCCCGTCTGGGGCGCGCCGAGTGGACGACGCTCGGCGAGGTGATACCGCTCAACCGGATTCGGTGGGGGGATTGGGAGAAGGGCGCTCGTTCCCAACCCGATGATGTTGCGCCATGAGCGGGAGGCACGTGCGACAGAATTCCTCGCCGAATTCGGTGAGTCGGATGCTTCGGCGCACGATGCGCGGCCACCGCCCGGCCCGATGCAGCACCTCGCTCACCTTCGGTTGCGCCTCGATCAGCTGATACCGCTGCGGGTTCGTCACGGCCTCCTTCGAGAAGTCGAGCAGCCCGAGGCGGGCCAGGTTCGTGAGGTAGGGGTGGATGCGGTCGACGTTCCTGCAGCCGGCATGTTCGGCGATCATGTTCAGCCCGTTGCTCACCAATTCCGACCCGACACCGAACGGGCGATTCGTGCGGATGTCGATGGCGGGCTGAGGGCCGTCGACGTAGATGAAGCGCAGCACCCGCGCCTCGTCCGGTGTGATCTCGGTCAGGATGCGCGCGAACGCCGGATGGGTGTCCTCGATGACCCGGACGTCGTTCGAGCGCCGCATGAGGTCCTCACCCCGCGAGCGCAGGTCAGCGACTGTGGCGTTCACCGGCGCGATGCTCTCGGGAACGCCGTGCTCATCGGTCGAGTCGGGGATCCCGAGCGCGTGCCAGGCGGCCGAACGCAGATCGGAGGCGATGCCTTGGATGACCGCCGGCGCAGGCTGGCCGCTCGTCGCCCGTCGCAGCACGACCGATGTCCCCGTCGTCGCCGCGTTGACCGACCACCGCGCAGCGCGCCAGGAGGAGACCGCGGCAAGGCGGACGAGCTGCGTGCCGACGCCCACCAGTGGCAGGTCGGACTGGCCGAGGGTCGACGGACCGAGGCCCGGCGGCACGACGACCGCGCGAGGCGGCCGGCGTTCGTCGTCGCTCATTCGCGTCACGCTCCGAAGATCGCCAGGTGCAGGAAGCCGGCGAACAGCCCGAGCACACCACCATGCACGAACAGCAGCCACTCGTCCTGCTTGATCGCGGACCGGAGCATCTCGACGAAGTCGTCGGGGCCCATGGCGCGCATCTGGCCGGCGATGAAGGTGTAGATCCGGTCACTCTGCCGCTTGTTGAACGCCGGCTCGGCGAAGGCTACCGGCGCGAATCCCGTCGCCTCTGCTGCCACTGAGTCGCGGATCTTGTCGTATTCACGCCCACCGATCGCCAGGCGGACCGCGGGGCGCACCGGACCGACAGCACTGTCGACGGCCGGCCGGATCGTGTCCTCCAGCATCTGCATCGTGCGATCGCTGCGCGGACCGTTGAGCAGCTCGTCACCGATGTTGTTCAAGGTGATGACGTTGTCGGCGATCAGACGCGCGTACAGATCGGTGATCTCACCCTGGCGCTTGATGAGGAGCCCCTGTCGCCACGGCACCCACCACTTCGGAAAGATCGGTTCGAAGATCATCTCGATACCGATGTAATTGACCATCCAGCCGATGACGACGCCGCCGACAGGCAGTACCCACCAGTGCGGATACAGGTGCAGGATGCCGACGAGGGCGAACCCCATCGGAAATCCGAAGTAGAAGCCGAAATTCTGCATGAACCGGAGTTCCTTGCGGCCCATCGTGATGAACAGCTCATTCAGAAGTTCGGGGTGCGCAACGAAGTAGCGAATCACCATCAGCTTGGCGTCGATCAGCTGATCGACGTTCTCACCGATGTCGTCGGTGATGCGCTTGATCACGCGCGGTAGCTGTGCCCGAACTCGTGCGTGAATCGTCTCGCGAACCAATGGCGGCAGGTCTCGCCACAGCTGCGCGTACTCCCGCTCCATGATGGCCTCGACGACATCGCGGATCTCGTCGCCGGCCATCCTGCCGAGGTGTTCGGCGATCCGGTCCGGTTCCAATTCGCGATAGAAGTCGCCGATGTTCCCGAGCTTCGCCAATCCCTTGTCCACCGCGATGCTCGCCATCTTGTCGGCACGCGACGGCACGATGCCCTGCCAACCGAGCCCACCGTCGTAGCGAATCAGCGGCAGCACCTGAATTCGACGCGGCAGGATGGGGAACAGCACCTTCAGGCCCGGGACGTGCACGCCGTGGAACCGGATCGGGCGGAACAGCATCAGGACGCCGGTCCAGTTCGTGATGTAGCCGATGATGCCGGTGAACAGCGGCACGGTGATCAGGTCGACCAGCAGCTTGTGGTCCATGCACCGTCCCTGCTCGCCTGAATTCAGCCGGCCGGCGCGCTGGGCGCACGCCGACGGCTGACGCGCTCACATCATCGTGAACACCTGCCCCACGCGTCCACTCGGGGCCGCGGGCGCGCCTGCCTATGGCTTGGGTCGTCCAGCGGTGATTGAATCTCCTAAATGACCAGTTCCGACGGATATGGCGGGCGCCGGTGGCGGCGCTGGTACGCGCCCGAGGTCCTCGAGCGGGTCAACGTTCCTGACGTCGCCCTCACCCAACTGCTCGACGACGCCGCCGCCGAGTTCCCCGACCGGGCCGCATTGGCGTTCCTCGGACGGACGATGACCTACCGCGCGCTCGTCGAGGCCGTCGACCGCTGCGCGTCGGCGCTGCACGAACTCGGCGCCGTCAAGGGCGATCGCATCGCTCTGGTGATGCCGAACTGCCCGCAGAACATCATCGCGTTCTTCGCCGTGCTGCGCATCGGCGGCGTGGTCGTGCAGCACAACCCGCTCTACACAACCCCGGAGTTCCACCACCAACTCACCGACAGTGGGGCGAGCGTGGCGATCGTCTACGACGGCGCTTACGCGAGGATCGCGAAGGCACGACCGGGAACCAGCCTTCAGCACGTCATCGTCACGTCGCTCCTCGACTACCTTCCGTCGGGCAAGCGGCTCGCGCTGCGGCTGCCGTTTGCGCGGATACGCGAGAAGCGCGCTGCGCTCGTCGCAGAACTCCCGCCGGACGCCGACGTCCTCAAGTTCGACGAACTGCTGAAGGCGGCCACTGCTCCCCCGCCGCCGGTCGCCATCGATCCCGAACGTGACCTCGCACTGCTGCAGTACACCGGTGGGACGACGGGGCTACCCAAAGGCGCGATGCTGACCCACCGCAACCTCGTCGCCAATGCCCATCAGGCGACTGCGTGGGATCCGGAGATGAAGCGCGGCAGTGAGACCGTGCTGGCTGCTCTGCCGATCTTCCACGTCTACGGGCTGACGATGTGCCTGACCGTGAACATGTTGACGGCAGGCACACTCGTCTTGCTTCCCACGTTCGACCTCAGCCTGCTGTTTGCCGCGATCGACAAGTGGCAGCCAACGATCTTTCCGGGCGTCCCGCCCATGTACGACCTGATCGTGCGGTCTCGGCGCACGGCCAAACACGACCTGCGATCGATCCGCACATGCGTCTCAGGCGCCATGCGGCTGCCGCCGGAGACGGTGAAGAAGTTCGAGCAGGTGACGGGCGGACGGCTCGTCGAGGGCTACGGACTCACCGAGAGCTCCCCCGTTGCACTTGCCAATCCGCTGAACGAGAACGCCCGCGCCGGCACGATCGGCATCCCGGTGCCGGGCACCGACATACGGATCGTCAGTGTGGACGACCCGACCCACGAGGTACCGCTGGGCGTGTCAGGTGAGCTGTGCGTGCGCGGGCCCCAGGTGTTCCAGGGTTACTGGGAACAGCCGGACGAGACGGCCGCCATGCTCTCCGACGGGTGGCTGCACACCGGCGACATCGCCGTCATGGACGACGACGGGTTCGTCACCATCGTCGATCGGCTGCGCGACGTGATCCTCGCGAGCGGATTCAGCATCTTCCCGTCCGAGATCGAGGACGTGCTCAGTGAACATCCAGCGGTGTCGGAGTGCGCGGTCGTCGGCGTGCCGCACTTCTACCGCGGCGAGACGGTCAAGGCGTTCGTCGTACTCAACGACGGCGTTCACGTGAGCGAGGAGGAACTGCGCCAGTTCTGCGCAGCAGGGCTCGTGGCCTACAAGCTGCCGACGCAGTTCGAGTTCCGCACCGAGTTGCCGCGCAACATCATCGGCAAAGTGCTGCGGCGGGTACTACGAGCCGAGCACGAGGCCGCCCACGGCCGCCTGCCACCGCCCGTTCTCTACCCCGCAGCGCCGGACGAGCCGCACCCGAACACACCCACCGCTCCATTGCCGAGCCCCCCTGCCCCTTCCGGCCATCCTCTCGCGTCGCATCCTGCGCGGCACGCGCTTGCCGTACCGGCTGGGGAGCCGGACGAGTCGCTGATCGATGCACTCGAACGGCTTGCCCGGCTACGCAACAGCGGGGCCCTCAGCAATGCGGAATTCGACGTCGCGAAGGCGCGCCTGCTGAGCTAGAACTTTATGCTATACATCGAAGGTATACACATGGTGTACGGTGCTCGGCATGACTGTCCCCATTGCCCTGCTCGGCCTGCTCGAGCGCGAACCCAGTCACGGCTACGACCTCAAACGTGACTACGACACCTATTTCGGGCGGGGCAAGCAACTGCCCTTCGGCCAGGTGTACGCGACGCTGGGACGGCTGGCCCGCGACGGCAAGGTGATCGTCGGCGAGGCCGAACCCGGCGCCGGCCCCGATCGCAAGCGCTACGTGATCACCGAGCAGGGAGCCAGCGACGTCGAATCCTGGCTCGTCGAGCCGGTGGCACCCGAACCGCACCTGCAGTCCGTGCTCTTCGTCAAGGTCGTGCTTGCACTGATGCTCGACCGGTCCGCACAGCAGTACCTGGACACCCAGCGCGCCGCGCACCTACAGCGCATGCGCGAACTCACCGAGGTCAAGCGCACCGGCGATGCCGTCGATGCCCTGCTGGCCGATCACGGGCTGTTCCACCTCGAAGCGGACCTGCGCTGGATCGAGCTCACCGCGGCCCGGCTATCCGTCATCGCGAAGGAGATCGCGAAATGACCCCTCTCATCGAGGCAGACGAGCTCAGCTTCCGCTTCGGCGAGACGCCGGCTTTGCGCGGCGCGAGTCTGGCAGTGCAGGCCGGCGAGATCCTCGCCGTGATGGGGCCGAGCGGCTCGGGCAAGTCGACCCTGCTGCACTGCCTGGCGGGCATCCTGGTTCCGGATGACGGAACCGTCCACTTTGCCGGACGCCGCATCGACTCGCTGCCCGACGCCGAGCGCAGCGCCCTGCGACGCGGCCGCTTCGGCTTCGTCTTCCAATTCGGCCAGCTCGTCCCCGAGCTCAGTGCCGAGGAGAACGTCGCGTTGCCGCTGCTGCTCGGCGGCATGTCGCGCCGCGACGCCATCGACAGGGCGAGGAGGTGGTTCGGCCGGCTGGGCCTCGACGGTCTGGAACGCCGACGATCGGGCGAGCTCTCCGGCGGCCAGTCGCAACGGGTCGCGCTCGCCCGCGGCCTCGTCACCGAGCCGGAGGTGCTGTTCGCCGACGAGCCGACAGGCGCGCTGGACTCGCTCACGGGCGAGCAGGTGATGGAGCTGCTCACTGCCTCGGCTCGCGAGCACGGGACCACGGTCGTGCTCGTCACGCACGAACCCCGGGTGGCTGCCTACGCAGACCGTGAGGTGATCGTGCGCGACGGCCGGGTGACAACGTTGTCGCCCGCCGCGGCCGCCTCCGCGTCATGATCCGGTTCGGACTGCGGTTGACGCTGCGGGGCGGGCGGGAGGCAGCCGCGCGATTGATCGTGATCTGCGCGGCGGTGGCGATCGGGGTCGCCCTCCTGCTCTCGACCCTTGCCGGGCTGAATGCGATGCACACCCAGAACGCCCGCTTCGGCTGGCTGGAGACGGGAGCGCAGGGCGTATCCGAATCGCACCGGCCGGTGCCGGGCAGCGACCCGGAATGGTGGCTGCTCAGTGCGGATGAGTACGCGGGCACGCAGATCGGTCGCGTGGACGTGGCGGCGACGGGTGCCCGATCCCCCATCCCGCCGGGTCTGCCGCGGTTGCCCTCGGCCGGCGAGTACTACGCCTCCCCCGCGCTGGCGGCACTGCTGCGCACGCTTCCGAACGCCGAACTCGCAGCGCGCTATCCGGGCCACCTGGTCGCGACGATCGGTGACGCGGGCCTGCCTTCGCCCGACTCGCTCATCGTCGTTGTCGGTCGCAGCGTCGCCGATCTGTCGGCGCAACCGCGCGCCACCGAGATCACCGAGATCAGCACCACGTCACCGAGCGGGTGCAACGGGCCCTGCTATGACATCGGCTTCAACGCCAGGAGCATCGACCTGATCCTGTCGGTCGTCTCCGCGGCGATCCTGTTCCCGGTGCTGATCTTCATCGGTGCAGCGACGCGGTTGTCGGCGGCTCGGCGCGATCAGCGCTTCGCCGCCATGCGGCTCGTGGGCGCGACCCCACGACAGATAGCTCTCATCGCCGCCGTCGAATCGACGCTCGCAGCGTTTATCGGCGTCCTCCTCGGGTTCGGTCTGTTCGCCGCGTTCCAGCCGCTCATCGCCAGGGTCCCCTTCACCGGCACCCGGTTCTTCGCCCACGACATGGCGCTCTCGATGCCGGACGTCCTGGCGGTCGCACTCGGCGTCCCGATCGCGGCGGCTGTCGCGGCCCGATTCGCGCTGCGCCGTGTCATCGTGTCGCCGCTCGGGGTGTCGCGACGCGTGACTCCGCAGCCGCCCAGTGCGTGGCGGGTGCTTCCCGTCGTAGCCGGCATCGCCGAACTCGCCTACTTCGTGGCGCAAGGGCGTCCCGCGACTACCGACGGCCAGATCATGGCCTTCCTGCCGGGCATCCTGATCACGATGAGCGGTTTGGTGTTCGCCGGCCCGTGGCTGACCATGATCGGCTCGCGCGCGCTGGCGGTTCGTGCTCGCCGCCCTGCGGCACTAATCGCCGCGCGTCGGCTGTCGGACAACCCGCAAGCCGGGTTCAGGGCGATCAGCGGGCTCGTGCTCAGCCTCTTCGTAGCCAGCGTCGCGTTCGGCATCATCCTCAGCTTCGACGCGCACCGTGGCGGGTCGACGTCCTACAGTCCCGCCGAGCAGGCGACGATCGTCGACGACCTGATCGTCTTCGCCGATCGCGGACCAACCGCCCCGGTGCGGGCGCTGCCGGCCGGCTTGGCAGGCACGCTGCACGCCATCGCCGGCGTGCGCGCCGTGACACCGCTGCATGCGGGTCCGGAGTTCGGAGTCATGCCTGCTACGACCGGCCCGCCACCTGTAGGCGCTGCGGATCCCTTCAGCGTTCTCGTCGAATGCGCAGATCTTGTCGGCGCGACCGCGCTCGGGTCCTGCGCGCCTGGCGCGGCCACGGCGGCGGTAGCCGACCCTTCGTTCGCCCAGCTGCAGGGACCGAGCGGCGCGGTCTGGCAGGCGGCCCCAGAATCGCCCGGCTCGGTGGCGGCCCTGCCACTGGCAACGCTCGTCGTGACGACCGACGGCACGCGACACGCCGTCGAGCAGGTGCGCACCCTGCTGGCTCAGCGGATGCCGAGCCGCGACGGCTTCGCCCCGCTGACGATCGCCGAGGACCGCGCGCAGTCGGCGGACACCAAGCGCTCGCAGGGCTACGAGCGGCTCGCCGACGTCGTGATCCTGACGAGCCTGCCGATCGCGGGCTGCACCCTCGCTGTCAGCGTGGTCGCGGGCCTCAATGACCGCCGGCGTCCCTTCGGGCTGCTGCGCCTCAGCGGTACGCCGCTCACCGTCCTGCGCCGGGTGGTCGCGCTCGAGGCGGCCGTCCCGCTGCTGGTCAGCGCCGTGGTGTCCATTGCGGTCGGCTTCCTGACCGCCTACCTGTTCCTGCGCGCGCAGATGAGCGAGACGCTGGTGCCGCCGGGGATCGGGTACTACGCGACCGTGGTCGCCGGACTCGTGGCGTCGCTGGCGATCATCGCCTCGACCATGCCGCTGCTCGATCGGACGACCGCCACGGAGACGACGCGCACCGACTGACGCGACACCGGCGCCCCATCTAGATGCCGCGAGTCTGCTCTGACGTCGAGATCTTGTGCTGACGCGCCGGTGTGGCCCGGCGCGTCTGCACAAGATCTGCCGCGGCCACTCGTCAGCCGGCGAGCAGAATGCCGAGGAACAGCGCACCGAGAGCCGTGACTGCCGTCAGCGCACCCCACACAGCTAGCGCGCGCTTGCTCGTCGATCGGGCGTGCAGCCACGCCGTCAAGCCGGACGCGGCAACGACGACCAGCTTGACGATCAGGGTCACCCGGTAGCTGCCGTGGTCGTCAGAGCGGACGGCCACCACGTTCCAGATGCCGGTGACGATCAGCACGCCGAACGCCGGCCACGCGACCCGGTTGAACGCACGCGCCGCGATGCCCGGTACCTCCGCGTCAGCGGCACGTAGCGCCGGCACGAGCGCGCCCAAGGTCAGCTGCCCGCCGACCCAGACCGTCGCGGCGAGGACGTGCAGGAACAGGCGCACGGTTTCCCACGACGGAGTGATCATTCACGCCGTCCGAGCAGGAACGGCAGGTGCGTCGCCCGTCGAGTTGTTCCGTTCATCGCGCCCTCCGCCCGGCCCCGGGCCACGCACGCCCCCGCGCAGCGTGGCCCGGTCCCGACCGCTTTCAGCTGCAGCCGCTGGTGCTGCCGCAGCCCTCGCAGACGAAGCAACTGCCTGCCGGGCGCATCTTCGTGCCGCAGTTCATGCACAGCGGCGCGTCGACGGCTGTCGAGCCGATGATCGACTCGAGCAGTTCGGTCGAGCTGTGCACCGTCGGCGGTGCGGGCTCGGCTGCGTGCGCGACGACCTCGTCGTCGAGGTCAGGCGCCGCTGCCGCCTCGACCGGGACCGACTGCGCGAGCGTCTCGAGATCGGACTCGTCCTCGATCGGCGCGTAGGTGCCGGTGTCCAGAGCCCTCGTCCGCTCCTCTGCCGTGTGGATGCCGAGCGCTGAACGCGTGTCGAAGGGCAGGTAGTCCAGCGCGAGCCGGCGGAAGATGTAGTCGAGCACCGACTGGGCCATGCGGATATCGGGATCGTCGGTGAGGCCGGCCGGTTCGAAGCGCATATTCGTGAACTTCTGGACGTAGGTCTCCAGCGGCACACCGTGCTGCAGCGCAATCGAGATCGCGATCGAGAAGGCGTCCATGACACCGGCGAGGGTCGAACCCTGCTTGCCGAGTTTGAGGAACACCTCGCCGAGGCCGTCGTCCGGGTACGAGCCGGCCGTCATGTATCCCTCGGCGCCGCCGACGGCGAAGGAGGTGGTGCGCGATGGGCGCGACTTCGGCAACCGCTTGCGGATCGGGCGGTGCTCGACGATCGTCTCGACCTTCGCCGCCTCGGCACCGTTGTTCTCGCCCTTGCCCGCCGACAGTGGCTGGCCGACCTTGCAGTTGTCGCGATACACGGCAAGTGCCTTGAGGCCGAGCTTCCAGCCCTGGAAGTAGACATCCTCGATGTCCTCGATGGTGGCCGTTTCAGGCAGGTTCACCGTCTTGGAGATCGCCCCGGACAGGAACGGCTGAGCCGCAGCCATCATCCGGACGTGCCCCATCGGCTTGATCGCCCGCGCTCCCATGGCGCAGTCGAACACCTCGTAGTGCTCCTGGCGGAGTCCGGGTGCGTCGATCACGTGCCCGTGCTCGGCGATGTATTCGACGATCGCCTCGACGGATTCCTCCTGGTAGCCCAATGCGCGCAGCGCACGCGGCACCGTCTGGTTGACGATCTGCATCGAACCGCCGCCGACGAGCTTCTTGAACTTCACGAGCGCCAGATCCGGCTCGATGCCCGTGGTGTCGCAGTCCATCATCAGCCCGATCGTTCCGGTGGGCGCGAGCACCGAGGCCTGCGCGTTGCGCCAGCCGTTCCGCTCGCCGATCGCGTTGCCGTTGCTCCACTCATCGTGGGCCAGCGCGAACAGCTCGCGGTCGATGTCGTGCTGACTGCGCGCCGTGTCGTTCGCCGCGGCGTGCTTGCGCATCACGCGGGCGTGCGCGTTCGCGTTGCGCGCGTATCCGGCGTACGGGCCGACGATGCCAGCCAGTTCTGCAGAGCGCCGGTACGACGTCGCCGTCATGAGCGAGGTGATGGAGCCGGCCAGCGCGCGACCACCGTCGGAGTCGTAGGCCAGGCCGGTGGCCATCAGCAGCGCACCGAGGTTGGCGAAACCGATGCCGAGCTGGCGGTAGTCACGGGTGTTCACCGCGATCGACTCGGTCGGGAAGTCGGCGAAGCAGATCGAGATGTCCATCGCCGTGATGATCAGTTCGACCGCTTTGACGAAACGGTCGGCGGCGAATGAGTTGTCCTCGCGCAGGAACTTCATCAGGTTCAGCGAGGCGAGGTTGCACGAGGTGTTGTCGAGGCTCATGTATTCCGAGCAGGGATTGGACGCGGTGATCCGACCCGTCTCGGGGTTGGTGTGCCAGTCGTTGATCGTGTCGTCGTACTGGATGCCCGGATCAGCGCACTCCCAGGCCGCCTTGGCGACCTTGCGGAAGAGCTGCTTGGCGTCGACGGTCTCGATGACCTCGTGAGTGCTCCGAGCACGCAGACCGAATTCGCTGCCGTCCTCGACGGCGCGCATGAACTCGTCCGAGACACGGACCGAGTTGTTCGCGTTCTGATACTGCACGCTGGTGATGTCGTGGCCGCCGAGATCCATGTCGAAGCCGGCGTCACGCAGCACCCGGATCTTGTTCTCTTCCTGGGCCTTCGTCTCGATGAACTCCTCGACGTCCGGGTGGTCGATGTCGAGCACGACCATCTTCGCCGCACGCCGCGTCGCGCCACCGGACTTGATCGTCCCGGCCGATGCATCGGCGCCGCGCATGAAGCTGACCGGCCCGGACGCGGTACCGCCGGAGGAGAGCAGCTCCTTCGACGAGCGGATCCGCGAGAGGTTGAGCCCGGCGCCCGAGCCGCCCTTGAAGATCAGCCCTTCCTCGCGGTACCAGTTCAGGATCGAGTCCATCGTGTCGTCGACGGACAGGATGAAGCAGGCGCTGACCTGCTGCGGGGAGGTCGTCCCCACGTTGAACCAGACCGGCGAATTGAAGCTGAAGACCTGGTGCAGCAACATCCACGTCAGCTCGTGTTCGAAGACCACCGCGTCGGCGGCGGACCGGAAGTAGGCGTGCAGCTCGCCAGCCTCGCGGTACTTGTGCACGACGCGGTCGATCAGTTGGCGCAGCGACCACTCGCGCACGTCGGTGCCGACGGCGCCGCGGAAGTACTTCGTGGTGACGATGTTGGCCGCGTTCACCGACCAGAAGTCCGGGAACTCGACGCCGCGCTGCTCGAAGTTGATCGACCCGTCCCGCCAGTTCGTCATGACGACGTCGCGGCGCTCCCACGTCACCTCGTCGTAGGGGTGCACGCCGTCGGTGGTGTAGATGCGCTCGACCACCAGGCCGCCGGCCGGGTAGGACGGCCCAGCCGCCGGGCTGGGTGCCTTCGACGTAGCGGTCTTCGCGGTGGTCTTGTCGACAGCCTCGGTCATGCGGTTGGTCCTTCCGGTGCCGGTGATGCGGGGGGCGGGGTGGCTGTACGGAGTTCGGTGCGGTGCTCGGCACGCAGGTCGGTGATCGCCTTCTCGAAGTCCTCGATCGAGCTGAATGCCTGATAGACGCTGGCGAAGCGCAAGTAGGCCACCTCGTCCAGGTCTCGGAGCGGTCCGAGGATCGACAGGCCGACCTCGTCGCTCAGTACCTCGGCGGCGCCCGTCGCTCGGATCGTGTCCTCTACGGTCTGCGCGAGTTGGGCGAGGGCGTCCTCGTCGACGGGGCGCCCCTGGCAGGCGCGCCGCACGCCGCTGACGACCTTCTGACGGCTGAACGGCTCGGTGACGCCACTGCGCTTGATCACGGCCAGGGTCGCCGCCTCGACGGTCGTGAACCGCCGCCCGCATTCCGGGCACGACCGGCGCCGGCGGATGACCTGGCCCTCGTCGTGCTCACGCGAATCGACGACTCGCGAGTCGGGGTAGCGGCAATACGGACACCGCATGTGCCCACCCCTTTCGCCGTCCGGAAAATCCGGTATGTCGTGCCCCTGAGGGTCATCCGAGGGCTGCCCTGTGGACAGGCCTGTCGACAACGTGGGGATGACTTGTGGACGACTTGTGGACGCCCAACCCCAACTTGTGGATGACTTACAGTGGTGTAACTACTACATGTAGGGGAACGCTAAACCCGAGATCGATGTTCCGCAAGAGGCAATATCGGCGAGTCGCGAAACACATCCGCCAGCTTGGGTCTGCATGGTCCGCGGCGTCAGCGAGTGCGCAGGACGTCCCCTGCAAGCAGATCGGCGCCCGTCAGGTGATTGATCCGCTGCAACTGGGCGACCTCGAGGCGCGGGTCGCGATCGGGGGCGACGCGGGCCGCGATCGACCAGAGGGTGTCGCCGGCCCGGACGGAGACGGCAGCCGGAGCCGGCGTCGCAGGGTGCGCAGCCGGTGCTGAGGCCCAGGCCAGGACCACCAACAGCCCGGCGAGCACCGCCACCGCTGCGGCCAGGACGCGCACGCCACGCCGGGTCAGCCGGAGCGGGGCGGCGATGGAGTCAGCCGTGGGCGGGAGCAGGGAGATCACCGGAGCGAGGTCGCGCTCGACCGGGCGCGCCCGCGGCGGGATGTAGACGACAGGTACGACGTCGGTGGCGACGGACATGACATGCTCCCTGGCTAGCGGCGAACCGTGCATGGATCGAACAGACATTCGATAGAACGTCCATTCGAATGTGTACCAGCGGGGTCTGACAAAAACCAGATTCGGTCGGCGTGTCTTCGAACAGATGTTTGAACATCTGCCGCTGCCCGGCTAACGTCGCTCCGTATTCGCTCGCACGTGCTCCTCACCCTGACGGAAGGCCTGTCATGTCCCCGACCAGATCGGATGCCGGCGGTCCCCCCGCGTCCAAGCGCGCCAGGAAGCCCTCTGCAGCGGCCGAACGTCAGGCCACGCCGCGCGGGCCCGGGCGCCCGAAGGTCACCGAGATGCCGGACACGCTCACCGGGCTGACCCGACGCCAGCAGGCCATCCTCGACGTCATCCGTGATTCGGTCGAGCGGCGCGGCTACCCGCCGAGCATCCGCGAGATCTGCGAATCCGCGGGGCTCGCGTCAACGTCCAGCGTGGCGCACCAGCTCGCCATGCTGGAGCGCAAGGGCTTCCTCCGCCGCGACCCGAACCGCCCCCGTGCCGTCGACGTCCGCGGTGTCGACGGGCTGGACAAGGCGAAGGCCGCGCGGCGAGCGCTGGCTGTGGCCGACGAAGCGCCGCGGGGCGACGCCCCGGTGTTCGTACCGGTGCTCGGCCGCATCGCCGCCGGTGGCCCGATCCTTGCCGAGCAGATGATCGAGGACGTGTTCCCGCTGCCGAAGCTGCTGGTCGGCGAAGGCACGCTGTTCCTGCTCAAGGTCGTCGGCGATTCGATGATCGACGCGGCGATCTCCGATGGCGACTGGGTTGTCGTGCGTCAACAGCCCGAAGCCGAGAACGGAGACATCGTCGCCGCCATGATCGACGGCGATGCGACGGTCAAGACGTTCCGGCGCCGCGACGGCGAGGTCTGGCTCCTCCCGCACAATCCCGCCTACTCCCCCATCCCGGCCGCCGACGCGGCGATTCTGGGCAAGGTCGTCACGGTGCTGCGCAAGCTGTGAGCCAGCGGCTCAGCCGGCCGGCTTGTGCTCCGACTCGACCGGCAGGGGTGCCGGTGACTGGGCCGGCGTCTCAGCTGATTCCGCTGGCGGTGCTGGCTGCACGGGCTGCACGGGCGGCGTGGGTGCCACGATCTCGGCCTTGGCCGCCGAGCGCGCCGCGTCGTCGTCGTTCATACCCTTGATCTCCGTCTTGAAGATCCGCAGCGACCGGCCGAGCGAGCGCGCCGCGTCCGGAAGCTTCTTGTAGCCGAAAAGCGCGATCACCAGGATCGCGATAATCAGCCAGTGCCACGGCGCATCGGCCCCACTGAACATGTCTGCTCCTCGGATGGCGGGATTGGCCCCTAGGCTACGCCCGCCGGGTTGGCGAAGGGCTCCAGCGCTGCTGCGAGACCGGGGTGTACCCGCGCCCGCAGCAGCGTGCCCTCTGCAGTGTGTTCGCTCGCGAGCACCTCGGCGGTTTCGTGCAACCGAGTGACGAGGTCGCCGCGCGTGTAGGGAATCAACACGTTCACCTCGATGCTCGGGCGGGGCAGGCGTTGCTCGATCACACCCCGCAGCTCCTCGATTCCCGTGCCCACCAGGGCCGAGACGGCGATCGCGTCGGGCGCCAGCCGCTTCAACCGCAGGAGCATCTCCGGGTCGGCGGCATCGACCTTGTTGAACACCAACTGTTCGGGGACGGCGAGAGCGTCGATGTCGGCCAGCACGCTGCGAACCGCGCGGATCTGAGCTTCGGGATCGGCGTCCGACGCATCGACGATGTGCAGGATCAGATCGGCTTCGGCAACCTCTTCCAGCGTCGAGCGGAATGCCTCGATCAGCTGCGTGGGCAGGTGCCGGACGAATCCGACGGTGTCGGCGAGCGTGTACGGGCGGCCGTCAGCGGCCTGACACCGGCGCACTGTCGGATCCAGCGTCGCGAACAGCGCGTTCTCGACAAGGACGCCTGCATCGGTCAGCCGGTTGAGCAGCGAGGACTTACCGGCGTTGGTATACCCGGCGAGCACCACGCTCGGGATACGGTGCCGCGCCCGCCCCGCCCGCTTGATGTCACGCGTGGTCTTCATGTCGGCGATCTCGCGGCGCAGCTTTGCCATCCGGGTGTTGATTCGGCGTCGATCGATCTCGATCTTCGTCTCGCCAGGACCACGGCCACCGATGCCGAGACCGCCTGCAGCGCGCCCACCGACCTGACGCGACAGCGATTCGCCCCAACCCCGCAGTCGTGGCAGCAGGTACTGCATCTGCGCCAGTTCGACCTGCGCCTTGCCCTCCTTGGAGCGGGCGTGCTGGGCGAAGATGTCGAGGATCAGTGCCGTGCGATCGACGACCTTGACCTTCGTGACCTCCTCCAACTGCCGGAGCTGGCCAGGCGTGAGCTCACCGTCGCAGATCACGGTGTCGGCCCCTTCAGCGTCGACGATGTCGCGCAGTTCCTTGGCCTTGCCCGAGCCGATGTAGGTGGCGGGATCGGGTCGGTCGCGCCGCTGGATGAGGCCGTCGAGCACGAGGGATCCGGCGGTCTCGGCCAGCCGCGCCAGCTCGGCCAGCGAGTTCTCCGCCTCGACCAAGGTTCCGGTCGTCCAGACACCGACCAGAACGACCCGCTCGAGCCGCAGCTGGCGGTACTCGACCTCGGTGACGTCAGCGAGTTCGGTCGACAAACCGGCGACACGGCGCAGTGCCTGTCGCTCTTCGAGCTCGTAGTCACCTGCTGCGTTCCCCGGGGGGCGCCAGGATCCGGTCTGATCGGTCATCTCATCCATCGTGACACGTTGCCGCACTGCCTTTGTCGCGCGCGGCTCATGCGAGCGCGAACGGGGACAGCCACGCCTGCATGAGTTCGATCTCTGCGACCAGCACGGCTGGGCCGCTCAACAGGACACTGTCATCGGGTCGCCAGGTGACGGTGCAGGTGCCGCCCGGAACGTCTACCCGCCACGGCACACCGTCGGCGCCGACGCCATCAGCCGATGCGGCCGCCACCGCGACGGCACAGATGCCCGTTCCGCACGAGCGCGTCTCACCGACGCCGCGCTCGAACACCCGCATGGACAGGTGTCGCGACCCCAGGCGCACCACGAACTCGACGTTCTGCCCGTCCGGGCGAGCCGGCTGCACGTCAGGCGCGAGCCCGAGGTCGAGCGATCCGAGCGCCTGCGGCCCGGCGTCGATCCAGACCACGACGTGCGGGTTGGGCATCAGGACGGTCGCTGCCGCCTGGTGCGGAGCATCGTGCGCGGCGGTGACGACCGGCCGGTCGGCAAGAACCAGGGGCCGGCCCATGTCCACGGTGACGTCTCCATCCCCGCCAACAGCCTGCACACGCTTGATCCCGCCGCGTGTCGCCACCGCCGCATCCAAGTCAACGAGTCCGGACCCCTGGAGGTATCGCATGACCACCCGGATGCCGTTACCGCACATCTCGGCCACCGACCCATCGGCGTTGCGGTAATCCATGAAGAACGGAGCCTGCAACGCCATCTCCTTGGCCTCGGGGTCGTTCTCCGACCGCACGACCCGCAGCACGCCGTCGGCACCGATTCCCCCGTGACGATCACAGAGCGCTTGCACGAATTCCGGCGTCAGCGTCAGGCGGCCGTCGAGGTCAGGCAGCACGACGAAGTCGTTCTCCGTCCCGTGACCCTTGAAAACGCGCACCCTCACAGGGTAGGCGTTAGCAGCTCCAGGGCGGCCTCGACGAGATCGGGTCGCGCCGCGTCGAGCCACTGCACCCGCGGATCGCGGCGAAACCACGACCGCTGTCGGCGGACGAATCGGCGGGTCGCCCGGATCGTC
Organism: Jatrophihabitantaceae bacterium; assembly: GCA_035999365.1. Classification (GTDB taxonomy): domain Bacteria; phylum Actinomycetota; class Actinomycetes; order Mycobacteriales; family Jatrophihabitantaceae; genus DASYGT01. Next base: position 62,734 of record DASYGT010000019.1, read on the forward strand.
CGTTCAGTGGCCATGTCGATATCGCCGGCGATGCGCCCCTCTGCGTCAATGCAGTCCAGCAGCTGGGCGTAGCCGAGCGCCTTGCCCGCGGTAGGGCTCTCCCGCAGCCCGAGGGGCAGCAGGCTGCGCACTTCGTCGAGGAAGCCCGCCGCGACCATGCGGTGCACCCGAGCCTCGACCCGTTCGTCCAGGTCAGCACGGTCCAGACCGATCGCGACAGCGGGATACACCGAGTCGAACCCCGGCATCGTCGCCGTGAACGGCCGACCGGTGAACTCGATGACCTCCAACGCCCGCACGATCCGGCGGCCGTTCGTCGGCAGGATCGCGGCCGCCGCGGCTGGATCCAGGGCGGCGAGGCGAGCGTGTAGCGCACCCGCGCCGGCGACGGCCAACTCGGCATACAGCCGCGCCCGGATCTCGGGCGACTCACCGGGAAACTCCAGGTGGTCGAGCGCGCCGCGCAGGTAGAGGCCCGAACCGCCGACCAGCACCGGGGTACGGCCGCGCGATCGGATGGCATCGATCGCCGACCGGGCCATGCTCTGGTACTCCGCGACCGCAGCCGACTTCGTGATCGGCCAGACGTCGAGCAGGTGGTGCTCGATCCCACCGCGCTGATCGGCCGGCACCTTGGCGGTGCCGATGTCCATACCGACGTAGAGCTGCATCGAGTCCGCGTTCACGATCTCTCCGCCGACGCTCTGCGCGAGCGCGATCGCGAGGTCGGACTTCCCGGTCGCCGTCGGCCCGACGACGGCGAGCACCACGGGATCAGGCACGCGGGAGCCACCGCGCGACGAAGTAGCCCACCCCGTACGGCGCAGCGTCGTAGCGCCGCACTGCGTCGTAGCGGCCGCCACCGAGCAGCCGCGCGGCCGCATGCCAGGCGCCTACGCCTGCGGCCAGCAGCTCACCGCCCAGGCCCGCGTCGACGTCGAGCAAGGCAGCGGCATCTCCCGACGCCAGTGCCGCACTCACCGCCGCGTCGAAGGGAACCGCCCGCTCGTCCCAGTAACCCGGCGCCTTCTCGCTGCGCCGTGCCGAGCCGTCACCCATGACCAGCAGTGACACGTCCTCGTGCTCTGCGACAGCGAGTAGTTCGGCCGAGGCCCGGTGGGCGGCGAAATCCGGACCGATCGAGAAGCCGCGGGCGCCCGACCGGAGCCCGAGCGCCTCGCGCACGAGCCACGCGCCGATCGTCAGGGACAGCGGCAGGTCCAGATCGCCGCCAGAGGCGGGGGCCCCGAGATGCACCTCGATCGCCAGCCCGTATCCGGCGAGTGAGCCGCGGCACGGCGGTGCGTGAGCGCCCGATTCCGGACCCGCTCCGAGGAGCACGAGGGGCTTGCCGAGAGCCCCGAGCTCGCCGATCACCTCCGCGCAGGCGCGCCGCAGATCAGCAAGCTCACCCGCGGCCACACCTGCCATATCGGGCACGAGGGCGGGGGGGTGGGGGCAGAACGCCGCACCGACGATCACCCGGGAAGGCTAACTGGCGACCGACTCGTGACCGTCATCGTGTCTAATGCTGTCTCATGAGTTCGGAGTGGGGGCGTATCGATGCCGGTGGCACCGTCTACGTCCGGACCGCCGACGGCGAACGCGAGATCGGATCGTGGCAGGCCGGCGACGCGGAAGCGGGCCTCGCCTTCTATCACCGCCGCTTCGAGGACCTCGAAACCGAGGTAGTCCTGCTGGAGAAACGGCTGGAATCGGGGGCTGGCGATCCGGCCTCGACACGCACGCACGCGATCGCGCTTCGCGACCAGCTGCCGACCGCCTCGGCGATCGGCGACCTCGACGGCCTGTCCCAGCGGCTCGATGCCCTGCTGTCCGCCGTCGAGGCCAAGGTGGCCGAGGCGGCGGCGGCACGCGATCAGGCCCGCGCGGAGGCGATCGCCGCGAAGGAGTCCCTGATCACGGAGTCGGAGCGGCTCGCCGAATCCGGGACATCGTGGAAGAGCTCCGGCGACCGGTTGCGCGCCATCGTCGATGAGTGGAAGCAGATCAAGGGGATCGACCGCAAGACCGATGACGCCCTGTGGAAGCGATTCGCCGCTGCCCGCGATGCCTTCGGCAGGCGCCGCGGCCAGCACTTCGCGCAGCTTGACGCCGAGCGCGGTTCGGCCAAGCAGATCAAGGAGAACCTCGCCGAGCGCGCCGAGGCTCTGTCCGAGTCCTCGGACTGGAAAGAGACCGCCGCGGCGATGCGCACGCTGATGTCGGAATGGAAGGCGAGCCCCCGCGCGGCCCGCGACGTGGAGGAGACGCTGTGGAAGCGGTTCCGGGCGGCGCAGGACGCCTTCTTCAGCCGTCGGTCAGGAGTCTTCGCACAGCGCGACGCCGAACAGGTCGCCAACCAGCAGAAGAAGGAAGCGATCATCGCGCAGGCCGAGGCGCTGGCCATCGACGATCCGAAGCTCGCGCAGAGCGCCTTGCGTGACCTGCAGTCCCGGTTCGACGAGATCGGTCACGTTCCGCGCGATGCGATGCGTCGTATCGACGAGCGCATGCGCGCCGCCGAGCAGCGGATTCGCGACGCCGTCGACTCCCAGTGGCGACAGGGCAGCGTCGCATCGAACCCGTTCCTGACCGCGCTCCGCGAACGGCTCGCCGAGGCCGAGGCGAAGCTGGAGCGAGCTCGCAAGTCCGGCGACGCCGCGCGGATCGCGAAGGCGGAAGCCGAGGTCGAGCAGCGCCGCTCGCTGCTGCCGACCTGACCCCTCGCGTCAGGCCGGCCGGCGACCGATCTGTATCGGCACCCGCGTCGAGTGCGACGATGCCGGGGCTGCCTCGCCGCGCCATTGCCGGTGATCCTGAACCCCGGCATCGGCCACCAGATGGTGCGGAGCGGCTTGGGTCACCACGCTCGTGACGATGTCGCCCGGCCTGGCGTCGACATCGCCGACGGCGACGTGCACGAGGCGGCCGTCGCGCGAGCGTCCGGACACCCGGCCGGTGGCTCCGTCCTTGCGCCCCTCGCCTGCACTGACCAGCACCTCGACCTCACGCCCGACCAGATCGGTGGCGAGCTCCCAGGAGATCGCGTCCTGGAGGGTGATGAGCCGCTCGTAGCGCTCCTGGACGACTTCCTTCGGGATCTGGTCCGGCATCTGCGCAGCGGGGGTGCCCGGGCGCTTGGAGTACTGAAAGGTGAAGGCACTGGCGAACCGCGCGGCGCGTACGGCATCGAGGGTCTGCACGAAGTCGGCCTCGGTCTCGCCCGGGAACCCGACGATGATGTCCGTCGTGATCGCCGCGTGCGGCATCGCGGCGCGAACTTTGTCGATGATCGACAGATAGCGCTGCTGCCGGTAGGAGCGACGCATCGCGCGCAGCACGGTGTCCGAACCGGACTGCATCGGCATGTGCAGTTGCGGACAGACGTTCGCCGTCTCGGCCATTGCCACAATCACGTCGTCGGTGAAGTCGCGCGGATGCGGGCTCGTGAAGCGCACCCGCTCCAGGCCGTCGATCTCGCCGCATGCTCGCAGCAGCTTGCCGAAGGCGAGCGGATCGCCGAACGAGCGGCCGTAGGAGTTCACGTTCTGCCCGAGCAGCGTCACCTCGAGGACACCGGAGGCAGCGAGCGCCTCGATCTCGGCGAGGACGTCGCCAGTTCGGCGGTCGGTCTCGGCACCACGCAGCGACGGCACGATGCAGAACGTGCAGGTGTTGTCGCACCCGACTGAGATGGACACCCAGGCGCTGTACGGCGACTCGCGCCGGGTGGGTAGGTCGGAGGGAAAGCTCTGCAGTGCCTCGACGATCTCGATCTCGGCCTGCTGGTTGTGCCGGGCACGCTCGAGCAGCACCGGAAGAGAGGCCAGGTTATGCGTGCCGAAGACGACGTCGACCCACGGGGCGCGTTCGAGAATCGCACCCCGATCCTTCTGCGCGAGGCAGCCGCCGACCGCGATCTGCATGCCGGGGCGGCGCTGCTTGGCCGGCACGAGGCGGCCCAGGTTGCCGTAGAGGCGATTGTCGGCGTTCTCGCGCACCGCGCACGTGTTGAAGACGACGAGGTCCGCGTCGTCCGACCCAGGGGCCCGCACGTAGCCCGCCTCCTCGAGCAGGCCGGACAGCCGCTCCGAGTCGTGGACGTTCATCTGACAGCCGTACGTGCGGATGTCATAGGTGCGGGTCGTGGCAGTTGGAGGCATGGCAGTTCGAGGATACGGGCGGCGCTAGTGAGCGATCTCGGTGCTGCGTGATTCGCGCACGACGGTGACACGGATCTGCCCCGGGTAGGTGAGCTCGTCCTCGATCTGCTTGGCGATCTCGCGGGCGATCACCTGCGCCGCGAGATCGTCGATCTCACCGGGCTGGACCATGACCCGGACCTCGCGGCCTGACTGCATGGCGAAGACCTTCTCGACGCCATGCTTCGCGGTGGCGATCTCTTCGATACGCGCCAGACGCTTGACGTAGGTCTCGATGGACTCGCGGCGGGCACCTGGCCGGGCGGCTGAACAGGTATCGGACGCCTGGGTGAGGACTGCCTCGATGGTTCGGGGCGCGATCTCGTTGTGGTGAGCCTCCACGGCGTGCGCGACGGCCTCGCTCTCGCCGAACCTGCGCAGCAGTTCCGCGCCGATGATCGCGTGGCTGCCTTCGACCTCGTGGGTCAAGGCCTTGCCGATGTCGTGCAGGAAGGCACACCGCTTGATCAAGGTGGGCTCGAGCCCGAGTTCGGCGGCCATCACCCCGGCAATATGGGCAGTCTCGATGAGGTGCCCGAGGACGTTCTGGCCGTAGCTGGTGCGGTACTTCAGCCGGCCGAGCGTCGGCAGCAACCGCTCGTCGAGATCGCCGACTCCCACCTCAGCGAGCGCGTCGCGCGCCGCCCGCAGGCACAGCTCGTCGACGTCGGCCTTGCTCTGCTCATAGACGTCCTCGATGCGCTGCGGGTGGATCCGCCCGTCGACGATGAGCTTCTCGAGCGTGAGCCGCCCGATCTCACGCCGCACGGGATCGAAGCAGGACAGCAGGACGGCCTCGGGCGTGTCGTCGATGATCACGTTGACGCCGGTGACGGACTCGAATGCACGGATGTTGCGCCCCTCGCGCCCGATGATGCGGCCCTTCATGTCGTCACCGGGCAGGTGGAGAACGCTGACGACGGTTTCAGCGGTCTGCTCGCTCGCGACGCGCTGCACCGCCTCGACCACGATGGCCCGGGCGCGATCGGTGCCCTCCGAACGAGCCTCGTTCTCGATCGTGCGCACGAGAGCTGCGCCATCGCGCCGGGCGCTCGCCTCGACGGTGGCGAGAAGCTCGGCCTTGGCCTCGTCCGCGGTGAGTCCGGCGATGCGCTCGAGCTGGTCGAGGCGGTCACGCGCCTGGGCCGCGAGTTCGGCGCTCTGTGCAGCGAGCTGCTCTCCGAGGAGTTGCAGCTCGGACTGTCGTTCGTCCAGGCTCGCCAGACGCGCGTCCAGCTCGGCGGCGCGGCGGTCGAGCCGGTCGGCTTCGACCCGAACCCGATCCTGCGCAGCGACGACGCGCTCGTTGCGCGCAGTGAGTTCGAGCTCGACCTTGGCCTGCTCGGCGGCGAAGCGCGCGGCATCTGCCTCGGCGGCGCGCCGGACGGCGTCTGCCTCCGCCTGGGCAACCTGACGGATGCCGTCGGCTTCAGCCTGAGCGATGCGGCGTGCGGTCTCGGTCAGTGCGTCGATCTCCGCGTGCGCGGAGGCGGTAGCTGAATGTCGCTGCGGCGATCGACCACGGGTCGCGAAGACATAGACGACGAGCAGGCCGAGCACGAAGATGGCGCCGACGCCGGCGTACCAGACTCCCTGCATCGCCGTCCTCCCTGTGCGTCACATCGTCGGCACCAGGAACGACGCGCTGCATAGAGCGCAAGGGCACATCGATCGCCTCAGCGGTAACGGCCGCTCAGGCGGGGTGTCCGTTGCTGTCGTGCGCATCGCGGTTAAGGCTGTATGTACGGCCGCGCGTACCCATCTGGCGGGCGAGCGCGGCGTGCTCGTCATCGTTCCTGGTGATAGCGAGGTTAGGAACGCGCACCGAACAAAGCAAGTACGCCGGGTGCCGACCCCTGCAAATCGGTCGCTGAGCTGCCTGAGGACCTCAGCCGTCGCCGGTGGCCACAGATGCGTCCATGTCCAGGAGCTCCCGGACGATCCGGAAGGCCAACCCCGGTGCGTACCCGCGCCGCGCGAGCAAGGACACCAGCCGGCGGGCCTGGACATCGCGGTCCAGGCCGGCCAGCGTCCGCAACCGGCGCTGCGCAAGAGATCGGGCGGCCGCAGACTCGCTCTCGTCGTCGATGTGCTCGATGGCGTGCTCCACTGTCGGCTCGTCCACGCCACGCCGTCGGAGTTTGACGGCAACTGCCCGGCGCGACAATCCGCGTTCGGCATGTGCCGCCGCAGCGAAGCTCTCAGCGAGCGACACGTCGTCGATCAGCCCGACCTCGGTGAACCGATCCAGAACACGGCGAGAAGCGTCGTCAGGCACACCTTTGCGCCCGAGCAGCGCCGCGAGTTCCGAGCGGGTGCGGGCCCGCTGGCTCAAGGCGCGTAGGCAGACAATGCGCGCGACGGATTCGGCATCCCCCGGAGGTGCCACCTCGTCCTCCGGGGGCGGCGCGGCCCTCACGGTCAGAAGTCCACCGGGGCCGGCACCACGTCGATCGGGGCTGTCTCGTCGATGTGGGCGCCGACACCCAGCTTCTCTTTGATCTTCTTCTCGATCTCATCCGCGAGGTCTGGGTTGTCCTTCAAGAAGCTGCGGACATTTTCCTTGCCCTGACCTAGTTGATCAGCATCGTAGGTGTACCAGGCACCGGACTTCTTGATCAGCCCTTGCTCGACACCGACATCGATCAACGAACCCTCACGGCTGATGCCCTGGCCGTACACAATGTCGAATTCGGCCTGCTTGAACGGTGGCGCCATCTTGTTCTTCACGATCTTCGCGCGGGTGCGGTTACCTACCGCCTCGGCACCGTCCTTGAGCGTTTCGATCCGGCGGACGTCGATACGCACCGATGCGTAGAACTTCAAGGCCTTGCCACCGGTCGTCGTCTCGGGCGAGCCGAACATCACGCCGATCTTCTCGCGCAGTTGGTTGATGAAGATCGCCGTGGTGTTGGTGTTGCTCAGCGCACCGGTGATCTTGCGGAGTGCCTGGCTCATCAGGCGCGCCTGGAGTCCGACGTGGCTGTCGCCCATCTCGCCCTCGATCTCAGCACGCGGCACGAGCGCAGCAACGGAGTCGATCACGATGACGTCCACCGCGCCGGAGCGAATGAGCATGTCGGTGATCTCGAGAGCCTGCTCGCCGGTGTCCGGCTGACTCACGAGCAGTGCGTCCGTGTCGACGCCCAGGGCCCGCGCGTAGTCGGGATCGAGCGCGTGCTCGGCATCGATGAAGGCGGCCACTCCACCGGCAGCCTGCGCATTGGCCACAGCGTGCAGGGCGACCGTCGTCTTGCCGGAACTCTCCGGGCCGTAGATCTCGACGACCCGGCCCCGCGGCAGCCCGCCGATGCCGAGTGCGACATCGAGGGCGATCGAGCCGGTGGGGATCACCTCGATCGGAGCCGCGGCTCGCTCACCCAGTCGCATCACCGAACCCTTGCCGAACTGCTTGTCGATCTGCGCCAGGGCGACATCGAGTGCCTTGTCCCGGTCGAATCCTGCTGCCATGTGCAAGACACCTCTTCATGAGTCGTGCGGCGCACCGTGAGGATGTGCCGGTTTCTGACCTGCTCGCCCGACGTTAGGACCGGCCACCGACAAAAACGCGTTGCCCGGTACATCTGTGGAGGAGCGCTCCCACTGTGGACAGGCTAGCCCGAACACCTGTTCGAGTGGAGTACCTCGCGCGGCGACACGCCGAGCGCTCAGCGCAGGGAGTTCGGCACCTCGAACTCGGCACACACGGCCTGCCACACCTGCTTCGTCTCCACGCCCGCGGCGAGTGCCTCGTCGACGGTCGATCCGAGCGCGGGCAGCCGGTAGTCGGAGGCGACACTGCGCGCATAGGCAGCGCCGAACCTGGTATCCATCCGTCGCCAGAACTCGGTGAGCCGCACACCTCCACCCTAGGTGGGGCGACCCGAACGCGACGCCGGCCGCCCCGCGGTTGGGTGAGCGCCCACACGCACACACCGCTCCCGCCGCGATCGCGGGCTGTCGTACCGAACGGGCAGACTGGTTCGCATGCCCCCCTTCGCCCCGGCCACCCAGGCGTGGCTCGACGGCGCATTCGCCGCACCCACGCCGGCCCAGACCGGGGCGTGGGATGCGATCGCGCGCGGCGAGCACACGCTGGTCGTCGCGCCGACGGGCTCAGGCAAGACGCTCGCTGCGTTTCTCTCCGCACTCGACAGGCTCGCCGCGGTTTCCGTTCCGGACGACCCGCTGCGCCGGTGCCGCGTGCTCTACGTCAGCCCACTCAAGGCACTCGCGGTCGACGTCGAACGCAACCTCCGTTCGCCGCTCGCCGGTATCTCGCAGGCTGCCGCGCGTCTCGGATTGCCGCTGCCTGATGTCACGGTGGCAATGCGCTCGGGCGACACCCCGGCCGACCAGCGGCGCGCATTCGCTCGCCAGCCGGCCGACATCCTGATCACCACGCCCGAATCGCTGTTCCTGTTGCTCACCTCAGCCGCCCGCGAGGCCCTGCGCGGCATCGACACGGTAATCATCGACGAGGTGCACGCGGTCTGTGCCACCAAGCGCGGCGCACATCTGGCGCTGTCCCTCGAACGGCTCGACGCACTCCTGGAAGCCCCTGCCCAGCGGATCGGCCTGTCGGCCACGGTCCGCCCCGTCGACGAGGTGGCCACCTTCCTCGCAGGCGGCCGACCGGTGACGGTCGTCCAGCCCCCGGTAGAGAAGGTGTTCGATCTCCAGGTCGTCGTACCGATCGAAGACATGTCGGCCCTCGGCGAGATCACCGACGATCTCACCGGCGCTGCGGCAGGCGCACCTCGGCGGGCGTCGATCTGGCCCCATGTCGAGGAGCGGGTGCTCGATCTCGTGGAGGCCCACAGGTCCACGATCGTCTTCGCCAACTCGCGGCGACTGGCCGAGCGGCTCACAGCGCGGCTCAACGAACTGGCAGGAGAACGGGCAGGGCTCGATGTCCCCGATCTCGAACGGATGCCCGCCGAGGTGATCGCCCAGTCCGGCTCCGGGCATCCGGCGGGTGACGTCGTCGTCGCCCGCGCGCACCACGGTTCGGTGTCGCGCGAGCAGCGCGCCCTCGTGGAGGAAGAACTCAAGGCCGGTCGGCTCCCAGCGGTGGTCGCCACCTCGTCACTCGAACTCGGCATCGACATGGGCGCCGTCGATCTGGTGATCCAGGTCGAGTCACCGCCATCGGTGGCATCGGGGCTGCAGCGCGTCGGCCGCGCCGGTCACCAGGTCGGCGCGGTCTCGCGCGGCGTGATCTTCCCGAAGTTCCGCGGAGACCTGGTCGAGTGCGCTGTCGTCGCCGAACGAATGCGCGCCGGGGCCATTGAATCAATGCGGTACCCGCGCAATCCGCTCGACGTGCTTGCGCAGCAGATCGTCGCCATGGTGGCCATGGACGATCACACCGTCGACGAGGTCGAGGCTCTCGTCCGCCGCGCCGCCTCCTTCGCGGGCCTGCCACGCAGTGCGCTGGAAGCCGTCCTCGACATGCTGGCCGGCCGGTACCCGTCCGACGCCTTCGCCGAACTGCGCCCGCGACTGGTCTGGGATCGCGTCACGGGCGATCTCACCGCACGGGGCGGAGCTCAGCGGCTCGCAGTGACCAGCGGCGGCACCATCCCCGATCGCGGACTGTTCGGCGTTTTCCTTGCCGCGGCCGAGGGCCCCGGCCGGCGCGTAGGCGAACTCGACGAGGAGATGGTCTACGAGTCGAGGGTCGGCGACGTGTTCCTGCTCGGCTCGTCGTCGTGGCGCATCGAGGACATCACGCATGACCGCGTTCTCGTCAGCCCTGCCCCTGGCGAGGTGGGGCGCATGCCTTTCTGGAAGGGCGACTCCCCCGGCCGGCCGGCAGAGCTGGGCCGCGCACTGGGAGCCTTCCTCCGCGAGGTCGCAGCCGCCGAACCCGAAGCCGCGGCGGCGCGGGCACGAGCCGCGGGACTCGACGAGTGGGGCACCGCGAATCTGCTGAACTACCTCGCCGATCAGCGCGCCGCCACCGGCCACCTGCCCGACGACCGCACGGTCCTTGTCGAGCGTTTCCGCGACGAGCTCGGTGACTGGCGCCTCGTCGTGCACTCGCCCTTCGGCGCACCCGTCAACGCCCCGTGGGCGCTGGCCATCACCGCCCGGCTTCGCGAACGCTTCGGTCTGGACGTCGTGTCGATGCACTCCGACGACGGGATCGTGCTGCGGCTGCCCGATATCGACGCCGATCCCATCGGGGGCGAGGTGGCCCTCTTCGATCCTGACGAGATCGAGGCGCTGGTCACGGCGGAAGTCGGCGGATCAGCGCTGTTCGCGGCACGCTTCCGCGAATGCGCCGCACGCTCGCTGCTGTTACCCAAGCGCGACCCGAGGCGTCGCGCAGCGCTGTGGCAGCAACGTCAGCGCGCGAACCAGTTGCTGCAGGTCGCCGCCGAATTCGGCGACTTCCCCGTGGTTCTGGAGGCGATGCGCGAATGCCTGCAGGACGTGTTCGACGTTCCCGGGCTCACCGCTCTCATGCGCGATCTCGCGTCGCGGCGGGTTCGCCTGATCGAGGTCGAGACACCATCGGCGTCACCGTTCGCCCGGTCGCTGCTGTTCGGCTACGTCGGGATGTTCGTCTACGAGGGCGACGCGCCGGCTGCGGAACGGCGGGCGCAGGCCCTGTCCCTCGACACCGCCTTGCTCGCCGAACTGCTCGGGGCGGCCGACCTACGTGAGCTGCTCGATGCCGATGCCATCGCCGACGTCGAGGCAGAGCTGACCCGTCTCGCCGAAGACCGCCGCGCCCACGGACCGGACGCTGTCGCAGATCTGCTGCGCTGGCTCGGCGATCTCACGACAGCCGAGGCGCTCGCCCGCGGCGCCACCGCTCACGATCTTGAAGCCCTCGAGGCAGCCCGGCGGGCGATCCGGGTTCGCGTCGCCGCAGAAGAACGGTGGATCGCCATCGAGGATGCCGGCCGGGTCCGGGACGCCCTGGGCGTCGCGCTTCCGGTTGGCGTGCCGGAGTCGTTCACCGAGCCGGTGCGCGACCCTCTCGGCGACCTCGTCTCCCGTTTCGCACGCACGCACGGGCCGTTCCACGCTTCCGATGTCGCGGTCCGGCTCGGGCTGGGCGTCGCGGTGGTCGGCACTGCCCTCGCTCGCCTGTCCGCCGCCGGTCGGGTGGTGCAGGGCGAATTCCGACCAGGTGGCGCCGGCACCGAGTGGTGCGACGCAGAGGTCCTGCGCGCAATCCGGCGTCGATCCTTGGCGGTCCTGCGCAAGGAGGTCGAACCTGTGCCCGCCGACGCGCTGGCCCGCTTCATCCCTCAGTGGCAAGGGGTCGGCACGCGCACGGCCCGCGGCATAGACGGGCTGCTGCGCGTCATCGAACAGCTGAGCGGTGTCCCCTTGCCGGCGAGCGCCGTCGAATCGCTGATCCTGCCCAACCGCGTCGCGGACTACACGCCGGCGCTGCTCGACGAGCTGACACTGGCGGGAGAGGTCATGTGGACGGGCGCCGGAAGTCTCGCCGGCAACGACGGGTGGGTTGTCTTCGCGCCCACTGATCTCGCGCCACTCGTGCTGCCCGAGCCGGAACCGGTTGATTCGGAGACCGCTGCGGCGATCACCCGGCTGCTCGCCGACGACCAGGCGATGTTCTTCCGTGCACTCGCCGAACGCAGCGCCGCGATGGTTGCCGCGCCGGGCGCCAGTGTTACCGACGACGCCGTCGCTGCGGCGATGTGGGAACTGCTCTGGGCGGGCCGGTTGACCAACGACACGCTTGCCCCGATTCGCACGCTGCTCGGCTCGTCCGGCCGCACTGCCCACACCCGCAAGCCACGCCCGCCGCGGACCCGTTATGGACGCTATGCCGGCCTCTCACCGGCCGGACTGCAGGCGATGCCCTCAGCGCCGTCGCCATTGAGCCGCCCGATCCCGCCGGCCATGGCAGGGCGCTGGTCGACAACGGCTGAGCGTGACCTCGATCCGACTCGTCGCGCCGTGGCCGCGGCGGATCTGCTCCTCGATCGGTACGGGCTCGTCACCCGCGGCAGCGTCGCCGCTGAACGTGTCGCCGGAGGTTTCGCGGCGGTGTACCCGGTGCTGAAAGCCGGTGAGGAATCCGGCCGATGCCGGCGCGGCTACTTCGTCGACGGCCTCGGCGCGGCCCAGTTCGCCCTGCCCGGCGCAGTCGACAGACTGCGGGCACAGGCACGACCGGGCGATCTGCGCGACGCGACCCCGACTCTCGTTCTCGCCGCTACTGATCCGGCGAACCCGTTCGGCGGTGCGCTGCCCTGGCCCGTGCCGCCGGCACCCGACGAGGGCCGTCGCGGACATCAGCCTGCGCGCAAGGCCGGCGCACTCGTCGTGATCGTCGACGGCGCATGCGTGATCTACGTCGAGCGTGGCGGGCGCACGCTGCTCTCCTTCACCGACGACGCCTCGATCCTGCAGCCGGCCGCGGACACCTTGGCTCTGGCGGTGCGCGACGGCGCACTGGGCAAGCTGCAGATCGAGCGCGCCGACGGCGCCCCGGTCAGCACCTCCGCGCTGGGCGCCGCTCTTGAGGCAGCCGGCTTCCGGCCCACCCCTCGCGGACTGCGGCTGCGGGGGTGAGCCGTGCCTGAGGGCGACACCGTCTGGCTCACCGCCCGGCGTCTGCGCCAGGCACTCGCGGGCCGGACGCTGGTCACCGCCGACCTGCGAATCCCGCAGCTCGCCACCTGTGATCTGCGCGGTGACACCGTCGACGACGTGCTCGCGCGCGGCAAGCATCTGTTGGTACGGCTACGGTCCGGGCGCACCCTGCATTCGCACCTGCGGATGGACGGTTCCTGGTACGTGGGACGTGCCGGGCAGACCGGCCGCGCCCACCCGGCGCACATGATCCGGGTGCTGCTCGGCAACGACGACTGGCTCGCGACCGGGTACCGGATTCATGACCTGCAACTGGTACCGACAGCCGACGAGCCACGACTGGTCGGGCACCTCGGCCCTGACCTCCTCGGCTCCGATTGGGACGCCGTGGAGGCGCTGCGCCGCCTCTGCGAGCTCCCGCAGCGCAGTATCGGCGAGGCGTTGCTCGACCAGCGCAATCTCGCCGGTGTCGGCAACCTCTACAAGAACGAAGTGCTCTTCATCGAACGAGTCGATCCGTGGGCGCCGGTCGGCGAGGTGCCAGACCTGCCGCGAGTGCTGCGCACGGTTCGGCGGCTCATGCTCGCCAACCGCGAGCATCCCGAGCAGTCGACGACCGGCCTGACCGGTCGCGGGCGCGATCACTGGGTGTACGAACGCGCCGGACAGCCGTGCCTGCGCTGCCGCACGCCGATCCGCCGCCAGGAGCAGGGCGAGCCGCCGCGGCAGCGCAGCACCTACTGGTGCCCTAGCTGCCAGCCACCACTGGGGGCGCCGGCAGGCACCACGTCAGGCTGACTGAGCGGGAAGATCCCCCACCGTGACCGGTCGAGTCAGCACTGGAGCAAGCGCGGCGAGCATCAGTTCAACCTCCGCGCCAACCGCAACCGGTGTACCCGGGGTGGTCACATACGACGCGAGCCATCGCAGCACGAGATCGCCTGCGTGATCGAGTGGCGCGCCGAATGCCGCGTCGAGTGCCGCCGCGGCCACCTGCCAGCCCTCGGCCGTGCGATCCACACGTGCCAGCGCGGCGAGGGTCGCCGGCTCGATCCGTGCCAGCGCCCTCAGCAGCGGATGCTCGCTCAGCGCCCCAGCTGTGGTCGTCAGCGCCTCGGTGACGGTGCGCCCCGCTGCGCGATCGACGAGTGCGGAGACCTCGTCCATCAGCAGGGCTGAGAGCACCGCTTCCCGGGTGCGGAAATGGTTGTAGAGCGTGGCCTTGGCAACCCCGGCGGCCGCGGCGACCTGCGCCATCGTGATGCGGGTTCCGCTGATCTCAACCGCGCGGCGTGCGCCATCGAGGATGGCGGCGCGGGTCCGGTCCATCGCATTACCCGCACGGGACCGGGTTCCCCGAATGCGGATCGGAGCCGCCGAAGCGATCGCAGGGGCGGCCACGGTGGACCGGAACAGGGTGTCGAAGAGCGGGTCGCCGGGCATGTCCGGAAGCTACCCCGCGGCGCTGACAGCTTCGGCGCGACGCGCGGCGCCGATCCCGATCGTGTGACCTATGGGGCCTGCGGGTCGGAAAGCGGCGACAACGACGCGGGGATCACGCGGCGACGCTGGCGCGGGGCTGGGACGCAGCGCCGTTCTGCGGCGCAGGGGTAAGGCGGGCTGCCGCGCCCGGAACCGCTGCGATCCGGGCGAAGCGGGCGAGGTTCTCCTCGCGACGCAGCGTGTCGCTGACCTCCCAGAACAGGTCGGAGAGTTCGACGTCGAGAGCCGAGCAGATCGCAGCCAGCAGCTCCGACGAGGCTTCCTTCTGACCACGCTCGACCTCGGACAGGTAGCCGAGGCTGACGCGGGCACTCGCCGATACCTCGCGCAGCGTCCGGCGCTGCCGCATTCGGGCGCCGCGCAGGGTCTCACCGATGACGTGGCGAAGCACTGGCATGTCTCGGGCCCTTCTGCCGGCGGTTCCCGCACTCGGGCGGCAAAGCCGTCGGGTGCGGGTGTAAGTCACGGTACCGGCCGCTGACGACACCCGCGGCCCAAACCGTGCACGTCCGCTGTGAGCGAACGTCGGGCACAACGATCAATCCGCGCCCTGGCATTCCTCCAGAAGCAGCCGCAGGCACTGCTCGACCGCCCCAGCCCGGATCTCGGAGCGGCCGCCCGGCAGCGTCCAGCCCCGCACAGCCGCGTCCTGCGGCCCGGCGACGGCGCCGAACACGGTGCCGACCGGCTGCCCGTCCTGCAGGTCGGGCCCGGCCACTCCGGTGACGCCGATGCCGTAGGTGGCGTCGAGCCGCTCGCGCGCGCCGCGAGCAAGGGCGAGCGCGACCTCGGGATCGACAGCGCCACGCTCGGCGAGAAGGTCGGGCGGCACCCCCGCGAGGCTTGACTTCAGGTCGGTGGCATAGACGACGAGGCCGCCGCGCACAGTGGCGCTGGCACCGGCGGGCTCGGTGAGCGCGGCGGCAATCAGTCCCCCGGTCAGCGATTCGGCAACGGCGACAGTCGCGCCGGATCCGGCCAGAACGCGGTGGATCTCTGCGACGACGTCGCCCACCGCTGCTCTGCCGGCGGCCAGGCCGGTTGAGCTCATCCGGCCGGATGCCCGGCGCGTTGGGCCGTGGCAACGCGGCGAAGGCGCACCGCGCGACCGACGTAATCGCCTCCGGTACCGATCGCGACCGCAATCGCGGCGATCATGATCGCCCAGGCGACTCCGTGCAGCCAGCCCGTCAGGGGCAGCACGAACAACCCGATTGCCACGCCCTGCAAGAGTGTCTTGAGCTTGCCGCCACGACTTGCCGAGATCACCCCGTGCCGGATGACCCAGAAGCGCAGCAAGGTCACTCCGACCTCGCGGACGAGGACGACGACCGTCACCCACCAGGGAAGCTCGCCCAGCGACGACAGGCCGACCAGCGCCGCGCCCACCAGCGCCTTGTCGGCAATCGGGTCGGCGAGCTTGCCGAATTCGGTGACCAATCCGCGTTTACGGGCGATCTCGCCATCGAGGCGGTCGGTGATCGAGGCAGCGGCGAACACCACCCACGCCCACACGCGCCAACTGGTCAGCTGCCCCTCGCCGTGCAGCAGGAGGACGAGGAAGACGGGTACGAGGACGAGCCGGAAGACCGTCAGCGCGTTGGCGATGTTCCACGCCGACACCGGGCTCGGCGGATCGGCGATCGGGTCGTCGGGCAACGGGCGCAACGGGCGCAGCGGCCCCGGCGTCTTCACCACGGTGCCCCCACCACCTCGGCAAGCAGATCGATTCCGTCTGTCTCGACGACGAGGGCGGGCACGATGTCGCCGCGTGACACGCTCGCACCAGGCAGGCGAACGGTGCCGTCCACGTCGGGGCCCTGATGCGCCGCGCGTCCGATCAGCGCCCCGCTGTCGGCGTCGACGGACTCGACGAGCACGTCGACGCGAGATCCGATCCGGTCGTCCGCGCGCTGGCACATCAATTCGTGCGAGAGCGCGGTGATCCGCTCGACGCGCTCGGCGATGACCTCGGCGGCCAGCTTGCCCTCGAAGCCCGCTGCATCGGTGCCGTCTTCGTCCGAGTATCCGAAGACCCCGACCACATCCAGCCGGGCCGCGATCAGGAACCGCTCGAGCTCGACGACGTCGGCCTCACTCTCGCCCGGGAAGCCGACGATGACGTTGCTGCGGGCGCCGGCCTCCGGCGCGAGCGACCGCACACGATCGAGGATTTCGACGAACGATTCGGTCGAGCCGAAGCGGCGCATCCGCCGGAGCACCGACGCACTGGCGTGCTGGAAGGACAGGTCGAAGTACGCCGCGACACCTGGCGTGGTCGCGATGACGTCGAGCAGGCCGGGTCGCAACTCCGCCGGTTGCAGGTAGGAGACCCGCACCCGCTCGATTCCGTCGACGGCCGCCAGCTGTGGCAACAGCGCCTCCAGCGCGCGCAGATCGCCGAAGTCCTTGCCGTACGAGGTGGAGTTCTCGCTGACAAGTACCACCTCCCGCGCGCCGTGCTGACCGAGCCATCGGGCCTCGGTCAGCACGTCCTCGGGCGGCCGAGAGACGAATGAGCCGCGGAACGACGGGATCGCGCAGAACGTGCACCGACGATCGCAGCCGGAGGCGAGCTTGACGTAACCGAACGGCGCGTCGTCCAGGCGCTTGCGTGCGGTCGGCAACCAGGCGTGGCCGGGAACACTGACCTGCGCAACCGCGGCCGGTCGGTGCACCGGGGTGACGGGCAGCAGCGTGCGCCGGTCGCGCGGACGGTGTGCCGTGACGGCGCGTCCCGCCGCCACGTCGTCGAGCACCGCCGCGATCCCCGCGTAGCTGTCGAAGCCGATGACCGCGTTCGCCTCGGGAAGTGACGCCGCGAGTTCCTCTCCATAGCGCTCGGCCAGGCACCCGACGGCAACAACCTTCTTGCCCGTGTCGGCGGCAGCGAGGACGGTGTCGATCGAGTCCTTCTTCGCCGACTCGACGAAGCCACAGGTGTTGATCATGAGGACGTCGGCGTCGGCCTCCTCGCTGAGTGTCCATCCCCCTGCGCTCAGCCGACCCGCCAGCTCCTCGGAATCGACCTCGTTTCGGGCGCATCCCAGCGTCACCAGCGAGACGCGGCGACCGGGTTCTGACACGCAAGCAGGTTACCCGCGCCTCACGGCCCGGGGGTTCGCCCGCGGTTTCACCGCCGACCGATACCGTGCGTGCGTGCCTGCCGATGAGATCAGCGTGCGCCGGGCGCGTACCTCTGACGTTCCCGCGATCAAGGCCGTCGTCGATCTCTACGCCGGTTCTGGACGCAAGTTGCTGGCCAAGGAATTGGTCGCGCTCTACGAGGATGTGCAGGACTTCGTCGTCGCAGTCCGGGGTGACGAGGTCGTGGGTTGCGGGGCGCTGCATGTGCTCTGGGCTGATCTCGGCGAGGTGCGCACGCTCGCCGTGCACAGCGATCACCGCCACGCCGGCATCGGCGCGCGACTGCTGGCGCGGCTGATCGAGATCGCGCGCGACCTCGGGCTGACCCGCCTGTTCGCGCTCACCTTCCACACCGAATTCTTCGCCCGGCACGGCTTCGTCGAGATCGAGGGCACTCCGGTCGATCACGACACCTACGACGCGCTGCGCCGCTCCTACGATCCGGGTGTCGCCGAGTTCCTCGGGCTCGAATACGTCAAGCCGAACACGCTCGGAAACACCCGGATGCTGTTGCAGCTCTAGACGACGTCCGCGAACGCGTCGCCCTCGTCGCCCTCGTCGTCGGAGGCGATCAGGTCGTCGGCCCCGCCACCGTTGCGCAGCGTGTAGAGCAGCGCGGCGAGCTCGTCAGGAACGACGAGCACCTCGCGAGCCTTCGATCCCTCCGACGGACCGACGATGCTGCGTGACTCCATCAGGTCCATGAGTCGACCTGCCTTGGCGAAGCCGACCCGCAGCTTGCGCTGCAGCATCGAGGTCGAGCCGAACTGCGTGGAGACGACCAGCTCGACGGCGGCGAGGAACAGGTCGAGGTCGTCGCCGATGTCCGCGTCGATGTCCTTGCGAGCAGCCTGCGGCGCGGCGACGTCGTCACGGTAGGTCGGCTGCAGCTGGGCCTTGCAGTGATCGACGATGAAATGGATCTCGGCGTCGGTGACGAACGCACCTTGCAGCCGGGCTGGCTTGGAAGCGCCCATGGGCAGGAACAGGGCGTCTCCCTTGCCGAGCAGCTTCTCGGCGCCCGGCGTGTCGAGGATGACGCGCGAGTCGGCGAGCGAAGAGGTCTTGAAGCTCAGCCGCGACGGGACGTTCGCCTTGATCAGTCCCGTGACGACGTCCACCGACGGTCGCTGCGTCGCGATCACGAGATGGATACCCGCGGCGCGGGCGAGCTGGGTGATCCGCACGATCGCGTCCTCGACGTCGCGCGGCGCCACCATCATCAGGTCCGACAGCTCGTCGACGATCACGAGGAGGTACGGGTATGCGCTGTAGACCCGCTCCGAACCGGGCGGCGCGACGAGCTCGCCACTGTGCACCTTGTGGTTGAAGTCGTCGATGTGCCGCACGCCGGAGGACTCCATGTCCTCGTAGCGCATGTCCATCTCGCGCACGACCCACTGCAACGCGTCGGCGGCCTTCTTGGGATTGGTGATGACAGGTGTCACGAGATGCGGGATGCCCTGATACGCGGCGAACTCGACGCGTTTCGGGTCGATCAGCACCATCCGCACCTGATCGGGCGTGGCACGGGTCAGTACCGACAGGATAAGCGTGTTGATGCAGCTGGACTTGCCTGCACCTGTGGCGCCGGCGACAAGCAGATGCGGCATCTTCGTCAGGTTCGCGACGATGAAGCCGCCTTCGACATCCTTACCGAGTGCCACCAGCATCGGGTGCTGGTCGCGCTGCGCAACGGGCGAGCGCAGCACGTCGCCGAGCATGACGATCTCAGGGTCGGCATTCGGAATCTCGACACCGACGGCGCTCTTGCCGGGAATGGGGCTGAGGATGCGCACCTCGGCGCTCTTCACCGCGTAGGCGATGTTGCGGGTCAGGTTGGTGATCCGCTCGACCTTCACACCCGGACCCAACTCGACCTCGTATCGGGTCACCGTCGGGCCCCGACTGAAGCCGGTGACGGCGCAGTCGACGTCGAACTCGGAGAACACCTGCGCCAGTGCCGCGATCACCTCGTCATTCGCCTTGGTGTGCTCGAGATGCGGCGCACCCTGCGCGAGGCCGGCCACGGACGGCAGTGTGTAGAGCCCGGCACCGTTGCTCAGTTCGAGCTGAACCGGGGCGCTGATCGGCGGCAGGTCTTCCTCGACGATCTTCGCCGTTCGCGGCTTGCGCGGCTTCGGGGCGCGACCGGCGAGCTCGGCAGCCGCCTCGGCCACCTGCTCCTGCGCGGCGGACAGGTCGACGGTCGGATCGTCGGCCGAACTGTCGTCCACCGATCGGCTACGGCGACGCCGCGCGGGCTGCACCGCCTCGTCGACCTGCTCGCGTTCCGGCGACGTGAAGAGCCCGTGCAAGTAGGCGACCAGTGCGCTGATCGGGGTCGCCGTCACAACGAGGACGCCGAACGCGCCGACGACGAGCAGCAGCGGCACCGCCACCGGGGCGGAGAGGCCCCGACCGAGCGGGCCGCCGACGAGAGCGCCGATCACACCGCCCGCATGCGCCCGTCCGTGTGCGGTGTGCGGCGAGTTGGCCCACAGATCGAACATGCCGAGCACCGAGACGGTCAGTGCAAACGATCCAACGATCACCCGGCCACGGGCCTCGGGCTGCGCAAGCTGGCGCAGCATGTGCGCACCCGCGCCGATCAGCAGCAGCGGTAGCAACACCGCGCCGTTGCCGATGAGGTCGCGGCACACCGTCGTGATGCCTCGGCCGACAGGGCCGGCCGCATGGAACCACACGGCCATCGCGGTGATGAGTCCGAAGGCGATGACGCCGAGCCCGGCACCGTCGCGGCGGTGTTCGGGTTCGAGATCGCGTGCCGTCGCCGCGTTGCGGCCTGCTGCCCGGGCTACGCTGCCGACCGCGCGGGCGATGACGCGCCAGATGGCGGCGATGGCCCGACCCAGGGCGACGAAGGGCGTCAGGGCCGGGTTCCGGCGCGCACGGGGACGCTTCCGCCCTGCCGGCGACTTGCGGGCGGGTGGTCGGGTACGCGTTCCGTTTGCAGCTCCCACCCGCCGACCCTAACGCTGAACTCGACGGTTACCGCGGATCTAGGGCAGGTGTCGCGCTACAGCCCCGCGGCGGCAAGATCCTCGCGCAAGTGGCTGATCTCGTGGTCGGTCGCCTCGACGAGCGGTGGCCGCACCGGCCCGACATCCCGGCCCCGCAGCCGCAGAGCCGCCTTCACGAGGATCGCCCCTTGAGTACGGAAGATTCCGGTGAAGATCGGCAGCAATTGTTGGTGCACCTGGGTGGCGAGGGCGACCTCACCGCGCTCGAACGCCTCGATCATCGCGCGGGCTCCCACCCCGGACACGTGGGTGGAGGTGCCGATCAAGCCGACACCACCGACCGACATGACCGGCAGCGTCATCGCATCGTCGCCGCTGTAGAACGCCAGATCGGTCTCGGCCATAACGCGACTGGTGGCGACCAGGTCGCCCTTGGCGTCCTTCACACCCACGATCCGTTCGTGTGCCGCGAGAGCAATCATCGTGTGCGTCTCGATCGCAATGCCCGCTCGGCCCGGGATGTCGTACAGCAGGACGGGAAGCTCCGTGGAATCGGCGACCGTCCGGAAGTGGTGCAGCAGCCCGGCCTGGGGAGGCTTGGAGTAATAAGGCGTGACGACGAGCAACCCGTGCGCGCCGGCCTTGGCTGCCTGCTCGGCCAGGTGCACGCTGTGCACCGTGTCGAACGTGCCGACGCCCGCAATCACCTGGGCACGGTCGCCCACCGAGTCGACCACCGCGCGCAGGAGTTCGGCCTTCTCGCCGTCGCTTGTCGTCGGCGCCTCGCCGGTCGTCCCGTTGACGACGAGGGCGTCATTGCGCTGTTCGTCGACGAGGTAGGCAGCGAGTGCCGCCGCCGCATCGAGATCGAGCGCACCGCTGACATCGAACGGCGTCACCATCGCGGTGAGCAACCGCCCGAAGGGGCGGCGCGAATCGGCGGCGGACATGGCCTAAAACTACCGCCTCACCCCTCGCTGACGAACGGACTTGAGGCCACCTCGGTGCCGTCGGGCAAGTTGGCGATCTCGAAGTCGGCAAAGGCGTTGCCGGCGATGCGCTGCAGCTGGCGCAGGCAGGCGATCGCCAATGCCCGGATCTCGACGTCGGCATGCTCGGATGCGCGCATGGCGATGAAGTGGCGCCAGGCGCGGTAATTGCCGGTGACGACGATGCGCGTCTCGGTGGCGTTCGGCAGCAACGCCCGGGCCGCCTGCCGCGCCTGCTTGCGGCGCAGGGTGGCGTGCTCGACGTCGGCGAACTTCTTCTCCAGGCCTTCGAGCAATTCGGTGTAGGCGCTGACAGCGGCTTCGCCGGCGGCGACGAACTTGGCATGCAGTTCGGGATCCTCGGCGATGACATCCGGTTCGACCATCGCGGCATTGCGCTCGGGCACGTAGCGCTGGGAGAGCTGCGAGTAGCTGAAGTGACGGTGGCGGATCAGCTCGTGCGTGAGCGATCGCGAGATGCCGGTCAGGTAGAACGTCACCGAACCGTGCTCGAGCACCGAGAGGTGACCCACCTCGAGGATGTGGCGCAGGTAACCGGCGTTGGTCGCGGTACTCGGGTTCGGTTTGCTCCAGGACTGGTAGCAGGCGCGGCCGGCGAATTCCGCCAGCGCCTCGCCCCCGTCGACATCGGTGTCCCACGGCACGTCGGCCGGCGGTTCGAAGTGCGTCCAGGCAATGGGCTGGACCATCAGGCGGGCGATGTCAGGCACGGGCGCTCCAGTGCGGTGATCGGGATGGACGGGTCGCGCGGCCAGCGTAACCCCGGGCTGTGACGCGGGCCGCGCTCGATCCAGCGACGCGCCGAGGCCTCCGGCCGCCACACCGCGACGCTCCGAATTCCCCTGCCACCACGGTGACATCATTGTGCCTTGTCATGACATCAGTTTGATGTCATAGTGGCGTCATGCACCTCTCGGATCACGTCTCTCACGTCCGCGGCCAGCTGCGCTCGGCCGCGGCGCTCGGCGACGAACGCACCCAGCACATCGCGGAGAGCCTCGCCGACACCATCGGTCCGGCCGTCCAATTGGCGGTGGTGAACGCACTGTCGGCGGCTGCCGACGAGATCACCGCCGCCCTGCTCGACACGCCCGGCTCCCCCGTCGTGACGGTGTCCCTCGACAGCGACGACGTGCGGATCGACGTCCGTTCATCCGCCGGCACCGAGCCGGCCGAATCGGCGGGCGACGAGGGCGACGCGACGGCACGCATCTCGCTGCGATTGAGCGAAGCCCTCAAGGGCGACATCGACGCAGCGGCTCGCCGCGACGGGGTCTCGGTGAACACGTGGCTGGTGCGGACAGCTGCGCGGGCGGCCGCACGTCAGAGCGCTCACGGCCTCGCGCAAGAGATCGCGCAGGACGCCCTGCGCCGCGCCGGGTCAACCCATCGCATCACCGGCTGGATCAACGGCTGACAGCTCAGGCCGACCAACACCCATCAAGGAGTTCGTATGACCGTCACGACGTTCCCGCTCGCCGGGCCGATCAATCTGGACGTGCGCATCGCGCATGGCGCGCTGACCGTGCATGCCGAGGACGGCATCACCGAGGCGCGGGTAGAACTGGAAGCTGCTGACCCGACGTCGGACATCCTCGAGCGCACCGTGGTCCAGCTGAACGGGAACACGCTCGCAGTCGCGACGCCCCGCCGCGGCGGGGTTTTCGACCTGGGGTTCTTCGGCGGTGCGCACGACCGTCGCGACTCCATCGCGATCACGGTCACCGTGCCCAGTGGTACCGCCATGAAGCTCAGCACTTTCACCGCGCCGATCTCCACCAACGGCCGTGGCGGCAGCGCGGATGTCGCGGCAGGGGCGGCCGACATCCGTCTCGACCGGGTCGACGGCGAGCTGCGCCTGCGCGTAGGAAGCGGCAACGCCGAGATCGAATCGGTAACTGGCACGGCGCAGGTGCGCACGGGCAGCGGCAACGCGCGCTTCGGCGAAGTCCGCGGCGACCTCACCTGCGCTTGCGGCAGCGGTGGCCTCGAGGTCGAGCGCGCACTGGGCAACGTTCGAAGCCGGAGCGGTTCGGGCGCCGCGAACCTGGGGGCAGTGTTCGGAGACGTGGACCTCGCCAGTGGTTCCGGCGCAGTCTCGATCGGGCTGCCTCAGGGGCACAGTGCCCAGCTGCAGTTGACTACCGGTTCCGGACGAGTCGAATCCGACCTGCCCGTCGACGACGCACCGGTACCGCAGGCGAAGCGGATTTCGATCCGCGCCCGCACCGGTAGTGGCGACATCACACTGTTCCGGGCGGCGGCGTGAGCCGCCCGGACCGACAGGTGGAGTCGGGCGGCGGCGTGAGCCGCCCGGACCGACGGGCGGAGCCCGGCGGCGACGTGAACGAGCCCAGTGTCAACCCGGAGGGATGCGCGACACCGCGCGGGCGAGGTCGGCGGCCAGATCGCCGCGCCGCATCACCTCGACGCCGCTCAGCCCGAGCCACTGAGCGGTCGCCACGACTTCCCCGGCCAGCTCGCATGCGACGTGGATCGGGTCGTGTCCGTCCTCGAGATACGCGCCCTGGACGCGCAGCACGCCTGCCTGCCGGTCGGACTTGAGATCCACACGAGCCACCAGTGCCTCCCCGAGCAGGAACGGCAGGACGTAGTAGCCGTAGCGGCGCTGCGCCGCCGGCGTGTAGATCTCGATGCGGTAGTGGAAGCCGAACAGCCGCTCGGTGCGATTGCGGAACCAGATCAGCGAATCGAACGGTGACAGCA
Source organism: Jatrophihabitantaceae bacterium (assembly GCA_035999365.1). GTDB lineage: Bacteria > Actinomycetota > Actinomycetes > Mycobacteriales > Jatrophihabitantaceae > DASYGT01. Next base: position 86,896 of record DASYGT010000019.1, read on the forward strand.
GTGCGCGGGCGGTGATGCGCCGGGGAAGCCTTGATTCGGGCCAGAAGTACGCGGGCGCCGGCCATCCCTCGACATCGACGGGCAGCAACTCCCCCGCGTCGACCAGTTCCGCGACGCGAGCCTTCGATTCGGCACGCGGAAGCCGGAAGTAGTCACCGAGATCGGGCTCGGTTGCGACACCGTATGCGCGAGCGGCGATGCGCACGAGTTCACGTTGCGCGTCCTCGACCGAGGGCGTTGGCGCCTCGACGATCTCGGGGGGCAGCACTCGTTCGGGCAGGTCGTAGAGCCTCTCGAAATTCACCCGGCGAGCGGCCGTCACCTCACCCGACCAGAAGAGATACTCGAGCGCGATCTTGCCGTCGTGCCAATTCCACATCTGGCCGGGCTTGCGTACCGGTCGCTGGGTGCCCGTCTCGTTCGCCCGAATCGGGCCCTGTTCGCGAACCAGCGCTAGCACGTCGTCGAGCAGCGAGGGATTGTCGCGGGCGATGCGGCGCATGCCGCCCCAGGCATCGGCGTTCGCGCGCTGCATGCGCCACCTCAGCAACGGCTGCATCTCAACGGGGACGAGGGAGGCCTCGTGCGCCCAGTACTCGAACAGCTCACGGCGGATCGGACCCGCGGTGTGAGCGGTGAGGGTGTCGAGCAATTCGCGTCGATACGGCCCGAGCCGGGCGAAGATCGGCAGGTAGTGCGTGCGGCTGAAGACGTTGACCGAGTCGATCTGCAGGATCGCGATCCGGCTGAGCACACGCCTGATATGTCGGGCGTCGACTCGACCTGTCGGGCGAGCTTCGGCGAAGCCCTGCGCGGCGAGCGCGATGCGACGAGCCTGGGCGGCCGAGAACGACGCCGAACGTGCCGCCCCGGAAGCCATGTGCGGCACCTTATGGGGCACCGCCGACACACCCGGCGATGGCGCCGCCGCCCGCAAGGCGCCGGGCCGGGCGGCGTGACGTGAAACGATGCAGGGGTGTTCGAGCATGTGCTGCGCACCATCGGCGACTCCGTCGGCCTGTGGTTGTACGCCATCGCCGGCGCTCTGTGCTTCGCCGAGGCCGCGTTCCTCGTCGGGATGGTGCTGCCCGGCGAGACGGCCCTGCTCGTCGCCGGGGTGTTCTGCAACAGCAAGTACGGCAACCTCAATCTCGGCGTGATGATCGCCATCGCGGTCGTCTGCGCGATCGTCGGCGACAGCGTCGGGTACGAGTTCGGCCGCAAGTTCGGGCCGCCGCTTCGACGTTCTCGGCTGGGCGTCTGGATCGGCGAGCACCGATGGGCGAAGGTCGACGGCTTCCTGCACCGTCATGGCGGCAAGGCCGTGCTGCTCGGGCGGCTCACCGCGGTGCTACGAGCGCTGATGCCCTCGATGGCGGGCATGAGTGGAATGCGGTACCGCACGTTCCTCACCTGGAACGCGGTCGGCGGCCTCATCTGGGCACCGGGATGCGTCCTGCTCGGCTACGCCTTCGCGTCGGCGCTCAACGTCGTCGGGAGCACACTCACGTGGGCACCGCTCGCGCTGCTGTCGCTGGCGATCGTCGTCTACGTCCTGCTGCGCCTTCGCCGCGGGCGCATCGAGCGTGCCGAGGCCGAAGCCTTCGCGGCATCGGACTCCGGCACGCAGCTGTGACCTCATAGGCTTGCCTCATGGCCGACGTGAGCGTACGACCCGCGACCGTCCAGGACGTTGCCGAGATCGCTCGCATCCAGTTGGAGACCTGGCGGCTCGGCTACGCGACGGTACTGCCGCAGCCGGTCCTCGACTCGCTCTCCGCCGAATCGGCGCAGGCAGCGTGGCAGGCAGCCGTCGCCGCCCCGCCCACAGCCCGGCACCGGGTCTTCGTCGCGCTGGAACAGCAGTGGATCGTCGGCTTCACCGCCAGCACGCCGGACGAGGACGTCGAACCGAGCGATCCGGATCCGGCGTCGACCGTCGCCATCGGGCCGCTTCTCGTCGAACCTCGCTGGGGTCGCCGCGGCCACGCGTCCCGACTGCTGGCCGCGGCCACTGACACCGCACGCAGCGACGGCATGACGCGGGCGATCACGTGGATCCCCGAACCCGACGTCGCCTCGCGCGAATTCTTCGTCTCGACCGGATGGGCACCCGACGGGCTGGCCCGCGCCCTGGACACCGGCGCGGGCGAGTTGCGCGAGATCCGCCTGCACACCGCGCTCGGCTGACTCAGGTCAGCGGCCGGGTGACACCGATCTTGCCTGGCTCGACCTGGTCCAGCCGCACGACGTCGACATAGGCGCCACTGTGCGGCGCCTGCACGACGTTGCCGTTGCCGACGTAGATCGCGACATGCCCGATGCCGCCGATCGTGCCGTCGCCGCTCCAGAACACGAGGTCGCCCGGCTGCAGGTCACTGAGCGCCGGATGGAACGTCCCGGTCTCGCTGTACTGCGCCGAAGCGCTGTGGTCGAGGTGCCGGTACGGCGCCATTGCATTGATCACCAGGCCGGAGCAGTCGAAGCCGCGAATGTGCGCGTCATTGCGGGAATCAGCATCGACGGCGATGCCGTACGTCGGTCCGGACGCGTCGCCGGCACCGAAGCTGTAGGGCCAGTTGACCCACGCGAGTGCACGGCGGGCGATGGCCACCCCGCGCGCATAGGTCCAGCCACCCTGGGGGGGCGGTACGAATCCGTTCACCGACACCGGGGCCGCCTGCCTGGCGCCCGGGTCGTACGGAGCCTCGACAGTGAAGACCACCACGCCCGCAGCCGCAGGTGGGCGTGAGGTTGCCGCCATACCCACGAGCACCAACACGGCCAGGACGATCAGAGCCACGATCGCCGCGACGAGGCCGATCGCAACCCGGGCCGCCCGGCTGGGCGAATCGGCGTGCGCACGATCGGCGATCACCGGCTCATCCGTGTCCGGAGGCGACTCAGCAGGCCCCGGGCGGGGCCTCGGTCGGGCGGGCGCAGTCAACGATCAGGCTCCTCGGACGGGTTCGAGTCGGTTCCAGACCTACCGGGCCGTTCGAACCGCGTCAATTCGGGGCGCACCGCCTCCCTGCGAATCCGGCGATGGTTAGGGTGATCGGGTGGCGTTCAGCGGCATTCCGACAGCGGCGCTGGACTTCTACGAAGACCTTGAGGCCGACAACACCAAGTCGTTCTGGACCGCCCACAAATCCGTCTACGACGAGTCGGTGCGGGCTCCGCTGGAGGCGCTGATCGCGCTGCTGGCCCCGGAGTTCGGGGCCGCGAAGCTGTTCCGTCCCTATCGCGATGTCCGCTTCGCGAAGGACAAGACGCCGTACAAGACGCACCAGGGTGCCTGGTTCGATGAATCCTCGGTATACCTGCACGTGTCCGCAGCCGGACTTTTCGTGGCGGGCGGCTACTGGGACACCTCGTCTGCTCAGGTCGATCGGCTGCGCCGCGCGGTTGCCGACGACGTCGCGGGCGCCGCGCTCGAGCGAGCCGTCGCCGCAGTCACCAAGGCAGGCTTCGCGATCGGTGGCGCGACGATCACCCGCGTCCCGACCGGGTATCCGAAAGACCATCCGCGCGCCGAGCTGCTCAAACACAAGTCGATGACGGCCGGGCGCGAGCTGGGTTGCCCTGACTGGTTGCGCACCGCGCGGGCCAAGACAGAGGTGGCCAAGGCATGGCGCGCGATGGCGCCCCTGATCGGCTGGCTCGATACGAACGTCGGCCGCGGCTGACCCGCGGCAGCAAGCTCGCAGCGCTCAGAGGTCGAGCAACGTCTCGAGTCCGACGGTGAGGCCGGGGTGCTGGTCGATCTGGCGCACCGCGAGCAGGACGCCCGGCATGAATGACGAGCGGTGGAGCGAGTCGTGCCGGATGGTGAGCGTCTCCCCCTCCGTGCCGAACACGACCTCCTGATGCGCGACCAGTCCGGCGACGCGCAGGGCGTGCACGTGGATGCCCTCGACATCAGCTCCACGCGCACCTTCGCGCAGGTCCGAGGTCGCATCCGGAGGCAGACCCAGCCCCGCGTCGCCGCGCGCCTGCGCGATCAGCTCGGCCGTGCGCGTCGCCGTACCGCTCGGGGCGTCGACCTTGCCGGGGTGGTGCAGCTCGATGATTTCGACGGACTCGTAGAACGGGGCCGCGAGCTGGGCGAACTTCATCGACAGCACGGCGCCGATGCCGAAGTTCGGGGCGACGAGGACGCCGACCTGTGGCGCGTCTGCCAGCCAGGTTCGGATCGTGTCCAGGCGATCCGGGGTGAAGCCCGTCGTTCCGACGACGGCGTGGATCCCCTGGTCGACGGCGAAGCGCACGTTGTCCATCACCACGTCGGGATGGGTGAAGTCGACGAGCACCTGTGCACCCGCGTCGGCGACGCTGAAGAGCCAGTCGCCCGCGTCGACCATGGCGACGAGGTCCAGGTCGGGTGCGCTGTCGATCGCCGCGCACACCTGCTGCCCCATGCGCCCGCGCGCGCCCAGCACGCCGACGCGGATCGGTTCGGTCACTGTCGCACTTCCCATCCCACTCACACGGCACCGTCGAAATCGTGCGCACCGAAGGGCCCGACGACGGTCAGGCATCGCGGCCGGCCGAGCAGGTCGGCGGCCACCTCGGCGACGTCGTGCGGCGTCACACCGTCGATGCGCGCGAGCAGCTCGTCGACACCAGCGATGTCGCCGTACACCATCTCGCTCTTTCCGATGCGCGTCATCCGCGATCCCGAGTCTTCGAGGCCGAGGACGATGCCTCCGCGCATCTGCCCCTTGCCGCGCTCGATCTCGGCGTCGTCCAGCGACCCGGCGGCGACTGCATCAAGCTCGGCGACGATGAGGCCCAGCACCTCGTCGGCCTTGCCGGGCTGGCATCCCGCGTAGACGCCGAAGGCTCCGGAGTCACTGAAGCCGCTGCTGAACGAATACACGGAGTACGCGAGGCCGCGTTCCTCGCGGATGCGCTGAAACAGTCGAGAACTCATCCCGCCGCCGAGCGCTGAGGACAGAACGCCGACGGCGAAGCGTCGCGGATCGTTGCGCGAGACGCCGTGCGCGCCGAGCACGATGTTTGCCTGCTCCGTGTCGTCGGCCACGACCCGCACGGGCACGGCCGGCAACTGACCTCGCGGTGCGCGGCGGGCCGAACGGCCGGACGGCGCCGTGTCCAGCCGTCCCTCGAAGGCCTGACGGATCAACCGCACGACCTCGCGATGTTCGAGGTTGCCCGCCACGGAGACGACCATCGAATGCGGCTGGTAGCGACGCTCGTAATAGCCGGCGATCTGCCTGCGGTTCAGCGCCGCGATCGACTCGACGGTGCCGAGGATCGGGCGGCCGAGCGGTGTGTCGCCGAACAACGCTGCCGCGAACTCGTCATGGACCAGGTCGGCCGGGTCGTCGTCGCGCATCGCGATCTCTTCGAGCACGACACTGCGTTCGATGTCGACGTTCTGGGCAGTGAGCGTCGCGTTCAGCACGACGTCGGCCACGATGTCGATGGCGAGCGCGACATCGCGGTCCAGCACCGTCGCGTAGAAGCAGGTGTGTTCCTTCTCGGTGAAGGCGTTGAACTCACCACCGACCGCGTCCATGGCGCTGGCGATGTCGAGCGCCGATCGGGTGGTCGTGCCCTTGAAGAGCAGGTGTTCCAGGAAATGACTCGTCCCCGCAAGGCTCGGCGACTCGTCGCGGGAACCGACCGGCACCCAGACCCCGACGCTGATGCTGCGCACGCCGGGCATGGCCTCGGTGACGACACGAAGACCGCCCGGCAGCACGCTGCGGGTGAGCACACCGCCACCCGTTGCACTGTCGAGTCGCCGGGTCGAGGCACGGCCAGGTGTGCGCACGGGAGGACGAGCGGCGCGCCGTGGGGTCATCCGGCGATAGTAGTTGCCACCGGACTCAGGCCCGGACGCCGCAGAATGTGCGCTCGCGCGGAGCACGGTCGATCGGGAAGAAGCCCGGGCGCAACGACATCAGATACCCACCGGTAACCACCAGCGCGGCGCGCAGCAGCGGCAACCGCAGCAGCCAACCCGGCCAGCCGAGTACAGGCGCGACGAGCCACGCGAGCACGCCGAGTGACAAGAGGGCGGCCGCGCGGTGCCCCACCGTCCGTGCGCCGACGACGAGCCACCCGGTGAGGACCGCGAGCAGCGCGGCGGCCGCCAGCCACGTCCACCACAGGATTCGAGCGGTCTGCAGGGTGCTCGCGGGGACGAGACCCAAACCGAGCGACGCAGCCAGGGCGGCCCACAGCAACGGCCGCTGAGGCAGGCGATGCCGGGTCGGCTCGGCGTAGCAGTCCAGCAGACTGAGCGGGTGCTCCTCCAGCATCAGGCCACGGTCGGCGTAGAGGCGCGCCGAGGGGTAGCGCTGAGCCACCCGATGCCGCACCCACGCCGGCACGTTCGGATGCAGCCACAACGCATCGATGCGCGCGTGCTGCGAGCGCACCCCGTGCGTGCCGGCCACCACCTCGCCCCAACACGACACGACGGCCTGGACGTAGCGCATGTGCCGGTTCCGCTGAGCCGCCCGCTCAGTTCCATAGGCATAGAAACCGCACTCGCATCCCGGCGACGGAACGACGTGGTCCGCCCGCGGCCGCTCTCCCGTGGGAGGCGCACAGGTGGCCGTGTTTGCCCCGTCGTACCAGGTCAGGCTGGAATACAGCGGCAGCAGCAGTCCTGATTCGTCCACCCGGAAGGTGCGCAGCCCGACGACCTCGCCGACGAGCGGTTCGGAGCCGGTGAAGGCCTGCATCGTCTCAGCCCGCGGCCACGCTGGGCGGTTGCGGGAGCGGATCAGGCGACGGCACGGGGTCCGGTTCGGGAACGGGTTCGGGTGCCGGGACGGGTATCGGCTGGGGTTCGGGGATGCGCGCCCGTGGGCCCGTTTCACGCGTGGGCAGCACGTCGTAGCGTCGCTGTTCGGGACCGATGTCGCCCATGCCCGCCTCCCGGCGCCGCCGTCGATCCTCAACGTACGCCCGCGTCGGTGCCCGTCAACTCTGCGGGCACGCAGCTCAGGAGTCGACGATCGAGCGCGCCAGTTCATACGTCGCCGGCTGCAACAGGACGAGCCGGGCCTCGCCCTCGTTCGGCGCCGCGTCGATCGCTGCGACGGCCTGATAGATCGCATCCTCGACCGGCCAGCCGAAGGCGCCGGCGGAGATCAGCGGGAAGGCGACGGTCGTGGCACCGAGTTCGGCGGCGACAGCGAGAGCGGAGCGGTAGCAACTGCGCAGCGTCTCGGAGTCCCCGCGCCGGTAGATCGGACCGACTGTGTGAATGACCCAGCGCGCGTGCAGCTTGCCCGCCGTCGTGGCGACTGCCTGACCGGCCGGGAGCCCGTCCGGGTAGACGGTGTCACGCAGTTGGCGGCATTCGGCGAGGATCGCCTTTCCGCCACGCTTGTGGATTGCGCCGTCGACGCCACCGCCGCCGAAGAGCGAGGAGTTCGCGGCGTTCACGATCGCATCGACACGCTGCTCGGTGATGTCTGCATGGACGAGCGTGAGCTTCATCGTGGAAGCCAGGCATCCGGCGCGTCGACCATCCGCCGGACGTGCGCGGGGAGCTTGCCGCTCAGCACCTGGGCCAGGGTCGTCTCGTCGAGCACCCGGCGCAGGCTCGCCCGCACTGCCACCCATACCTCGGGGAGATGGACAGCGACGCCGGAATACTCCGTCTCGTGGGCCCGCAGTCCCCGGATCTCGGCCAGCGGGCCGTCGACGGCACGGATCACCGCTCCGAGCGTGATCTCGCTCGCGGGCCTGGCCAGGCCGTATCCGCCGTCTGCACCGCGCTGGCTGCGCACCAGGTTCGCCCGCCGGAGCTCACCCAGGATCGCCTCGACGAACTTACGAGGCAGCCCCTGCTCCGATACGACCGCGTCCACCTTGACCAGATCCGGCTCCCGGGCCGCCAGACTGAGCAACGCCCGCACCGCGTAATCCGTCTTCGCCGAGATCTGCACCCCTGCAGTCTTGCAAAGTCAGAGGCGCAGCGTGCGGCGCAGCGCGCAACCAGACCGTGGATCCCGGTACAAGCGCCAGCGCTTCTGCCTGACCACGGGTGAGCTGCACCCACGGCTCGCTGCCCGAGGTACGCGTCTCGGCCCGCACCTCGTATCCGATGCGCTGCATTCTCGTGACCTCGGCCGAGACCGCTCCGTCGACGTGCTCGGTGAACACCTCGAGGTCGTGGGGTCGGACCAATCGGCCGTCGAAGCGGGTCACCGGCCCGAGGAAGCCCATCACGAATTCGTTGGCAGGCCGGTCGTACAGCTCGTCCGGTGAGCCGACCTGCTCGATCCGGCCGTTGTTGATGACGACGAGTTCGTCGGAGACTTCGAGCGCCTCTTCCTGATCATGCGTGACGAACACCGTCGTCACGTGCACCTCGTCGTGCAGCCGGCGCAGCCAATCGCGGAGCTCCTTGCGCACCTTCGCGTCGAGCGCGCCGAACGGTTCGTCGAGCAGTAACACCTTCGGCTCCACCGCGAGAGCGCGCGCGAGCGCCATCCGCTGCCGCTGCCCCCCGGACAATTGCGAGGGCAGCCGGTCGGCGAACTGCGACAGGTGCACGAGATCGAGCAGCTCGCCCACGCGCCGTCGGATCTCCTCCTTCGGCCGTTTGCGGATTTCGAGGCCGAACGCCACGTTGCGGTACACCGACAGGTGCTTGAACGCCGCGTAGTGCTGGAAGACGAAGCCGACGTTGCGGCGTTGGGCAGGCACCCCGGTGGCTTCGACGCCGTCGATCTGCACAGACCCCTGGTCCGGGTTCTCAAGGCCGCCGATGATGCGCAGGAGGGTGGACTTCCCGCCGCCGCTCGGACCCAGCAGTGCGGTGAGACGCCCACTCTCGACTGCGAGGTCGACGTCGTCCAACGCCACGAAGTCACCGAATCTCTTGACGATTCCGGCTGCCTTGATACTCACGACGATTCCTCCGGGCGGATCAGGGATACGACGACGATCGCGATGACTGCGATGGCGATGAGGACGAGTGACACCTGGTATGCACCCGGCTCGAGCTGTTCGACGCGCTCGTCGACGAGCAGCGTGGCGGTCTGCGTCTGACCGGCGCCGCTGATGTTTCCCGACACCACCTTGACGGCACCGAACTCGCCGATCGAGCGCGCGATGGTGAGCACGACACCGTAGGCGAGCGCCCACTTGATCGTCGGCAGGGTGATGCGGCGAAAGCGCTGAACGGCACTCGCGCCCAGCACCCGAGCGGCCTGCTCCTGCTCGATTCCCTCGTCCTCGAGCACCGGCACCACCTCGCGCACCACGAGGGGCAAGGAGACGAACGCGGTCGCGAGGATCATTCCCGGTACGGCGTAGATGACGTCGAACCCGGAGTTGTGCAGCGGTTTGCCGAACCATCCGTTGTACGGGCCGTACACCAGCACGAGTGCCAGCCCGACGACGATCGGCGACACCGAGATCGACAGGTCGATCAGGGCGCTGAGCATCCGCTTTCCGGGGAATCGGTACCGCGCCAGCAGGACGGCGACAGCCACCCCGAAGACCGTGTTGATGACGACGGCGGCCACCGTGATGATCGCCGTCAGCTTGAACGCCTGCTGCGCCTGCCCCGAACTGATCGCGTCCCAGAACTTCGCCCCGCCCTGCTCGATGACGCGCCAGCTGATCACGATCAGCGGCAGCAGCACGACGACGCTCACATAGCCGATCGCGATCGCGCGCAGTGAGTATCGCGAGCGGTGCGAGACCTTGCTTGCGACAGCGGGGCTAGCCACGGCGTGCCGTCCAGCGCTGGACGACGTCAAGCGTGACGAGCACGACGAGGCTGACGAGCAGAAGCACCGTCGCCACGGCGGCCGCACCCGCGTAGTCGAAGTTCTCGATCTGCTGATAGACGTACATCGACGACACCCGGGTGCGGTTGATGCCACCCGAGATCAGCAGCATCGACCCGTACTCCCCCATCGCCCGCGCAAACGCGAGCGCCGTCCCGGACACGATCGCCGGCAGCAGAACGGGGAGCACGATGCGCCGGAACGTCGTCAGCGGCGAGGCGCCGAGCGAGGCCGCGGCCTCCTCTGCCTCCGTGTCCATGTTGATCAGAACCGGCTGCACCGTGCGCACCACGAACGGCAGCGTCACGAACAGCAACGCGAAGAACACACCCCGTTCGGTTTGCAGCAGATTGATGCCGACCGGACTCGTAGGTCCGTACAGGATCAGCAGGACGAGCCCGGCGACGATCGTCGGCAGGGCGAACGGGATGTCGATGATGATCTCGAGCAACCGACGCCCGGGGAAGCTGTCGCGCACCAGCACCCAGGCGATCAGCGTTCCCATCACCGCGTTGATCGCACTGACTCCGAGCGAGCAGATCAGCGTCAGGCGCAGCGACTGCCAGGCGCCCGGCGTGGTGACGGCGTGCCAGAAGCCCGTCCAACCGCCGGCCGTGCTCTTGGCCACCACCGCGGCGAGCGGAATCAACACGAGCACGCTGAGCCAACTCACCGTGATGCCGAGGCTCAGCCCGGACCCCGCGCCCAAGCGCAGCGTGGTGTCCGTGGGCCGCGAAACGCGCCGAGGCGCGGCGTCCGAGGACACCGCGCCCGGCGCGTCGAGAACAGCTGTCATCCCGAGGCGTTCTCGATCTTGGTGACGATGCCGGCTGTCGGGTCGAAGAACGTCTTGTTCACCGCAGACCAGCCACCGAGCTGCGAGATCGTCGTCAGCTTGGCCACCGTCGGGTACGGATTGCTGGGGTCGTTCGCCCCGGCGACGCCAGACGCGGTCACGCTCGCATCGACGGGTCGGAAGCCCTTGCCGGCGAAGATCTGCTGGCCGGCCGAACTCAGCGCGAAGGTCAGGAAGTCCTTCGCCGACTGGGACGCGTTCGCGGTCACCGCCACCGGCGTCTCGATCAGCACGGACTCCTGCGGGACGATGTAGTCGAGCGAGGCCCCCTTGACGCGTGCTGCGATCGCCTCGCTCTCGTACGAGATGAGCACGTCGCCCGTCCCCGACGTGAACGTGCTGGTGGCAGCCGAACCGCTGGCCGGCTTCGCGACGACGTTCTTGAAGAACGCCTTCAGGTAGGTCTGAGCCTGCGCGTCGGTGCCGCCGTCGGACAGCACGTGCTCGTACGCGGCGAGGATGTTCCACTTCGCCGATCCCGAGGACGCCGGGTCGGGAGTGACGATCTGGATGCCCGGCTTGATCAGGTCATCCCAACCCGTGATGTGCTTCGGGTTGCCCTTGCGTACCGCGATCACCACGACGGAGTCGGCAACGATGCCCTTGGTGGCGCCGGCATTCCAGTTCGACGCGACGAACCTCGGGACCAGCTTGCTCATGTCCGAGCCGGTCGAGAAGTTCACGAAGTCGGCAGGCTGCCCGCTGGCCACCGCCTTGCTCTGGGTACCGCTGGCGCCGTAGGACGCCGAGAAGGTCACCCCCTTGCCTGCTGGTGTGGCCTGGAAAGCCTTCTCGAGGGCGTCGTAGGCCGGCTTCGGCACCGAGTAGGCCACGATGGCGACCTTGCCGCCGCTGCCGGAGCCGCCACCGCTGCTCTTGCTAGATGAGCACGCGCTCACCCCGATGGCAGCGGCGGTCGCCACGGTCACCACAGCGGCCAGGCGGCCGCGCCGGGTGCTCAGCACACTCATCGACATCTCACTCTCATCTATTTCGATGGATTCTGGTATTCCCATCGGCTCGATAGACAATATAGTCATAGCAAACGCGATGTCCCGCCGAAGCCGACTAGCTCACATCAGGGATGACCGATTCGGTGGGTTTCGCCGTGTTCGGCACCAGCGTCTCGGGCGCGGCGACGACCACCGGCACCGGGACAGCCGAGATCACCGCGCTCACAAGAAACGTGGCTGCGTAGCCCTGCCAATCGGCTATCCACCCCGCCGCGATCGGGCCCAGCACCGCCCCCAGGTCGCCGGACATCTGGAACACGGCGACGACAGTTCCGCCCCGGGCCCCCACGACGTCGCCGAGCACCGCGCCGGGGCCCACCGAATCGGCGGCGCCTGCCACACCGAGCAATGCCATCGCGAGTACCAGTCCCCCGATACTGGGCAGCGCCGGCAGCAGGGCGAAGCCGACCGCGCCGCAGAGCAGACCGCCGATCATGACTGGGCGCCGTCCATGGGTGTCGGCGATCCGACCGAACGGCAGGAGAAGCGCCCCGCTGACGACGCTGACGACGAGGAAGCCGGCGTACACCCACGCCGTCCCGAGCCCGAGGCGGTCGGTGACGAACTGGGGAACGATCGCCGTGCGCGAACCCACCACCGCCCAGTCACCGGCGAACGACGCCGCGAGCGCCGCAACGTATGCGCGGTTGCGGAAGGCGTCGCGCAGCGGAAGCGGTGCGATGCGCGTGGTCTGCCGGACGGCGAACTCACTGTGTCGCAGCGTCGTCATCGCTAGCGTTCCGGCGACGACCAGGGTGCCCGCGTAGAGGAAGAACGGCGCGCGCAGCGAGATCGTCGCGACCGTGCCGACCGCCGGCCCCGCGATCATGCCAAGCAGGAAGGCACCAGCCCAGGCACCCTGCGCGCGTCCACGTAGGTGGCTCGGCGTGACGCGGATCAGGATGCTTGCCGCGCTGACGCTGAACATGATCGACCCGACGCCACCGATGCCGCGAAGCACCAACAGTTGCCAGTAGTCCTGCGACAACCCGGCGAACAGGCTCGACACCGCGACCACGCCGATGCCGCTAGCGAGCATGACGCGTTCACCAGCGGCATTCACCAGCCGGCCGACGAACGGGGCGGTCGCGAGCCGCATGAGCGCGAACGCACTGATCACCGCGCCCGCGGCAGTCTTGCTCACGCCGAACTGCCGCGCGAACAGCGGTAACGCCGGTGCGACGACGCCATAGCCGAGCGCGACCATGAAGGCCACGACCACGAGCGCCCGCACCTCCTTCGGCAGCTCGCGCAGTCGGGTCACAGCGTCAGTCGATCACGTCGCCCACCCACCGCTTCGGAGCAGCCTTGACACGTGACTAAACAGTCACCTATTGTCGGCGCATGGACGACGACCGGGTGTTCAAGGCGCTGGCCGACCCGACTCGCCGCCACCTGCTCGACCGGCTCTTCGAGCGAGACGGCCGTTCGCTCACGGAGTTGGAGACCGATCTGGAGATGACCCGTTTCGGCGTCATGAAACACCTCAAGGTGCTCGAGGACGCCGGGCTCGTCACCACCCGCAAACTCGGCCGGGAAAAGCTGCACTTCCTCAACCCGGTCCCGATCCGTTTGATCCACGACCGCTGGATCGACAAGTACACCGAGCGACACGTCAGCGTGCTCGCCGACCTCAAGAACGAACTGGAGAAGGACTCATGACCACAGCCACCGAGACGACTTCCACCACCGACACCACGACGGTCCGCGTCTATCGCGTCTTCGTCAATGCACCGATCCAGAAGGTCTGGGACGCCATCGTCGACCCCGAGTGGAACGCGCAATACGGCTACAAGTGCCGCGCCGACTACGACCTCAGCGAGGGCGGCGCCTACCGCTGCTACCCGAACGAGGAGATGACCAGCTTCGGAGCTCCTGACGTGATCATCGACGGCGAGATCATCGAGGTCGATCCCCCGCGACGGCTCGTCCAGACCTGGCGGGCCAATTGGGACCCGGAGCTCGTGGCCGAGGGATACACCCGGGTGAGCTTCGAGCTCTCCGACGGATTCGGCGACGCGACGCGGCTGACGGTCACCCATGAGCTCACCGGTGCGCCGGTGACGAGGCACCAGGTCGACGGCGACAACCCGAACGCCGGCGGGGGGTGGCCCTTCATCCTCAGCGACCTCAAGACGCTGCTGGAGACGGGGTCGTCGATCGGCTGACGGTCTCGATCACGGAGACCGAAACGGGCGGGAAGCGTTCTGCTTCCCGCCCGTTTCGTCGTGCCGTGCGTCAGGCTTCGACGGTCTCCGGTGCCGGCGCTGCTGCGCCCGCCGCCGCGTCCTCGTCGACGAGGACCAGGCTGATCTTGCCGCGCTGGTCGATCTCGGCGATCTCGACCTGCAGCTTGTCGCCGACGTTGACGACGTCCTCGACCTTGCCGACACGCTTGCCGCGGCCGAGCTTGCTGATGTGGATGAGGCCGTCCTTGCCGGGCAGCAACGACACGAACGCGCCGAACGCGGCCGTCTTGACCACCGTGCCGAGGAACCGCTCGCCCACCTTGGGCATCTGCGGGTTGGCGATCGCGTTGATCTGATCGACGGCGGCCTGTGCGGACAAGCCGTCGGATGCGCCCACGTAGATCGTGCCGTCGTCCTCGATCGTGATCTGCGCGCCGGTCTCGTCCTGGATCGAGTTGATCATCGCGCCCTTGGGACCGATCACCGCGCCGATTTTGTCGACCGGGATCTTCACGACGGTGACCCGCGGCGCGAACGGGCTCATCTCATCCGGCCCGTCGATGGCCTCGGCCATGACGTCGAGGATGTGCAGGCGCGCGTCGCGGGCCTGCTTGAGCGCCGCCCCGAGGACTTCGGACGGGATGCCGTCGAGCTTGGTGTCCAGCTGCAGCGCAGTGACGAACTCCTTCGTTCCGGCGACCTTGAAGTCCATGTCGCCGAACGCATCCTCCGCACCGAGAATGTCGGTGAGCGCGACGTACTCGGTCTTGCCGTCGACGGTGTCAGACACGAGCCCCATGGCGATGCCGGCCACCGGAGCCTTCAGCGGCACGCCGGCATTCAGCAGACCGAGCGTCGACGCGCACACCGATCCCATCGAGGTCGAGCCGTTGGAGCTGAGCGCCTCGGAGACCTGCCGGATCGCGTACGGGAACTCTTCGCGGCTCGGCAGCACCGGCACGAGCGCGCGCTCGGCCAGGGCGCCGTGGCCGATCTCGCGGCGCTTGGGCGAGCCGACGCGACCGGTCTCGCCGGTGGAGAACGGCGGGAAGTTGTAGTTGTGCATGTAGCGCTTGGTGCGCTCGGGCGAGAGCGTGTCGAGCTTCTGCTCCATACCGAGCATGTTCAACGTCGTGACGCCGAGGATCTGCGTCTCGCCGCGCTGGAACAGCGCCGAACCGTGCACCCGCGGGATGACCTCGACCTCGGCCGAGAGCGTGCGGATGTCGGCCAGACCGCGGCCGTCGATGCGCACCTTGTCGCGCAGGATGCGCTGGCGCACCAGCTTCTTGGTCAGCGAACGGAACGCTGGGCTGATCTCGTTGAAGCGATCCTCGAAGCGTGAGGCAAGCGCGTCCTTGACCTCATCCTTGATCTGGTCGAGGCGCGTCTCGCGCTCCTGCTTGTCGGCGATCGCCAGCGCACCGGCGAGCTCAGCCGAAACCTCGGCCTCCACCGCCTCGAAGACCTCGTCGGTGTAGTCGAGGAAGACGGGGAACTCGGCGGTGGGCTTGGCTGCGTTGCGGGCCAGATCTGCCTGCGCGCGGCACAGCTCGGAGATGAACGCCTTCGACGCCTCGAGCCCCTCGGCGACAACTTCCTCGGTCGGCCGGGTAGCCCCGCCCTCGATGAGCTCGATGGTGTTCTCGGTGGCCTCGGCCTCGACCATCATGATCGCGACATCGCCGCTGTCGAGCACTCGCCCGGCGACGACCATGTCGAATGTCGCCCGCTCGAGCTCGCTGAAGGTCGGGAAGCCGACCCACTGGCCCTCGATCAGGGCAACGCGGGTGGCACCGACCGGTCCGTTGAACGGGAGCCCGGAGATCTGAGTCGACGCCGATGCCGCGTTGATCGCGATGACGTCGTAGGCATGGTCGGGGTTGAGGGCCATCACGGTGATGACGACCTGCACCTCGTTGCGCAGTCCCTTGATGAACGTTGGGCGCAGCGGGCGGTCGATGAGGCGACAGGTGAGGATCGCGTCCTCACTCGGGCGTCCCTCGCGGCGGAAGAACGAGCCGGGAATGCGCCCGGCCGCGTACATCCGCTCCTCGACGTCGACCGTCAGCGGGAAGAAGTCGAATCCCTCACGGGGGTGCTTGCCGGCTGTGGTGGCCGACAGCAGCATCGTGTCGTCGTCGAGGTAGGCGACGACCGACCCGGCTGCCTGCTTGGCAAGGCGGCCCGTCTCGAAGCGGATGCTCCGAGTGCCGAACTTGCCGTTGTCGATGGTGGCGACGGTCTCGTAGATGCCGTCGTGGTTGGACTCCGTCACGGAGTTCCCCTCTCGGTACGTCGACAACCCGCGCATACCGCGGGCTGGCTGATCTGCGCCGGATGGCACATGCGACGTACCGAGCTGGCACCTCTGATGGGTGCCGGTCTTCGATCGAAGCGAGCGATCCCGATGGACCGACCGCCACTACCGAGGACCGGCGTCCTCGAGTCGCAGGGACGCGAGTGTGCGTCCGGCTTTGGCTGATTCAGTTGTACGAAGGGTGGCCCCGCGAGCGGGACCACCCTGGTGGAGCTATCGACGAAGACCCAGGCGCTCAATGATCGAGCGGTACCGGTTGATGTCGGTCTTCGCGAGGTAGTTGAGCAGTCGGCGGCGGCGGCCTACGAGCAGCAGCAGGCCCCGGCGGCTGTGGTGGTCGTGCTTGTGCATCTTCAGGTGTTCGGTCAGGTCGCTGATGCGCTTGGACAGCAGCGCTACCTGCACCTCGGCCGACCCGCTGTCGCCGTCGACGGAGCCGTACTCGGCGATGATCTGCTTCTTGACGTCGCTTGCCAACGGCACGGGACGACTCCTTTTCTGTTCGGTGCAGGGCGCCCCGCCGGGATTCGTCACGGTGGGTGATTTGACGCAGACTGCAAGGGGCGACTCCAAGCCGCCGAACCCAGCCTACCAGGCTGTTCGGGCCTCTCAGCCCGCCTCCGGACCCCCGGAACCCAGCAGATCCCGGGTGTGCTTGACGTCCTCGTGCATCTGGGCGACAAGGGCATCGACGGTCTCATAGCGCTCCATGCCGCGCAGCCGCGCGACGAATTCGACGCCCAGGGCATCACCGTAGAGATCCTCGTCGACGTCCAGGATGTAAGCCTCGACCCGGCGCTGGCGCACCTCGAAGGTGGGATTCGTCCCGACGGAGATCGCGGCGGCGCCGAGCAGGCCGTCCGGCATCGTGCGTCCCCACTCGTCCAGGCGCCACACCCGTCCGGCGTACACACCGTCGGCCGGCACGGCAGCCCAGCTGTCGGTACGCAGATTGGCCGTGGGGAAGCCCAGTTCGCGCCCGCGCTGATCGCCACGCTCGACGACCCCGTCGACGCGATGCGGCCGCCCGAGCGCGGCGGCTGCGCCCGCCATGTCCCCCGCCTGCACGCAGGACCGGACGAAGGTCGCGCTGAGCGGCGTGTCGCCGTCACGCAGCAGCGCTATGCCCTCCGCGGTGAACCCGAACGTCTGCCCCATCCGCGCCAGCGCCGCGACGTCACCGGCCGCCTTGTGGCCGAAGCGGAAGTTCTCACCGACGATCACCCCGGACGCATGCAGCCGCTCGACGAGGACGTGGTGGGCGAACTCGTCCGGCGGCATCCGCGAGAACTCCAGTGTGAACGGCAGGGCGCAGAACACGTCGATGCCCAGCTGCTCGACGAGTTCTGCGCGCCGGACGATCGTCGTGAGCACCGGCGGATGGGTTCCCGGCCGCACCACCTCGGACGGATGCGGGACGAACGTGATCAGCACGCTGGGTACCCCGCGTTCGGCGGCGAGGTCGACGGCCTCGCCGATGATCGACGCGTGGCCCCGGTGCACGCCGTCGAAGACGCCGATCGTGACGACACAGCGCCCCCACCCGCTGGGTACCGACTCGAGACCCCGCCAACGTTCCACGCCCGCAGCCTATCGACGGCCTAGCCCGCTGCCTCGAACACCACGATCGGTTTGGCGCGTCCGTCCTGCTCGACGAGCAGCGCCACCACCGTTCCGTCGGGGCCGATGGCACCGTGAGTGCCCGAACGACCTGATTCGGCGAGCGACTTGCCATAGGAGAGCGCCCGCGCCTCATCGGCGTCGACATCGCGCACGGGCATCGTGGCGCGCACCGCATCGGCGAGTGTCAGCGTGACCGGATCGTCCAAGGCGGCGAGATCTTCGAGCGTTCGCGCCAGGTCGATGGTGAACGGGCCGACGCGGGTGCGCCGCAGCGCGGTGAGGTGGCCGCCGACATCGAGCGATGCGCCGAGGTCGCGGGCCAGCGCGCGCACGTAGGTTCCCGATGAACACGCGACCGCGACATCGACGTCGACACGCTCACCCACACCACGCCACGCCTGGATCTCGAACCTGCTCACCGTGACCGGGCGGGCCGGGAGTGTCACGGTCTCGCCCGCACGCGCACGCGTGTACGCCCGCTGACCGTCGATCTTGATTGCCGATACCGAGCTGGGCACCTGCATGATCTCGCCGGTCAGGGGGCGCATCGCTGCCCGCACCCGAGCTTCATCCAGATGCTGGGCCGAGCAGGAAGCGATGATTGCGCCCTCTGCGTCGTCGGTGTCGGTGGATTCACCCAGCCGAATCGTCGCGATGTATTCCTTGTCCGTCAGCGTCAGATGTGCCAACAGCCTGGTGGCCTTGTCGACACCCAGCACCAGTACGCCGGTCGCCATCGGGTCGAGCGTGCCTGCGTGACCGACCCGGCGGGTGCCGGCCAGACGCCGCATCCGCGCCACGACATCGTGCGAGGTCAGGCCCGCCGGTTTGTCCACCACCACGATGCCGTCGGTCATGCCGTCACTCCCAGAACCATCCAGCGCTCACCGCGTACGCGTATCAGCATGCCGACCAATCGGACCGCGATGAAGGCGGTCAGCCCTGCCCACACGCCGCCGATGCCCCAGTGCCAGTGCAGTGCGGCCAGGTTGAGCGGAGCGAATGCCCCTACAGCTGCGATCACGGTGATCGTGCGCATGAACGCCACGTCGCCCGCGCCGATCAGCACGCCGTCCAACGCGAATACAACGCCGGCAGCGGGAAGCATCGCGACGAACCAGGGCCACAACACGTGCGCCTGGTGCAGAACAGGTGCGGCCGAGGTGAACGCCTGCGGGACGAGCGACCAGCCTGCCCCGAAGCACACGGCGAAAGCAGCACCGGCACAGAGCCCCCACCGCGACACCTGCCAGGCGAGCCGGCGTGCTTCGGCGGCGTTCTCACCCCCCAGTGCAGCGCCGACGAGCGATTGCGCCGCGATGGCGAACGAATCCAGCAGCAGCGCGGTGAACTCCCACAATTGCAGGCCGATCTGATGAGCCGCGATCTGGGCCGTACCCATGCGTGCGGCCACGCCGGCCGCCGAGAGGAACGCCACCTGGAATGCGGCGGCGCGCACGATCAGGTCACGGCCCACGACGAGCTGCGCCCGCATGACGGCTGCTTGCGGCCTCGTCGTGGCCGCGGCACGTCGAAGCGATCGCAGGAACAGCGCGCCCCCCACCGCTTGGGCCCCGACGTTCGCGATGGCCGATCCGTTGAGACCGATACCGGCCGAGTACACGAGCAGCGGTGACGCGAGCGCCGATACCGCGTTGGCGGCGAGAACGATGCGGACCGGCTCGCGGGTGCGCTGCACGCCGCGCATCCAGCCATTGCCCGCCAGCACGAGCAGCACGCCTGGCATGCCGACAACGGCGATCCGGAACCATCCCTGCGCTGCGTGCGCCGTCGCACCTGACCCGCCCGCGAGCAGCGCTGTGAGCGGGCCTGCCAGTGCCTCACCCACAGCCACGATCACCACGCCGATGCCGAGCGCGAGCCATGATGCCTGAACGCCCTCGTTCACCGCGTGGTCGTGACGGCCGGCACCGAACCATCGAGCGGCCCGGGCCGTCGTTCCGTACTCGACGAAGGTTCCTACAACCGTCAACACCGCCATCACCGCACCCGCGACGCCGAGACCGGCCAGCTGGGTCGCGCCGAGGTGGCCGACGACGGCGGTGTCCACGAGCAGGTACAGCGGTTCGGCCGCGAGCACCACGAAGGCCGAAAGCGCAAGGGACAGCAGGCCGCGTGCAGTCGCCTCGCCCGGGGCCGTCACGAGGGCATCATCTCGCAGGGTCAGCTCGCGGCGTCGTCCTCGACCTCGCGCGGCTTACGGTATGGGTCGGCCTCACCCGCGGGGCGAGCACCGAGACGAGCTGCCTGTACCTGCGCGTCGGCCGCCGCGGCGTCGGCCAGCAGTTCGTCGATGTGCTGGGCCGTCTCCGGCACCGAGTCGAGCACGAAGGTCAGCGTCGGCGTGAAGCGCACACCGGTCTGCCGGCCCACCTCGCTGCGCAGCACGCCACGTGCCGATTCGAGCGCACGCGCCGATTCCTCCTGCGCGAGACTGTCGCCCAGCACGGTGTAGAACACAGTCGCATCGTGCAGATCGCCGGTCACGCGAACGTCGGTGACCGTCACCATCCCGAGGCGCGGATCCTTGATCTGCGTCTCGACGTGGGTTGCGACGATCTGCTTGATCCGACCCGCCAGTCGACGTGCGCGTCCCGCGTCGGCCATGTCGTCTCCTCTCCTCGGTGTCGATCAGTTGAGATCGTCGTCGTCGAGCACGCGTTGACGCGCTGACAGCAGTTCGATCTCGGGACGGGCCGCGATCATGCGCTCGCATCCATCGAGGACCTCGACGGCATGTGCATGCGTCGATGCCACCACGGCGACGGCGATCTCGGTGCGCCGGTGCAGATCGAGCCCACCCGTCTCGGCCGCGGCGACCTCGAAGCGGCTCCGCAGCTCGGCCACGATCGGCCGAACCACGGAGCGCTTCTGCTTCAGCGAACGCACGTCACCCAACAGCAGGTCCGCGCGCAACGTGCCCACGACCACCGCCGTCATACCTCCGAGCTAGACAACGGCGCGTCAGGTGCGAGGCTTTTCACGGAGCTCGAAGCACTCGATGACGTCGTCGATCTTGATGTCGTTGAAGTTGCCGAGCCCGATACCGCACTCGAATCCGTCACGCACCTCGGTCGCGTCGTCCTTGAATCGCTTCAAGGACTCGACGGTCAGGTTGTCGGCCACCACGGCGCCATCGCGCACGAGGCGCGCCTTGCCGTTGCGTCGGATGATGCCGCTGCGAACCAGTGACCCGGCGATGTTCCCGATCCGCGGAACGCGGAAGACCTCGCGAACCTCGGCGGTACCGAGTTGCACCTCTTCGAACTCGGGCTTGAGCATGCCCTTGAGTGCAGCCTCGATCTCGTCGATCGCCTGGTAGATCACCGTGTAGTAGCGGACATCGACACCCTCGCGCTCGGCAGCTTCACGCGCCTTGCCCTCGGGGCGGACGTTGAAGCCGATCACGACAGCGTTCGAGGCGATGGCCAGGTTGATGTCGTTCTCGGTGATCGCGCCGACGCCGCGGCCGATCACGCGCAGCGACACCTCGTCCTTGTCCTCACCGATGTCGATGCTCACCAGCGCGTCCTCGAGCGCCTCGACGGAGCCGGACACGTCACCCTTGATGATGAGGTTGAGGTCCTGCACCTCCCCAGCGGCGAGCGCCTTGTCCAGGTCGTCGAGCGAGACCCGGCGACGCGACGAGGCGAGCTGAGCGTTGCGCTCACGGGCCGAGCGCCGGTCGGCGATCTGCCGGGCGATGCGGTCCTCCTCGACAACGAGGAAGGAGTCGCCGGCGCCGGGCACCGAGGTCAGGCCCAGCACCTGCACCGGCCGCGACGGGCCGGCGATCTCGACGACATCACCGTTCTCGTCGAGCATGGCGCGTACGCGACCGAATGCGTCACCTGCGACAACCGAATCGCCGATGTTCAGCGTGCCGCGCTGTACGAGCAGCGAGGCCACCGGTCCGCGACCGCGGTCGAGTCGAGCCTCGATGACGATGCCCTGGGCGTCCTGATCCGGGTTGGCCCGTAGGTCGAGGGCGGCGTCGGCAGTGAGCAGGATGCCTTCGAGCAGCCCGTCGATGTTGAGGTTCGATCGGGCCGAGACGTCGACGAACAGGGTGTCGCCGCCGTACTCCTCGGCGACCAGGCCGTATTCGGTGAGCTGCTGGCGCACCTTGGCCGGGTTCGCGTCCTCCTTGTCGATCTTGTTGACGGCAACCACGATCGGTACACCGGCGGCCTGCGCGTGGTTGAGCGCCTCGATGGTCTGCGGCATCACGCCGTCGTCGGCCGCGACCACGAGCACGACGATGTCGGTGGTGGCCGCCCCGCGAGCACGCATGGCCGTGAATGCCTCGTGACCTGGCGTGTCGATGAACGTGATAGCGCGGTCGTTCCCGTCGTGCTGCACGTGCACCTGGTAGGCACCGATGTGCTGGGTGATGCCACCGGCTTCGTCACCCATGACGTTCGTCTTGCGGATCGCGTCGAGCAGTCGCGTCTTGCCGTGGTCGACGTGACCCATGACGGTGACCACCGGAGGTCGGGCGATGAGGTGCTCGTCGTCGCCCTCGTCCTCACCGAAGGTGAGATCGAAGGACTCGAGCAGCTCACGGTCTTCGTCCTCAGGGCTGACGACCTGGACCGTGTAGTTCAACTCGGCACCGAGCAGCTGCAGGGTGTCCTCGTTGACCGACTGGGTGGCCGTGACCATCTCGCCCAGGTGGAACATCACCGTGACCAGGGACGCCGGCTCGGCGTTGATCTTCTCGGCGAAGTCGGACAGCGAAGCGCCGCGCGGGAGGCGGACGATGTCACCGTTGCCACGCGGAACCTGGACGCCGCCGATCGACGGGGCGGACATGTTGTCGAACTCTTGACGCCGCTGCTTCTTGCTCTTGCGGCCGCGCGTGGGCCGACCGCCCTGCCGGCCGAAGGCACCAGCCGTGCCGGCGCCACGGCCACGACCACCCGGACCACCCGGACGCCCGCCGCCGCCACCGCCGCCGCGATACGGACCGCCGCCGCCACCGGGGCCACCCGGACCACCGGGACCGCCGGGACCGCCAGGCCCGCCGCCGCGGTAGCCACCGCCACCGCCGCCAGGACCACCGGGTCCGCCGGGACGACCGGCACCTGGACCACTCGGACGACCGGCACCGGGAGGGCCGCCGGGACGGGCACCCGGAGCACCGGGACGACCCATGCCAGGACGCATTCCGCCACCGGACGGACTCGGCCGCGGCGGCATCATGCCGGGGTTCGGGCGCGGACCGCCGGGGCCGGCCGGGCCAGGGCGCATGCCTGGACGCGGCGCCGCTGCGCCGGTGCCGCCGGCACGCGGAGTCGCGGGTCGCGGGGCCGCCGTACTGCCACCCACGCCGAAGGGATTGTTGGCGATGCGCGGGCCGGGCCGAGGCTGGGCAGGCGCATCAGGATCGGCCGCCGTGGGAGGTGCCGTGGCTGCCGCAGCCGCAGCGATCGGGGCCGGTGGTGCGGGGGCCGGCCCGGGTGCCGGGGCGGGTTCGGCTACCGGCGCGGCTGCCGCGGGCATGTCAGCGGCAGGAGCCGGTGCGGCGGCTGCCTTCTTGGCAGGCGCCTTCTTGGCGGGCGCCGCAGGCGCCGCGCTGGGGGCGTCCGGGTACGCCTCGCGCAGCCGGCGCGCGACCGGCGCTTCGACGGTGGAGGAGGCGGTTTTGACGTACTCGCCGAGCTCGCCGAGCTTGGCGAGGGCTTCCTTGCTGGTGATACCGAGCTCTTTCGCGAGCGCGGAAACGCGGACCTTGCCTGGCACGTGACTCCTTCTGGAGGGCCAGGCGCGTCGCGCGAGGCCCGATTAGGCGGTGGACATGCTCATTGCTGGCGCTTCATCGAGGGCCCATGGCTATCAATCTCCTGCGGGGTTCCGCTGGTGGTTGCCGCTGGTGGTCACCGAGCCGGCCACGTACTCACGAACGGGCGTCGTATCGAGCGGTACGGACACGTGCAGTGCCCGTCCGAACGCACGCCGCCGCTCAGCGAGTCCCACGCATTCCGGGTCGGGGTGCAGCCATGCACCGCGGCCGGATGCGCGATGACGTGGATCGGGCACGACCGACGCTTGCGCACCGCTCGGGTCCGGCGCCACGACGACGCGGAGCAACTCGGCAGCCGCCGCACGCCGACGACATCCGATGCACGTCCGGATCGGGCTCTGTGGTGGCACCTGTGAACTCACAGGTGGGCTCGCAGCTGCCCGGTCTGAGCGGATTCGGACGCCCCCGACATTCGGACGGCCGCCATCAGTCTACTCCCTGGGTCAGATCCGACCGACGCTCGCGCATCCGGGTGCCTGGAGCCACGTCGCCGCATGACAGCCGGTCAGGGAGCGGGATCGGCGGGCTCGGCCGTCGGCACCGCCGGCACCGTCGGTGCGGTCGGCTCCGTCGGCTCCGTCGGCTCGCTGTCGCTGTGGATGTCGATGCGCCAGCCGGTCAGCCGGGCGGCGAGGCGCGCGTTCTGCCCCTCCCGCCCGATCGCCAGCGAGAGCTGGAAGTCCGGGACGACGACGCGCACCGATTGCGCCACGGGGTCGACGACCTCGGCATGGAGCGCGTGGGCGGGCGACAACGCGTTGCCGACGTACCTGGCCGGCTCCTCTGCCCAGTCGATGATGTCGATCTTCTCGCCATGCAGCTCGGCGACGACGTTGCGCACCCGCTGTCCCATCGGGCCGATGCAGGCACCCTTGGCATTCAGCCCGGAGACCGACGTCCGCACCGCGATCTTCGTGCGGTGGCCGGCCTCTCGGGCCACGGCCACGATCTCGACGCTGCCGTCGGCGATCTCGGGGACCTCCAGCGCGAACAGCTTCTTGACCAGGCTCGGGTGCGTTCGGCTGACAGTCACCTGCGGCCCGCGCATGCCGCGGGTGACCCCGACGACGTAGCAACGCAGCCGCGTGCCGTGGGTGTAGACCTCGCCGGGCACCTGCTCGGACTGCGGCAGGACTGCTTCGACCTTGCCGATGTCGATCAGGACAATGCCGCGGGCGGAGGCCTGCGCGTCGGCCTGCACCACGCCGGTGACGATGTCGCCCTCGCGGCCCGAGTACTCCCCGAACGTCTGATCGTGCTCGGCGTCGCGCAAGCGCTGCAGGATCACCTGGCGCGCCGTCATCGCTGCGACCCGACCGAAGTCGGTCGGGGTGTCGTCGTACT
This sequence comes from Jatrophihabitantaceae bacterium, assembly GCA_035999365.1. Taxonomy (GTDB): domain Bacteria; phylum Actinomycetota; class Actinomycetes; order Mycobacteriales; family Jatrophihabitantaceae; genus DASYGT01. The sequence continues at coordinate 111,859 of DASYGT010000019.1, forward strand.
CCTCGACGAGGTCACCGTCCGGGCCGAACTCCTGCGCCCACACGACCACCTCGCCGCTGCTGCGGTCGATCGAGACCCGTGCGTGAGGCATCGAGTGCGGTGTGTGCCGGTACGCCGTGAGCAGCGCTGTCTCGAGGGCATCGACGATGGTCTCGAAGGAGATCTCCTTCTCCCGCTCGATGCTGCGTAGTGCCCCGATGTCGACGTGGACCATGCCTCAGTCCTCCTCTGCCTCGGTGGCGACGCTTGGCGGGTTGAATTCCACCTGCACCCGACCCTGGCCGAGCTGCGCCCACAGGAACTCGCGCTGCTGCCCTCGTATCTCCAACGTGACGCCGGCTTCGGACGTGCCGACGACGCGGCCGGCAACCTTCGTCCCGTCGGCCTCGACATCGACGAGCCGCCCCCGGGCGCGGCGCCAGTGCCGCTGTTCGGTGAGGGGGCGGTCGATTCCGGGCGAGCTGACCTCGAGGACGTACGGGCCGGCGAACGCGCCGCCGCCGTCGCTGTCGGCGTCGAGCGCCTCCGAGATGACGCGGCTGACCGTCGCGACGGCGTCGAGGTCGATGCCACCGTCGGCGTCGACGCTCACGCGCACGAGGCTGCGCCGACCTGCGGCCGTGACAGTCACGTCGTCGAGGTCATAGCCTGCTTCGGCGATGACGGGCCGCAGCACCTCGATCACGTGGAGGCGAACGTTGGCTCCAGCGGCAGCGGGGCCGTTCGCGGACCGGCCAGGGGTGACGGGCGGCATGCGTTCGGGCCTCCTCTGCAGTTGTTGGACTCTCGACCTTCGGCGAGCGTAGCGACTCTGCCAGAATTGCTCTCCGATGGAGGACGCACCGACCCGCCGCGCCGTGCTGCTCTCAGCCGCCGCGGTCGTGATTGCCGCAGCCGGGGGCGCCGCGGCAGCCGGATTCCGTCCCGATCCGTCGAGGGGACGCCCCTCGGCACCACCCGAGTTGGTTGCCGCCGCCGCAGCCGAGGCGCACCTCATCGCCCTGATCGACCAGGTGAACACCCACCCCCAGCCCTCGGCGGTTCTCGCGGGCATACGCGGCGACCACGCAGCCCATCTGGCCGCCCTGCAGGCCGCGCTGGCCGCGTACCCCGGGACGCCCGCGTCCTCGACGTCCCCGACGTCCCCGACCGCTACGCCGCCTTCCGGAAGCGGACCCGTCGGCGACCGAGTCGCCCGGGTCCGTGCGGCTGAGCAAGCAGCAGCGGCAGAAGCGCAGGCACGGGCACGGATCCTCGACGGCGCCTTGGCCACACTGCTCGCGAGCATCTCGGCCTGCGAGGCAACCCACGCGGCACTGCTGTCATGAGCACAGTTGTCGAGGCGCTGCAGCGCGCGTTGGCCGCCGAGAACGAGGCGGTGTACGGCTACGGGGTGCTCGGCCCGCACCTGGTTGGCCCCGACACCGCGCTCGCGATGACCTGCGAGGCAGCACATGGAGCCCTCCGCGACGCTACAGAGGCTGTGCTCGCCGCGCGGGGCACCCATCCGGATGCACCTCTCGCGGACTATCCCGCTGTGTACCCGGTGCCCGACCGTCCGGCGGCCCAGCGACTGGCGCTCCGCCTCGAGGGTGAAGCCGCCGCGGCGTGGCGGGCCGCGTTCGCTGCGGCGGCGAACGCGGCGCCCGTCGACACCGATGCGCGCGATCGCTCGCAGGAGGCGCTGACCGCTTCGGCGTTGCGCGGCATGCGCTGGCGACAAGCTGCCGGAAACACCCCTCCGACGGTGCCGTTTCCCGGTTTCTGAGGCCTCAGAAACCGGTCCCGTACTGCGGCAGGCGGTCCGTGAGCAGCGCTCGATCGAACCGGACGAGCACGTCGCGGTCACGGACATCCACCAGCCCGGCCCGGGCCAGCGACTCGACCCGCACGCCGCCGAGAAACACCGACCCGAGCGATGCGACGTCGAGTTCGAGATCGACCGATGCATCGGTGGGCACGCACTCGGCGCCGTCCGCTCCCCCGCGCAGGTGGTAACGGCCGTCGCCGAACAGGTCGTCGCGCACCGCGATGCAGACATCAACCTCTAACGCGTAACGGCGTGCCGACAGCATGGCCGCGACGTTCAGCGGGCGGACCCACAGGCCGTCACCGACGTGCGTCGTGCGCACCTGGCGTCCGTCGCCCACCAGTAGCGCAAGCGGATCGTCGACGGGGATGCGGTAGCTCTCGATCGTCCCGACGAGGTCCATGCCCAGCAGCACCTGCCAGAGGTCGGCGTGCGCCTCGGAGCTGGCGATCACGTAGTCGGAGATCCAGCACGTGTGCCGCGGATCGCCGTCGCTCCAGTCGCTCTTGATGCGGTAGGCCAGATAACCGTCGCGATGCAGCAGGTAGAACATGCCCGACATGCCACCGCGCTGCCATTCCCGATCGAGGGTGAGAAAGTCCCACCAGCGGTCGTTGCGGCTCAGCGCACCTGGTGTCTGCTCGCGCCACCGCGCGTGCACCGCAGGCATGTGCTTGCGCGCCTCGACCGCCGAGGCCCGCGTGACTGCGGATGGGTCGCCCGGGGTGAGCAGGGAAACGCGGCGCCGGTCGAGTGAGGTCTTGCGGACGTGCGACGCGACGCCGTAGCCGAAGCGGCCGTAGATGCCGCCCTCGCTCGCCGTCAACACGGCAGCGGCGACACCGGCGTCGCGGTAGTCGCCGAGCTGGCTGCGCATCAGCCTGCGCAGGATTCCGCGCCGGCGGTAGGTCGGATCGACTGACACCCAGGTGACGCCCGGGACGTCCAGCCGCCCACCCGGCACGGTCATCTCGAACGGGTAATCCCCGGTGATGCCGACGATGCGATCGCCGTCGACCGCCACGTAGAAGCGGTCGAGATCGAGCAGGCTGCCCATGTCCTGCAGCTCCTGCTCGGAGTACACCGTGCCGAAACTCGCGCCGTCGACGTCGGCGACGGTTGCCAGGTCGTCGGCGGTGGCCCGCCTGATCGAGATGTCCACGCCTGCCACTGTCCCCTGTCCCGCCAACCGCTTATTGCCCGCTGCCAGCGCCCGGCTACCAGCGGTCGACGAGATCCAGCAGGTCGAGCAGCCTGTCGATCACGGCGTCCGGCTCGCCCTCGACAGCACGCAACTGCTCCGCCGGTATCTCGCTGTGCGGCACGAGCACCGCTTTCATGCCGACCTGCTTCGCGCCGTGGATGTCCTCGAACGGTCGGTCGCCGACGAACACCACCCGGGCCGGATCGTCCACACCCACCGAGCGCATTGCCGCGCGGAATGCTTCGGGGTGCGGCTTCGTCCACGGGATCTCCGACGAATACACCGCTCCGTGGATGAGCGACATGACTTGGTCGCGCTCGAAGATGCGGTCGTGCTCGGCGCCCGGCCAGATCGTGTTCGACAGGACGCCGATGCGGACGTCGCGCTCATGCAGCCCGGCGAACAGAGGTTCGACATCAGGGTCGAGATAGGTGTGCGGTTCCCACCACGTGTGGAAGGCGGCGAGCATCTCCGGCGTGTGGTCGATGCCGGCCTCGGCGAAGACATCGTCGAGGCGCGCACTGCGGTGCTCGTCGATGCAGCGCAGCCAGACGGCGCGCTCGGCCTCCAGTAACCGCACCGCCTGTTGCTCGTCCCCCACCGCCGCGAGCCAGCTGCCCAGCGCGTCGACGCTGTGCCACGGGGTCAACGTGCCGCCCCAGTCGAAGATGACCGCCTCGATCGTCACGCGAGCAACACCGTTGCGAGCGTGGCGACCTGTCTCATGCCGAGGCGCGCGTACAGGCGCAGGGCGGTGGTGTTGAAGTCGTTGACGTACAGACTCACCGTCGGCGCCAGTGCCAACGCATGCTGGCACACCGCGGCCAGGGCCGATGTGGCGATGCCGCGCCCTCGCAGGTCCGGACGCACCCAAACACCCTGCAGCTGAGCGCTGTGCCGTGAGACAGCACCCACCTCTGCCTTGAACACGATCGCACCGCTCGCATCGACGGCAACGAACGCGCGCCGGCGCCGGATCAGCTCGCCGACCCGCGCCCGGAAGGCGGCCACTCCGGGCGCCACACTCGGCGCGACGCCGAGCTCCTCGGTGAACATCTGCGCGGCCGCGTGCACGTAGTTCTCGAAGTCCCGCTCCTCGGCGTGCCGAACGCCGTGATCGCGCGACGCGGACACCGGATGATCGAGCACGAGCACCGGCTGTGAAGGGCGGATGCTGCGCGCCGGCCCCCACTCCGGCTCCAGCCGCTGCCACAGCACCTCCACGGCGTCTGCTCGCCCGACGATCGACGTACACACTCTGGGATAGGTCGCCACCGCGCCGGCAATGGCTTCCCACGCCGCGGCATCGCCGCCGATCGGCACGAGGTTGCCGCCGCTGAAACATGCTGCGCGGAGGTCTGCGCGATCGCCGATACCCAGCATCGTCCCGCCCAGCCGGGGCGGCGTCAGGCTTCGCGTCACGGCGATGCGCGAGGACACGGCGACGTTGACGAACGGATCGGCCTCGAGCAACGCGCCAAGGGCAGGCAGCGCGTCGTCGGACAGCAGCGACACCGCATGGCGCTGCGGATGCGGGCGGACAGCCGTCACATCCACGACGCTACTGGGCGGCGCGCAGATTTCTTGGTTTTCGGGGTCGCGGAACGGCGTTGAACGGCGCGGGGTCAGGTGACGGCGACGGTCGGCACGCCCGCGGGGACGTCACCCATCTGCTCGGCCAGGCGCATGGCCTCTTCGATGAGCGTCTCGACGATCTGCGACTCGGGCACCGTTTTGATGACCTCGCCCCGGACGAAGATCTGCCCCTTGCCGTTGCCCGAGGCGACCCCGAGGTCGGCTTCCCGCGCCTCACCCGGACCGTTGACCACGCAGCCCATCACGGCAACGCGCAGCGGGACTGTCAGCCCTTCAAGTCCGGCAGTCACCTTGTCGGCGAGGGTGTAGACGTCCACCTGAGCCCGCCCACACGACGGGCAGGACACGATCTCGAGGCGACGCTGGCGCAGGTTGAGCGATTCGAGGATGGCGAGGCCGACCTTCACCTCTTCCACCGGTGGCGCCGACAGCGACACGCGGATCGTGTCGCCGATTCCGCGCGACAGCAACGCGCCGAAGGCCACCGACGACTTGATCGTGCCCTGGAACGTCGGTCCCGCCTCGGTGACACCGAGGTGCAACGGGTAGTCGCAGGCATCGGCGAGCAGTTCGTATGCACGCACCATCACGACCGGATCGTTGTGCTTGACCGAGATCTTGAAGTCGCGGAAATCGTGCTCCTCGAACAATGCCGCCTCGTTCAGCGCCGACTCGACCAGCGCCTCAGGCGTCGCCTTGCCGTACTTCGCCAGCAACCGCTTGTCGAGGGATCCGGCGTTGACGCCGATGCGCAACGACACTCCGGCGTCCGCTGCTGCGCGTGCGATCTCGCCCACCCGATCGTCGAACGCCTTGATGTTGCCGGGGTTCACCCGCACAGCGGCGCAACCCGCGTCGATCGCGGCGAAGACGTACTTCGGCTGGAAATGGATGTCGGCGATGACGGGAATCTGCGAGTGCTTCGCGATCTCGGGCAGCGCATCGGCATCGTCCTGCGACGGCACCGCGACCCGGACGATGTCGCATCCGGTGGCGGTCAACTCCGCGATCTGCTGCAGGGTGGCGTTCACATCGGAGGTCAGCGTCGTCGTCATCGACTGAACCGAAATCGGCGAATCGCCACCGACCAGCACCTTGCCCACGGCGATCTGGCGGGAGCGGCGGCGCACGGCGAGGGTCGGCGGTGGAGGGGACGGCATGCCCAGATTGACGGTCACGACTCCATCATCCGCCGATGTTCACGGGTTTGACGATGTCGGCGTACAGGGTGAGCAGCGTCAGCAGCACCAGCACCGACGCCACGGCGTACATCACGGGCAGCATCTGGGCCGTATCGACGAAGATCTGCGGCCGTGCGCGGGCCCCCTCCGCGCCACCACCGGCGCTTCGACGAATCCGCAGCCGGGCACGACCGCGCTTGACGGCCTCGACCATCGCCCCGGCCACATGGCCACCATCCAGTGGCAACAGCGGCAGCAGGTTGAAGAAGAAGAGCAGCAGGTTCACGGTTGCGAGCAGACCGATCAGGGTCGAGACCTTGTCCTGGACGTTCAGATGCTTGCTCTCAGCCACGTCGCCGCCTAGCCGTCCGATGCCCACGACGCCGATCGCACCGTTGACATCGCGCGGCTTGTTGTGGAAGACGGTGTTCCAGAGCGACCCGATCTTTTTCGGGTAGCTGCCCAGGGCGTCCACGCCGATCCGGATCTGCCGGCCGATCTCGCCTGGGATCGCAGTGATCCCGAGCGTCTTGTAGTAGTTGTGGATCTCGGGTGACACACCGATGAATCCCGCGACCTTGGTCCTCGTCTCGGCGTTGTCGGCGAACTTCACATTCTCGACCGGCGTGATCGTCAGGGCGACTGCCTGACCGTTGCGCGTGACGGACACATGCAAGGGCTTACCGGCCGACACCTCGATGATGCCCACGGCCTGGTCCCAGTTCCTGATGGGCATGCCGTCGATGGATCGCAGCGTGTCGCCCGGTAGGAGTCCGGCCAGCGCAGCAGGCGCGTTCGCCACCGCGCAGTCGTTCTGCTGCGCCGCGGTTGCCGTGGCCGGAACGACGCACTTGCTGACGGAGCCGACTGTGCTTGTCGCGCTTTGCTGGAACTTGCCGATCGTCGTGAGCAGGACGACCGTGAGCAGCACATAGATGATCAAGTTCATGGTCGGGCCGCCGAGCATCACGACCATCTTCTTGCCGGGGGTCAGGCGGTAGAACTCGCGCGGTTCGTCGCCGGGTTGCACCTCCGCGCGGCTCATCTGCCGGAAGTCCTCGACGGCCGTGGCCACGCGGCGCGGCCATCGGGAGCGGGATCCATCCGCTCGAGGCGGCACCATGCCGATCATGCGGATGTAACCGCCCAGCGGAATCGCCTTCACGCCGTACTCGGTGTCGCCGCGTTTGCGTGACCACAGGGTCGGGCCGAAGCCCACCATGTACTGCGTGACTTTCACGCCGAACTTCTTGGCCGGCACCATATGGCCGATCTCGTGCAGGGCGATCGACAGGAGCAGACCGAGCGCGAAGATGGCGACGCCGAGCGCGTACAGCACGTGCAGCCTTCCCTTCGAGCCCCGCCGTGGTGGTCAGTCGCGCGCCGTGAGCTCCCGCGCGCGGGCGCGGGCCCACGCCTGCGCGTCCTCGATCTCCTCGACGGTACCCGGATTCGCGGCCGATCCGGAGTGATTCCTCAGCCAGTCGTCCAGTACGTCACGCACCGTGTCCACGATCTGCACGAATCCGATGAGCCCGCTGTGGAACGCCTCGACGAGCTCCTCGTTCGCCGCGTTGTAGACCGCCGGAGCGCAACCGGCTGCCGTTCCCGCCAGTCGGGCGAGTTCCACCGCTGGGAAGGCATCGCCGTCCAGAGGCTCGAACGTCCACGTCTGGGCGCCGCTCCAGTCCACCGCTGCGGCGGCGCCCGGGACCCGGTCCGGCCAATCCAGGGCGAGCGCGATCGGCAGGCGCATGTCCGGGGGCGACGCCTGCGCCAGGGTCGACCCGTCGACGAACTCGACCATCGAGTGGACGATCGACTGGGGATGCACGACCACGTCGATCCGGTCGTACGGAACGTCGAACAGCAGGTGGGCCTCGATCATCTCGAGCCCCTTGTTGACGAGGGTCGCCGAGTTCGTCGTCACGAGCCGACCCATGTCCCAGGTCGGATGCGCCAGCGCTTGCTGAGGCGTCACGTCGGCCAGTTCGGCGCGCTTGCGGCCACGGAACGGACCGCCGCTTGCCGTAAGCAGGAGGCGGCGCACCTCGGCGGCCGAGCCGGAACGCAGGCACTGCGCCAGCGCCGAGTGTTCCGAGTCGACCGGCACGAGCTGTCCCGGCGCGGCCAGTGACGTGACGAGTCCACCTCCGGCGACGAGCGACTCCTTGTTCGCAAGCGCCACGGTGCGACCCGCCGTGAGTGCGGCAATGGTGGCGCGCAGCCCTTGGGCCCCCGCGACCGCGTTGAGCACCACGTCGGCATCTCTCGCGGCGAGCTCCTCCGCCGCCGCTGCGCCGACGAGAACCTCCGGCAGCGGGGCGCCGTCCGGCCAATGGTCGACGAGCCGGGCGGTGAGTTCAGCAGCGGCGTCCTCCCTGCTCACGCCCACTGCATCGACCCGCAGCTGCGCGGCCTGGCGCGCGAGCAGTGCGAGGTCGGAGCCGCCCGCACAGATGCTGGCGATTCGGAAGCGCTGCGGGTTGGCTACGACGATCTCGATCGCCTGCGTCCCCACCGATCCGGTTGAGCCCAGCAGGGTGACCCGGCGCGGTTCGGTCGATGTCACCGGCGCAGATCCGCGGGGACGAGGTCCGACGGCCGCCGATGGCCGGACAGCGCGAGCGTGAGATCGAGATCAGCGAGCAGGCTGCGCAACACGTGCCGGACACCGTCCTGGCCACCCAGCGCGAGGCCGTAGACGAACGGACGGCCGACGAGCACGGCCCGGGCACCCAGCGCGAGCGCCTTGACGATGTCGGCGCCGGTACGGACGCCTGAGTCGAAGAGCACCTCCACCTGATCACCGACGGCCTCGGCGATCCCGGGAAGCGCATCGAGCGAACCGATCGCGCCGTCGACCTGGCGGCCGCCGTGGTTGGACACGACGATGCCTTCGACACCCGCGTCGACGGCGCGGCGTGCGTCGTCCACGTGCTGGATGCCCTTCAGCGCGATGGGCCCGTCCCAGTGATCCCGAAGGAAGGCGATGTTGTCCCAGGTGTGGTCCGTGCCGGTGAACATCGGGAGCCACCGCATCAGCGCCGCGGGCAGATCGTCTGCCGGGGATTTGTCGAGGCCAGCGCAGAAAGCCTCGTCGATGAAGTAGTTCGCCAGCCCCTCCCCCGTGAGGAAAGGCAGGTAGGCATGGTCGAGGTCGTGCGGCCGCCAGCCCAGCATCCAGGTGTCGAGCGTGACGAGCAGTGCGGTGAAGCCGCTGGCCTTCGCCCGGGCGAGCAGGCTCGCGCACACGGCCTCGTCGTTGGGCCAGTAGAGCTGGAACCAGCGCGGCCCGTCGCCGCTGGCTTCGGCAACCTCCTCCAGCGTGAAGGACGACACCGTGGACAGCGTCATCGGCAACCCGAGCTCTGCGGTCGCGCGGGCGACGGCCAGCTCTGCGTCCGGGTGGACGATCGACTGCACTCCCACCGGCGCGGTGATCAGGGGTGCCGGGATCGTATGGCCGAGGACGGTCGTCGTGAGATCGCGCGGCTCCGGGCCGTTGAGCATGCGCGGCACGATGCGGAGCTTGTCGAACGCCTCGCGATTCGCCTGTGCGGTGGCACCGGAGCCGGCCGAGCCGGCCACGTACCAGAACGGTTCCGGCGCGAGGGCGGCGCGGGCCAGCTCCTCCAGAGCGGACGTGTCGGTGGTCAGGGCCGGGAGCACACCGCCCATTCCCTGCAGGTAGATCTCACTGGCGTACGAGGCCGGCGGAGTCGTCATGGCCGAAAGTCTGCCGGACGACCCCGCCTGCCGCCGAGCTCCCTACGTGCAGAGAGCGGTCAGTGACCCGGCCCGGCGCCGTTCGCCGGATGCGGGTCGCCCTGGCCCATGCCGGTCTCGACCTTCGTCACGGCAAGGTTCTTGTCGAACTTCACTGTCACGTCGGTGCCATCGGCCTTGGTCATGTGCGCCTCGTAGACGCCGTCGCCCGCATCTGTTTCGACGCGGTACACGGTGCCTCCGGGTACTGCCTTCAGTGCGGCAGCCTTGATCGTCGCGGCGACGCTGCTCGACACGGCCTTCTCATCGCTGCGCACCGGCGCCGAGCCGTGCCGATCCGCCGCCGCGCCCGGTGCGGCCGGCGAACCCGCTGTGGTCGAGGACGACGCGGCCGAACTGGAGGTGGATCCGCTGCCCGCCGTAGTGGCGGACGCACCGAACGCGGTCGCGCCGATGACGCCGGCGGCGAGTCCTGCGCCGACAAGCGCGATCTTCACGCCGCGGCCGGTGTGCCGGCGCGGGGTGTCGATCAGGTCTTCGTTGTCCATGAGTTGCTCCTCGTGTTGGTCGACTGGACGTTGCCCGAAGGCTGCGACCAGCTTCTGCGCGCGGGCGTCATGGCTGCCCCATCGAAAGGTCAAATCCCCGATAAGGCGGACTGAGAAGTGCCACGGAACCACCTGGGTACCGCTGGTGCGTTGCGCTCAGCGAGCCGGCTCTGGGCTCGCGGCCTGCACCGGCGGACCGTCGATGGCGCAGTAGTGCGTGCGGTCTGGACGGCGCAGCCTCCGCACGCCCGGCGGGTTGCGAATCACCGCGGCGGCGATAACTCCTCCGGTCGCCAGCAGCCCGGCACAGATCACCATCGCGACGCGGAAGCCGTGGGTGAAGGCGCTCGGGTGCTCGTAGTCACTTCCCGAGATCCCCGCGGCGACCGGCAGGACGGCAACGGCCAGCAGCCCAGCCGCACGGGCGACGGCGTTGTTGACCCCGGACGCCACACCGGCGTACCTCGTGGGCGCTGCGGCCAGGACGGTCGTGGTCAGCGGCGCAACGATGAGCGACAGGCCGAGCGCGAAGACGATCATGCCGGGCAACACATCAGCGGCGTACGAGGCGTGCGGTCCCACGCGCAACAGCAGCAGTACCCCTCCGGCTGCCACGATCGGGCCGACCGACATCGGTCCGCGCGGACCGATGCGGCCCGCCAGTGCACCCGCGCGTGCCGACAGCAGCAGCATGATCACCGTGACGGGCAACAGCGCAGCCCCGGCGAGGAGAGGTGAGAAGCCGCCGACCACCTGCAGGTCGACGACGAGCATGAAGAACATGGCACCGAGGGCTGCGTACACGACGAACGTCACGATGTTGGCGGCCGTGAACTGCCGTTCGGCGAAGATGCCGGGCGGCAGCATCGGATGCGCACTGCGCAATTCCGTCCGCACGAATCCGACGAGCGCCCCCACGCCGATCGCAGCGCTGATCGCCACCGTTGCCGACCAGCCGCTGCCGGCCGAGATCATTGCGTAGGTCACGCCGCCGAGGCCGGCCGCGCCGAGCACGGCACCTGTCACGTCGAGGTGTCGTACCGCGTCCGGATCGCGCGTTTCGGGCACATGGCGCCGCGCGACGAGAACGACAACCACGGCAAGTGGGATGTTGACCAGGAAGATCCACCGCCACCCGGGTCCGGCCACGAGGTAGCCGCCGATGAATGGCCCGATCGCACTGGCGATGCCGCCGAATCCCGACCACGCGCCGATCGCCTTCGCACGGTCGTCCTGGACGAACGACGCCGAAATCATCGCGAGGCTGCCCGGCATCAGCAACGCACCGCCAACGCCCTGCAGGGCTCTGGACGCGACGAGGAACGCGATGTTCGGCGCAAGCGCGCAGGAAGCCGATGCGAGCGCGAACCAGACGACACCGACCAGGAACACGCGGCGGCGCCCGAAGCGGTCGCCTAGCGACCCGCCAAGCAGGATCAGCGACGCCAGCGTCAGCGTGTAGCCGTTCAGCGTCCATTGCAGTCCGGCGAAACCCGCGTGCAGATCGTGACCCAACTTCGGCAGCGCCACATTCACCACTGTCGCGTCGAGACCGGCAACGCCAGAGCCGAGGATCGCGGCCAGCAGCACCCAGCGTCCCGACGAAGTCCCGAGCCGCACCTGATCCGACTCGGCATGGTCGACGGCCACGGAACTCCTCATGTCGGGGCGAGCCCGGCTACCGCCCGCGGAATTGATAATGCAATGAGCAGTTCACCAGGTAGGCAACTGCCGCGCATAGCCTGAGAACATGGCGCTCCCCCGACTTGGCTCCCCACGACGCGATGGCATCGACGGCGTGCTCGCCGTCGTGGCTGTAGCGGCCGTTGTCGCGCTGTCGATCGCCGCGAACGCCCGGCGCCGGGTGGGGCGGCGGGTGCCGCGCCTGCGCGCCTGGAGTGGCGCCGGATTAGCTGAAGAGTCCCTTGCCGAACCAGTCGCCGGGTCCTGAGACTCCCGGAGGAACGGCGAAGAGCGCGCTGCCGGTGTGCCTGACGTATTCGTTCAGCGCATCGTTCTCGGCGAGACGTCGCTGGATCGGCACGAACTGCGTGCGCGGGTCCTTCTGGAACGCGATGAAGAACAACCCCGCATCCAGCAGCCCCGTGTCAGCGTCGATTCCGTCCGTGTAGGAGTAACCGCGACGCAGGATCCGTTGCCCCGCGTTCGCGGAGGGAGACGCCAATCTGATGTGTGCATCCGCCGGGATGATCAACCTCCCGTGCGCGTTCCGAGCAGTGAGATCGGGCGGGTCGAACTCCGCCGTTCCGCTCAACGGTGCACCGGTCGACTTCCGGCGGCCGAACACGCTCTCCTGATCGGAGCGCAGCTCGGTGTCCCAGGATTCGATGTGCATGCGGATGCGACGCGCCACGAGATAGCTGCCCGCACGCATCCAATCCTGATCACTTTCCGTACCGACCCACACGAACTGCGCCAGATCGGCAGACGATTCGCCTGTGATGTTGTCAGTGCCGTCCTTGAAGCCCATCAGGTTGCGTGGCGTGCTCTGGTGGGTCGATGTCGACGAGCTGCGCCCGAAGCCGAGCTGCGACCACCGCATCACGGCAGTGCCCCGCCCGAGCCGCGCGAAGTTGCGGATGACATGGAATGCGACCTGCGCGTCGTCGGCACAGGCCTGGACGCACAAGTCGCCGCCGCTTCGCGCTGGTTCGAGGACATCCCCCGGCAGCGCCGGAATCTCGGCGAGCGCGGCGGGTCGACGGGGCGCCAGCCCGAAACGCTGATCGAACAGGGACGGGCCGAATCCCACCGTGATCGTCAGCCGCGACGGAGGCAGGCCTACGGCCTCACCGGTGTCGGCAGGGGGTGTATGGGGTACTGCCTCGGCGTCGCTCAGCGGACGGCCTGCGGTGAACCGAGCCGCCGCGGCGGCCCAAGTACTCAGCAGATTCTCCAGTGCAGCCCGTTCGGCCGTCGTGACGTCGAAGGCGGCGAAGGCCATGCGCTCCGCAGCCGGAGTCGCGATTCCGGCCTGATGGGTGCCATAGAAGGAGACAGCATCAGGCAGCGGCTTGGGCATGCCCCCTGTCGTCTGGGCAACCGCGAGGCCGCTGCCACCGGCGGCGACGGCACCGGCAGCGCCGAGCGCGGTACCGAGAAAGCGGCGTCGCGAGGGCAGCCCACGGCCGGGCTCGGAGGATCCGGGACGTGCCGAGGGCATGCGTGCGCTCCGACGATCAAGCGGATGGTGGGCACACCATACTGATCTACGAACCAGCGTCCAGCCGCTACCGTGCGTTCGTGCGGATCGACCTCAACGCCGATGTCGGTGAGGGCTACGGCGTCTGGACCACCGGCGCGGACGAAGCGCTGCTCGACGTCGTCACCAGCGCCAATGTGGCATGCGGCTTTCACGCCGGTGACCCGCTCATCATGTGGCGGACATGCGCCTCTGCGGCCCGACGAGGTGTCCGGGTGGGCGCCCAGGTCGGCTACCGGGACCTTGCCGGATTCGGTCGCCGCCGCATGGAGATACCGGCAGACGCCCTCACCGCGGATGTCGTCTACCAGATCGGCGCGCTGCAAGCCTGCGCCGGCGCCGTGGGAACCAGGGTGGGCTACGTGAAGCCACACGGCGCGCTCTACAACACCGCAGCGGACGATCCCGGGCAGGCCGACGCCGTTGTGGCGGCCGTGGCCGCGGTCGACAGCACCCTGCCCGTCCTGGGGCCGGCCGGCTCAGAGCTGGCTGATGCGGCGGCGCGCTACGGCGTGCCCTTCGTCGCGGAGGCCTTTGCCGACCGCGGCTACCTCGCGTCCGGGCGACTCGTTCCGCGTGAGCGGCCTGATGCGCTGGTCACCGACCCGTCAACCGTTGCCGCACGTGCCGTGCGTTTCGTCACCGACAAGCGGCTGACGGCCGTCGACGGCACCGAGATCGACATCGAAGCCGCCTCGATCTGCGTGCACGGCGACACGCCCGGCGCTGCTGAGCTCGCACGCGTCGTGCGCAACGCGCTGCTCAGCGCCGGGATCGCCGTCGAACCCTTCACCGCATGAAATTCCTCCCGTACGGCGACACCGGTGTGCTCGTCGAGGCAGAGGAGGCCATCGACGTCCTCGCCCTTCGCGCGGTCGCGCTCAGCGTGCCCGGGGTCGTCGATGCCGTCCCCGCGGCTCGCACACTCCTCGTCGAATTCGATCCCCGTCGGACATCGGCGCGACACCTCGCCGCACTCCTCGAGGTCGGCGATCCGAACGCCGCCGCAGCGCCGGTCCCGGACGAGATCACGATGCGGGTGCGCTACGACGGTGCTGACCTCGAGGAGGTGGCGGCCGAAACACGGCTGAGCGCGGCTGAAGTCGTGGAACGGCACTGCGATGCCACGTACCTCGTCGCATTCGGGGGATTCGCGCCGGGCTTCGCCTACCTCACCGGGCTGGACCCGCGGCTGCGCGTGGCGCGGTTGGACAGGCCGCGCACATCCGTCCCGGGCGGTGCGGTCGCCATTGCGGGCGAGTACACGGGCATCTATCCGCGTCCATCGCCCGGTGGTTGGCGGCTGTTGGGGACGGTCGACGCGACTGTCTGGGACACCGATCGGCAGCCTCCGGCGTTGCTGCAGCCTGGCATGCGGGTCCGGTTCGTCGCGACATGATCGAGATACTCGACCCTGGCCCGTTCGCGAGCATCCAGGACCGGGGCCGCCCGGGGTTCGCGTCCGTCGGTGTCCCCCGGTCGGGTGCCTTCGACCGCGGCGCATTCGAACTGGCGAATCGGTTGGTCGGCAACGCCCGTGGCGCTGCATGCGTGGAGTTCACCCTCGGGGGGTTGATGCTGGCCGTCCAGCACGCGGTGACTGTCGCCCTGACCGGTGCCGAGGCGCCCGGACTGGACTGGGGCGTGGCGATCTCGCTGCCGGCTGGGGCCCGGGTCCGGTTCGGGACACCGTCCCGCGGTCTGCGTAGCTACCTGGCGGTCCGCGGCGGCATAGACACGCCGGCCGAGCTGGAATCACGCAGCACCGACACTCTCAGCGGTCTCGGCCCTCGGCCGCTTGCTGCCGGCGATCGGTTGCGTGTAGGGATCAGCGTGAGTGCCGACGTGTTGGGCGCCGCGGCCACACCCCAGCGCATGCGCGCCTTGCGTGTCGTCGCGGGACCGCGCGACGAGTGGGTCATCGGCGACGTGGTCGAGGCGTTGACCAGCGCGTCGTGGGTGCTCGGCGCCGACAGCGACCGCATCGGCTTGCGGCTCGACGGTGCTCGGCTCGACCGGCGCGCAGGAGGCGGCGAGCTGGCGAGCGAGCCGACCCTGCCGGGTGCCGTCCAGCTACCGCCGGACGGGCGTCCGATCATCTTCGGACCCGACGCGCCGGTGACGGGCGGGTATCCGGTGGTTGCGGTCGTGCGGCGCACCGACATGGATATCGCCGCTCAGCTGCGGCCCGGAGATCCTGTCGTCTTCACCGGATGATGGGGTCGAGGACGGCCCACATGGCAGCGGCGACGATCGCGGCGGCCGGGATCGTCAGGACCCACGCGAAGATGATGTTGCCCGCAACGCCCCAACGCACCGCAGAGAAGCGGCGTGTCGCACCGACCCCCATCACCGAGGACGAGATCACGTGGGTCGTCGAGACCGGCAGCCCGTAATGCGACGTCGCCAACATCACCGCGCTGGCAACAGTCTGCGCTGCGAAGCCGCTCGCGGGCGTCAGCGAGAAGATGCGGCGGCCGAGGGTGCGCATGATGCGCCAGCCGCCGGAGTACGTGCCCGCCGCGATCGCGGCTGCCGACGCGAGAATCACCCAGATCGGTATGCCCGCCTTGGCGTCGAGATGGCCGGACACGACGAGCGTCAGGGCGATCACGCCCATCGTCTTCTGAGCGTCCTGCGTCCCGTGGCCGAAGGCCATCGTCGCCGCAGAGGCGATCTGCGCCCACCGGAAGCCGCGATTCGCACGCACCGCGTTCACCTTCCGGAAGCTCCAGAGGATCAGCAGCATGAACAGGTAGGACAGCCCGAACCCGACCAGCGGCGAGACGACCATGGGGATGACGACCTTCTCCCAGACGCCATGCCACTTCACCGTCTGTGACGCGGCAAGCGCTGCACCCACGAGGCCGCCGATCAGCGCGTGCGACGAGGAGGAGGGCAGCCCCAGGTACCAGGTACCGAGGTTCCACACGATCGCCCCGGCCAGTGCGGCGAGCACGACGATGAGGCCCGCATTCGCGCCATGTTGGGTGGGGGGACTGATGATGCCCTTGCCGACCGTCGCAGCGACCTTGGTCGAGATGAGCGCGCCGACGATGTTCATGACGGCCGCCATCGCGAGCGCAACGCGCGGCGTCAAGGCCTTCGTCGAGATCGACGTCGCAATCGCGTTGGCCGAATCGTGGAAGCCGTTGGTGAAGTCGAACCCGAGCGCCACGATCACGATGACCACCACGAGGGCAGTGGATGCCACAGTCAGGACTCCTTGACTGCGATCGTCTCCACGGCGTGCGCCACGTGCTCAAGCGCGTCGGCAGCGTCCTCGAACCCGTCGGCGACCTCGCGCAGCTTGACCATCGTGAGCGCGTCGTAGTCGCCGCTGAACAGCCGCGACAACAGCTTGCGATAGACGCGGTCGGCCTCGTTCTCAAGCCGGTTGACCTCGATCCAGTACGGCTCGAGGTCCCTCAGCGTCTTGAGCCGCGCCATGGCGTTCGCCGTCTCGCCCGCGGACTTGATCAGCAGGTTGATCTGATCGGCCATCAATTGCGGCAGCTTGCCCACGTCGGCCAACACCACGAAGTCGGCGGCGGCTTCGATCGCGTCCACCACGTCGTCCAATGCCGAGGCAAGCCGGTAGATGTCCTCGCGATCAAATGGGGTGACGAAGCTCGTATTCAGCTGGCGCATGATGCGGTGGGTCACGGAGTCGCCGGCGTGCTCGCGCTCGCGCAACTCCTTGGCCACCGCCTCGCGGTTCGCATTCGGATCGAGCAGCCCGCCGAGCACTATGGCGGCATCGGACACGTTGCGCCCGGCCTCGGTGAACATGTCGTAGAACGCTGTGTCACGGGGTGTCAGTCGGAAGGCCACGACGCTCCTTGGCGGACGGCTCGGCTGCAGTTAGACGGAGCGTAACGACAGGCTGAACAGCAGGTGGACGGCGGGCGTGTCAGCCGAACACGATGGTCTTGTTGCCGAAGACGAGAGTGCGGTGTTCGACGTGCGCCCGCACGGCACGGGCCAGCACCACGGTCTCCAGATCCCGGCCCTTGCGCACCAGATCCTCGACCGAGTCGCGGTGCGACACCGCAACGACCTCCTGGGCGATGATCGGGCCCTCGTCGAGATCCAGGGTGGCGTAGTGGGCCGTAGCTCCGATCAGCTTGACCCCGCGCTCCTGGGCCTGGTGGTACGGCCGGGCCCCGACGAACGCCGGCAGGAACGAGTGGTGGATGTTGATGACCCGGCTGGGATACGCGTCGAGGACGGTCGGGGTGAGGACCTGCATGTAGCGCGCGAGCACGACGGCCTCGACGGCGTAACCACTCAGCAGTCCGACCAGCCGCTGCTCCTGGTCGGCCTTGGTCTGCCCCGATACCGGCAGATGGACGAACGGAACTGCGCTGAACTCGGCGAGCGCCGCGTGGTCGGGGTGGTTGCTGACCACGACCGCGATCTCGGCCGGCAGCTCGCCGGAGCGCCAACGCCCGAGCAGGTCGGCGAGGCAGTGCGGCTCGCGCGAGGCGAGTACGGCGATGCGCGGCCGCTCGTCGGCAAAGCGCAGCGACACGTCCATGCCGAATCGCTCCGCGATCGGCGCGAAGGCGGCGGCGAGATCCGAGCGCGACATCCGCTGCTCGTCGAAGTCGAATTCCACGCGCTGGAAGAAGACGCCGGCCTCGCGGTCGACGTGCTGCTCAGCGTGCAGGATGTTGCCGTCGACGGACAGGACGAACTCGGCTACGCCGTGCACCAACCCGGGGGCGTCCGGGCAGGACAGCAGAAGTACCGCGGTGGCCAACGGAACCGTCAGTGCTTGCGAATCCTGCGCACGACCATGAAGCCGACGAACAGCGCGACTCCACCGATGACGGCCTGGCCTTGTGGCGTACGAGCCTTCTCCAGCAACGTCTGCTTGACGTTCTCGGTCACGCGTTTGGGACTGGTCCGATAGGCCAGCTGGTCGACGCTGGTCGCGAGCGACGCACGCGCCCGCTCGATGTCGCGCTGGATGTCGTCCGCGCTCCGCTCGCCGGCCACTGACCGCCCCCTTCGCCCCGCGGCCGCGTGTCGGCCCCTCGTGCGAGCCTAGTGTGTGCCGCGGCCGGTATGCCCCGGGCCGCTCGATACGGTGACGCGATGACTCGACTCTCACCCGGCGACCGGGCTCCCGCGTTCACGCTCTCGGATGCGGACGGAACGAAGGTCTCGCTCAAGGACTTCGCCGGACGCAAGCTGGTCATCTACTTCTACCCGGCGGCGCTCACACCAGGTTGCACGAAGCAGGCGTGCGACTTCCGCGACAACCTCGCCGAGCTGAACGATGCCGGTTTCGCAGTCGTGGGCATCTCGCCCGACAAGCCGGAGAAGTTGGCGAAGTTCCGCGACGCCGAGCGGCTGACCTTCCCGCTGCTGTCAGACACCGAGCGGGCGACCTTGGGCGAGTACGGCGCCTACGGCGAGAAGACGATGTATGGCAAGACAGTCACCGGCGTCATCCGCTCGACCTTCGTCATCGACGAAGCGGGCCGGGTCGAGCAGGCGCTGTACAACGTCAAGGCAACCGGGCACGTCGCGAAGCTGCGCCGCGACCTCAGCATCTGAACTATTCGCTCGATTCGCTCGTAGATCATGGGGTCGTGGATGAATGCCAACTATTGTGTGCCCCGCGGGGCCGTAGCCCAACGGCAGAGGCGAACGATTTAGGGTCGTTGCAGTGAGGGTTCGAATCCCTCCGGCCCCACTGAAAATTCCCTCGAGGGACGTCTATCCCGGCGCGGGAGACGAGCGGATGTCGTGGCCGACGCTGGTGAGGCACTTCCCGTCAGACAGCCGCCACTTCCAGCCGTGCATCTGACAGGTCAGCACACCGTCGTCGATCGAACCGAATCGCTTCAGATCAGCCTTGAGATGCGGGCAGCGGCGCTGCACCTCCCAGCCGTCGAGCACGGTCGTCTCGGCCGCCTCGGTCTCGTTCTGCTCGGCGAACCATCCCTCGGCGTAGTTCAGCCGCTCCTCGGACAGGCACTTGAAGAAGACGTAGACGAACTCGTTGTACGGGCCGATGCGGTGAGCCGAGAAGCGGCACGACAGGAAGAGCGAGTTCACCCAGTCGATCTCGTGATCGGCGATCAACTGCTCCAGGTAGGCGCGCCGGGTGCGGAACCGATACCGCACCTTCTCCCCTGCGTAGGCGCGCACCTCGCGCGCGACGAAGTCGAGGAGAAAGTCGACGTCGCCCCGCTCGGCGTCCTCGGCGGTGAACCGCACACCGCCGTCGATGCCGGCGGCCATGTGGTCCGCCTCTTCGAGCAGCGGCGTGAACCATTCCTGCAAAGCCGGCAGTATGTCGATCTCGGGGTGCGCCCACGTCGCCCGAGCCGCCTCGACCTCGGGCATGCGGCGCGCCTGATATTCGCGCAGGTAACTCTCCTTGTGCGCGAAGAGCTTCTCGACCTCGTCGTCGGACATCGTGTGCCGTACGTGGCAGTCCGGATCGCCGAGGTCGGCCACCGACCCAGGCAGCAGCAACCGCCCCTCGTCGTGACCCTGCTCCGCCAACCAATCCACATAGACACGCTGGTCAGGAAAGATGTTCGACTCGTCGCCGAAGATGTCGTTGAATCCCCACAACTCCTCGTCGAGGAAGCAGGGCGGTCCCGCAGTGGGAAACACGAAGCGCGCACGGCACTCGTCGATGTAACGCAGCGTGCGGTCGAACTGCCGCTCACGTTTCGAGAGGCCGAGGGCCTGCTTCGCCCGGGCCGGGAGCTCGTAGACCATCGGGAACCAGATCGCGCCCGAGAACTGGACGAGGTAACCGTCGATCGGACCCAGCTCGGTGAACGCATCCAGATCCGACGGGCGGGCGTCGTTCTGGTTCAAGACGCGGTGCTGCCCGTCGTACAGCCACAACGACGAATCTCCGATAGGACCGTCGGTCGGCGAGGTCAGCGACTGGATCATCACCTGCAAGCCGTCGACGTCGAGCGGCTCACCGTTGTCGGGTTTGACGAAGCTGGTGAATCCGATATCGCGGAGCGCGTCCTCGAGCTCGGTGGTCGGGAAGTCGGGAAGCAGCACGGTGGCACGCTTGCTGACGTGTGCGCGCAGCTGCGCGGGATCGAAATGGTCGTGGTGCAGATGGCTGACGAAGAGATAGTCGACTTCGCCGATCCGGTCCCAATCGAGCTGAGAGTTGTCGGGGAAAGGGAACCACGAACCGAAGTACGCGGGGTTCACCCACGGGTCGGTCAAGATCGTGCCTGCAGCGGTCTCGATGAGCGCGCTTGCATGCCCGAGGCCGGTGATGCGCATCCTCCGACCCTAATGCCAGAATGACCGTGAGAATCGACGCGGGACCGTACGCCGATCCGTGCCGAACCGACGTACGGGATGACTGACAGGAGCGCGCCGCCGTGGCACTCAATCCGCACAGCGAGCCACCGGACATCAGCCTGCCCGACGACTACCGGGCCGAACATCCCGACGAGCACCCCACCGATTGGGGCTGGCACGGCGAGTGGGGCCGCGCGGCGCGGGTCGCAGGCTGGATCGTTGCCGTGATCCTGCTGCTGATGATCACCGCCACGCACTACAACGGCATGGGCACACTGTGGCTGGGGTTGTTCGCCGGCGGAATCATTGTCTCGCTGATCGCCGACATCCAGCGCCGTAAGAACGCCTGGCGCCAGTAACACGCTGCGTCGGATGCGAGGCAGGCAACGGCATTACTGCCGGGCAGCTACCCGATCGCGCCAGCGCTGACGCTGCTCGACGAACCGTGCCGCGCTGGCGTCCAGCTCATCCAGGAACGCGAGAAGTTCCTCGCGCGCCTGCTCGCCCGTCGCACCAAGATCCTCGCGCGTGAAGACGCGCCAGAAGCGCAGCACCGGTATCAGCACCTCGTCGTGATGCAGTCGCAGATCGTAGATACCCGCCTTGGCGATTTGCACCGCATTCCTGGTGAAGTTCGGCATTCCCGAGCCAGGCATGGTGAAGCCGACGACCTCGTCGCGGATGGCGCACATCGTGGCGTCCGGCAGGCGATCGAACGCCTCGGCAACCAGGTTCCGGTAGAAGACCATGTGCAGGTTCTCGTCCGTGGCGATCCGCGCCAGCAGCTGCTCGGCGATCGGACATCCTGTCGCGGCACCGGTGTTGCGGTGCGAGACCCGGGTGGCGAGTTCCTGAAAGGAGACGTAGGCGATGGTGCTCAGCGGATCGCGATCGCCGGAGTCGTAACCCGCGGTCATGTGCGCCATGCGCAGCTGCTCGAGTTCGACCGGATCGACGCCGCGGGTGACCACGAGGTAGTCACGCAGCGCAATGCCGTGGCGTCCCTCTTCCGCGGTCCACCGCCCGACCCATTCACCCCACGCGCCGTCGCGGCCGAAACGCGTGGCGATCTCGCGGTGGTAGGACGGCAGGTTGTCCTCGGTGAGCAGGTTGACCACCATCGCCACGCGAGCCACCGGGTCGAGGGGAGAATCCGCCGGCGTCCAGTCCGACCCGCCGAGCGCCGCGAAATCGCGACCACGGCTCCACGGCACGTAGTCGTGCGGGTTCCAGGATTTTGCCAGCGACAGATGGCGCTCGAGGTTCGCCGCAACGACGGGTTCGAGGTCGTACAGCAGCCGCGCCTGGGCGCCGATCGCACTATCCGCGGATTCGAGGACGGTCATCGACACCACCCTTCTGGACGGTCGTGAACCTACGGCTACGTTACCGTAGCTTTTGTCGGGTCCCGGACATCCTCACCTACTCGCCAGTACCGGACGCAACTCGGCCGGCAGTTCCTGCCGTCCCGTCAACTAGGCGGCAGTTCCTGCCGTCCCCAAGGCGACCCATAGGGCCCGGCCAGCAGATCCAGGAACGGCACCGGGTCGAACGCCTCCGGCCCGAGCACACCGGCACCGTGCCACGTGCCGGCGGCCACCAGTTCGAGCGCAACGATCGGATTGACCGCGGTCTGCCAGACGACGGCCTGCGACCCGTACTCGTGCATGGACCACTCGTTGTCGACCACGTGGTACAGGTACGTCGAGCGCGGGTTGCCGTCGACACCCGTGCCGCGCACCCACAGGCCGGCGCAGGTCTTTCCCGTCATCCGGTCGCCGAGGGTCGCAGGATCGGGCAAGCACGCCGCGACGACATCGCGAGGGGCAACCTCGGCCGACCCCACCCGTACGGGCGTGGTGCTGTCGAGCCCGAGCAGGTGCAGCGTCTTGAGGACGTCGATGAACTCCGCGCCCAACCCGTACTTGAACGTCACTCGCCGTGCATCGACCCACCGCGGAATGAGCAGAACCTCTTCGTGCTCGACGTTCACGCATTCGACGGGCCCGATGCCTTCGGGAAAGTCGAAGACCTCCGGTTCACTGAAGGGTTCGGTGGTGAACCAACCGCGGTCCTTCTCGTAGATCACCGGCGGGTTGAGACACTCCTCGATCGTCGTCCAGATCGAGAATGAGGGTGCGAAGTCGGACCCCTCGACGACCAGGTTCGCGCCGTCGCGAACGCCCGCTTCGTCGATCTCGCTGAACAAGTGGTCGGCGGCATAGCGCGCGAAGACGTCGGCCAACCCTGGCTCAACGCCCATCCCCACCAACGCGATCTTCCCGGATGCCGACCACTCGTCGCTGAGGGCGAACTGCTCGTCGCCGAGCTTCACACCGGTCTCGGCGTAGGGGTTGTCCGGGTGCGGACGCGACAGCGACATCGCCATGTCCAGGTAGTGAATGCGTGCCGCCAGCGCTGCCCGAAAGATCGGCATCGTGAACCGCGGGTCCGTTGCACCGAGCACCGCATCGACGCGATGCTCGGCGATCACCCGCTCGATGGCCGCCTGATCCGCGGCGTCCAGGCCAACGGCCGAGAATCGCTCGTCGCCGGTGGCCGCGGCGGACCGCTCCGCGCGCGCGAGGTCGTAGTCGGCCATGACGACGGCCGTCAGGAAGGGGCGCCGGGCAGCGATGAGCGCGGCAGCCGAGCCGACACCACCCGCACCGAGAATCAGCAGTCGCATCCCGCGACTATAGGGATCGAGTCGACGAAATCCATAGCTTACGCGCAGAAACAGCACGGAAACCCTTGCATGGTGAGGTCAGAGCTGCGATAAACGCATCTAACCTGTCAGGGATCCGCAGAGGAGAGCCGCCTGTGACCACGACGATCGAACCGATCCGCAGCTCCGACGACGGAGGAAAGGGTCTGAAGACCGGCGCTCTCGGGTTGGCGTCCAGCGTCGTCATCGGGGTGGCGTCCACCGCGCCTGCCTACAGTCTTGCCGCGACACTCGGCCTGATCGTCGCACTCTGCGGTCTGCAGTCACCGGCGATCGTCGTCCTGGCGTTCGTGCCGATCCTGTTCGTCTCGATCGGCTACCAGCAGCTCAACAAGCGCGAGCCGGACTGTGGCACCACGTTCACGTGGGCAACGAAGGCATTCGGCCCGAAGACCGGCTGGATGGGCGGTTGGGGCATCATCGCCGCCGACGTCCTGGTCATGGCGTCGCTGGCGCAGGTCGCCGGCCAGTACGTCTTCCTGCTCTTCGGTGCGCACGGAATCGGGTCCAACGGCGCCAGCGGCTGGGTGCTGCTCGCAGGGTTGATCTGGATGGCTCTGATGACCTACATCTGCTACCGCGGCATCGAGGTGTCCGCGCGCATCCAGCAGGCGCTGCTTTCGCTCGAGGTCGTCGTCCTGGTGATCTTCGCGGTGACCGCGCTGGCCAAGGTCTACGGCAGCCACCCCGCCGCAACCGTGATCAAGCCGTCGCTCTCATGGTTCAACCCGATGCACATCGGCTCGTTCACGACGTTCTCGCAGGGCATCGTGCTCATGCTCTTCATCTACTGGGGCTGGGACTCCGCGGTGTCGGTGAACGAGGAGACCAAGGAGCGCGACAAGACCCCCGGACGCGCTGCGGTGATCTCCACGGTTCTGCTGCTCATCACCTACGTGATCGTGACCCTGGCGGCCCAGTCCTTCGCCGGTGTCGGCACCACAGGCATCGGGCTCGGCAACCCGGACAACTCCGGCGACATCCTGAGCGTCGTCGGCGGCGCGGTATTCGGCAGCCATGGCTTCGGCAGCGTCATGGCGAAGCTGCTCATCATTCTGGTGCTGACGTCGGCGGCCGCGAGTACGCAGACAACGATCCTGCCGACAGCGCGCACGACGCTGTCGATGGCGGCGTTCAAGGCGATCCCGACCCGCTTCTCGCGGATCCATCGCCGCTACCTCACACCCACGGCGTCCACGATCTGGATGGGCGCGATCTCTGCGCTGCTCTACCTCGCGATGAACTACTACTCCCAGCACGGGGTGAGAGGCGGCCTGATCCCGGATGCGGTCACCGGCATCGGCATGATCATCGCCTACTACTACGGGCTGACCGGCTTCGCCTGCGCTTGGTACTACCGGCGCGAACTCACCGGCAGCGTGAAGGATTTCCTGCTCAAGGGCCTCATCCCGTTCCTCGGCGGCGTCATGCTCTTCGGGGGGCTGATCATCACGGCCAAGGAGGACTGGAAACCGGCGAGCAGTTACGTGATCTGGACGACCCCGTGGCACTGGACGATCGGCTGGGCGTTCCTGCTCGGCATCGGTTCCGTCGTCGTCGGCTACGGCCTGATGCTGATCAGCTCCCGCATCTACCGGCCCTTCTTCACCGGGCAGACGCTCAACCGGGACACGCCGATCTTCCTCGCCGAGGGTGAGCCGCATCGGCTCGGCCTGCTCCCCGATTCGGAGGAGGCGCTCATCATCCCTCCGGGCTCGGGCATGGTGCCGGAGGAGCGGCCCTGAACGTAGCGTCCAAACTTCGAAATCCATGGATTACAAGGTCTAAAGGTGCGGATTCCGTGCCAATTGATGCGCTAGGCTGACCTTTCCATCATAGATCGACGTAGGCGGGTGAACAGGGTGTCTCGCACGCGGAGCCACGACGCCATCGACGAAACGTCCAAGGCGATCATCGAACAGCTCCAGCAGGACGGCCGGATGGCCTACTCCACGATCGGCAAGGCCGTCGGGATGTCCGAGGCCGCCGTGCGCCAACGAGTGCAGAAGCTCGTCGACGGCGGTGTCATGCAGATCGTCGCCGTCACCGATCCGATGCAGATCGGCTTCGCCCGCCAGGCAATGATCGGCATCTCGGCATCCGGAGACGTCGAGGCGATCGCCGCACAGCTCGCGGAGATCGATGAGGTCGACTACATCGTCGTCACCGCAGGATCGATCGACCTGCTGATCGAGGTCGTCGTCGAGGACGACGAGCACCTGCTGCGCCTGGTGAACGGGCGCATCCGCGCCATCAAAGGCGTGATCAAGACCGAATCCTTCCTCTATCTCAAGCTCGTCAAGCAGACCTACAACTGGGGTTCCCGATGACAACCACTCCGATGCACACGTCCACCCAAGCGCGCCAGTACGACGCCGATCGGCTCTCTGCCGATGCCCGCGACCACTTGTGGATGCACTTCACCCGGCTCTCGTCGTACGAGCACGCGCCGGTGCCGACAATCGTCCGCGGCGAGGGCGCCCGCATCTTCGACGTCAACGGGCGCTCTTACCTGGACGGGTTGGCTGGGCTGTTCGTCGTGCAGGCTGGGCATGGCCGCGTCGAACTCGCCGAGGCTGCGTACAAGCAGGCGAGCGAGCTGGCGTTCTTCCCGATCTGGTCCTATGCGCACCCGCCGGCGATCGAGCTGGCGAACCGGCTGGCCGACTACGCCCCCGGCGACTTGAACAAGGTCTTCTTCACCACCGGCGGCGGCGAGGCGGTCGAGACCGCCTGGAAGCTGGCCAAGCAGTACTTCAAGCTCGTCGGAAAGCCGATGAAGCACAAAGTGATCAGCCGCGCGATCGCCTACCACGGCACCCCGCAGGGGGCGCTGTCGATCACCGGCATCCCAGACGCCAAGAAGTACTTCGAGCCGCTCGTCCCCGGGGCGCACAAGGCCCCGAACACGAACTTCTACCGTGCGCCCGAGCACGGCGACGACCTCGAGGCATTCGGCAGGTGGGCGGCTGACCAGATCGAGATTGCGATCGAGATGGAGGGTCCGGATACCGTCGCTGCCGTTTTCCTTGAGCCGGTGCAGAACTCGGGCGGTTGCTTCCCGCCCCCGCCCGGCTACTTCGCCCGCGTCCGCGAGATCTGCGATCGCCACGACGTGCTCCTCGTCTCGGACGAGGTGATCTGCGCGTTCGGACGCCTCGGGACGATGTTCGCGTGTGACAAGTTCGGCTACGTGCCGGACATGATCACGTGCGCGAAGGGTTTGACGAGCGGCTACTCCCCCATCGGCGCATGCATCGTCAGCGACCGCATCGCCGAGCCGTTCAACCAGGGCAACAATTACTTCGCCCACGGCTACACGTTCGGCGGCCATCCCGTGTCGGCGGCCGTTGCGATGGCCAACCTGGACATCTTTGAGCGCGAAGGCCTCAACGCTCACGTGCTGCAGAACGAGGGCGCGTTCCGCAGCACCTTGGAGAAGCTGCGCGATCTGCCGATCGTCGGCGACGTGCGAGGTGACGGCTACTTCTACGGCATCGAGCTCGTCAAGGACAAGGCGACCAAAGAGACGTTCAATGCCGAGGAAGCCGAGACCCTGCTGCGCGGCTTCCTGTCCAGGGCGCTCTTCGAGGCTGGTCTGTATTGCCGTGCCGACGACCGCGGCGACACTGTCGTCCAGCTTGCGCCGCCGCTCATCGTCGGGCAGCCGGAATTCGACGAGATCGAGCAGATCCTCCGCAACGTCTTCACCGAGGCGTGGACGCGGCTCTGAGTGCGGCCCGCGTGGATCCGCCGATGACAGGCGGGGACTCTACGGTGGGCGGATGGCTGACCTGATGTTCGCCGAGTCCGCCCAGGCCGTCGCGGCCCGGGCGCACCGCGCGACCGACCTGCTGCATTCGCTGGTGTACTTCGTCCCCGAGGGCGATGAGGAGTACGCGGCGATCGGCCTCAAGCCGGGACGGATGCCCTACTTCGCCAGCAGGTCGGCGCCGATGGGACGCGTGACAGCCGCGGTCACCACCGCGACGTTCCACAACTTCAAGCCCGCGTTGGTGGCGAAGTTCATCCCCACGGCATGGTCGCTCGCCGAGCCCGCAGACATCCTGGTGGCGCGGCTGCGAGTCGCCGACCGCGCATTGCGGCGGTTGCTCGGTGACGCCGCGCTCACGGCGCCGGAGCTGACCGAGCTTGCCGATCTCACACGCCTCGCGACCGAACGGCTCAAGCCGGATGGCCGCCCGCTCTTCGCGGCACATGCGGATCTTGACTGGCCGGACGAGCCCCATCTCGTGCTGTGGCACGCGGCGTCACTGCTACGCGAGTACCGCGGCGACGGGCACGTCGCCGCCCTGAACATGGCGGGGCTCACCGGCCTCGAGGCCATCGTCACTCACGTGGCGACCGGTCGGGGCTTCAACGAGACGGCTGCGAAGCTGCTGCGCGGCTGGTCCGACGACGAGTGGACAGCCGCGACCGACGGGCTGCACGCTCGGGGCTTCATGGACGGCAACGGCCTCACCGCCGCCGGGCTTGCGTTGCGGCAGCACATCGAAGAGGACACCGATCGACTCGACGTCGCGGCATGGATGCACCTCGGCGCCGACCGGACTCAGCGGCTGATCGAGCTGGGCAAGCAATACACCCGGCTGGTAGTCGCCAACGGCGCGTTCCCCGCGCAGATGTTTGCCGGCGCTCCCTGACGGTTTCGGCTCCAGCACACGTTCAGCGCGTCACGCGAGTGATCACGATCGTCGGCGGCACGCGAAGGCTCTGACCGACGACGCAATAGCGTTCCGTTGCCGTAGCGAGGCGAGCCAGTTGCGTCTCGTCGGCGTCACAGTCCAGTTCGACGGTGACGAGTATGTCTTGCACGCCGACCGGCACGTCGCGCTCGATGCCCAGCGTGCCACGCGCGTCGAACATCGCTTCGGCGCGCAACGACGCGGAGCGCGGATTCAGCTGCATCGCCGTCGCCACACTGCGCAGCGTCACCCCCACGCAGCCCAGCAGCGCCTGCAGCAGCATGTCCCCCGAGCAGGCATCGGCTCCGTCGCCGCCGGTCGCCGGGTGCAGTCCGGCGCGAATCGGTGCCGCCCACGTGTCGACGGTGCAGGACACACCGGGGTCGCGGAAGTCGGCGCGCGCGGTAAGAGCGGTGCGAGCACTCGACGCCTCCGTGCGGTAGCGCGCCTTCAGTGGAGCCTGTACCTCGCGCAACCTCATCGCGTCCATGGCATCTCCGTCCGTCAGTGCAGCAGGCCGGCGCGAACATGGTCGAAGATCAGGTTCGTCTCGGTCAGCGCCACGTCCGGGTTGCCGCTGAGATTAACGACGACGAAGTCGCGCAGGTTGTCGGTGCCCGTCGCGGCGATGTGCACCAGGAAGTCGTCGGTGCCGCCGAGGAAGAACACGTTCAGCACCTCGGGAAGTCGAGCGACCTTCGCCACGAACTCGGTCATGTGGCCGCGGGCGTGCGCCTGCAACCGGACGGCGATCATCGCCTGGATCGGCCGACCGAGGGCCGCGGGGTCGATGTCGGCGTAGTAGCCGCGAATGACTCCGCTCTCGCGCATCGCACGCACCCGTCCCAGGCATGTGGAGGGTGCGATGCCCACCGCATCGGCGAGCGCGTTGTTCGGCATCCGCGCGTCGCGGGCGAGGTGGGCCAGGATGCGCCGGTCGATTCCGTCGAGAGACCCCCGAACATCGTTCGGTGCAGGTCGACTGGACCCTGGCCTGGTCGAATTTCTCGCTGCCATGAACGCACAATACAGAATCATCGTCAGGTATCTGGCGCAGGAACAGCGCTTCCTTCATCATTCCCGGCAGGGGCGCAGCGTCGCGCCTGACCAACCCCGGAAGGTAACTCGGCATGAAGATCGGCATTCCTCGCGAGATCAAGAACCATGAATACCGCGTAGCGATCACCCCGTCCGGAGTACACGAGCTGGTCCGCAATGGACACGAGGTCTTCATCGAGCGGGACGCCGGGGTGGGGTCCGCCATCCCGGACGAGGATTTCCTCGCCGCCGGCGCGCAGATCCTCGACACCGCGGACGAGGTGTGGGGAATCGGCGAGCTCGTGCTCAAGGTCAAGGAGCCGATCGCCGAGGAATACCACCGCATGCGCAAGGACCAGGTGCTGTTCACCTACCTGCACCTGGCTGCAGACAAGGCTTGTACCGACGCACTCCTTGCGGCAGGCACAACCGGCATCGCCTACGAGACGGTGCAGTTGCGCGACGGATCCCTTCCCCTGCTGGCGCCGATGTCCGAGGTGGCCGGACGGCTGGCGCCCCAGGTCGGCTCGTATCACCTCATGCGGCAGGGCGGCGGTCGCGGCACGCTCATGGGTGGCGTCCCTGGTGTGTACGCGGCGAAGGTGGTCGTGATCGGAGCAGGGGTGTCGGGGCAGAACGCTGCGGCGATCGCCCTGGGCATGCAGGCCGAGGTGCTGCTGCTCGACAAGAACGTCGCCCGCTTGCGGCAGATGGACGCGATCTACCAGGGCCACTGTCAGACCATCGCGTCCAATGCCTACGAGGTGGAGCGTGCAGTGCTCGACGCCGATCTCGTGATCGGGGCAGTGCTGGTACCCGGCGCAAAGGCGCCGACGATCATCAGCAACGACCTCGTCTCCCGGATGAAGTCCGGCTCGGTGCTCGTCGACATCTCGATCGACCAGGGTGGCTGCTTCGAGGACTCGCGTCCGACTACGCATGCCGAGCCCACTTACCGAGTGCACGACTCGGTGTTCTACTGCGTCGCGAATATGCCGGGCGCCGTACCGCACACCTCGACGTATGCCCTCACCAACGTCACGCTTCCCTACGCCGTCGAACTGGCGAACCTCGGCTGGCGCGACGCGCTGCGCGCTGACCCGGCCCTCGCGCTCGGCCTGAACACGCACGAGGGGGCGCTCACCAACGGCCCCGTCGCCGACGCCCACGGTTACCACGCCGTGGCGTTGCAGGACGCGCTGAGCTGACCCCACCCGTACTCGACAGAACAGGACCAGGTCGTCCCGTGCTCGACTACCGCGACCTGTCGCTCTGGTTCGACCAGCTTCCCGAACCGATCCGTCCGCGTCCGGCCCTCGCCCGCGACGCCGAGACCGACGTGGCCATCGTCGGTGCCGGCTACACCGGTCTCTGGACGGCGTACTACCTGCACCGTGCCGATCCGGCACTGCGCATCACCATCGTCGAGGCCGAGGTGGCGGGCTTCGGCGCCTCCGGCCGCAATGGCGGCTGGTGTTCGGCTTTGTTCCCGGTGAGCCTGCCGACCCTCGCCGCCGAAGTCGGGCGCGAGCGTGCCATTGCGCAATACGCAGCCATGCACGAGAGCGTGCCCGAGATCGCGGTGGTGACCGAGCGCGAAGGTATCGATGCCGACCTCGCCACCGGCGGCACGATCGTTCTCGCCCGATCGGCGCCGCAGCTCGAACGCGCCGGCGCCGAGGTCGAACAATCGGGCGCATATGGTTTCGAACTCGAGTTGCTCGACGCGCCGACAGCACGCGAGCGCCTCAACGCGACAGGTGTCCTCGGTGCGACCTTCACACCGCACTGCGCCGCCATTCAGCCCGCAAAGCTCGTACGGGGCCTCGCGGACGTCGTCGACGGGCAGGGCACGCGGCTCCACGAGAAGACCCGCGCAAGATCGATCGAGCCGCACGCGGTGCACATCGACGGCGGCACCCTGCGCGCAGAGGTCGTGGTGCGCGCGACCGAGGGGTACACCGCCCGCCTGGCCGGCCAGCGACGGTGCCTCGCACCGGTGTATTCACTGATCATCGCCACCGAGCCGCTGCCGGAGTCGACCTGGGACCAGATCGGCCTGCGCCGCCGCGAGACGTTCAGCGATTTCCGGCACCTGATCGTCTACGGACAGCGCACGGCCGACAACCGGCTCGTCTTCGGCGGCCGCGGTGCGCCGTACCACTTCGGGTCGCGGATCAAGCCGGCATACGACCGCGTCCCGCACGTCTTCGCCGCGCTGCAGCACACGCTCGTGCAGATGTTCCCGGTGCTGCGAGGGGTCCCGGTGACACATCGCTGGGGCGGGCCGTTGGGGATCGCCCGCGACTGGCATGCGTCGGTCGGGCTGGATCGTGCTTCCGGAATGGCGTGGTCCGGTGGCTACGTCGGCGACGGTGTCTCGACCGCCAATCTCGCTGGGCGCACGCTCGCCGCGCTCATCACCGAGCAGCAGTCGGCGCTCACCGAATTGCCGTGGGTGGGGCATCGTTCGCGGCAGTGGGAGCCCGAGCCGCTGCGCTGGCTCGGAGCCAACGCCGGACTCCGGGCGATGACGTGGGCTGACAACGCCGAGACACGACGCGCGAAACCCTCGCGACTGGCGGCCGCAGTCACCGCAATGATGGGTCGATGAGTACAGGTCGAACGGCTATCACCCGCTTGCGCGAGAAGCGGCGCGACGACCGCGCCACGCTGGATTCTTTGCTCGACTCAGTGCACGTCGGGCACTTCGGCCTCGTCGGTACCGACGGAGAGCCTCGCGTGTTCCCGACGGCCGTCGTGCGCGACGGCGACATGGTGCTCGCACACGGTTCGACCGGGTCACCGTGGCTGCAGCAGCTCGCGGCCGGAGCGCCGACCTGCCTCACCGTCACCGCGTTCGACGGCCTCGTCGTCGCCCGCTCGGCATTCGAGTCATCGATCCACTACCGCAGTGCGACGCTGTTCGGTCGGTGCGCGACGCTTCAGGGCGCCGCCAAGGGCGCGGCACTGGATATCGTCACCGAGGCCCTCCTGCCTGGGCGGATGCGTGAAATTCGCCGCCCCACAGAGCGCGAACTCGCGGCGACGATGGTGCTGTCGCTGCCGATCCTGGAATGGTCGTTGAAGGTCTCATCCGGCTGGCCGGACGACCCGGATGACGACATCGCCGGTGATGCCTGGGCGGGCGTGGTGCCGCGCCGCACCGGCTACGCGGACGCCGTTCCCGCGCCGGACCTGCGACTCGGCGTGCCCGTGCCGCCGTCGGTCGTGGCGCTGGGAACGTTGGACGGATCGGCGACGCCGTAGCGCAGGCCGTCCATCAGCAGGTCGACGAGCCTCGCGGTGCGATCGGACCAACCGGGTGCGTCCGAGGCCATGCAGATTCCGCTCATCGCACGCAGCAGGTCCTCGGCCTCGACGTCGGCGCGGATCGTGCGGGCGGCGACCGCAGCATCGACGAGCGCCCCGAGAGCGACCCGGATGCGGGCGTGGCTGTAGGCGAACAACTCCGAGTCCGCGCCCAACACGGCCTTGAGCGCCATCGCCATACCTCGCTTCTTGGCGACGTACTCGACGAACCGGCGCATCCAGGTCGCCAGCGCGACATCAGTCGGGT
Organism: Jatrophihabitantaceae bacterium; assembly: GCA_035999365.1. Taxonomy (GTDB): domain Bacteria; phylum Actinomycetota; class Actinomycetes; order Mycobacteriales; family Jatrophihabitantaceae; genus DASYGT01. The sequence goes on from DASYGT010000019.1 coordinate 144,504, forward strand.
TGGCTGCGCGTAGCTCGTCGACGCCGTCGCAGAGCAGATCGAGCTCGCGGCGATAGACGGCCTCGATCAGGGCGTCTCGCGTCGGAAAGTGCCGGTACAGCGTGCCGATGCCGACGTTCGCGCGCCGGGCGATCTCGTCAAGCGGTGCATCGACGCCCTTCTCGGCGAACACCGCGGCCGTGGTGACGAGCAACGCATCGCGATTGCGTCGGGCGTCCGCGCGCAGCGGCCGCCCGGCGACGTCGGCATCCGCCGCGGATTCGTCGGAAGCGTCGGAAGCGTCGGAAGCGTCGGAGCCAAGCGGGACGACAGCGTCGAGGCGAGCCCCGCGCTCAGCCGTGCGTGCCATGCCGTCTCCTCGACGCGAATAATGACTTGCGAAGCGGAGGGAGCCTCCGCTACTGTTACCGGAGGGCCCATCCGCTTAATCGATACTACTCCCAAGAGGAGTTCTCCGTGTCCATTCAGACACCAACACCATCGGCACAGGTCGCCACCGCGGCCCGGCGCCGGTTGTTCCCACACGGTCACCCCGGCCTCGTGCTCACGGTGATCCTCACCTGCCAGCTGATGGTCGTGCTCGACGCGACGATCGTGAACATCGCACTCGCCGACATCAAGCACGACCTGCACTTCTCCGCGGCCGGCCTCTCCTGGGTGGTCAACGCGTACACGCTCACCTTCGGTGGGCTCCTCCTGCTCGGTGCACGTGCCGGCGACATCCTCGGCCGGCGCCGGACCTTCCTGGCCGGGATCACCCTGTTCACCGTCGCCTCTCTCGTCGGCGGCTTCGCGCAGTCGTCCGGTGAGCTGCTGGCGGCGCGCGCCGTGCAGGGCATCGGCGGCGCGCTCGCGTCGCCGTCGGCGCTTGCCCTGCTGATGACGATGTTCCCCCAGGGACGTGAGCGCACTCGTGCGATCGGCCTGTACACCGCGGTATCGATCGGTGGCAGCGCTGTCGGCCTGATCGCGGGCGGCATGCTGTCGCAGTGGGCCTCCTGGCGTTGGGTGCTCTTCGTCAACGTCCCCATCGGGATCGTCCTGGTCGCACTGGCCCGCCTGGTACTGCCCGAGACGCCGCGTCAGCACGGCCGCTTCGATCTTGCCGGCGCGCTGACCTCCACCCTCGGGATGGCGGCACTGGTCTACGGGTTCGTGCACGCGGCCACAAATGGCTGGTCGGACGCCGGCACGATCGCCTCGTTCGCCGGCGGCCTGGTGCTGCTGGCAGCGTTCGTGGTCACCGAGATGCGAGCCGAGTCGCCGATCACGCCGCTGCGGCTGTTCGCAGACCGGAACCGCAGCAGCTCCTACGTCGCCCGCCTGCTGCTCGTCGCCGGAATGATGGGGATGTTCTTCTTCCTCACGCAGTTCCTGCGCGGTGTGCTGCACTACAGCGACCTGAAGACCGGCTTCGCCTTCGTTCCGCTCACCGCGATCGTGTTCACGGCCTCACAGCTCAGTGCCCGAGTGCTCGTCGACCGCTTCGGCCCCCACCGGCTGATGATCGGCGGGATCACCTTCTCGACGCTCGGCATGCTCTGGCTCACTCAGCTGTCGTCGACCAGCGGCTACCTGTCCCTTGTCGGGCCACTGCTGGTGTTCGGCTTGGGCAACGGCCTGGCCTTCGTGCCGCTCACGACGACGTCCCTGGACAACGTCGACCCCGCCGACGCAGGTGCGGCATCCGGCCTCATCAACGTCATGCAGCAGGTCGGTGGATCGCTCGGCCTCGCCGTACTCGTGACGATCTTCGGCACCGCGAGCAAGCACGCGGCGGCACACGCCCGGGCCGGTGAGAGCGCCTCAGACCTCGCTCGGCATGCCTTCGTGGTCGGTGCCGACCGGTCGTTCTGGGCAGCGACGATCTTCCTCGTCGGCACGCTGCTGCTCGTCACCTTCGCGATCCGGCCGGAGCGTCCGGGCGCAAGCCTCGACGACGAGCTTGAGAGCCTCGAACGACGGGTGCTCGTCGAAGCCTGACGTGCTGACCGGACCAGGGTGGACCGTTGTTCCGTCGAGTGACGGTGCACCCTGGTCGAGTTTCAGCTCATCGGTCGACGACGACTGCCTCTGGATCGCGCAGCCGCCGGCTCTACCCCCGCTAGGTGGCGGCGCACCTCCTCGACGAGGGTGTCGAGGCTGTTGGCGATGCGATCGGTGGCCTCGATGACGGCCGCAGCGATATCGGCCCCGCCGACAGACCCTGGACCGTCGCTCAGATGAGTGGCGAGATCCTGCTGCTCGTCGCGCAGTCTGCGCTCCGGCGCAGGGGCCTGACCTGTACGCAATGCCTGCTCGCAGCCTTGCAGGACTTCGGCCGCACGCGTCAGGAACTCCGTCAAGAGCCTGCTGCCCGCGGCCGCGCGCAGCCCCGGACGAAGCCCCTCGATCGTCAACATGGCGTGGATGAACCGGTGCGAGTGAGCCAGGACGCTCTCACCGAGCTCGACCTCGCGGCGGGCGGGCACCGGCTCGGCTCGGGCCCGATCCACCGAAGCCTGCGCATTCGTGCGCGCGCGGCGCGACATCGTGCGGCCACGCTGCAGCCGCTCGGGGTCGAGTGCCAGATCGGCGATCGTCAGCGTGTACTCGCGGTATGACGCGAGCAGTTCCGCCAGTCGCGTCGTCACCAGGCCGCGCTCCCACACCGGCCACGCAAGCACGGCGCCCAGCGCCAGGACGCCCCCGGCGAGGGTGGCCACGCCGCGTGCCAGGACCGTGTGATGCGGCGACACACCGGCAAGCGACAGCAGTATGACCACCAACGCCGACAGGCAGACCGCACCGATACCGATATTGCCCGGCCCGGCCAGCCGCATCCCGAAGAAGAACAAGGCGACGAGAAAGATCGAATACCACTCGCCACCGGGGATCCAGTGCACAAGTGCAGTCGCGGCGAGCAGCCCGACAACGGTCCCGAGCACGCGGAGCACCGACCGCTGATACGTCGAGGCGAAGTCCGGCCGAAGGACCACGACCACCGTCAGCGGAACCCAGTACCCCCGGTCGATATGGGCCAGCCGAACTGCGAGGTCAGAGCCGGCGACCAGCACACCAAGCCGGATAGCGTGACGCAACACCGTCGAATCGACGCTCATGTTCGCGCGCACGACTGCGACGGGATCGCGCAATCGTCGAACACCGTAGACGTCCGTCTCGCCACCGTGCGATCCCTCGGTCGCCCCCGTCGCGGCTGTCTCGACGGCCGCATGGAGCTGACCGCGCAGGCCGCGCAATCGGACCGCCGCCGCGCGTCGGGTCGCTGCCGACGCCCCGCTGATCTCCCCCGGTTCCAGTCGCTCGAGGGCTTGCGCAATCTCGGCGCGCACAGGTTCGGTGACCGACGCATCGACCGGTCGCGCCTCTGTGAGCGCTGCCGCAATCTCTTCGAGCGCGCGCGCACATCCACCGAGCGCGGAGTGCAACGCGACAGAAAGCTCGCGCTCCTGACTCAGCTGGCGGACGTACCCGCCGAGCACGATCAGCTCGCGACGGATCCGCTCCCCCTCGTCGAGTAGAACGCGATAGGCCTCCACGCTCGGGCCGTGATCGTGCCCGAGCCCGGAGAGCGTGGCTCGCACCGCCGCAAGTTGCTCACCCAGAGGAGGACCGGCATCGTCCGTGGCGGGACCGCGAGCAAGGCCGGCGAGCGCGCGGTAGAGCCCGGACAGGGCCATCCGCTCCGGCCGGTGCCGCCCCAACGGCCATCCCGCGAGGGCCAGGATGATCTGACCCGCTCCCCCGGCGAGAACCAGCAGACCGACGTGCAAGGCCACGCCGGGACGTTGCGCCTGATGTCCGATGATGATGGCCGCTGCAGTTGCCGCGACCCC
>DASYGT010000030.1:0-84537 GCA_035999365.1 Jatrophihabitantaceae bacterium
CATGCCGGAGCTGGTCGCACCGGTGTAGCACTGCGCGGGATGTCCGGTGGCAGTGGTCGCGATCCAGCTTGATGTCGTCTGCGGGCTCGTCACGGTCGCAGTGCCGTCGCCGTTGAGCTTGACCCGGGTGGGGCCGGCGTACACACACGCGCTGGCGGGAACGACTATGGCACTCGTCGAGATGGTCGGTCCGGCGGCGACCTGCGGTGCGCCGTAGGTCGAACTGGGTGACGGCGAGCCGCCGACTTCGAGCGGGTAGCCCGCGCAGGCGAGGGAGAAGGACCGGTAGTTCTGGCCGGGGGCCGTTCCACACACGCCGGAGTCGTCTGAGGTGTAGGTGAACGACGTCGTGACAGGTTGGTTGAACAGCGGGCCGGTGCCGCCGGGGTAACTGTTGCTCAGCAGCATGGCGTCCTGCGAGAAGTAGCCCCCGGCTCCGTCAGCGGGATTGGCCGGAGCGAGCAGTTCGCTCAGGTGACCCCAACTCGTCTGGCAGGGCTCGAAGTTCGTGTAGTGGTTGCCCTGGATCGTGTCCTCGGTCCAGTCGACATACGGGTTCGGCGCCTTCGGCGGCGGGTTGTTGCCGCGGCCGCCCTTCTGGTTGATCGTCGCGTTGCACACCGCCACCTTGCCCGGCGCGGCTCCCGGCGAGCCACCGCTCCAGGTCACGCTGTTGTTCCTGATGGGCACCCCGGCGTTGCTCACGCCCGTCGCGTCGAAGGCGATGTCGCGGCGCTGGTAGTGCGCGAGGATGTCGTTCGGCGATTCGGTCTCGTACCCGGTGATCACGCCGAAGTCGAGCGGGTTCGACGACGCGCCCGCCGTGACATCGGCGATCAGCGTCCTGCTCGCCGACACACCGCCCTGCTTCACGGTGCCGGTCGAGGTCACCCGGAAGTACCTGCCCTGGGGGTCTTTGTCGGCCTTCCAGATGTACTTCGAGCTGTACCCGCCGCTGGAGAAGATCGCGGTCATCGCTCCCGCGGGGCTGCCCGAGACGTTGCTGGTCAGGATGCAGGTTGTGACCGTGGACGTGCTTCCGGAGGCGCATTGGGTGTTGGCGTAGGCCACGAACTCGTTCAACCCGGCGACAGCGGCGCCCTGGGCAGCCTGGTCGTAGCTGTTCTGGACGGATGGGATCACGTTGGCGGAGGTCACGACCAGCGTGCCGCCCACCAGAACGGAGATGATCGTGACGACCATGAGGACGTAGATCAGCATGAAGCCCGAGTCGCCTTCGGAGCGCACCTGATCCGTGCGTCGGACGAGAGCGCGGCGGGCGTCGGAGTAGCGCGACATCACGTCGCCCCCACCAGGAACGGCAGCGTTACCACGGCGTTGAACTCCAGCGGGTGGGACTTCTTGGTGTCCTTGACGGTGAAATCGATGCCGACGCTGAACAACTTCTCCAGATTGGCCGCGGCCACCTGATCCGGATGTGACAGCTGCGACGGCAGCGTGCTCGGGAGCTTCTGGCATCCCGTGCCCGGGTTCTGTGCCGCGCCAAGGCTCAACGAGCTCAGATCGTTGCCGGTGGAGCCGTAGGGCGTGAACAGCTTGGTTGCACTTGCGCCGCCGCCGAGCAGCCGACAGGTCGACCACTTGGCGGGGAAGCTCGTCGGGATCGTGGCGAACTGCTCCTCGACGAACTGCCCCGCTGAATCCAGGCGAAGCCACATAAGCGACGGCGGATTCGTCGTCGCCGTCGCCGTCTGGGGGCGGTTGTACAGATCGGCGTAGAACAGCACGTTCGTCGGCGCGAACCACTCGAACCGGTTGAGCGCCGATCCGGTCGTCGCACTGTCGGACACCTGCAGGTAGCTCGTCCAGGCCTGCACGACGTTGCGCGCCTTCGCCGCGTTGATCGAGCGGTCGGTGTTCGTCGAGGTGGCGTTGTCCACGGAGACGAACAACACCATCGTCACCGCCCCGAGCAGCGTGCTCAGCAGCATGGCCATCAGCAGTTCAGGCAATGAAACGCCGGCGTCGGCCGAATCGCGCACCAACTGCACACGCCGCCGGAGCCCGGTCAACATGCGACGACCGAGTCGTTGCGCGCGAGGAACTTCGAGGTCTGTGCCTGCAGGACGACAACGTCGACCGTGAACGACGCGCCCTTACTGCACTGGTTGCCACCGTTGGAGAAGGTGATCGTGCGCTGGACGGCGAACTGTTCGCCCGCGACCGACGCCGAGTAGGCCTTCGCGCTTTCGGAGTTGACGGTCGCCGCGTTGGCGGCTGCCTGCGCGAGATAGGACTGCGCGATACCTGCAGCGGCGCCGCGTTGCTGCGTGGTGTGCGAGGCGTTGATCGCCTGGAAGATCCCGTACGTCGCGGTGACCGAGACGAGGACGAAGAGGGTGAACGAGACCAGGACCTCGAGGATCGTGAACCCGGCGTCGCGCTCGGCATCGGCGGCAGCGAGTCGGGCGCGGAGCACGGCGGGCAGGTTCCTGGTCATGTCACCCCCTGGCGAGGTATGGGAGAGAAAACGGTCGGCGTTTCCACGGGACCGGCGGAGGCGCGCAGTGCGCCCCCGCCGTCCCGTGATTCGGACTACTTACGGGCCGACCACGCCACCCTGGTCACTGGCGTAGACGTATGCCGAACCGACGTCAGTGTGGTTCTTGCCGCCGGTGTTCCAGACCTTGATCGTGTAGACGCCGCTCGCCAGCGAGTAGAGCATGTGAGAGTCGGTCGACAGGTTGACCTTCTCCGTGTTTCCGGTGCCGCACGCGAGGGACTGCGATCCCGTCATGTCTGTCGTTGCCGTTCCAGCGCCGGTCCATCCCGTGTTGTCAGCGGCCGGGTAGGCGTTCGCGTTCTCCGAGTAGCACTGGGCCAGAACCGGGATCGCGTTGCGCAGGTCCGACTGGGCCGAGCGGTCGTGCGCGCCCTTCTGGTAGTTCAGGTACAGCGGGATCGCGATCGCGACCAGGATGCCGATGATCACGACGACCACGAGCAGTTCGATGAGGGTGAAGCCGCGGTCACCCTCGGCCCGCTCCTCGCGGATCTTGCGGAGCTTGTCGTACATGGTGAGCCTCCAGGACTCTCGGTGGGAGTGCGCCGGACCGGGGGGTCCGACCGGCTACCGGCACGGGTAGCCGGTTTCCGTTCTCCGGTCAGTGGGGGTTGACCGGAAATCTGTGGGCGACGGTGCCGCCGTTGTGGGTATGTCGTCAGACCAGCGCGGGTGGCACCGCCTTCGAGGCGCCGGCGCCCGACGCGCCGACAGTGCAGGCGGTGTAACCCAGGCGCAGGTCGAGCACGTTGCCGAGGTTGCTGCCGCCGATGCCGGTCGGCACCGTCACGGTGGCGCCGACGAGGCCGAGCAGGTTGAAGTTGAGCGAGCCGGACAGGTCGACGCCGAGACCGAGGCCCCAGGCCTGCGCCGTGGTCTTCGTGACGATCGTTTCCGGACCGATCACCAGGCTGAGGTTCAGCGAGGTCCCCGCGATTCCGTAGGTCGACAGCGTGCTGATCACCGACGACGGCAGCCCCAGCCCGGTCGCCACCTGCGCCAGCGTCAGCGGCAGTGTCACCTCGACCGAGCTGCCGAACGGCTGCACGACCACCCCGGCGACGGAGACGACCGGCAGGGCATTGACGGAGGCGTACGACACCCCATTGACCACGAGGTTGGCGATGCGGTCCGAGGCAACGCTCATCGTCACGAGGCCACCCACCAGGCGGATGTTCGTGGCTCCCGCGTGCGCTGAGGGCGGCGTGGTTCCGTCGTTCGGACAGGAGGAGATCGAATCGACGGTTCCCGTCCCGATCAGGGGGTTCGCCAACGACGAGATGGCCGGCAGAACGGAGATCGACGTCCCGACAGCCTGCGCGCGGCCGAAGATCTGGTTCGTCGTCGCGAGCGTCGAGGGAACCTGCTGGGTGTAGCCGGACACCGCGGTGAGGCCGGCGTTGATGAGCGGTGGCACGCTCAGCGAGCTCAGTCCGCTCGTCACGTTGTAGCAGGGCAGCGTCGTCGATCCGCTCGTGCAGGGCGAGGGCAGCCCACCGGGCAGGTCGGCCGGGAATGCGCCGGGCACCGGACCGGCCTGCGTCACCGGGGTCGTCACGTGGTTCGGGCCTGATGCACCGAGCGTGCCGTCGATGACCGCACTCGCCGTTCCCTGTAGCGCCGCGACGAGGGGGTTCAGTGCCGCAGAGATGATCGGGCCGATCGTGTTGCCGAGAATCCCGCCCAGCGTTCCGGTGAGCGTCAACGTTGCACTCATCGATGCGGGGCCGCCGAAGCCGGCAGCGGAGTACGCGGTTGCTCCCGCGCTGACGGGCGTGGCACCGGCCGAGGGCGCCAGGACGAGTGTCATCGCCGCGATCGCTATCGCAGACGCGGTGACCCGCATGCCCCGTGCCATCAGCTCGCACCCTGGATGTGCTGGTAGATCGTGAACATCGGCAGGTAGAGGCAGATGACCATCGTGCCGATGATCCCGCCCATGACGACGACCATGACCGGCTCGATCGCAGCGGTGAGCGACTCTGCCGCCGCCTCGACCTCGTGGTCGTAGAAGTCGGCAACCTTCTCGAGCATCGAGCTGACCTGGCCGGTCTCTTCGCCGACCTCCATCATCTGGGTGACCATCGGCGGGAAGATGGGATGACGCACGAGCGGTGCGGACATCGGCTGGCCGTCGCGCACCGAGCGCTGCACGTCCTTCATGGCCTCGCCGATCACAGCGTTGCCGGTCGTGGCACCGACGACGTCCAGTGCCTGCATGACGGGCACGCCCACGGACAGCAGCGTGCCGAGATTGCGCGAGAAGCGGCTGATCGCGATCTTCGTGAACAGCGTGCCGAACACCGGCACGCGGAGCTTGAACCGGTCGAACGCGAGGCGCCAGGCGTAGTCGTCGCGCAGCTTGCGCTTGAAGTAGGCCGTCCCCGCAACAGCGGCGATGATCCCGACTGGGACCAGCCACGCCATCTGGTGCGACATCGTGACCATGATCTGCGTGGGCAGGGGCAGCTTGCCGCCCAGTTGCTTGAACATCTTCTCGAAGATCGGGACGATGAAGAGGAGGACGCCCGAGATCATGACGATGCTGAAGGCGATCACGATCACCGGGTAGGTCAGCGCCGACTTGATCTTGGCGCGAAGGTTGGCGTCCTTCTCGAAGTTCACGGCGATGCGGTCGAGCGCGCTGTCGAGGAAGCCGCCCGTCTCGCCCGCGTTGATCATCGAGACCATCAGCCGCGGGAACACCTTGTCGTGCTTGGCCATCGCGCCGGACAGCGACGTTCCGGCCTCGATGTCACGCCGCACATCGCGGATCGCCTTGGCCAGCGTCGGCTTCGCCGTCTGCTCCTCGAGGATCGCGAGCGAGCGCAGCAGCGACAGGCCCGACGACGCCATCGTGGCGAACTGGCGGGAGAAGATGGCCAGGTCCTTGAGCGTGGTGCGCGACCCGAGACCCGGGATGGAGATGTCACGCTTGAGGCCGGTGCCCGATTCGACGATGGACAGCGGCGTGCCGCCCTGCTGCCGCAGCATCGCCGCGGCAGTCGACTCACTCGTCGCGTCGACCTTGCCCTTGGCCCGCTTGCCCTTGGCGTCGAGGACCTCGAAGTCGTAGGTCTTGGTCTTGGTCGCACTGGTCATCGCGTCACGACCGTCCGGCCAGCCGGGAGAACTCGGGAATCGAGTGGCACAGGTCCAGCCCCTGCTCGTAGCTGATCGCCTGCTCCTGGACGCGCTGAGCCAGATGCTGGTCGAACGTCAACATGCCCTCGGCGCCGGAGGACTGCATGAACGACGGGATCTGGTGGTTCTTGCCCTCACGGATCAGGTTGCGGATGGCCGACGTCGCGAACATGACCTCACACACCACGGTGCGGCCGCTTCCGTCGGAACGCCGGCACAACGCCTGCGTCACGACGCCCTGCAGGCAGGTCGACAGCTGCGCGCGGATCTCCTGCTGCTGGTGCGGCGGGAAGATGTCGATGACACGGTCGATGGTCTGCGCGGCGCTCTGCGTGTGCAGTGTCGCGAGCACGAGGTGGCCGGTTTCGGCCGCGGTGATCGCCGTCGACACGGTCTCGAGGTCGCGCAGCTCTCCGACGAGAATGATGTCAGGGTCCTGCCGCAGCACGTGCTTGAGGGCCGTGGCAAAGCCTTCGGTGTCGACGCCGACCTCGCGCTGATTCACGACGCAACGCTTGTGGTGATGAAGGAACTCGATCGGGTCCTCGATCGTGACGATGTGGTCGCGGCGGGTGCGGTTGGCCAGGTCCATCAGGCTGGCGAGCGTCGTCGTCTTGCCCGAGCCGGTCGGGCCGGTCACGAGGACGAGCCCGCGCGGCAGGTGCGCGAAGCGGCTGATCTGCTCGGGGATCCCCAGTTCGTGCAGCGGCTTGATGACGTGCGGGATCGCCCGCATGACCGAGCCGTACGCATTGCGCTGCTGGAAGAGGTTCACGCGGAAGCGGCTCAGTCCGGGAATGTCGTAGGCCAGATCCAGCTCGAGGTCCCGCTCGAATCGGTCCCACTGCTCGGTGCTGACGACTCCCCGGATGAGCGCCGCAGTGTCCTGAGCGGTGAGTGGCTGGTAGTCCGGCAGCGGGAACAGGTCGCCGTGAATCCGGATCATCGGCGGTGCGCCGGTGGTCAGGTGCAGGTCCGAGCCGTTCGCTGCGATCAGCGCCGCGAGCAGGGTGTCCACGGCCGGGCGGTCAGCGCTCGCCGAGGCGTCGCCGGCGTGGCGGGAGGCGGTGTCGAGCACCGCAGTGGCGGCGGGAGCGTCCACGGTCTGCCCTTCGGCAACGGATCCGTCGGCCCCCGCCGAGCCACTCTATTGGCTTCCGAGCGGAACCATACACAGACTTAACATTGAATACAATCCGTGTGAGGTAACGAAAATCCGGCGCCGAAAACCGCCGGGAAACCTGGGTCGTGGACTCAGACGGCGACGCGCAGTACCTCGGCCAGGGAGGTCTCACCGGCGAGCGCCTTGCGCAACCCGTCGACCCGCAGCATCTGCATCCCCTCGGCGATGGCAGCTCGCTGCACCTCGTGGGCGGAGGCACGCTCGACCGTGAGCCGCTCGATCTCCTCAGTCACCGGCATCACTTCGTGCAGCGCCACGCGCCCGCGGTACCCGGTGTTCGAACACGACCGGCACCCCACCGGACGCCAGAGTTCCGACGGCGCCTCGACGGTCTCGTACGGCCAGCGGGCCCCGGTGAGGTCGGTGCGCGTCGGGGAGTAGGACTCCTTGCACCACGCACACAGCCGCCGTGCGAGCCGTTGCGCCATGACGCAGTCGACCGAGCTGCCGACCAGGAACGGTTCGATACCCATCTCGACCAGCCGCGTGACAGCCGAGGGCGCGTCGTTCGTGTGCAGCGTCGACAGGACGAGGTGGCCGGTGAGCGCCGCCTCGACCGCGAGCTGCGCCGTCACCCGGTCGCGGATCTCACCGATCAGGACGATGTCGGGGTCGGCCCGCAGGATCGCCGGAAGCACCGCGGCGAACGTGAGCCCGGCCTTCTGGTTCACCTGGACCTGATTCACTCCCTGCACGCGGTACTCGACCGGATCCTCGACCGTGATGATGTTCAATTCGGGGTTGCTGATCTCGGCCAGGGTTGCGTACAGCGTGGTCGACTTCCCGGAACCCGTGGGACCGGTGACGAGCAGCATGCCGTGCGGCTTGTGGAACGCAGCCGAGAACTTCGCATAGTTGTCCTCGGTGAAGCCGAGGCGTTTCAGGTCGAGATCGATGCCGCCGGTGTCGAGAACGCGCAGCACGATCTTCTCGCCCCATACGGTCGGCAGCGTCGCGACGCGCAGGTCGACGCTTCGGCCGCCGAGTTCGACGGTGATGCGGCCGTTCTGCGGCACCCGGCGTTCGGTGATGTCGACGCTAGCCATGATCTTGAGACGGCTGATCAGAGCCGACTGCACCGCGCGGGGAACGGTGTCGACCTCGTGGAGCACGCCGTCGATGCGGTAACGCACGCGAAGGTCGGACTCGGTCGGCTCGATGTGCAGGTCGGAGGCTCGGTTGTCGATCGCCTGCTCGATCAAGGCGTTGGCGTACCGCACGATCGGGGCGTCCTCGTTGACGGCATCCAGCGTGTTGAGGGCCGGCACATCCTCGACAGCCAGGCTCGCCGCGACGTCGTCCAGATCGTTCTCGGCACGTTGGAACCGATCGATCGCCTTGTTCAGCTCGTCCCGCGCCACGACGACCGGACGTACGACCAACCCGGTGGCCGCCCGAATGTCGTCGATCGCGAGCACGTCACCGGGGTCCGACACCGCCACGATGATCTCGTCGTCGTCGATGGCGATGCCGAGCACGCGGTGCCGCCGCGACAGCGCGACGGGGATCTTCGCAGCAGCCGCAAGGTCGATGGGGTAGCCGACGATGTCGACGCTCTTGAGTCCGTAGGCCTCGGCCAGCGCCTCCGCGAGCTCGATCTCGGTGACGATGCCGTCGCCGACCAGCACATCGCGCAGGGGGCGGCCGGATTCCTCGGCGAGATCGACGGCGTTGTCGAGCGCGCCGGCGCTCAGCCCGCGCGCGCGCAGAGCAGCGACTACCTGACCCGTGGCCTGGTACATCGGCAACCCTTCTACCCGACGTGAGATCGGCGTAAGAGCGAGGGTAACCGGATCATGCGATCAATGGCGACGAACGCGGCCGCCGCGCGGCGGCACGCTCAGCCCTGATCAGCCCGTGATGTATTGCTCCAGCTGGCCACGATCCTGTTCAAGCTGCTGGATCCGGCTGAGCACCACGTCGCCGATGCTGACGATGCCGACCAGCCCTCCGTCCGAGATGACGGGCATGTGGCGGATTCGGCGTTCGGTCATCGTCGCCGCGACACTGTCGACCGAGTCCTGCGGATCGCACGAGACCACGTCGGTCGTCATGATGTCGGCGACGGTCAGTTCGAGGATCGCGGCGCCGCGTTCGGCCAGGCGGCGCACCACGTCCCGCTCCGACACGATCCCCGCGACGGTGTCGCCGTTTGCCACGACCAGCGCCCCGACCTTGTGATCGGCAAGCTGGCTCACCAGGGCGGTAACCGCGTCCGACGGCGAGATCGTGACGACCGTCGAGCCCTTGTGTCGCAGGATGTCGGAGATCTTCATCGCCCACCTCGTCTTCTCGCCGTATTCGCGCCTACCCGGAACCTTGCCGCACTCGGCACCCGGGGCGCCAGTTGTCCGAGAGGTTGCGCACTCCACGGGGCCACGATTTCTTCCGCCGATTAGGCTTCCTGGTCATGGCAGCAGAGCCCACTGGGAGCCTCGAACCGGCCGACCTCGATCCGCACACCACGGCGGGCAAGCTCGCCGAGCTCGAGCGGCGCTACGACGAAGCGGTCCACGCCGGGTCGGCACGAGCCGTCGAGAAGCAGCACGCCAAGGGCAAGAAGACCGCGCGCGAGCGGGTCGAGGCGCTGCTGGACGAAGGGTCGTTCATCGAGCTCGACGAGCTGGCACGGCACCGCTCGACCACCTTCGGTATGGAGAAGAGCCGCCCACTCGGCGACGGCGTGGTCACCGGCTACGGCACGGTCGACGGGCGGCCGGTGTGTGTGTTCAGTCAGGACGTCACGGTGTTCGGCGGTGCCCTCGGGGAGGTGTACGGCGAGAAGATCGTCAAAGTCCTCGACTTCGCGATGAAGACCGGGTGCCCCGTCGTCGGCATCAACGAAGGCGGCGGCGCGCGCATCCAGGAGGGCGTGGTCTCGCTCGGTCTGTACGGCGAGATCTTCTACCGCACCGTTCGCGCTTCGGGCGTCATCCCGCAGATCTCGCTGATCATGGGCGCAGCGGCCGGCGGGCACGTGTACTCCCCCGCGCTCACCGACTTCATCGTGATGGTCGACAAGACATCGCAGATGTTCATCACCGGCCCGGACGTCGTCAAGACAGTAACGGGTGAAGAGGTCACGCTCGAGGAACTCGGCGGCGCCCGCACGCACAACACCACGAGCGGCAACTCGCACTACCTCGCCTCCGACGAGGACGACGCCATCAACTACGTCAAGGCGCTGCTGTCCTACCTGCCGAGCAACAACCTTGACCCGCTGCCGATGTTCGACAGCGACGCATCGACGGACGTAGAGCCCGAGGACATGTTCCTCGACACGTTCATCCCGGACTCTGCCAACCAGCCATACGACATGCACGACATCATCGAGCACCTGCTTGATGACGGCGATTTTCTCGAGGTCCATCCACTGTTCGCGCAGAACATCATCGTGGGCTTCGGCCGCATCGACGGTCAGCCCGTGGGTGTGGTTGCCAACCAGCCGATGCACTTCGCCGGCTGCCTCGACATCGATGCCTCCGAGAAGGCAGCGCGCTTCGTGCGGACCTGCGATGCGTTCAACGTCCCGATCCTCACCCTGGTGGACGTGCCCGGGTTCCTGCCCGGCGTCGGTCAGGAGCACGCGGGAATCATCCGGCGCGGCGCGAAGCTGATCTATGCCTACTGCGAGGCCACCGTCCCGAAGATCACGGTCATCACACGCAAGGCGTTCGGCGGTGCCTATGACGTCATGGGCTCCAAACACCTCGGCGCCGACATCAACGTTGCGTGGCCGACCGCGCAGATCGCGGTCATGGGCGCTCAAGGCGCAGTCAACATCCTGCATCGCCGCGCGCTGGCAAAGGCCGACGATCCCGAGGCCCTGCGAGCCAAGGTGGTCACCGAATACGAAGACACCCTCATCAATCCCTACATCGCGGCCGAGCGGGGCTACATCGACTCGGTCATCCCGCCGTCGCACACCCGTGCCTACGTCGTGAAGGCGCTACGCATGCTGCGTAACAAGCGCGAGTCTCTTCCGCCGAAGAAGCACGGCAACATCCCGCTATGAGCACTACCGACGAGGCGCAGCAGCCGGCTCTGCGGATCGTCCGCGGGAATCCGACACCGGAGGAGATCGCGGTTCTCACCGCGGTCGTCGCTGCAGCAGCCGCGTCACCCTCCGAGCAGGCGTCCGAGACACAGCGCGGGCGCTGGAACGACCCCCGGCACGCTCACCGCCGCCCGCTGCTTCCGGGCCCCGGAGCCTGGCGAGCAGCCGAGCGTTAGGCACCCATCATGGCGTCGCAGCCCCGGGATCCGCAGGACATCGAGTGGCTCGATCTGGGGCCGCCCGATCGGGATGCTGCCGGCGCGCCCCGCCGGAGGCCGCGCCCGCTGCGCAGGAGCCTGATCATCGGTGTCGCGGCGGTTGCGCTCGTGATCGCGATCGGGGTGGGTACGGCGGCGGTGCTGACCGGTCACCACGCCCGCCATCACGTGGCGGCGTCGACGGCTCCGACGGGCTCGACCCCGGTGCCGTTCACCAGCGACAACGCCGGCGCCGAAGTCACCGCGACGGCAGCCCCGCGGTCCGGACCGCCCCAGGTGACAACGGTGGGACACCGGTTGCTCGGCGTCACGGACGGCTGGAACCTGTTCCTGCGCGGCGACAACGACATCGTCCGGGTCCAGCTCGCCGCCGGCCGGGTGACCGTCACCCCGGCGCCCACATTGGGGTCAGGGGGCGGGGTCTCGTTCCTCGTCACCCGCAGCCGTGCTTTCGTCCTGCCCTCCGATTTCGTTCCCGGTTTCATGGTGGCCGACGGCGCCGCAGCGGCTGACCTTCCGGGCAACCTGTCGACCGGCGGCAACGTCTACCCGGGCCCTGTCGACGGCGAGTTCTGGCAGCAGGTGGCCTCCGCCGACACGACCTCGGCCTTCGAACTCCTCGACTCGGCCGGTCGCGATCTGCACCGGGCGATCACCATCCCCCAGACCATGCCGGGCCCGGCCACCGCCGACGGATCGGGTTACCTCATCGTCCAGGGAGTCAGTGGAAGTTACGAGGCCCGCCCAGGCCTGCTGCGCCGGATCACGACGGGCCAGGTCACGGCGGTCGGACCCACCGAGTGGCTCGTCGAGGAATGTGACGACGTCGGGCAGTGCAGCAACGTCGTCGTCGACAAGGTCACCCTGCAGCGCCAGGTGGTCGGGCCGACCGTCAGTCCCGGCGCGTTGGCCATGGGAGCGGTGTCGCCGAACGGATCGCTCGCCGCCGTGATACGACCGTCGCCTCAACGGCGCTTCGCGGTCAATCTCATCGAGCTCGCGACCGGCGCCGAGCACACCGTGTTGGACATCTCGGACGGGGTGTTCAGCGACCAGATGATGGCGTGGTCTCCGGACGGCAAGTGGCTCTTCGTCATCGGCGAGGCCGGCGCGGTTCAGATCATCAACAGCGCGACCCTGCAGCACGTCAGCCTGGGCGTTCAGTTGCCCGTGTCGATGCAGCTCACCGTTCGCCCGGCACAGCCGCGCTGATCAGCGGCCGCGGAACGTCGCCCTGCCAGGTCCGTCGCGCAAGAACGATGCCACCGCGTCCTTCAGGTCGGCAGTGCCGAACAGGGTTCCGCTCACCGACGGTGTGAGCTCGTCGGCGGCCCGCACACCGCGCTCCACCTGCTCGCGCACGATTGCCTTCGTCGCGGCGTGAGCCAGGGTCGGCCCGTCGGCGAGTCGCCGCGCGACATCGAGGGCCGCTGCCGCGAAGCCCTCATCGGGCAACACCCTGTTCACCACGTTCCACCGTTCGAGCGTCGCGGCGTCGTACAGGTCACCGGTGTAGACGAGTTCCCTTGCCCTCGCCGGCCCGGCGCGTGATGCGAGCCGCTGGGGGCCACCCATCGACGGCGTAAGGCCGACGACGTTCTCTACGAGCCCGAAGCGCGCAGACTCAGCGGCGAGCAGCAGGTCACACGCGAGGCTGATCTCGAACGCCGCCGTGAGGCACAACGCATGCGCGGCGAAGACTGTCGGAATCGGCAGGTCCTCGATCGAGTGGACGACGTGGAACCAGTCCCGCCACAGCTGCGCGGCTGAATCAGCACCCAGCGACTCGAAGACATGCACGTCCACACCGGCCGACACTGCTCGGCCGTCCGCACGGATCAGCATCGCCCGCGCATCGGATTCCGCGACGGCTACCACCGACTCGCGGACACCGGCCATCATCTCCGCATCGACGAGGTTCAGCGGTGGGCTGTCCAGCGTGATTACGGCGAGCGGTCCGTCGCGCTCGAGACGGACGGGTGACGACGGCGCAGGCGACATGGAGGCAGGCTAGCGCTGCGCTCAGTGCGGGATCGGTGCCCCGGCCGCCGCAGCGCATCCGCAGTCGCCCGGCTCCATCGGCAGTGCGTCGATAGTGGTGACGAGCAGTTCGCGCAGGCGCGGCAGGTTGAGCGCGAACGCTGCGAGCACCTCGGCGTGACTCACTCCCTCCCCGGCCTCGACGCCCGCATCGAGATCGGTCACCAGTGCGAGCGTGAGGTAGCACAGGCCGAGTTCACGGGCCAGGCTCGCCTCCGGCATCGCCGTCATGCCGATGATGCGCCAACCATTGCGCTGAAACTCCTGCGATTCGGCACGCGAGGAGAACCGTGGACCGTTGACGACCACGAGCGTCCCGCCATCCGTCGTGGCCGGGCTCGAGCCGACAGCAGCGGCACGCATGTCACGGCAGTACGGATCAGCGAAGCCGGCATGGCCGACGCCATGACCCGACCCGAAGAACGTGTGCTGCCGTCCCGAGGTGCGATCCACGATCTGGTCCGGAACGACGAGATCGCCCGCACGATGGTCGGTGGTCAGCGACCCGACGGCCGAGAGCGCAACGACCTGCCGCACGCCGAGCGAGCGCAGGGCCCAGAGGTTCGCCTGGTACGGCACCACGTGGGGCGCGAAGCGATGCTCGGCACCGTGCCGGGGCAGGAAGGCGACCTCGCGGCCGGCCAACGCCCCCAGGGTGATCGCATCACTGGGCGCCCCGTACGGCGTGTCGACCGACTCGTGGCGCGCATTGTCGAGCAATGAGTAGAAGCCGGATCCGCCGATCACTCCGACCACCGCTCCAGATGCCATGCGCTGACGGTACTGACCTTCGATTTGCGCGTTCGCCCGACTACGCCAAGATGTACGTGAAACCGGAGCGCGGGCACCCCCGATCTGCGCTCCGGTTTCGCTCGTTCTCACCGAACCCCAACCTGCCGCTGGTAAAAAGGTCGTTAACCGACCAACGCAGTCACGCAGGGAGCAGTTGATGCAGCGCAACCACTACGAGCCGGAGCACGAGGCGTTTGCCGAGGCATTCCGGGCGTTCGTGGACAAGGAGATGGTCCCGGACTACATGGAGTGGGAGCACGCGGGCATCATGCCGCGCGAGGTGTTCGCCAAGGCCGGCCGCAGTGGCTTCTTGGGCATGGCGGTTCCGGAGCAGTACGGCGGCGGCGGCGTCGATGACTTTCGCTTCAATCAGGTGCTCGCCGAGCAGGTCGCACTCGGTGGTGTCACCGCCGCCGGTCTCGGGATATCACTGCACAACGACACTTGCCTCCCCTACTTCCTCAGCTTCGCCACGGACGAGCAGAAGCAGCGCTGGCTGCCGGGCATCGCCAGCGGCGAGCTGATCACCGCTATCGGCATGACCGAACCCGGCGCCGGTTCCGATCTCGCGGGCATCCGTACCAGCGCCAAGCGCGACGGCGGCGACTACATCGTCAATGGTGCGAAGACCTTCATCACCAACGGGATCAACGCCGACCTGGTCGTGACGGCCGTACGCACCGGCGAAGACCGCCACAAGGGCATGTCACTGCTCATTCTCGAGCGAGGCATGCCCGGCTTCGAGCGTGGCCGCAACCTCGCCAAGCTCGGGCTGCACAGCCAGGACACCGCGGAACTGTCCTTCACCGACGTGCGCGTTCCCGTCGGGAACCGCCTCGGGGAGGAGGGCGAGGGCTTCGCCATGCTCACCCAGAAGCTGCCCCAAGAACGCATGTCGATCGCCGTGAACGGCATCTCCGAATCCCGCGCGGCGTTCGACGAGACACTGCGCTACGTCCAGGAGCGCAAGGCGTTCGGCACCACGATCGCGTCGTTCCAGAACACGAAGTACACGCTGGCCGAGATCGCGACCGAGATCGACATCGCGCAGGCGTTCGTCGACCAGTGTGTGCGATTGCTCAACGCCGGCGAGCTCAGCCCCGCGGATGCCGCGAAGGCCAAGTGGTGGTGCACCGAACTACAGGGACGCGTCATCGACCAGTGCCTGCAGCTGCACGGTGGCTACGGCTACATGAGCGAGTACCCGATATCACGGCGGTACGCCGACGCGCGCGTCACTCGCATCTACGGCGGCACGACCGAGATCATGAAGGGCGTCATCAGCAAGTCGCTGGGCTTGTGACGAGCCTGCCCCGATGACGTTCCGGTTCGTCCTCGCCTCGGCCTCGCCTGCGCGCCTGTCGTCTCTGACGGCCGCCGGCGTCGCGCCAGAGGTCGTCGTCAGCAGCGTCGATGAGCAGGCGTTGACGGAAGCGCTCGTGGGTGCGAGCACTGCAGAGGTCGCAGCCCGGTTGGCGGCAGCCAAGGCCGGGGACGTCGCGGCGCAGATGGACGGCCTCGCCCTCGTGCTCGGCTGCGATTCGCTGCTCGACCTCGACGGCCGTGCTCTGGGTAAGCCTGACAGCGTCGAGGCTGCCGTGGAACGGTGGCGGCAGATGCGCGGCCGCACCGGCACGTTGCACACCGGTCACTGCCTGATCGACGTGGTGACAGGCCGTTCGATCACCGAGGTCGCCGCCACGGCTGTTCGGTTCGCCGAGGTCACCGACGCCGAGATCGAGGCCTACTGCAATACCGGCGAACCGACTCGGGTGGCGGGCGCGTTCACCGTCGACGGACTCGGCGGCTGGTTCGTCGAGGCGATCGACGGCGACCACCACAACGTCGTCGGCGTGTCCCTGCCGCTCGTGCGGGCGATGCTGCGCGAGCTCGGGTACAGCCTCGCCGATGTCGGTTACCCGCAGGGCGGCTGACGGGCCGGCGACTCGCTCACAGCTCGACGGTGCAGGTCTGGGTGACCTCATCGCGGCCGCGCAGCTGAATCTCGTCGGCCGGATGCCAGTTGCTGCGCTCCTCATCGGATGCGGCCGCGACCGTCTCGGCCGTCGCAAGGATCCGGCTCTGGCACTTCTTCGCGAGATCGGTCAACCGGGCCGCGACATTCACCGCGTCACCGATCACGGTGTATTCCAGTCGGCTGGCGGCGCCGATCTGACCGGCCACCACCTGACCCGCCGCGACGCCGATGCCGATGTCGAGCTCGCCCGCGGCACGCACCTCGTCGCGGATACGCCGTGCGGTCGACAGTCCCGCGGTGGCCCGGTCGTCCAGCTCGACCGGGGCGCCGAAGACGCAGAGTGCGGCGTCGCCCTCGAACTTGTTGACCAGGCCGCCCGCGCTTTCGACGGCATCGACGACGATCGAGAAGAACCGGTTGAGGCGGGCCACGAAGTCGGCGGGGTCGGTGGTGCGAGTGAGTTCCGTCGATCGGGCGATGTCGACGAACAGCGCGACGACCTCGCGGGTCTCACCGGCAAGCGTGACGCCTTGACGCAGTGCCTCCGCGGCGACAGCGGGCCCGACGTGCCGGCCGAACAGGTCATTGATTCGGTCACGCTCGCGCAGCCCGGCGAGCATCTCGTTCACCCCGTTCTGCAACATCCCGATCTCGCCCGGGTCGTCGATCGGCACTGCCGTGTCCAGCTCCCCCTCGCCGACGCGGTGCAGCACGTCGAGCAAGTTGCGCAGCGGAACCCCGATCGCACGCGCAGCGAGCGCATTCGAGAGCAAACCGACGGCGACGGCGGCGACCGCGAGCAGAATGCCGGCGCCACGGACGTGACTTCGGCTCGGCGGGGCGGTGAGCACGAGGATGATGCCGAGCAGCGGAATCCCCGTCGTGAGCAGCCAGTTCAGCAGCAGGCGCGACCGCACCGAGAGCACCATCGACTGACGCGGCGGGTTCACGGTCAGGGCGATCTGCGCGACCGGCCGAGTCAGCCGGGCGACGATGAGGTAGGTGACGCCGGCTGTGCTGAGCCCGGCCAGCACCAGTGCACCCGCGAAGTCGCCCGCCTCGCCGGCGCGGGCACCGAGGCCGCCGATCAGTGAACTGATCACGATCGCCCCGAGGATCCACAAGGTGCCGCACAGCACGGCCAGCTCGATCGGCGTGCGCAAGGCGCGGCGCGCTTCCTCATGGCCGGGCACCCGGCCGCGAACGAGCCACCGCAGCGTCCGTTTGTGCAGCGTCACGCCGATCACGGTGCCGAGCGCTATCGCCGCCGCGGCGTAGGTGGTCGAGATCGTCACGACGACCATCTGCTGGCCGTGCGGTGTGTTCGCATTCAGTCCGATGAGCAGTGCTGCGACAACGGCGATCCCGAACAGGTTGGCGCCGATCACCGCGGCTGCGACACCGATGACCGTACGCACGGCAAACGGCATCCCCGCGCACCATTGCGCAGGCGTCACGCCCCTAGACACGGCGAACGAATCGCTCACCGGTCAAGCGTCCCACGGCCTCCGGGCGTGCTCACATTCGTAGCGCCGCTGCAGTGCCGTGATTCGGCCACGACGCCAGTGCTCGTAGCGGCTCACCTCGGGCATCCGCCGCTGAGACAGCGTCGCGATGACCGCGGCCACCTCCTCGGCGTTCGGATTGCCGCGCACAAGGATCTCGTCCGCCCGGATCTCGCTCACGTCGGAGGCACTCCATGGTGCTTGTCGGGCCGCTGGCGCGACTTGCCGACAAGGACGGCGTAACGGCGTACCAATTCCTCGCGCAGTTCGTGGGGTTCGATGATCGCGTCGAGGACGAGATCGGAGGCCAGGCGCAGGAGGTCGACATCACGTTCGTACTCAGCGCGCTTGTCGTCGATGAATGCCACCCGCTCGTCCGGGTCGGCGATCTGTTCGATCTTGTTCGCGTACACCGCGTTCACCGCGGCTTGCGGGCCCATCACAGCGATCTTCGCCGTGGGCAGCGCGATGCACGCGTCGGGCATGAACCCCGGTCCGGCCATCGCGTACAGCCCGGCGCCGTAGGCCTTGCGCACGATGATCGACAGCTGCGGCACGGTCGCCTCGGCCACCGCGGTGATCATCTTCGCACCGTGCCGGATGATGCCCTGCCGCTCGACCTCGCTGCCGATCATGAATCCGGGCACGTCGGCGAGGTAGAGCAGCGGCACGTTGAACGCGTCGCACAGCCAGATGAAGCGCGCCGCCTTGTCCGCGGAGTCGACGAAGAGAACCCCACCGCGGACAGCCGAGTTGTTCGCGACCACACCGACCGGCCGGCCGTCGATGCGAGCGAACCCGGTGACCAGTTCGGCCGCGAACAGCGGCTTGACCTCGAAGAACGAATCGGCGTCGACGAGGCCGTCGATGATGCGGTGGATGTCGAACGGCACGGATTCATCGGCAGGCACGTCGTCGCCGGTGAGGCTGACAACCGGAACGTCGGCTGCCGCGTCGGGGGGCTGCTCGCGCCAACAGGTCGGCAGGTAGGAGAAGAAGAGTTTCGCCTGCTCGATCGCGTCCTCGTCGTCGAGGGCGAGGTTGTCGCCGCATCCGGACACCGTGGCGTGCATGCGCGCGCCGCCCATCTCTTCGAGCGACACCTTCTCGCCGACGACCATCTCGGCCATCCGGGGCGAGCCGAGGTACATCGAGGCGTTGCCTTCCACCATGATCACCACGTCGCAGAACGACGGGATGTAGGCACCTCCGGCCGCGGACGGGCCGAACAGGCAACAGATCTGCGGGACTTTGCCCGACAGTGCGACCTGGTTGTGGAAGATCCGTCCGGCTCCACGCCGTCCGGGGAACAGGGCGACCTGGTCGGTGATGCGGGCACCCGCGGAATCGATGAGCCAGAAGATCGGCAGTTCCTCGGCGAGCGCCCGTTCGGTGACCCGGATGATCTTCTCGACGGTGCGGGCTCCCCACGACCCCGCCTTGACGGTCGGGTCGTTGGCCACGACGAGTGCGGGACGGCCGTCTACGAACCCCTGACCGGTGACCACACCGTCGGCGGCCAGCCCCGCGGCCAGTGCGTTGGCCAGCTGACCGTCCTCGACGAAGGACCCCTCGTCGAACAGCAGCGCAATGCGATCGCGCACGTACAACTTGTGCTGAGAGGCGAGCTTGGCGGCCGCACGCTCGGGCGCCTCCATGGTGGCCTCGCGCGCTGCGGCGATCTCTTTGCCCGTCACGTGATCACCCTGTCACGGACGGCGCCGCGGGGCAGCGGGAGCCGGTTCACGAGACGGGAAGGCCGAGTCCGCGGGCGATCACCATGCGCTGCACCTCGGACGTCCCCTCACCGATTTCCAGGATCTTGGCGTCCCGATAGAAGCGGGCGACGGGGAATTCCTCCATGAAGCCGTTGCCCCCGAAGACCTGCGTCGCGGTCCGGGCGGCTGTCATCGCCACGTCGCTGGAGAAGAGTTTGGCCATCGACGCTGCCTGCTTGATCTCGGCATCCGGGCGCCCGGCGTCCTTCAGGGCCGCTGCCCGGTACGTGAGCAGGCGCGCGGCTTCGACCTGGGTCGCGAGATCGGAGAGCGAGAACGCGACGCTCTGGCGCGAGCCGATCGGCGCGCCGAAGGTGTGCCGCTCGAGGGCGTACTTACGGGAGACATCGAGGCAGCCCTGGGCGAGACCGACAGCGAGCGCCGAGATCGCGATCCGCCCGTCGTCGAGGACGTGGAGGAACTGCCGGAACCCGTTGCCGCGAACGCCCAGCAGGTTCGCTTCCGGCACGCGGCAGTCGTCGAAGCTCAGCCCGTGCGTGTCGGAGATGTGCCAGCCGAGCTTGTCGTAGGCCGGTTCGACGGTGAGGCCGGGCGTGCCTGCGGGGATCATGATGGTGGAGATTTCGTCAGCGCCGGTACGGGCCGTAACGGTGATGACGGACGTGATGTCGGTGCCCGAGTTCGTGATGAACGCCTTGGCGCCGTTGATCACCCACATTCCGTCGTCAAGCGTGGCCCGCGTGCGAGTGGCGCCGGCGTCCGAGCCGGCCTCGGGTTCGGTGAGGCCGAAGGCCGCGAGCGCGTGCCCGGACACGAGGTCGGGGAGCCAGGTGTTCTTCTGCTCGTCGGTGCCGAAGGTCAGGATCGGGTTGATTCCGAGACCGGTGGCCGCTTCGAGCGTCGCGCCGATGGACTGATCGATGCGGCCGATCTCCTCGATCGCGACACAGAGGGAGGTGAAGTCTGCGGCGCTGCCGCCGTACTCCTCCGGCGCGGTGAGGCCGAACAGGCCGAGTTCACCCATCTGTAGGACGACCTTGGTCGGCAGATGGTGGTCGCGATCCCATTGGGCGACGTGGGGGGCTATCTCGGCTTCGGCGAATTCGCGGACGACGCCGCGAAATGCCTCGTGCTCTGGCGACAACTCGTACATCTCGATCCGCTCCTCGCTGAACTGTCGAACGTCGAACGGCCCGGTTGCCTCACGGGTCGCCCGAGTCGTTGACGCTTACGTAAGCGTCAACTACGGTACCCCACGTGAGGGCGACGGCGGAAGCGACCATCGAGGGACCGCGCACCTGGACCGTGCGGGAGCTGGCCGATGAGCTGGGCGTCAGCTTGCGGACGCTGCGCTTCTACGAGTCCGAGGGTCTGATCAGCCCGCGACGATCCGGGACGAACCGGGTCTACAGCCAGCGCGATCGAGCCCGGCTGCGGCTCATCCTGAGGGGCAAGCGTTTCGGCATGAGCCTGGCCGAATGCCGCGAAATCGTCGAGATGTACGACGGCGCCGCCTCATCCGAGCGCCGCCAGTTGGAGACGCTGCTCGCGCGCCTGGGCGAGCTGGCCGCGGACATGCGGGCCAGGCAGGACGATCTGCGCAGGGCGCTCGCCGAGGTCACCGACGTCGCACAGCAGTGCCGGGATCGCCTCGCCGAACTGCCAGGCACTTCGTGACGGGAGGACAGTTTTCGCCGAATTGCACACACACTGCGTCCCTGTTAGTTTCCGTGAGTCGATCTCGGGGGAGACGAAGGCACCAGGCCGTGCCGATCCGTGTCGGCCCGTGCGGATCAGTACCGGCCATTGGTGTCCGGCGCCTGATTCGGGTGTGAGCCGATTGGACGCGACTATGGATCTCCCCGCGCGGCACCGCCGCCTGCACCGTCAGCTCGCGAGGATCCCTGCCGTCTGCGCCGCCGTCGGCGTCCTGTTCGCCCCGTTCGCAACGATCGCTGCGCAGGCACAGCCTGCCGTCCGCAGCGCGACCACGACGCCCACGTGCGGCTCGAGTGTCCTGGTGAAGGCCAACGGCACGCCATGGAGTTGCACGTTCGACGACGAGTTCGCCGGCTCGACGCTCGACACGACGCAGTGGACGGCGATGGACTCATCGGCGACCGGTTACACAACCGGCGTCGACTGCTACGCCCCTCGCCAGGTCACCGTGAGCGGTAACGAACTCGTTCTCACGACGAACCGGCTCATCAAGCCGACGCCGTGTCTCGGCACGCCGGTGACGTCGCAGTACCTGACCGGCATGGTCACGTCCAAGAACCTGTTCAGCCAGACCTACGGCCGTTTCGAAATGCGCGCCCGCCTCCCCTCCGGCTCGGGCGTGCACCCCGTGTTCTGGATGCTGCCGTCCTCACCGAGCCAGAGCGGCAGCTACGAGTACGGCGAGATCGATGTCGCCGAGGCGTACGGCGCCACTCCGAATTACGTGTCTCCCCACCTGCATTACGTGATCACGCCCGGTACGCCATCGGGCGGCAAGACGTGCTACGTCCGCAACACCAAGTTCGTCGATCACACATATGCCCTGGAGTGGACGCCGACGCAGATGAGCTTCATCTACGACGGCACCCCGTGCTGGACGACCTCATGGGCGCCCGCCTACCCCTACGCACCGCAAGGAGCGACGAGCCCCGTGCCCTTCGACCAGCCGTTCTACCTGATCGTGCAACTCGCCGTGGACGGGCCGAATGTGCCCTTCAACCAGATCAGCCCGTCGACCTATCTCCCGGCGAAGATGTACGTCGACTACATCCGGGCGTGGCAGTGAAGCGCCCGCTGCGCACCGGGGCCCTGGGCCTCGTGGCGATGCCCGTACTCGTCGCCGCCGCACTCCCCGGCGCCTTGGCGCCGACGCATCTGCCAACGGTGCGCGCTGCAGCCATTCACGCTGCAGCCATTCACGCGGCAGCCACCACGCCGTCGTGTGGCGGCGTGACCGTCCCGAAGGCGGGCGGGGGGAACTGGGTGTGCACGCGTGACGACGAGTTCAGCGGCACCGCGCTCGACACGACGGCGTGGGCCCCGTTGAACACTGCAGTCGTCGGCAACCATCCGGGCCAGGAGTGCGACGACCCGAACGCACTCACCGTGGCCGACGGGGTGCTCATCATCAGCGCGACGAGGAACCCGCGGATCACCAAGTGCGGGCGCTACGCGTCGCGGTACAACAGCGGCGGCGTCACGTCCACATTCGCGCAGACCTACGGGCGCTTCTCGATACGGGCGATGTTCCCGGGTGGCAAGGGCTTCCAGCCGGCGTTATGGATGCTGCCGCAGAACCCCAACGGACCGGCCGGCTATTCCTACGGCGAGATCGACGTCGCCGAGTCGTACAGCTACAACCCGGACGTCGTGAGCACGCACGTGCACTATGTGAACACCCCGAAGAATGTCGCCGGCGTCGCGTGCGACGTCGCGGGCGCGACCACCGCGTTCCACACGTACACGCTGGAATGGACGCCCCAGACGCTGACGTTCATCTACGACGCCACCACGTGCTGGACGACGACATGGACGCCCAACCCGCGGTACACGCCACGCGGCTCGACCGCGCCCACACCTTTCAACCAACCGTTCTACCTGATCATCAATTTGGCCGTGGGCAACTACAAGACCCCGCGCAACCAGCCCGATCCCCGCACGCCGTTCCCGGCAACGATGTATGTCGACTACGTGCGCGTCTGGTCGTAGCTGCCGCGGCCCGGGCCGATGGGACCCCTTGTAGTCTGCAAGTCGGTGTGAGCGCGCCCGACTGGGGGCTTTGAGCGGAGGCACAGCGGTGCAGAAGGTCTTGATCGCCAACCGGGGCGAGATCGCCGTCCGGGTGATTCGGGCGTGCAAGGACGCGGGGCTGACCTCGGTCGCCATCTATGCCGATCCCGATCGCGATGCCCTGCACGTCCGGATGGCCGATGAGGCGTTCTCTCTTGGCGGGAGCACCCCAGGCGACTCGTACCTGGTGATCGACAAGGTGATCGACGCTGCGGAGCGCTCCGGCGCCGACGCCGTGCATCCCGGCTACGGCTTCCTGTCCGAGAATGCCGACTTCGCGCAAGCGGTGCTCGACGCCGGGCTCACCTGGATCGGCCCCTCACCGCAGGCCATCCGAGACCTCGGTGACAAGGTGACCGCTCGGCACATCGCCTTGCGAGCCGGCGCTCCGCTCGTGCCCGGCACTCCCGACCCGGTCGGCGGTGCCGATGAGGTCGTCGCCTTCGCCAAGGAGTACGGCCTCCCGGTAGCGATCAAGGCTGCCTTCGGAGGGGGCGGGCGCGGCCTCAAGATCGCCCGAACGATCGAGGAGATTCCCGAGCTCTACGACAGCGCGGTCCGTGAGGCCGTGAGTGCGTTCGGCCGCGGCGAGTGCTTCGTCGAGCGCTATCTCGATCGGTCTCGGCACGTCGAGGCACAGGTGCTCGCGGATCAACACGGCAACGTGATCGTCGTCGGTACGCGTGACTGCTCATTGCAGCGCCGCAACCAGAAGCTCGTCGAGGAAGCGCCGGCGCCATTCCTGACCGACGAGCAGCGCGCGACGATCCACGAGTCGGCCAAGGCGATCTGCCGCGAGGCTAAGTACTCCGGTGCCGGCACCGTCGAGTACCTCGTCGGCAACGACGGCATCATCAGCTTCCTCGAGGTGAATACCCGGCTGCAGGTCGAGCACCCGGTCACCGAGGAGACGAGCGGCATCGACCTCGTGCGCGAGCAGTTCCGCATCGCCGACGGAGAGACGCTGCGCTTCAGCGAAGATCCCACCCCGCGCGGGCACGCCTTCGAGTTCCGTATCAACGGCGAGGACGCGGGACGCAACTTCCTGCCGGCGCCGGGCACCGTGACCACGTACCGCGAGCCGGCTGGCCCGGGCGTGCGCGTCGACTCGGGCATCGAAGGGAACTCGGTGATCGGTGGCGCCTTCGACTCGTTGCTCGCCAAGCTGATCGTGACGGGCGAATCCCGGGCTCAGGCACTCGCCCGAGCCCGGCGTGCGCTCGACGAGTACGTCGTCGACGGAATGGCCACCGCCCTGCCGTTCCACCGTGCGGTGGTGCGCGATCCGGCGTTCACCAGCGAGCCGTTCACCGTGTTCACCCGGTGGATCGAGACCGAGTTCGTCAACGACATCACCCCGTTCGCGGGTGGGGGCGACAACGACACGGAGTCCGCAGGTCGCGAGACCATCGTCGTGGAGGTCGGCGGTAAGCGGCTCGAGGTCTCGCTGCCGTCGGGCTTTGCCGTCTCCGGCGGTGGCGGAAAGAAGGCTGCCCCCAAGCGTTCGGCAACGAAGAAGTCCGGCGCGGCCGCATCCGGCGATGCACTGACCGCCCCGATGCAGGGGACGATCGTGAAGGTCGCCGTCGCCGAGGGCGACACCGTCGAGGCGGGTCAGATGATCGTCGTCCTCGAAGCCATGAAGATGGAGCAGCCGCTCAACGCACACAAGGCCGGCACCATCACCTCGCTCAACGCCGAGGTCGGCGCTGTCGTGACCTCGGGCATGACGATCTGCGAGATCAAGGACTGAGCCGCCCGATCCGTTTCTAGGACGGCGGAGGATCCGCAGTGCCATCGATCGGATATGCCGGCAGGTCGGATTCGACAGTGCGACCCGAGGGCGATCGCCACACGAGGACGCCGCTCTCGCGACTGCGCCGATAGTCCCACCCGGTCTCGTGGCGCAGGTGATGATGGCGTGGGCACAGAGCGACGAGGTTCGCCTCGTTCGTGCGCCCACCGTCGGCCCACGGCCTGGTGTGATCAAGCTCGGCGCGCGCGGCGGTGCGAGAGCAATGCGGAAATCTGCACGTCCGATCGCGCGCGATGACGTGGCGGGCCAGCTCGGCAGGGGGCCGGTAGGTGCTGCGGCCACAGTCGATGAGCCGGCCGAGCGGATCGGTGACCAACCGCCGCCACGTCCCGGACGGATCGGCAGCCAGCTGCCGGGCAAGCTCTGCGGAGATCGCGCCGACGCCCTCCAACTCGCCCGGCTCGTCGTCGAGGCGTAGGAGCGTCGACAGCGCGACATGGACGCTGACGGCCGGTCGCAGCCGATGCCGCGGCGGCAGGGTCGACGACTGGTGACCACTAAGCGCATCGAGGCCCAGTTGTACGAGTGCATCGGCTCGCCGCTGATCCGCGGTCCGGTCGTCTCCGGCTTCGCGCCGATCAGCGAACGCCGCGACGGCAGCCATCAGGGTCGCTGCCCCCTCGTCAGGCAATAGCGCCCAGAGTTCACTGGTGCCTTCGCCTGAAGGCCGAAGGCAGACCCGACGATCGCCGATGTTGGCCTGACGCCGTTGCTCAAGTGTCGGTGCACAGATCGAGAGCACAGCACGCCGCACGCCGGCACGGAACGTGGCGACCGACTGCTCAGCTGCCCGCTCGATCACCCGAGCCTCGACCGCTCGCACCGCAAGGTCGTCGAGCGCGATCGTGCTGTCCGTCAGCGCGCGCAGATGTCCGGCCGTGATGCGCCCCGCGGCGAGTAGAGCCAGAGCACGGGGCAGCCGTACCGACTCGACGGCCTCCGCCAATCGGGCCCGGGCCACACCCGGCGAGAGCCGCAGCGCACAAGCGACATCCTCGACGGCCCAGCGCTTGTCGCCGGAGCCGGGCAGACTGACCGTCGCCGGATCGCCGTCGATCACCGCCAGCAACGACAGCTGCTGCGCCTGCAGCGATGCAATCCGTGACTCGAGATCCACGAGTGCGTCGAGCCGCGCATCGTGCGAGAGGCCCCGCCAATCGCCGACACCACCCGCCCGCTCATCACACATACGTACGATTTTAGGCCCATGTCTACCCTTCGGCGCCCTTTGTCCACAGGCTGGCGGCCGGAACGCGCGAGCACCCCGAAGGCGGCAGAGGGGCGAGCGCATCGGTCAACCTTCTCTGTGCTGTCCGATGCCAGGCCTTTATGGAGAGCAAGCAAGTGGCGGGTAGCTAGCCGCCCTCGTCGCGGCGGGCCAGGATCCGATCGATCGCGGCGGCGCGTTTCTCCGCGATCGACGCCATTTCCTGCGCCCTCCGACGAACATCATCGACGGTACTGCTCGGTGAGAACACCATCGCCCAGCCGCCCGCAGTCTCCAGTTCGGGCACCCGCATGACCAGGTCCGCCTGCGCCACGTGATGCATCCCGGCCAGAGAGTGCTGTGCATCGACGACGACAACCAGCACGTGCTCGTCCGCAAGTTCGGGCAGCGCGGCGACGATCTGATCTGCATTGCCGGCGAATACGGCTGCGACGGAAACCGTACGTTGCGCCCGGTCGCGCGCTTCGGGCGACAGGTCGCCATGCATGGCCATTGTGGCTACCTCGCTCAGTCCAGGTCGTCGTGCAGCATCAGCCGCCGGGCGGCCTCGGCGACCGATCCCGACAGCGAAGGGTAGACGCCGATCGTCGACGCGACGTCGGCAACAGTGAGGCTACGTTGCACTGCCAGGGTAAGCGGGAAGATCAGCTCGGATGCGTTGGGCGCGACGACCACAGCGCCGACGACGACCCCGGTGGCAGGGCGGCAGTACACCTTCACGAAGCCGTCGTCGACGCCCTGCATCTTGGCGCGGGCATTGGTCGCCAGCGGCAGCATGACGGCCCGCGCCGGAACCAGGCCCGAGTTGATCGCCTCGTAGCCCATCCCGACCGTCGCGATCTCGGGATGGGTGAAGACGTTGGACGCCACCGTCTTCAGCCGCAGTGGCGCCACCGCCTCACCCAGCGCGTGCCACATCGCGATGCGCCCCTGCATGCCGGCGACCGATGCGAGCAGCAGCACTCCGGTGCAGTCGCCGGCGGCGTAGATAGTCGACACATTCGTGCGCGACACCCGGTCGACGGCGATATAGCCCTGCTGATTGAGCCGCACGCCGACCTCGTCGAGCCCCAGTCCCTCGACGTTGGGCACCGAGCCGACGCACATGAGCGCATGCGACCCGGCGACGGTTCGCCCGTCGACGAGGTCGACGAGGACGCCGTCACCGTCACGCCGCACACCGGCCGCGCGTGCCTGCTTGACCAGCGTCCCGCCACGGGAGGTGAACACCCGCTCGATCACGTCGGCCGCGTCGGGGTCCTCACCCGGCAGCACGCGATCACGGCTGGACACCAAGGTCACTGGCACCCCGAGCTCGCAGTAGCCACTCGCGAACTCGGCGCCGGTAACACCTGAGCCGATCACGACGAGATGCTCTGGCAGGGTGTCGAGTTCATACACGTCACGCCACGACAGGATGCGTTCACCGTCGGGTACCGCCGTTTCCAGCACGCGCGGAGTGCCGCCGGTCGCGAGTAACACGATGTCGGCGTCGAGCAGGTCGACGACCGCGTGCGCCGAGTCGAGAACCTCTATGCGGTGAGAGCGCGCAGGCTGTACGGGCGCGAACCGGCCCGTTCCTGCCAGCACGGTGACCCCCTCCCGCAGCAGCCGCTGTCCGATGTCGTGGGACTGCTGCGTCGCGAGGTCCTTGATCCGCCGGTTGACGACAGTGAGGTCGACATCGACGCCGGCCGACGCAGCTCCGATCCCGACCCTCGGTGCGTCACGGAAAGCGGTGACCCGATCACTCGTGGCGATCAGGGTCTTGCTCGGTACGCAGTCGGTCAGCACACACGAACCGCCCGGCCCGTCGCGGTCGATCACCGTCACCTCGGCGCCGAGTTGCGCGGCGACCAGGGCGGATTCGTAGCCTGCCGGTCCGCCGCCGAGAATCGCGATGCGCGTCACGGGATGATTGTCCCGTTGATCCCGCACGGTCGGTACGCTGCCCTGCGATGGCATCCTCCAGCGGTCTGTACGCCGCCTACGGCTCGAACATGGATCCCGAGCAGATGCTCGCGCGATGCCCGCACTCCCCTGCCGCCGGAACCGGCTGGCTCAACGGCTGGCGGCTGACCTTCGGCGGCGAGGAACTGGGGTGGGACGGCGCACTCGCCATGGTCGTACCCGATGCCGCGAGCCAGGTGTTCGTGGCCCTCTACGACCTCTCGCCGTACGACCACGAGCGGCTCGACTACTGGGAGTCCGCCGACACCGGGCTGTACAACAAGATCAAACTGCGGGTGTCGACGCTCGACGGTGACGTGCTGGCCTGGGTGTACATCCTCGACGGCTATGAGGGTGGCATGCCCTCGGCCCGATATCTGGGGCTGATCGCCGAAGCCGCCCAGAAGGCCGGCGCGCCGGACGAGTACTGCGCGGAGCTCCGTTCGCGCCCGTGCCGATCGCTCGGCGAGTAGCGCACCGCGGGATCTCACGCCAGTCGGGCGAGCGCGGTCCGGGCCAGCGTCGTCGTGTACCGCACGCCGACGTCCAGCGCGTTCTCGTCGATGTCGAACGTCCCTTGGTGCAGGTCGAACGGCGCATCACCTCTGCGGCGGACACCGAGTCGTGCCAGAGCTCCCGGCACCGATTCCAGGTACCACGCAAAGTCCTCGCCACCCATGCTCTGCTCGGTGTCGGCAACGGCGTCGGCACCGAGCGCGGAGAGGATCGCAGCACGTTGCACGTCGACGGCCGTCGCATCGTTGTCGACAGGTGGCACACCGCGGATGTAGGTCACATCGGCGTTGGCCCCCGACGCGGCCGCGAGCTCGGTAACGAGCTCGCGCACGAGCGGCTCAGCCGCATCCCACGCGTCGCGGTCCAGCACGCGCAAGGTGCCGCGAAGGCGGCCGGACATCGGAATGGCGTTCGCCGCGCGACCGGACTCGACCGAACCCCAGACGAGTGTCAGTGCGGCCCGCGGGTCGACGCGCCGTGACAGCATGCCGGGCAGCTCGGTGATCAGTTGTCCGAGTGCGTACACCAGATCCACCGTCAGGTGTGGTCGCGCGGTGTGGCCGCCCGGTCCGAAGAGTGTGATGTCGACCTGGTCGCACGCCGCGCTGATCGGTCCGGCGCGCAACCCGATCTGCCCGGTCTCCAGACGGGGGTCGCAATGCACGGCGAAGATCTGCTGCACGTCCTTCAGCGCACCCGCCTCCACCACGCCGACAGCGCCCCCGGGCAGCGTCTCCTCGCCGGGCTGGAAGATCAGCCGAACCCGGCCGGGCAATGTAGCGCCCACGAGTTCCTGGGCCGCGCCGAGAAGGATCGCTGTGTGCGCGTCGTGCCCGCACCCGTGGCAGACGCCGTCGACCACGGAGCGATACTCGACGTCCTTCTGATCGGTGATCGGTAGCGCATCGATGTCTGCCCGCAAGGCGACCACAGGCCCGTCGGCTGAACCGATGTCGCAGATGACCCCGGTTCCGGACGGAAACACTTGCGGCGCGAGGCCGTAGCTCTCCAGCTCGGCGATGACCAGGGCAGTGGTGCGATGCTCGGCAAAGGCAAGCTCTGGGTGCGCGTGCAGCTCGCGGCGTATCGCGGCGACGTCGCTCACAGGCCGAGCCCGTCGCGCATCTCGACCAGCAGCGAGTCGACCACCGGGATCAAGTCACCGCCGTGCGCTGCCGCGACCGCACGCTGGCGCTGATAGCTCGCGCCGCGCTCGAGCAGCCGCGGGATCGACTCGAGTTCCTCGGCACATTTGAGCCGCCGCGCGAGTGGCAGCAGGTCGTCGACCAGATTGACGATCGATTCCTTCACCGGCTGGACCTTGCCGGAGTTGTCCACGACGATCTCGGCGTCAAGTCCGTAGCGCGCCGCTCGCCACTTGTTCTCACGCACGAGCCACGGCCGGGGTTCGGGCAAGGTGTAGCCGTCGTCGAGTTGCCGGTCGAAGCGCTCGACCAGGCACTGCGCGAGTGCCGCGATACAACCGATCTCGTCGAGCGTCGGCATGCCGTCGCAGATTCGCAGCTCGACCGTCCCGAAGTTCGGATGCGGCCGGATGTCCCACCACACCTCGCGGATCGACTCGATCGCATGAGAGGAGATCAACGCGTCCATGTACTTCTCGAATGCGTCCCAGCCTGCCAGCTGATACGGCAGCCCGGCCGTGGGCAACGCCTCGAACACCTTGCTGCGGTAGGACGCCAGCCCGGTGTCGGAACCGATCCAGTACGGGCTGGAGGCGGACAGCGCGAGGAAGTGCGGCAGGTATCCGAGCAGGGAGTTGACGATCGGAATCGCCTTGTCGCCGCCGCGGATGCCGCAATGCACATGCACACCGAAGATCTGCAGCTGGCGTGCCATCCACTGGTTGCGCTCCATCAACGCGATATAGCGAGGATTGTCGGTGACGCGCTGCGTCGACCAATCGGTGATGGGATGCGTGCCACTGCAGATCAGGCCGACGTTGCGCTTGGCAGCCGAGGCGGCAACCTCGGCGACCGTCGCCGCGAGGTCGGCCTTCGCCTCCTCCACCGTCTGGCAGATCCCGGTGATGACCTCAATGCACGATTGCAGGAGCTCATGCTTGGCCTTGGGATGCTCCGTCGCGCCCTCGGGGCAGATCTCGCCCAGGATCGCGTTGGAGGCGCCCGTGAGCTCGCGCGTGTCGAGGTCCACGAGCTCCAGTTCCCATTCGACGCCCAGACTCGTGCGCTGCGATGGGTTGAAGTCGATATGCATCTCGGCCAGCGTATCCGGATCGGCACGCCCCGTGGGTGCCCCTCGGCTCGGTAGATTCCGGTCGTGAAAGACGTCGAGCCATTCGGGCTGGTGACGTTCGTCGTCGCCCTGGCGATGCTGGCTGCATTGGCGTCGAGCCGGATCAGCGAGCGGCTAGGCGTACCTGCACCCGTCGTGTTCCTGGTCGCCGCTGCCGCCGCGTCCAATGCCTGGACATCCCTGGGCAGCCTCAGTATCAAGACCGACCAGCGCATCGTCACCGTGGCACTGGTGGTGATCCTCTTCGACGGTGGCATGCATATCGGGTGGAGGCGGCTGCGTCCGAACGTCGGCGCGGTCGTCTGGCTGGGTATCGCCGGAACAGTGGTGACGGCCGGAGCCATGTCGGTCGCCGCTCACGTGCTGTTCGGCTTCGGTTGGCGTTCGGCGCTGCTCGTCGGCACCGCACTGGCGCCGACCGACCCGGCAGTCGTCTTCTCGGTGCTGGGTCGGCGCGAGATATCAGGCCGCACGGGCACGCTGCTCGAGGGGGAATCGGGCGCCAACGACCCTGTCGGAATCGCACTGATGATCAGCATCCTCGGCGCCGGCAGCGGCGGTGGCGCAGTGCTGCGGGGCGTCGGGGAGTTCGCCCTGCAGATGGCGCTCGGCCTGATCATCGGCGTCGTCGGCGGCATCCTGCTGCGCTGGGTGGTGCAGCGGGTGCGACTGCCGAGCGCCGCGCTGTATCCGGTGCAGACCGTGGCCCTCGCACTGCTCGTGTACGGCGGAGCCACCGTGGCCCGGGGTTCGGGGTTCCTCGCCGTGTTCGTCGCAGGCATCGTCCTCGGCGACGTGCGCTGGCCGCATCGTCGGCAGGTCCGGCAGTTCACCGCCGCCTTGAGCAGTGTGAGCGAGATCGTCGCATTCGTCGTGCTCGGACTCAGCGTGTCCCTGCACGACGTCTTCGGCGACGGGCGTGTGTGGACCGGGCTCGCACTGGCCGCGCTGCTCGTCCTCGTGGCGCGGCCGCTGTTCGTCGGCCTCGTGCTGCTGCCGGTGCGGCTCAACCGCGGCGAGCGGGTCTTCGTGCTGTGGTCCGGGCTGAAGGGCGCCGTGCCGATTCTGCTGGGAACCTACGTCGTCGCCCAGGGAGCTGCGAACGCCGGCCGCATCTACGACCTCATCTTCATCGTCGTGACTGCATCGGTGATCGTCCAAGGCGGCCTGGTGCCGATCGTCGCGCGTCGCTGCGGCGTGCCGATGCGCGTGATCGACGGTTCCGGCCCGACATAGGCCGTCGCGACTGACGACATAGGAGCGAATGCCGCCCACCCACCCCCGCTGGACGGGCGGACGACACCCGCTGACTGGGTACCCCGCGACACCGCCCGACACACCGATCGTGACCTGTGCGTCAGTGACCGGCCGGTCAGCATGGACCGTCCAGGCAACCTCCACGGCGCGGTGGGCGACTACCTCTCTGAGAGACCTTGATCGCAGGGTCCGGAGGATTCATGGACGGCCGAAATGACGACGACGAGCGAGGCAGCCGAGCCGGGAAGTTGCTGCACGAGGCATTCCGGGCACGGGCACACAGTGCGATCGGTGACCTCGCGGCGGTACCACCGATGAGCTCAGGGCTCGGTCCCGATGTCGACGGTCCGCGACGCAATCGACACGTCCTGTGGGCGGCACCGCTTGCCGTCGCGGGCGCCGTGGCTGTGGCAGTGGTCGTCGTGAGCGCCGTGTCGCACGGGGCCTCGACAGCCGGGAACGGCGCAGTGGCGGCCGGCACCGGACAAGCGACGGCATCGTCGGCACCGTCCGGGTCGACGCCATCCGGCTCGGCGGCCTCCCGCTCGACGGCACCCACCGGACCCGTGGCCACCGTGCATGTCACGTCCGCTCTGAACGACGGGGAGGTGGTCGGCGTCGGCGAGCCGATCGTGTTGAGCTTCTCTCCCGCGCCGACCGACTCGAGCGCGTTCACCAGAGCCGCGAGCGTCACGGTGAACGGTGCGCCGGCCATCGGTGCGTGGTACTGGGAGCGCCCTTACGCCGGTCAGCCCGTCCAGGCCCACTTCCGCGAACGGACGTACTGGCCGGCCCACGCGACCATCCATGTGACGCTGCCTATCTCCGGCATGTCAGCAGGAAAGGGCCTGGCGTACTCCGGCGCACTGTCGTCGGTGACGTTCCGGACCGGCGACGCGCATGTCTCGACCGTGGACGCAGCGACACTGACGATGACGGTGACCGACAACGGCACGGTCGTGAAGACGGTCCCGGTGTCGCTCGGCAAGGCTGCGACGCCGACATACAACGGGACGAAGATCGTGATGCAGAAGGGTGAGGACGTCCCGGGTACGAACACACTTCGACCCCAAGGCACCGTGATGATGTCCGGACCGCACTACACCAACGACCCCGTGCCGTGGTCGGTCCGCGTCACCGCCTCGGGCGAGTACGTGCACGCCGCGGGGTGGAACACGCACATCGGTACAAGCAGCACCTCGAACGGATGCACCAACCTCAAACCCGCTGACGGACAATGGTTCTACGAGTTCAGCCAGCTCGGTGATGTCGTCACTTACCTGCACACCGACGGGACGCGGATGAACCCGTTCGACGGACTCGGCGACTGGAACATCGCGTGGTCACAGTGGAGTCGGGGCGGACTGCTGATCACCCACTGACGACGGCGCGCACGATCTCGCGGGCGGCCTGGTCCGGCGTCAGGTCCCCCGCGAGAACCGCGGCCTCGCTGCGCTTCACCACTGCGCGGACAGACGCCGACTCCAATCGCGACAACAGCGCCTCGTGCACCATCGCGCGCGTCCACTCCACCATCTGGCGGCGGCGCTTCGCGTCGAGCCCGCCGTGCGCGTCGAGCCAGGCGCGATGCCGCTCGATCTGCTGCCACACCTTGTCGAGATTCACGTTGTGCAGTCCACTGGCGGTGACGACCGGCGCCTGCCACGTGTCATCGCCGCCGCGCAGGAAACGCAGCGCGCCGGAAAGCTCTCGTGCGGCCCGGGCCGCTTCGTCCTCATGCTCCTCGTCGGCCTTGTTCACCGCGATCACGTCGGCGAGCTCAAGGATGCCGCGCTTCATTCCCTGTAGCGAATCCCCCGTGCGCGCGAGGGTGAGGAACAGAAACGTGTCCACCATGTCCGCAACGACATACTCGGACTGGCCAACACCTACGGTCTCGACGAGGACGACGTCGTAGCCAGCCGCCTCCATCACCAGCATCGTCTCGCGCGTCGCCGTAGCGACGCCGCCCAGCGTGCCCGCGCTCGGGGACGGCCGCACGAACGCAGCATCCTCGACCGCGAGCCTCGTCATCCGCGTCTTGTCGCCGAGGATGCTGCCGCCGGTGCGGCTGGACGACGGGTCGACCGCGAGCACTGCCACGCGGTGACCCATGCCGACCAGGTTCATTCCAAGCGTGTCGATGAACGTCGACTTCCCGACCCCGGGCACGCCGCTGATGCCGATGCGCCGCGCGTTGCCGGTATGCGGGAGCAGTACGGCAAGCAGGTCCTGGGACTGCGCCCGGTGATCGGCTCGCCGCGACTCGACGAGCGTGATCGCGCGCGCCACTGCGGCACGATCGCCGCCACGCACACCCTCGGCCAGGTCGGCTACCTCGGTCATGGTCAGCCGGCGGTCGCGGACTGCTCGTCCAGAATGCGCAGCAGGTCGGCGGCTGCCTCGGCGATGACCGTTCCGGGCGGGAAGATCGCCGCGGCACCGGCAGCCCGCAACTCGTCGAAATCCTGCGGCGGGATAACGCCGCCAACGACGATGAGGATGTCCGGACGCCCTTGTGCGGCCAGTTCGTCGCGCAGCGCCGGGACGAGCGTCAGGTGCCCCGCCGCCAGCGAGTTGACGCCGACGATGTGCACGTCGGCCTCGACGGCCTGCCGGGCGACTTCGGCGGGAGTCTGGAAGAGCGGGCCCACATCGACATCGAAGCCGAGGTCGGCGAACGCGGTGGAAATCACCTTCTGGCCACGGTCGTGGCCGTCCTGCCCCATCTTTGCGACGAGGATGCGCGGGCGGCGACCGTGGGCCTCGGCGAACGTAGCGGTCGCTGCCCGCGTGTCCTCGATTGCGCTCACTGCACCCGCCTCCGCCGAATACACGCCCGAGATCGTGCGGATCGTCGCGGCATGCCGACCGTAGACCTTCTCGAGCGCGTCGGAGATCTCGCCCACGGTGGCCTTCGCGCGCGCCGCGTCGATGGCCAGCGCGAGCAGGTTCTGCTCGAGCCCGGCACCACGACTGCCATCCATCGCAGCGCCCGCAGCAGCCGTGAGCGCGTCGAGCGAGGCCAGCGTTGCCGGCTCATCACGATCGGCGCGCAACCGGCGCAGCTTCTCGGCCTGCTCGGCGCGCACGGCAGAGTTGTCGACCTTCAACAGCGTCGGCACGTCGGCCGAGTCGGTGCGGTACTTGTTCACGCCGATCACCGGCTGCCGCCCCGAGTCGATGCGCGCTTGCGTGCGCGCAGCGGCCTCTTCGATGCGCAACTTCGGCAAGCCCGCGTCGATCGCCTTGGCCATGCCGCCCGCACGCTCAACCTCGAGGATGTGCGCCGAAGCCTGCCGCGCCAGCTCGTACGTCAGCCGCTCGACGTACGCCGAGCCGCCCCACGGGTCGATGACTCGCGTAGTTCCGGATTCCTGCTGCAGCACCAGCTGCGTGTTCCGCGCGATGCGCGCGGAGAAGTCCGTCGGCAGAGCCAGCGCCTCGTCGAGGGCGTTCGTGTGCAGCGACTGCGTATGCCCCTGTGTCGCGGCCATCGCCTCGATGCAGGTGCGGATGACGTTGTTGAACGGATCCTGCGCAGTGAGTGACCAGCCGGAGGTCTGGGAGTGGGTGCGCAGTGACAGCGATTTCTCGTTCTTCGGTTCGAACGCGTTCACGAGCTTGGCCCACAACAGTCGCGCGGCGCGCAGCTTGGCGACCTCCATGAAGAAGTTCATACCGATCGCCCAGAAGAACGACAGTCGCGGTGCGAAGGTGTCGATGTCGAGTCCGGCATCGCGGCCCGCACGGATGTACTCGACGCCGTCGGCAAGGGTGTAGGCCAGCTCGAGATCGGCAGTCGCACCGGCTTCTTGGATGTGGTAGCCCGAGATCGAGATCGAGTTGAACTTCGGCATCCGCTGTGAGGTGTACGCGAAGATGTCGCTGATGATTTTCATCGACGGTGTCGGTGGATAGATATAGGTGTTGCGCACCATGAACTCTTTGAGAATGTCGTTCTGAATCGTCCCCGTGAGCTGCTCCGGAGCAACGCCCTGCTCCTCGGCGGCAACCACGTACAGCGCCAGGACGGGAAGCACTGCGCCGTTCATCGTCATCGACACGCTCATGCGGTCGAGCGGTATGCCGTCGAACAGCTGGCGCATGTCGTAGATCGAGTCGATAGCGACTCCAGCCATGCCGACGTCGCCGATCACCCGCTCGTTGTCGCTGTCGTAGCCGCGGTGCGTGGGCAGGTCGAACGCGATCGACAGCCCCTTCTGTCCCATGGCCAGATTGCGCCGGTAGAAGGCGTTGGACTCGGCCGCTGTGGAGAAGCCGGCGTACTGGCGGATCGTCCAGGGCTGGTTCACGTACATCGTCGGGTACGGCCCGCGCACGAACGGTGCGATGCCGGGGTAGGTGTTCACGAAGTCGAGTTCCTCGACGTCGCGTGCCGTGTACAGCGGCGGCACCTCGATCCCCTCGGGGGTCTGCCACGGCGCCACATCGATCGGCTCGGGTGCCTCCGGACCCGACCGCGGCGCGCCGAGCGATGCATCCCGGAAGTCGGGGATGGCCGCCATCACGTCACCCCCAACTGATCGAGTGTGGTGCGCAGGACGTGCAGTGCGTCGCATCCGCCGTAGAGGTACCCGTCGATACCCGAGGCGCGATCGGCGTCCTCACGATCGCCCGGGCGCCCGGCGAGCCAGACGAACTCGGCGCCCGCCTCGCGCAGTGCCTTGGCCACCCATCCTGCGGTTTCCTCGTAGACCCGGTCGGACGAGCAGAGGCAGACGACCGGCGTCCCGCTGGCGATGAATTCGTCGACCATGTCGTCGGGCGTTCCCGAACCGACGACCGGCACGATTCCTGCCGCCTGGAAGAGATTGCTCGCGAAGCCGACCCGCGCGGTGTAGGAGGCGACCGGCCCGATCGCCGCGAGGAAGACCTTCGGCCGTCCCGGTACCGCGTCGGCGCGATCACGCAACTGCTCGAACGGCTCGGCCCAGCGACGCGCGGGCAGCGGACCGGACTGCACCGCGATCGGTGCCGGCTCACGCATCACCGGCGCCTCTGCGACGTCCGCGAATTCGCTCACGCCGGTGAGCGGCGCGCGACGATGCGCGATGTCGGCCGCTCGCCGTTCCCGCGCGGGCGCGATGATCTGTTCAAGCGTGCCGTCGTCGAGCGCGGTGAGCGCGCCCCCGGCACGTTCGACCTCGACGAAGGTTGCCCACGCCTTCTCGGCGAGTTGGTCGGTCAGCGTCTCGACGTACCAGGAGCCGCCTGCCGCGTCGATCACGCGTGCCAGGCTCGACTCGTCGTGCAGGATCGATTGCGTATTGCGGGCCATTCGGCAGCCCAAGTCGTCGGGCAGCCCGACCGCGGAGTCGAATGGAAGGACGGTGATGGACTCCGCCCCCGCTACAGCTGCCGCGAAGCAGCCGACGGTGGCTCGCAGCAAGTTCACCCAGGGGTCGCGCCGGCTGAGCATCGCCGCTGAGGTCACCGCATGCTGGCGCTGCCCGCGACGCTCGAGGGCGGCACCGCTCAGCTCGGCGACGCGGTCCCATACCCGCCGCGCGGCACGCAGCTTGGCGATCGACAGGAACTGGTCGGCGGTGACCGCGTACCGGAATTCCAGCGCGGCCAGGGCCGCATCGATGCTCACACCGCCGTCGGTCAGCGCACGCAGGTATTCGACACCGACCGCCGCGGCGACGCCGATCTCGTCGGCATCGCTCGCACCGGCGTCGTGGTAGGCCGTCGCGTCGACCGTGGCGACGCAGAGCTCGGGCGAGCCGGAGACCTCGTGTGCCAGCGTCGACAGGAGTGCCAGGTCGGCCGCGGCGCCCGACCGGGCCCGCAGGCCGATCGGATCGGCCCCCAATGAGCCGCGCAGCTCGCGGGCATTCACACCTCGGTCGGAGGCGAGGCTCAGCAATGCCGTCGCTGCTGGGTACGTCGCGTCCCCGGCATCGAGCACGATCGGTGCCAGGTCGAGGTACACGCCGTCCAGGGCGCGGGCAAGATCGGCCACGGCCAGCCCCGCGTCGCCGAGCACCAGCCAGACCGAGGTCGCGCCATTGGCCAGGTCGGCGAGCACCGCGCGGTTGGTCGCCGCGGCATCCGGATCGGCGTGCCGCTGCCGGACGTCCCACCCTGTCCCGGCCGCCCCGGCCGCAGTCGCGCCGCGGACGAACGGAGGATGCCCGGGCACGCCGTCGTGAGCGAGGCTCAAGGCGTCTTCGGCGGTATAGAGCGGCTTGATCTCGATGCCCTCGTAGGTACGACAACTCAAGGCCGCTTCGGGATCGCCATCGGGCTCGATTCCGGCCTTGCGCAGGACCGCACTCACCAGCTCGCGCCACTGCTCGCGGGTCGCGCTTTCGAATTCCGCAGCGAGCGCGAGCGGCTCAGGCTGGGCAGACATGCGGGAATCGTATTGCGGTCGATGCCGCTGCTTGGCGTTGAGGTGGCCCATCTCTCTAGGCGGACACAGCCGATTCACCGCTGGTTCGCGGCCGATACCCGGGCTGCGCGGCGAATCTGGGGGCCATGAGCGCCGCCCTGATCGCCTCACAGACCGGTTCTCTCCCGCTCGATCGCGCCGCTGCCGAGCGGGTGCGGTTGACACTCGTGGAGCAGCGGCGCTTCCGCCTCGACCAGCTCGCCGAACTCGAACGCGACGGCGCGCTGCGCTGCGATGACCCCACCGCGCGGGAGGTGGCGCGATCACTGGTGACGGGCGCCCGCGGCGCCCTGCTCAACATCTGTGAGGCGCTCCGACAGATCGACGCCGGCCGGTATGGGTGGTGCCGAGATTGCCGTAGCCGTCTCTCGCTTGAGCAGCTGGAGATACTGCCCCACATCACACGCTGCCCGGCGTGCCTTCGGATGATGAGCCGTACCTGAACGCGGGCCGATCCCCTACCCTCGGCGGACGTGACAGCTCCCGACACCTCGACGCCCGACGGGACCGCTCGCGCCGCGGCCCAGCTGCTCGCCGAACACACCGGCCAGGACGCACACGACGTCGCGATCGTCCTCGGCTCGGGCTGGGTGCCGGCCATCGATGCCCTCGGCTCACCCGCTACCGAGCTGCTCGTCACCGACCTGCCGGGATTCCTGCCTCCGGCCGTCGAGGGGCACGCGGGTCGTATCCGATCACTGACCGTCGGCACTCAGCGGGTGCTCGCCTTCCTCGGCCGGACCCACCTCTACGAGGGACGGGGCGTCGACGCGGTCGCGCACGGCGTCCGGGTGGCGGCCGCGGCCGGTTGCCGCACCGTGATCCTCACCAACGCCTGTGGGGGCCTACGCGCCGATCTGTCGGTGGGCGATCCCGTCCTGATCCGCGATCACCTGAACCTGACCTGGCGCACGCCACTGGTCGGGCCGCGATTCGTCGACCTCACCGACCTCTACAGCGAGCGCCTGCGCGCACTGGTGCGGTCGGTCGACCCGTCCATCACCGAGGGTGTCTACGCGATGTTCCCCGGACCGCAGTACGAGACGCCCGCCGAGGTACGGATGGCCGGGATCCTGGGCGCCGATCTGGTCGGCATGTCGACGGTCCTGGAAGCCATCGCCGCGCGCGCCGAGGGCTGCGACGTCCTGGGCATCTCCCTGGTGACGAACCTCGCGGCCGGCCTCGGCGACCGACTCGACCATGAAGAGGTGCTCGCCGCCGGCCTGGCCGCCGCGAACCGGATGGGCGCCCTCCTCGCCGAGGTGATCCCGCAGCTATGACGGTGCTGGTGACGGGCTGCGCCGGCTCCATCGGGAGCGCGCTCATGCAGCGGCTGCCGACGTACGGCTGGGACGTGGTCGGGCTCGACCGCACGCCGGAAGCCGACCTCGTCGCCGATATCACCTCACCGTCCGATCTGGATGCCGCTATGGCGGATGTGACAGCGGTCGTGCATCTCGCCGGCCAGTCGACCGAAGCGCCGTGGCCGGTCGTGCGCGAGGCGAACATCGAGGGGACGTTCCAGCTGTTCGAGGCTGCACGGCGCAGCGGCGTGCAGCGCATCGTCTACGCCTCGTCCAACCACGCGACGGGCTTCACCCCTGTCGCCCAGGGCCTGCCCGCGGACGCACCGGCCCGTCCGGA
Source organism: Jatrophihabitantaceae bacterium (assembly GCA_035999365.1). GTDB lineage: Bacteria > Actinomycetota > Actinomycetes > Mycobacteriales > Jatrophihabitantaceae > DASYGT01. The sequence goes on from DASYGT010000030.1 coordinate 40,079, forward strand.
CACCCTGTACGGCGTCAGCAAGGTCTTCGGCGAGGCATTGGCGCGGTACTACGTCGATCGATACGGCCTGCAGGTTGCCTGCATACGCATCGGCACCTTCGCCCCAACGCCGCCGGATCGCCGATCTCTGTCGACGTGGCTCTCGCCGGACGACTGCGCCCGGCTCGTCGACGCCTGCCTGCGGGCTCCACAGCTCGGGTACGCGGTGGTCTGGGGGATCTCGCACAACACGCGTCGCACGTGGTCGCTCGACGAGGCAGTGGCGCTCGGCTACGACCCGCGTGACGACGCCGAGGAGTGGGCCGAGCAGCTGCCCGATGACGTCGAGTACCCCTCCGACGCCCTGGTCGGCGGCGGCTTCACCTCACCCGGCTTCGGCATCGATGCCGTGGCGGCCCGTTCATGACGGCGGGCGAGCTGCACGAACGCGTCCGCGCCTGGCTTGCCGACGAGGTGGACGAGGCCGACGCGGCCGAGGTGCGCCGCCTGCTCGAGGCGCGCGGGGACGCCGAGCTGGCAGACCGCTTCGCCGGGATGCTCACCTTCGGCACCGCCGGTCTGCGGGGGCCGCTGCGCGCCGGACCGAACGGGATGAACCGCGCGGTCGTGCGGCGGGCGGCGGCAGGCCTGGCCGCATGGCTCGTCGACGCCGGCTTCGGCGGGCGACGCGTAGTCGTCGGGTACGACGGCAGACACCGATCGCACGAGTTCGCCTACGATTCCGCCGCGATCTTTGCCGCAGCCGGTTTCGAGGCCCTCGTCTTGCCACGGCTGCTGCCCACGCCCGTCCTCGCGTTCGCCGTGCGCCACCTCGATGCCGCGGCCGGCGTGATGGTCACCGCATCGCACAACCCGCCGCAGGACAACGGCTACAAGGTGTATGCCGCCGATGGCGCGCAGATCGTGCCGCCTACCGATACCGAGATCGAGGCCGCGATCCAGGCGGTGGGTCCCACCCGGCAGATCCGGCTGGAGCCTGACGGTGTCACGGTGCTCGACGAGTCGGTCGTAGACGCCTACGTTGCTGCGATCGCCGCTCTCGTCGACGACGGCCCGCGCGACGTACGGATCGTCCATACCGCGATGCACGGCGTCGGCACCGAGGTCGTGCGCAAGGTGCTCAAGGCGGCCGGCTTCCCGGCCCCGATCGGCGTCGCCGAGCAGGAACGGCCCGACCCGGACTTCCCGACCGTCGCCTTCCCCAATCCCGAGGAGCCGGGCGCTCTCGACCTCGCTATCGCACTGGCCGCCGACCGCGACGCCGACGTGATCATCGCGAACGACCCGGATGCCGACCGGTGTGCGGTCGCGGCACGCCGGGCTGACGGGCTTTGGCGCATGCTGCGCGGCGACCAGGTGGGTGTCCTGCTCGCCGACTGCTTGCTTCGCAAAGGGGTTCGCGGCACCTATGCCACGACCATCGTCTCGTCGACGATGCTGCGCGCGATGGCCGAACGCAGCGGCGTCGGATACGTCGAGACGCTCACCGGCTTCAAGTGGATCTCGCGTGCCGCGGACGATCTCGCCTACGGCTATGAGGAGGCACTCGGCTACGCAGTCGCCCCGCACCTCGTCCGCGACAAGGACGGCATCAGCGCCGCGTTGCTGGTTGCCGAACTCGCGGCGGTGCTGAAGAAGCAGGGCTCGTCGCTCGACGAACGGTTGGCGCAGCTGGCCGCCGAGTTCGGCCTGTACGTCACCGACCAGTTGTCCGTGCGCGTCGACGACCTCACGATCATCAGTAATGCCATGGCCCGGCTGCGCGCACAGCCGCCGCGCACCCTGCTCGGTGAGCCGGTCACGGTAGAGGATCTGCTTCCCGACGCGGACGTCGTGCGGTTGCGGTGGAGCGGCGGCCGCGTCGTTGTACGACCCTCGGGCACCGAGCCGAAGCTCAAGGCCTATCTCGAGGTCGTGCCTGCCGATCGTCGCGAAGCCACCGGGCAGCGTCAGATCACGGCGCTGCGATCAGAGGTCGGCGCCGTACTGGGGCTGCACGACACCGCCTGAGCGAGCGTCAGCGCGTGGGCACCGCGCCGCCGGTGAGCCACACCGACCACGGCACGTTCCAGTCGGCGTAGCCCTGACCGAGCTGTAGGGCCGGACCGTGGGCGTCGGGGTAGCGCACGACATCGCCGATCTCGAGGAGCGTGTAGAGCGTCGCCGCGTCGGGTGTGCTCAGGTTGGTGCAGCCGTTGGACGAGTCGTGCTTGCCGAGGTTCCCCACGTTCCATGGCGCCGCATGCAGGTATTCGCCGCCATACGTCAGCCGCTGCGTGTACTTGATGTTGCACTCGTGATACCCCGGACCACTCATGCAGATGCTGAGCCCCTTCTCCATGATGACCTTGGTGCCACGTGAGGTCGGCGTGTTGCTGGCGCCGAGTGACACGGGGTACGTGCCCACGGTGCGCCCGTCGGATACGAGGGTGAGCGTGTGCGTGGCGTCGCTGACGGTCGCGATGTTCGCAGCGCCCGTGGTGAAGGCCAACGTCAGGCTGTCGTCGTAGGCCAGGCCCGGGCCGGCCGACAGCCCCTGCAACGGCATCTTCACGGCGATCTTCGCGTGGGCAGGCCAGTAGTTCTGCAGCCGGTAGTGAGCCTCGAGGGGGTAACCGGGTTCGTTGTTGGTGGTTTCGAAGTACCACGCTCCGGCGACGGGCGTGCCGTCCACCGTCACCGACGTCGCGGCCGCGAACGCCCTGGCATCGGTGATCTTCCGCGACAGGTAGGCGATCACTGGCACACCCACGCCGAACTGAGAGCCGTCGCTCCACTTGAGTCTCACGTGGACGGCCTTGGCGGCCGGCGACGCGGATGCGCTGGTGGTCTTCTGTCCGGACGCGTGGCGGGAAGCGGTGCTGCCGAGTGCACCCGGACGCTGGCCGGCGTGACCGTCGGTCGTACCCGAGCCGCGCAACGCGAACACGAGCCCCGCGGCGAGGACAACCGCGGCCGCGGCGGCAAGCGGGGCGAGAAATCTGCCCCGCCGGGCGCTCAGATGGGGCGCGGAGTGCAGATCAACCGATGGCGGGACTCGATCGTCGCCGATTGCCGCCTGCGCCTTCGCGGCGAACGCGTCGCGGAGGACGCGTTCGAGATCGTCGCCATGCGTCATGTCTGCGCTCCCAGGATGCGCTGCAGACTCGCCATGCCACGGCTGGCCGATGACTTGACCGAACCCGCTGAGATACCGAGGGTCTCGGCGATCTCGCGCTCGGACAGTCCTGACCAGTAGCGCAGGACAAGGATTTCCTGCTGTCGTCGCGGCAGCGAACGCACGGCATCCAGCGCCGCGCGATGCTCGTCGCGCAGCAGTACGTCGTGATCGGCGGCGGGCGTCGCCTCAGGCTCGGCGACCCGCAGGTGCTTGCGCGCAGTCTGCCGGCGCCGGATCACGGACCTGGACAGGTTCACCACGGCTGCCCGGACGTAGGCCAGCGCTGCATTCGGGTCCCGGAGTTCAGCACTGCGGCGGTGCAGCCCGATGAAGGCGTCCTGGACCACGTCCTCCGCGCTCGCGACATCGTCGACGAGCAGCACGGCCAGACGCACGAGCGAGCGCCAATGCTGCTCGTACAGCGCCGGGACGTCGACCGAGGCCGCACGAGTAGCGGGCGCCGCGATGTCTGGCACGGGGCGCTCGTCCCTCCTCAACCGCGTATCGATGATCAGGGCCGTCACACAGTGCAGTCGCCCTACGGCACCTCTAGGTTGTCACGGCGCGGCAAGTCGCTGCGTTCAGACCCACCACGCCAGCTGGACCGCCACCTGGGCGATGCCGCTTCCGTCCCGCGCCCCGTAGTCGACCTGGATCCGGGCGCCGTCGTTGCGGATGATCCCGGCGGCCCGGTCGGCCCCGCACTCGTAGTTGAGGGCGACGCTACCGACTGCCGGAACCGTGCCCGTCACGGCGACGCAATGGGCGCCGTTCGCCAGCTGTAGGGCCCAGGGCGACCTCGTCGGCGAGGCAGCGGTCGCCGTCGGCAGTGGCGCGGTGAGGGTGATCACGTGCGCAGGGCTCCACGGGTCGGCCACGCAGGCCACCATCGTGACGACGGCGCGGGTGGTGTCGGCGAAGCACGGGTCACGAATCTGGTTGGCGGCCAGGCAGCGGTAGGTGCCGGGCGCCGCGACCGCGATCGAGCCCGTCCAGCACGACCCTGGGGTTTGGTCCGCCACCGGCACCGCAAGGGTGCCGGTGGCGGCGTAGGGGGAGAACGTCTCGTACGTCACCACGCCGGCGGCGGTGGACGAGGGGCGCTGGCCAGCGGTCCGCACCTGCTGCGTCGAACTGCTCGCGCACGCCACGACGGTGACGCCCACGAGCGCGGCAGCAGCAACCGCGGTCCAGCCACGGATTCGCGAAACCCTCGACATCCGCGAAGCCTCCGGTCCACCGCCGTCCGGCGCGGCGGTCCTTACGACTAGTTAGACGCACTGGGACGGCGTTTCGTTGCCCATCGTGCGAGTGTCGTGGAATCTGCTGTGGCCACGATGGGGAAATCAGGTGTGCACGCCCTGGATCGCGAACTGCTCGTGCTGGCTCAGATGGCCACCGGTGTACGCAACGACGGTCAGCACGCCCGAGCCGGAGACAGGTACCCGCACCGCCCACGGCGAGTTCGTCCCACCCGCCGGGACTCGGGGAACGGCCCCGCTCACTACCGTGCCGGCCTGGTTGCGCACCGCGACAACGATGTTCTCGTCCACACCGGTGACGCGGCCATCGACCGTGAGCGTCGGAGGGACGGGCGAGAGGTAGGTCGGCCTGTCGAGGGTGAAGGTCGTGTCGTCGCTGCCGACGACCTCCCAGCCCGCGGCGGCGTCGCCGACCTTTGCGGCATACCGCACGAGATGCAGGACGGCGGCCGTGTGCATGCCGCCGGTCGGCAGGGCATAGCCCACGCCGATGTGCGCCTGTTCGCCGGTGACCGTCCGGCTCGTCACGGTGGTGATGTCGGCGAACTTCAGGTAGCCGGTCGCGAACGCCAGCGCGGTGGAGGCGGGATCGGCATGCCAGGGATCGCGACCCGCCGGTCCGTCCACCGTCTCCCACTGATGCGCCTCGGCGTACGACGCGAACGGCCACAGCGGTTGGTAGTAGAGGGAGTTCGACGGCGTCGGGCAGGAGATGTCGGCGAAGGAGCAGGTGAGCCCGTTCTTCACCGGCATCCGCCCCGTTGAGACCGGTGCCGCGCCCGTCGCGACAGTCGTGATCGGCGCCGTGCTGGTGGAGTTCGGCGACGCGCCGGGACGCACGCGGGACGGTCCGGCGGCGTCACGAGACGCGATCAGGACGCCCGCCGTGATCGCAACGGCTGCGACCACCGCGGCAGCGAGCAGAGGTGGGGCCCAACGCGCCTGGTGGAACCGGCGCCGCGTCGGAGCCGCAGCCGGGCGTAGGTCACGCTCGTCGATCTGGGTAGCCGCGGCGGTCAACGCAGTGCGGATGCGGTCGTCGATGTCGCTCATCGCTGCTGCCCTTCGAGTTGGGCCGCAATCGCGTCGCGGCCGCGGGAGGCGCTCGATTTCACGGCGCCAACGGAGATGCCCAGAGTCTGGGCAATCTGGCTTTCGGTGAGTTCGGACCAGTACCGCAGCACGAGTACCTCGCGCTGCCGAGCCGGCAGCCTGCGCAACGCCGCGAGCACCTCCCGGTGCTCCTCGCCGAGCAGTGCCGGGCCGTCGGCAGCGGGCACCGTCACCACGTCGTTGGCCGTGGTCGCATGCAGGCGCGCGGTACGCCGCCTACGCAATATCGAACGCGAGCCGTTGACCACGCACGTCCGCAGATACGCGACCGCCGCGGCGTCCGAACTCAGCGCGTTCCACCGACGGTGCAGCGCGGCGAACGCCTCCTGGGCGACGTCCTCCGCCGTTTCACGGTCGTCGACGAGCAGCAGGGCCAGGCGCACCATCGCCAGCCGGTGCGTGCGGAACAGCGACTCGACACCCACCGCCGAGTCCGCTCCTGCGATCATCACCGTCTCCATGACCCTAAAGACGTATGGAACGCCGAACGGTTGCCCGCCCTACCTCGGCCCGAACTGCCTATCCCCGGCATCGCCGAGCCCCGGCACGATGTAGGCGTCGTCGTTCAACCTCTCGTCAATGCTCGCGGTGAACACACGCACCGGCAGCCCACTCGATTCCAGCCGGGCCAATCCCTCGGGCGCCGCCAGCGCGCACACCACCGTCAGATCGTCGGCATCGCGGGCGGCGAGCAGTTGCAGGCAGTGCAGCAACGAGCCGCCCGTCGCGAGCATCGGGTCGAGGACGATCACCGGCCGCCCCGCCAGCGATTCCGGCAGCGACGCCATGTACGGGGTGGGCTCGTGCGTGCGCTCGTCGCGGGCCAGGCCGACGAAGCCCATCTGCGACTCCGGCAGCAGGTTGAACGCGGCCTCGGCCATCCCCAGCCCGGCCCGCAACACCGGCACCAGCAGCGGCGGATTCGCGATGGCCGAACCGGTCGTCGGCGCTACCGGTGTCTCGATGGGAACAGCGGCGACGGGCAGGTCGCGGGTGGCCTCGTAAACGAGCAGGGTCGCCAGTTCGCGCAGGGCCGCCCGGAATTCGGCATTGCTGCTGCGCTCATCACGCATCACCGTCAGGCGGGCCTGAACGATCGGGTGCGCTACGACGACGGTGCCCCGGAACGGGGCGCTGGATGTGGTCACGCCCGGCACCCTAAACCCTGTCGAACGCTCCTAGACTGGCTCGGTGACCACCTTGGAACATCCCACCCTGCGGGACGTCACGCGCGACAACGGCACGCTGCGGCAGTTCCTGCACGGCCTGCCGGGCGTCGATCAGGTGGGCGCCGAGGGCCGTGCCGCCGGCCTGGCCACCCGCAGCATCAAGACCACAGCCAAGGCCTGGGCCATCGACACCGCGATCAGCATGGTCGACCTCACCACGCTCGAGGGCGCCGACACCCCGGGGAAGGTTCGCTCGATCTGCGCGAAGGCCATCCGACCCGACCCCACCGATCCGAGCGTTCCCTCGGTGGCGGCCGTGTGCGTCTACCCGGACCTGGTGAGCACGGCTGTGGGCGCGCTGCGGGGCAGCACCGTCGGGGTGGCGAGCGTGGCCACCGCGTTCCCCTCCGGGCGCGCGTCGCTCGAGACCAAGCTGCACGACGTCCATGACGCAGTGGCAGCAGGCGCCACAGAGATCGACATGGTGATCGACCGCGGCGCGTTCCTGGCCGGTGAGTACCTGCAGGTGTTCGACGAGATCGTCGCGACGAGACAGGCGTGCGGCGGGGCGCACCTGAAGGTCATCCTCGAGACAGCCGAGCTGGCCACGCTCGACAACGTCCGGCGCGCGTCCTGGCTGGCACTTCTGGCCGGCGGCGACTTCATCAAGACATCGACCGGCAAGCTCACGGTGTCGGCTACCCCGCCCGTATCGCTGGTCATGCTCGAGGCGGTGCGCGATTTCCACGACGCCACGGGCGAACGGCGCGGAGTGAAGCTGGCCGGCGGCATACGCACATCCAAGGAGGCCGTCCGGTTCCTCGTGATGGTGAACGAGGTGGCGGGTGACGAATGGCTCGATCCACACCTCTTCCGCTTCGGTGCCTCGACCCTTCTCAACGACCTGCTGCAGCAGCGGCACAAGCTCACGACGGGCAACTACGACGGCCCGGACTATGTGACGGTGGATTGATCATGGCCAGGTTCGAATACGCACCAGCGCCGGAATCACGCGAGATCGCGCGACTCAAGCCGAGTTACCAGATCTTCGTCGACGGCGCGTTCCGCGACGGCTCGGGCGACGCCATCAAGACGATCAACCCGGCCGACGAGTCGCCGCTCGCGGAGGTGGCCGAGGCAGGGCCTTCCGACGTCGACGATGCGGTCCGTGCAGCACGGCGGGCGTTCGAGACCTGGTCTGCGCTGCCCGGGGCAGAGCGCGGCAAGTACCTCTTCCGGATCGCCCGTGCGATCCAGGAGCGCGGCCGGGAACTCGCGGTTCTCGAATCGCTCGACAACGGCAAACCGATCCGTGAATCACGCGATGTCGACGTGCCCCTCGCTGCGGCGCACTTCTTCTACTACGCCGGATGGGCCGACAAGCTCGGCTACGCGGGGCTCGGACCCGCGCCGCGGCCGATCGGCGTCGCGGGCCAGATCATCCCGTGGAACTTCCCGCTGCTGATGGCCGCCTGGAAGCTTGCCCCTGCGCTGGCCTGTGGCAACACTGTCGTGCTCAAGCCTGCCGAGACGACGCCGCTCACGGCCCTCGTGCTCGCGGAGATCATCGCCGAGGCCGGGCTGCCGCCGGGCGTGGTGAACGTGCTTGCCGGCGGCCCGGCCATCGGCCAGGCCATCGTCGAGCACGACGGCGTGGACAAGATCGCGTTCACCGGCTCGACCGACGTCGGAAAGATCATCCAACGAACGCTGGCGGGCACGTCGAAGCGCCTGTCACTCGAACTCGGCGGCAAGGCCGCCAACATCATCTTCGACGACGCCCCCATCGACCAGGCCGTCGAGGGGATCGTCAACGGCATCTTCTTCAACCAGGGACAGGTGTGCTGTGCAGGTTCCCGGCTGCTCGTTCAAGAGTCCGTCGCAGAGGAGGTGGTGACATCGCTACGCCGGCGCCTCACCACGCTGCGCGTAGGCGACCCGCTCGACAAGAACACCGACGTCGGCGCGATCAACTCTGCCGAGCAGCTCGCCCGCATCCGCGAGCTGACCGAGTCCGGCGTCAGCGAGGGCGCCACCCGCTGGTCACCGCCCTGCGATCTGCCGGAGCGCGGGTACTGGTTCGTGCCGACGGTGTTCACCAACGTCTCCCAGGCGCATCGCATCGCACGCGAGGAGATCTTCGGCCCCGTGCTGTCCGTCCTGACCTTCCGGACGCCGGCCGAGGCGATCGAGAAGGCCAACAACACCCCCTACGGCCTCTCTGCCGGTGTGTGGACCGAAAAGGGCTCTCGCATCCTGTCGATGGCCTCGAAGTTGCGGGCCGGGGTGGTGTGGGCGAACACCTTCAACCGGTTCGACCCGTCATCGCCGTTCGGCGGCTACAAGGAATCGGGTTTCGGCCGCGAAGGTGGCCGGCACGGGCTGGAGGCGTACCTCGATGCCTGATGAGGCGGAGCGGTTGCGAATTCGCAAGACCTACAAGCTCTACGTCGGCGGTGCGTTCCCCCGTTCGGAGTCCGGCCGCTCGTACCCCGTGCTGGACGCGTCCGGTGAGTTGCTCGCACATGCCGCGCAGGCTTCGCGCAAGGACGTGCGTGACGCCGTCGTCGCCGCACGCAAGGCGTTCGCCGGCTGGGCGGGAGCAACCGCGTACAACCGCGGACAGGTGCTGTACCGCGTCGCCGAGATGCTCGACGGGCGGCGGGAGCAGTTCACAGCGGAGGTGCACGCCGCCGAAGGTGGCTCGGCGCGCTCGGCCGGTGCCCAGGTCGACGCCGCCATCGACCGCTGGGTGCATTACGCGGGCTGGGCGGACAAGTACGCGCAGGTCGCGGGGGGCACGAACCCTGTCGCCGGCCCGTACTTCAACTTCTCGATTCCCGAACCCACTGGCGTGGTAGCTGTCGTAGCGCCGCAGGAGTCCAGCATGCTCGGCCTGGTGTCCGTGCTCGGACCGGTCCTGGCGACGGGCAATACCGTCGTCGTGCTCGCCTCCGAGACCCGTCCGCTGCCGGCGGTCTCGCTCGCCGAGGTGCTGGCCACCTCCGATCTGCCCGGCGGGGTTGTCAACCTGCTCACCGGCTATACCGCGGAATTGGCTCCCTGGCTCGCCGGTCACCGCGACGTCAACGCCATGGACCTCACCGGGGTTACAGCGAACGACCGTGCGCCACTGCAGGTGAAGGCCGCCGACAACGTGAAGCGGGTGTTCGCGCCGGCATCCACGGACTGGTCCGCCGAACCGGGGCTCGCCCGGCTCGGCGCGTTCGTCGAAACCAAGACGGTGTGGCACCCCATCGGCGTCTGAACGCCTCCCACCGGCGAGGTCGCGAATCGCACACGTGCGCCCGGTAGGTTCTGCGGCATGAGTTCGATGGACGCCGCGATCATCCCGATCACGCTCACCGTCAACGGCAGGGTGGGCCTCACCCTGTGGGCGCCGCCGTGGGAAGACGAGGACGGCGACGAGTGGCAGGGCTTTCTCGGCGACGGCAACAAGATCCTGCTGTACCCGAACGTGCGTGCGTTGGCCGAATTCGTCGCCTCGGGCGAGGAGAACGACCTGTCCGACCATCCGGCGTGGGGATACGTGCTGAAGCTGACACCGGATCAGCTGCGCCCGTCGGCAGAGGACGGTTACGACCTCGACCAGGTCTACGAGTGGGCCTCGGGCGAACCGGACCCGGTTCACGTCTCGGCCCTGGCCAACGTCGTCGACATGGTGGCCAAGATCGCCGACTGTTGCGACGACGGCGCCCTGCGCCGGTTGGTCGAGAACACGCCGGCGTACGAAACGCTCGTCGACGAGGAGAACACGTACCAGGGCAAGGACGGACGCAAGCGCTGGAACGAGCTCGGGGACACGATCAGCGACTCGTGGGAGCGCGCGATCGCCCGCGTCGATTCGTGGCTGTCCTGGCAGGGTGACTTCAGTGACTCCGACCTCGAGGCAGAGTCGATCTGGAGCCGCGTGGGCGCCGAGCCGATCGAGATCGTGCTGCCGGATGCGGTGTACCTGACGGTGCGCGCGGACGTCACGCGGGACGCTGAGGGGGATGAGACCGACACCGCCTTCCTGGGTAGCGAAGCGAGCGTGGCGGTGTTCACCGACACCACCGGCCTCGCCCGGTACTGCCGCGTCGCCGAGGATCACCGGATGCGCAAGCTGGAGTGGTGGTCGGAGCTGGCCGAGGTCGAGGACGACGACGTGTTCGAACCGGCCGACGACGCAAGCTACGACCTGCGCAAACCCTCCGAGCGCGGCGCCGATCTGCTCCGCGAGCTCGCGGCGTTCTGTGCCCTCGACCTCGATATGTCGGTTCTCGACGGCGCTTCGGTCGACAAGGACGACTGGCGCGAGCTCGTGCGAGACGTCGCGTCCTGCCTGCAGCAGCAGGACTGAGGCGGCAGCCGGATCAGCCCGGCGCGTGTGCGTCCAGGTGCGGACGCACCTCCGGCGCCGCCGAGCGCACAGCGTCGGCAGCCTCGTCGTCGAAGCGCGACTGGGAGGCGCGCTCGGCGTCGACCCGTGCGATGTAACGCTCGACCTCGAGCGCACGCTCGATGTCCGTCCAGCCCAGGATCGCGCCGATCAGCTGAGCAACGCGTTCTGCCGACTCGACGCCACGGTGCGGGTACTCGATCGAGATGCGGGTTCGCCGGGTGAGGACGTCCTCCAGGTGCAGGGCACCTTCATGGGTCACGGCGTAACGGATCTCGGCCATGAGGTAGTCGGGCGCACCGGGCACGGTCGCGAGCAACTCCGGTTCGTCGAGGCCCGGTTCGAGCACATCCCGGATCATCGAGCCGTACCGGTCGAGCACATGCCGAACGCGATAGGGATGCAGGCCGTACTCGGCGGCGAGGGTGTCCACCTGGTTGCGCATCGCGAAATACCCGTCGGCGCCGAGCAGGGGTACGCGGTCCGTGCACGACGGCGCCACGCGGCGCGGCAAGTCCTCGCTGCCGGCGTCGACCGCATCTGCTGCCATCACCCGGTAGGTCGTGTATTTCCCGCCGGCGATGGAGATCAGTCCGGGCACGACGCGCGCCACGGCATGCTCGCGCGAGAGCGCAGAGGACTCCTCGGACTCGCCTGCGAGCAGCGGGCGCAGGCCGGCGTAGACCCCTTCGATGTCGTCCTCGTCGAGTGGTGACACGAGAACGCTGTTCACGCAGTCCAACAGGTAGTCGATGTCGGACTTCGTCGCCGCAGGATGCGCGAGGTCAAGGTTCCAGTCGGTGTCTGTCGTCCCGATCAGCCAGTGGTTCTTCCACGGGATCACGAACAGCACCGAGTTGAGCGTCCGCAGGATCAGACCGGCGTCGCCGGTGATCTTCTCCCGCGACACGACGATGTGCACTCCCTTCGACGCGCGCACCCGGAACCGTCCGCGGCCGCCGGACATCGCTTGCACCTCGTCGGTCCAGACCCCGGTGCAGTTCAGCACGACACCGGCACGCACCGCCGCCTCACGGCCATCCTCCGCGTCCCGCACCGTCACGCCCACGACGCGGTCGGACTCGCGGACGAAGCCCAGTGCCTGGGTCGAGGACCGCACCACGGCGCCGTAACGCGCCGCCGTGCGGGCGACCGTCAACGTGTGGCGGGCATCGTCGGCCTGTGCATCGAAGTACCGCACGGCGCCGACGAGCGCCTCCGGTCGCAAGCTCGGGAACACCCGCAGCGCGGCACGCCTGCTGAGGTGCTTCTGGCCCGGCATCGTGCTGTGCCCGCCCATGGTGTCGTACAGCATGAGGCCGGCGGCGACGTACGGGCGCTCCCACCCACGGTGCGTCAGCGGATACAGAAACGGGACAGGCTTGACCAGATGCGGTGCGAGCCGGGTCGTCATCAACTCTCGTTCGCGCAGCGCTTCGCGGACCAGCCCGAATTCCAGCTGCTCGAGGTAGCGCAACCCGCCGTGGAAAAGCTTCGATGATCGGCTCGACGTCCCAGAGGCGAAGTCGCGCGCCTCGACGAGCGCCACTGAGAGTCCACGGGTAGCCGCGTCGAGCGCAGCGCCGCAACCGGTGACGCCGCCGCCGATGACCACGACGTCGAACTCATCGCCGACGAGGCGGTGCCACGCGGCCTCGCGGTAGCCCAGATCGAGCCGCGACGCCGCGCCTCCCTTGGGAATCGCCGGGGGGTGCGTATGCACACGTGGCACGCTACTGCAATGGCAGTCGATGCTTCGGTGGTCGCCGCGATCGATCAGGGCACCACCTCGACCCGCTGCATGCTCTTCGATTCCGCCGCCCGCGTCGTCGCGGTCGAGCAGCTCGAGCACCGGCAGATCCTGCCCCGCCCGGGATGGGTCGAGCACGACGCCACCGAGATCTGGTCGAACACCCGTGTCGTGCTCGCCGGCGCGATTGCCCAGGCGGAGCTGGGCAGCTCCGATGTTGCGGCAATCGGCATAACGAACCAGCGCGAGACGACAGTGGTGTGGGATCGCGACACCGGCAGGCCGATCGCGCCCGCCATCGTCTGGCAGGACACCCGCACCCAATCGATCTGCGACGACCTGGCCGCCCGCGGCGGCGGTGCCGATCGCTACCGCCGTCGCGTCGGGTTGCCCCTCGCGACGTATTTCGCCGGACCGAAGGTGCGCTGGATCCTGGACAACGTCGATGGGGCACGGCGCCGCGCCGAGGCGGGCGAGCTGGCGTTCGGCACGATCGACAGCTGGCTCGTATGGAATCTCACCGGCGGCACCGACGGTGGGGTGCATGTCACCGACGCGACGAACGCATCCCGCACGATGCTGATGGACCTCGACACGCTGGACTGGGCTGAGGACATCGCGGAAGAGATGGCTATCCCGGCCGCAATGTTTCCGGCGATTCACACGTCATCTGAGGTGTACGCGTCGGTGCGTGATCGCGGCCCGCTCGCCGGCGTTCCGATCGCGGGGATTCTCGGTGACCAGCAGGCCGCGATGTTCGGCCAGGCCTGCACCCGACCCGGCGAGGCGAAGAACACTTACGGAACGGGCAACTTCCTCCTCATGAACACCGGCGACCAGAAGGTCCTCAGCAGCAACGGCCTGCTGACCACTGTCTGCTACTCGCTGCCGGGCGCGCCGGTGGCCTACGCGCTCGAGGGGTCGATCGCGGTCACCGGCTCCCTCGTCCAGTGGCTGCGCGACAACCTCGGCCTGATCGGCTCCGCCGCCGACATCGAGCCACTCGCCCGCACCGTCGACGACAACGGCGGCGCATATTTCGTGCCCGCCTTCTCCGGGCTGTTCGCCCCCTACTGGCGCTCCGAGGCGCGCGGCGCTGTCGTCGGCCTGACCCGCTACGTGAACCGCGCGCACATCGCACGCGCTGCGCTCGAGGCAACCGCGTATCAGACCCGCGACGTCGTCGAGGCGATGAATGCCGATTCAGGAGTCGCGATGACCGAGCTGCGCGTCGACGGCGGGATGGTGGTGAACAACCTGCTCATGCAGTTCCAGGCCGACATCCTCGACGTGCCCGTCGTGCGCCCTGTCGTGAACGAGACGACCGCACTCGGCGCCGCCTACGCCGCGGGGCTCGCCGTCGGCTTCTGGTCCTCGCTCGACGAGATTCGCGAGAACTGGACGTCGGGACAGCGCTGGGAGCCGAGCATGGAATCCGACCAGCGCGATCGGCTGTACCGAGGTTGGCAGAAAGCCGTGACTCGGACCTTCGATTGGGCCGACTCATGACCCGCCGGATCGCGACGATCGCGGCCGCCGCGAGCCTCACGATCGGGCTCGGCGGTTGCGGCTCGACAACGAGCGGCTCGCCACAGACACCGCCCGGCGGGACGACACCCCCGAGCCGCACGGCGTCGACATCGGTGTCGGCACCCGCCACGCATCCCTCCGTGCCCGCGTCCACGACGACGAAACCGGCGGTGTCGACTGCGCGCGCCGTGTGGTCGGCCATGTCCGAAACGCAGCGGGTCGGGCAGCTGTTCATGGTCGACTGCCCGAGCACGCAGGTGAGCGAGGCGACGCTCAACGCGATCGAGACGCACTACGTGGGGTCGGTGATTCTCGACGGCACCAGCCAGCTGAGCGTCGACGCGACTGCAGCCATCACGGCGACGCTGCAGCGGGACGCGCCTGGCCGCGCGCGGCTGTTCATCGCCACCGACCAGGAAGGCGGCCTGGTGCAGCGGCTGCGTGGACCGGGCTTCAGCACCGTGCCGAGTGCCCTCGACCAAGGTGGCATCGCACCGACGACGCTGCGCGCCGAGGCCGCTGACTGGGCGAGCCAGCTGCGCCGTGCCGGCGTCAACGTCGACCTCGCGCCGGTGCTCGACACCGTGCCGTCGGGATGGGGTAGCAACCCGCCGATCGGCGACCTCGACCGCGAGTACGGGCACACCCCGGCAACGGTCTCCAGCCACGGGGTCGCCGTGGCGCGCGGGTTGGCCGACGGCGGGGTGGACGCCACGGTGAAACACTTCCCCGGCCTCGGACGCACCCGGGGCAACACCGATGTAGCCACCGGCGTCGCGGACACCGTCACCGTGCGCAACGATCCGTACCTGGCGCCCTTCGCTGCCGCGGTGGCTGCGGGGGTGCCATTCGTGATGATGTCGACCGCGATCTACACCAAGATCGATCCATCGCGCCCGGCCGCCTTCTCGTCGACGATCGTCACCGGCATGCTGCGCGGCGATCTCGGCTTCAGCGGCATCGTGATCAGTGATGACCTCGGCGCCGCGAAACAGGTCAGCGGCTATTCGATCGGTGGGCGGGCCGTTGCCTTCGTCCAGGCGGGCGGGGACATCGTCCTGACGGTCGATGCGTCGCAAGCGACGGTGATGACGGCGGCGGTGCTGGCCCGCACCCGTACCGACACGAACTTCAAAGCTTTGGTGGACGCGGCGGCATTGCGGGTCCTACAGGCCAAACAAGCGCGTGGCCTGCTCGGCTGACTCAGCCGCGCAGCGCCGCGTACCCCGGCTTGATCAGCCCGTTGATGATGTCGAGGCGGTCGTCGAACGGGATGAAGGCGCTCTTCATCGCATTGATGGCGAACCATTGAAGATCAGCCCACTCGTAGCCGAACGCTTCTGACAGCAACGTCATCTCGCGCGTCATCGACGTGCCGCTCATCAGCCTGTTGTCGGTGTTCACCGTGACCCGGAACTGCAGCTTGCGCAGCAGGCCTATCGGATGTTCGGCAATCGATTTCGCGGCGCCTGTCTGCACGTTCGACGACGGGCACATCTCGAGCGGGATGCGCTTGTCGCGCACGTACTGCGCGAGACGACCGAGTGCCCCGCCCGCCGTGATGTCGTCGACGATCCGCACACCGTGCCCGAGCCTGTCGGTGCCACACCACTGGATGGCTTCCCAGATCGACGGGAGGCCGAATGCTTCGCCCGCGTGAATGGTGAAGTGGAAATTCTCGCGGCGCAGGTACTCGAATGCGTCGAGGTGACGGCTCGGTGGGAAGCCGGCCTCGGCACCGGCGATATCGAAGCCGACGACGCCCTTGTCGCGGTAGGCCACGGCCAGCTCGGCGATCTCGCGCGACCGGGCGGCGTGCCGCATCGCTGTGGCGATCGCGCCGACCCGGATCTGCTGACCCTTCGCGGCGGCCGCGGCGACGCCCTCGTCAAAGCCGGCCAGCACGGCATCGACCACTTGCTCCAGCGTCAACCCGGCGTCGACGTGCTGCTCGGGTGCCCAGCGGATCTCGGCGTACACGACACCGTCGTCCGCAAGGTCCTCGACGGCTTCGCGAGCCACCCTGCTCAACCCGCCGGCCGTCTGCATCACGGCGACGGTGTGCGAGAACGTCTCGAGATAGCGCTCGAGCGAGCCGGAGTCGGCGGCTCCGCGGAACCACGCGGCGAGTTCGAAGGCATCGGTGGCCGGCAACGCCCGGTACCCGATCTGCTCGGCGATGTCGATGATCGTGGCCGGCCGGACGCCGCCGTCGAGGTGGTCGTGCAGCAGGACCTTCGGCGCTTTCCGGATCGAGGTGTCGTCGACGGGCGTGGGCATGGCCTCACGCTATCGGCTGTGAGACCCGTGCTCACTTTTCCTGAGCATTTATGTCGATCATGCGCGCGTACGCGCCCGGAGTGGTATCACTTAGGCGGAAAGGCCCTCGAATCGGACAGCCCTGTCCGGTGCAGCGGCCGTCCAGGAAGCACGGCGCAGTCCGCGAGCAGAGAGGGCTCATGCAACAGTTCGCGGTATCGGTTCACGGCCTCGTCAAGCGGTACGGCGAGGTCGAGGCTGTGCGTGGCATCGACCTCGAGATCGCAGCCGGTGAGGTGTTCGGATTCCTCGGACCGAACGGCGCCGGCAAGTCGACGACGATCAACATGTTGTGCACGCTGCTGACGCCCACTTCGGGCAGTGCCGCTGTCGCCGGGCACGACGTCGTCCACGATCGTGACACAGTCCGGCGCAACATCGGACTCGTCTTCCAGGACACGACGCTTGACACCTACATGACCGCCGAGCGCAACCTGCGTCTGCATGCGGCGCTGTACGGAGTTCCGCGCGACGGACTCGACGACCGGATGCGCCAGGTTCTGCAGATGGTCGGGCTCTGGGACCGCCGGGCGAGCAAGGTGAGCACCTACTCCGGCGGCATGAAGCGCCGGCTCGAGATCGCTCGCGGCCTGTTGCACTCGCCCCGCGTGCTGTTCCTCGACGAGCCGACGGTCGGCCTCGACCCGCAGACACGCGCGTCGATCTGGAGCTACATCGGCGAGCTACGCAAGGCCGAAGACATCACGATCTTCATGACGACGCACTACATGGACGAGGCCGAGTTCTGCGATCGCATCGCGATCATGGACCACGGGCGGATCATCGCACTGGACACCCCCGAGGCTCTCAAGGCGAGCGTCGGAGCCGACCGCGTCCAGATCCACACCGACGACGACACGGCCGCGATCACTGCACTGGAGCAGCACTTCGGTATCGCCGCGACCATGGCAGAGGGCGCCGTCACATTCCGCGTCGAGCAGGGCGAGCAGTTCGTCCCTCGCCTGTTCGCCGAGTTCCCCCTCGCCATCCGTTCGGTGAGCGTCGCGCGCCCCTCGCTCGACGACGTCTTCATGTCCTACACCGGTTCGACCATCCGCGATGCCGAGGCAGGCGCCGGAGATCGCATCAGGCACTCGGCCCAGATCTTCGGCAGGGGGCGTTAGCAGTGGTTGCCGTCAGTCCGACCTCGATCGCGCAGGTCCACGTGCCGCCGCGATCGACCATCGGTGAACTCCGCGCCATCAAGATCGTGTGGGAACGAGAGGTCGTCCGCTTCGCGAGCGACCGGCTCCGCATGGTCACGTCGCTCTTCCAGCCGCTGCTGTTCCTCTTCGTGCTCGGCACGGGGCTCTCGCGCATCGCGTCGGCCGGCACCGGCGGCTTGAACCTGCGGACCTTCCTCTACCCCGGCATCCTGGCTATGGCCGTGATGTTCACCGCGATGTTCTCCGCCGCTTCGATCGTCTGGGACCGCGAATTCGGTTTCCTGCGCGAGATGCTGGTGGCGCCGATCCGCCGGAGTTCCATCGTGATCGGCAAGTGCCTCGGCGGGGCCACCGTGGCCACCTTCCAGGGTGTGCTGGTGATCTGCCTCGCGGGCCTGGTCGGCGTTCCCTACGCGCCGACGCTGATCCTCGAGGTGTTCGCGATGCAGACCCTTCTCGCGTACACCCTGACCGCCTTCGGCGTGATGGTTGCGGCACGGATCAAGCAGATCCAGTCGTTCATGGCACTCACCCAGATGCTGATCATGCCGCTGTTCTTCATCTCCGGCGCGATGTTCCCGGTGCGCGGGCTGCCGACCTGGCTCACCGTGCTCAACCGGGTCGATCCGATGACCTACGCCGTCGATCCGATCCGCCGCGTCGTCTTCAACCATCTGAACCTCTCGCCCCAGGTACGCGCGCGACTCGACCCGGGCGTCACCTGGGCCGGGTGGCACGTCCCACCGCTGCTCTGCGCCGCGGTGGTGTTCGCCCTGGGCGTCGTGCTGACCGGCATCGCCATCGCAGAGTTCAGTCGCAGCGACTGACCCGGTCGATGACCAGAGGGACCGGCTCGTACCGGTTGCCGATGTCGATCGCACCATCGAGAGCCTGCACAGCGCGATCGAAGCGGGCCGGGTCGTCGGCGTGCAGTTCCAGCAACGGCTCTCCGGCGCGTACCTGGTCTCCCGGCTTCGCGAACATAACCACGCCGGCCCCGGCCGACACGGGGTCCTCCTTGCGCGCACGTCCCGCCCCGAGGCGCCACGCGGCGACCCCGACGGCCAGGGCATCAAGGCGGGTGAGGACGCCTGTCGCAGGGGCGGTGACGACGTGGCGTTCGACGGCCACGGGTAACGACGCGAGTGGATCCCCGCCCTGCGCCGTGATCATGCGACGCCACGAGTCCATCGCTCGCCCGTCGGCGAGGGCGTCGGCAGGATCGACTGTGTCCAGGCCGGCACCGTCGAGCATCTCTCTGGCCAAGCGCAAGGTCAGCTCGACCACATCAGGCGGACCGCCGCCGGCGAGAACCTCGACGGACTCGGCAACTTCGAGTGCATTGCCCGCGGTGCGCCCCAACGGCGTCGACATGTCTGTGAGCAGCGCCACCGTGTGTACGCCGTGCGCGTGACCGAGAGCGACCATCGCGCTCGCCAGCTCACGAGCCGCTGCGGTGTCCTTCATGAATGCTCCGGTGCCGACCTTGACATCGAGCACGAGCGAGGCCGAACCCTCGGCGATCTTCTTGCTCATTATCGAAGAGGCGATCAGGGGGATGGACTCGACAGTCCCTGTGACGTCGCGCAGCGCGTACAGCTTGCGGTCGGCGGGCGCGAGAGCGGCCCCCGCAGCGCACACCACCGCGCCGACGTCGTTGAGCTGGCGGATGAAGTCGTCGCTGGACACGTCGGCACGCCAGCCCGGAATGGACTCCAGCTTGTCGAGCGTCCCGCCGGTGTGCCCCAGCCCCCGTCCGGAGAGCTGAGGCACCGCCGCGCCGCATGCAGCGACGAGCGGGGCGAGCGGCAATGTGATCTTGTCACCGACGCCCCCGGTCGAATGCTTGTCGGTCGTCGGTCGCTGCACGGCGGACAGATCCAGGCGCTCCCCCGAGGCGATCATCGCCCCGGTCCAGCGAGCCAGCTCAGCGTCGGTGAGACCGCGCAGCAGCACCGCCATCGCTAGCGCCGCCATCTGCTCGTCTGCGACGACGCCTCGCGTGTACGCCGAGATCACCCAGTCGATCTGTGCGTCGGAGAGAACACCACCATCACGTTTGGTGGTGATGACATCGACAGCGTCGAAGGGTTGAGTCACTGCCCCGTTCCGAGCTCCTCGCGACCGAAGGCGAGCGGCAGGACCTCTGTCATCGGCTTCGGTCCGTCGACCGTGTCGACCAGCAGGTCGGGCCCGCCGTGCTCCCACAGCAGTTGCCGGCAGCGGCCGCACGGCATCAGCACAGCCCCGCGGAAGTCGACGCAGGCGAAGGCGATGAGTTGGCCGCCGCCGGACGCGTGCAGGGCCGACACAAGACCACACTCGGCGCAGAGGCCGAGTCCGTACGAGGCGTTCTCGACGTTGCAGCCGACGACGATCCGCCCGTCATCGACAAGGGCGGCAGCTCCGACCGGGAACTGCGAATACGGGGCGTATGCCGAGCCCATCGTCTCGAGCGCCGCTCGCCGCAAGGCCGGCCAGTCGATGGTCAGTGTCATCCATGCTCCTCAATCGTGACGAGCAGCGACCGTACCCCCCGGATGACGAACTCCGGGCGGCGGCTCGGCGCGCTGTGCAGGGCCAACCGGGGAAAACGGCGCAACAGTGTGCGCAGCGAGGTCTGCAGCTCGACTCGAGCCAGTGGCGCGCCGACACAGAAGTGGATCCCCGCGCCGAACGCGATATGTGGATTGTCCGCGCGCGTCACGTCGAACTCGTCTGCGCGCTCGAACACCGCAGGGTCGCGGTTGGCGGCGCCGAGTAGCGCAGCGATCTTGGTCCCCTTCTCGACAACGACGCCGGACACTTCGGTATCGGCGAGAGCGGTCCGTTCGAACAGTTGCAGCGGCGAGTCGTAGCGGAGCAGTTCTTCCACTGCCACCGGAACGAGTGCGTCGTCGGCGCGCAGCGCGGCGAGCTGGTCGCGATGGCCGAGTAACGCTGTCAGACCGTTGCCCACCACGTTCACCGTCGCCTCGTGGCCCGCGTTGAGCAGCAGCGTGCACGTCGTGATGAGCTCGTCCTCGCTGAGCCGGGCACCGTCGGCGTCGGTCTCGGCGATCAGCGACGACACCAGGTCCGCAGCAGGATTGAGGCGTCGGTGCGCCACAAGCTGGCGCAGGTACGCCACGAAATCGGCGGCAGCCGTCTCGGCAGCCTTCCGCTGATCGTCCGACACCGCGTACTCGTACATCTTCACGATGGCGTTCGACCACGGGCGCAGCAAGGGCCAGTCGTCTTCGGGGACACCGAGCAGTTCGGCGATCACCTGTACCGGTAGCGGTTCGGCGTACGTGGAGATCAGGTCGACGGGCGCACCCTCGGCGCCGGCAGCGGAAACCTGGTCGGCCAGCCGCTCCGCCAGCTCGGCCACCCGCGGTCGCAGCCGCTCAACGTGCCCACGGGCGAAGGCTCCGGCGACCAGGCGACGCAGGCGGGTGTGCGCGGGCGGCTCGTTCTCGAGCAGCGAGTGGACGTGGATCAGTTCGAAGGCGGGCATCGGTTCGTCGGGCCAGCGGGGACGCCACACGCGGCCGAGCTCCCGCGTACGCAGCACCGTGTTTGCCGCCTCGTGCGTGAACGTCAACCACATGCCCAGGCCGTCGTGCCACTGCACCGGACCCGCCGTACGAGCCTCGGCGAAATACGGGTACGGATCTGCAACGACCTCCGGGGAGGTCAGGTCGAGCGACGTCGCAATTGTCACGTGCCCTGACCCTTGCGCCACGGAATGCCGTCTGCGGCGGGCATCCGTAGACGCTGCGAGGCCAACGCGAGGACGAGCAGCGTGATGATGTACGGGGTGTAGGGCACGAGCTCCACCGGTACATCGTCCGTGACGCCGAACCACAGGAAGACGAGCCCGGCACCGGCCACCGCACCGATCGCCGGAACGAGCCGCCGGCGCCACGCCATCATGCCTGCGATCGCCAATAGCAGCAGCGCCACGAGCAGCAAGAGCGCATGGACGGCGGTCGCCTGACCACGCGACTGCACGGCGTCGGTGTAGCCGAACAACCCGGCGCCGGCCGCAAGGCCGCCCGGCCGCCAGTTGCCGAAGATCATCGCCGCCAAGCCGATGAAGCCGCGGCCACCGGTCTGGCCCTCTCGGTAGATTCCGGCGAAGTCCGCGAGGAACGCCCCGGCCAGACCCGCCAACATGCCCGAGACGATCACCGCGATGTACTTCATGCGGTAGACCGGGACCCCCAGCGACTCGGCGGCCGCAGGATTCTCGCCGCACGATCGCAGTCGCAGCCCGAACGCGGTACGCCAGAGCAGGAACCAGCTCAGTGGGAACAGCAGGATGAGCAGGATCGTGAACGGGGTGAGGGTCGTCGCCAGGCCGCGCAGCACGCCGGCGAGATCCGAGACCAGGAACCAGTGATGGCGTTCGACCTTGCTCAACGCCGAATCCGCGCCGGGCACCTTCAGGCTGCTGAACTGCGGGATGCCGGGCGACTGGGTAGGGCCACCACCCCGCTGACCGGTGAAGAACACACCCGCCAGGTACCGCGCCAGGCCGGTGGCGAGAATCGTGATCGCCACACCGGAGACGATCTGGTCGACGCCGAACGTCACCGTCGCGACGGCGTGCACGGCGCCGCCGATGAACCCGCCGACGAGGCCACCGAGCACGCCGACCCACGGGCTGTGCGAGAAATACGCGAAGTCGGCGCCGAAGAACGTGCCGAGGATCATCATGCCTTCGAGGCCGATGTTCACCACGCCCGAACGCTCGGACCACAGACCACCGAGACCGGCCATGCCGATCGGCAGCGCGAGTGCGATGGTGGCGCCGACCGTGCCGCCCGCGGTCAGCGGTTCCGCGCCCGTCACGGCCCGTACGAAGGACAACAGCGCGAAGCCCGCCAGCGCGATGACCAGCACCTGCAGTCCGCTCAGCCGCCGCGTCCCGCGGCCCGGCCGGCGCGGAGCCACCGTGCTGCCAGGGGTACCGGGAGCCTGCGGCGGCGCCGGGTCGGCGATGCTCATGCCACCGCTCCTTCCGTGATCGATCCGCCAGGCGTCTCGAGCGCGCGTCCGACTGCACCTTGCTGGCGCGCCAGCGCGAAGCGACGCACGACCTCGTAAGCGATGACGACCGAGAGCACCACGACACCCTGGGTGATCTGCACGATCTCCTTCGGGATGTTGTTCAGATCCAGGATCTGCGCGGACTGGTCGAGGAAAGCCCACAGCACTGCCGCGAAGGCGATGCCGACCGGGCTGTTCCTGCCGAGCAGCGCGATGGCGATACCGGTAAAGCCCAGACCCGTCTGGAACGTGATCGACGAGTACGAGTGCGAATCACCGAGCAGCGCCGGCATGCCGACGAGACCGGCAGTGGCTCCGGACAGGAGCAGCGTCGATACGACCATGCGTTGTACCTTCACGCCGCTGGCTGCGGCCGCCGGAGCCGATCGTCCAGAGGCCCGCAGGTCGAAGCCGAAGCGGGTGTAGTTGACGACGACGTGGAACACGACACCGACGGCCACCGCGAGGATGATCAGTCCGTACACCTTCGTCCCCGCCGAGGGGATCAGGTTCAGACCGCCGATCTGACCCGACTTCGAGATCGGCGTGGTCGTGACGTCCTCACCGAATCG
The DNA here is from genome assembly GCA_035999365.1 of Jatrophihabitantaceae bacterium. Lineage (GTDB taxonomy): Bacteria > Actinomycetota > Actinomycetes > Mycobacteriales > Jatrophihabitantaceae > DASYGT01. The sequence goes on from DASYGT010000030.1 coordinate 63,559, forward strand.
ATGGCCCAGGATCGACGGGCGCATCAGGTACGCAATCACGCCGGTGGCGATGAAGTTCAGCATGATCGAAGAGATGACCTCGCTGACGCCGCGTGCGACTTTCAGCAACGCCACGAGCCCGGCCCACGCCGCACCGACGAGCATCGCCACGAAAATGGTCGCGATCTGACGCAGGCCGTTGGGCAGCGCGACGGCCCCGCCGAACGCACCCGCGAGCATCGCCGCCAGCCGGTACTGACCGTCGACACCGATGTTGAACAGGTTCATCCGGAACCCGATCGCCACCGCAACTGCCGACAGGTAGTACTTGGTCGCGGAGTTGAGGATCGACACCTCGCTACTGGCCTGGGTTCCGTAGTGCCACATCTGCGAGATCACGAACGACGGGCTGTCGCCACGCAGGGCGAGGATCGCCGAGGTGATGCCGGCAGCGAACAGGCCCGCGACGACGGCTGCTATGACGTTGAGCAGCAGTCGGTTCAGCCGGCCCCTCATGCGCTCGCCCCCCGCTGTCCCGCGTCAGCGCCCGTCATCGCGGCACCGAGATCCTCCGGCGTCACGGTGCGCGGGTCGGCATCGCTCACCAGCCGGCCGCGCAGGATGACCTTCAGCGTGTCGGACATGCCGATCAGTTCGTCCAGATCGGCGGAAATCAGCAGCACGGCCAGCCCGGCTGCCCGGGCGTTGCGCAGGTGGTCCCAGATGGCCGCCTGGGCGCCGACGTCGACACCACGCGTCGGGTGGGAGGCGATCAGCACGCTCGGTTCACCGCTCATCTCACGGCCGACGATGAGCTTCTGCTGGTTGCCGCCCGACAGTGACGCGGCCGGCACGTCGATACCGGGCGTGCGGACGTCGAACTCGCTGACGATCCGCAGCGTGTCCTTCTTCGCGCCGCGGGCATCGATCCACGGCCCGTGGCTGTTCGGGCGCTGGGTCTGGTGGCCGAGCATGCGGTTCTCCCACAACGGCGCCTCGAGCAGCAGGCCGTGCCGGTGCCGGTCCTCGGGGATGTAGCCGATGCCTGCCTCTCGACGCTCCCGAGTCGGCCAGCGGGTGATGTCCTTGCCGGCCAGACGCACCGAGCCCGCTTCGACGGGCAGCATCCCCATGATCGCCTCGACGAGTTCGGCCTGGCCGTTGCCCTCGACCCCCGCGATGCCCACTATCTCGCCCTTGTGGATCACGAAGCTCACATCGTCGACCACCGCCCGACCGCTCGGCGAACGCACGGTCAGATGCTCGATCGCGAGCTCGACGGTGTCGGTGACGGTCGACTCCCGCAGCTCGGGCACCGGCAGCTCACTGCCCACCATCAGCTCGGCGAGCTGCCGCGCGGTGACGGCTGTGGGGTCGACGGTGCGCACCGTGGTTCCCCGGCGGATGACCGTGATCTCGTCGGCCACCGACAGCACCTCGTCGAGCTTGTGCGAGATGAACAGGACGGTGAGGCCCTCCTCCTTCAGCTCGCGCAGGTTCCCGAACAGCTCGTCCACCTCGTGCGGCACCAGTACGGCCGTCGGCTCGTCGAGGATGAGGATCTTTGCGCCGCGATAGAGCACCTTGCAGATCTCGACGCGCTGACGGGCCCCGACGCCGAGCTCCTCGACCAGGATGTCCGGATCGATGTCGAGGCCGTACGTCTCGGAGATCTGCCGGATCTTCGTCCGCGCCGCGCCGGTGTCGAGTACACCGCCGCGCGTCGGCTCGCTGCCCAGCACGATGTTCTCCAGCACCGTGAAGTTGTCGGCGAGCATGAAGTGCTGGTGCACCATGCCGATGCCGACCTCGATGGCGTCCGACGGCGAGGAGAACGAGACCTGCTTGCCCTCGACGGTGATGGTTCCCTCGTCCGGCTTGTACATGCCGTACAGGATCTTCATCAGGGTCGACTTGCCCGCGCCGTTCTCGCCGACGATCGCGTGCACGTGCCCGCGCTGGACGACGATGTCGATGTCGTGGTTCGCGACGACGCCGGGAAACCGCTTGGTGATGCCGTGCAGTTCGACTGCGACGGAGGCGCCCGATGCGGGCGTCGACTCAGGGATGTCGGCGTGAGTTGCGGCAACGATGGCGCACGCTCCGGGGTGCGGCTTCGATGGACAGTGGACCTGAACGACGGGGCCCGGGGAGCACGGTATACCGCGCGCCCCGGGCCGTCGTCGATTCCGGCCTGGTCAGGGGCCGGCCGTCGGAATTACGGCGTCGTCGGAACGACCAGCGTTCCGGCGATGATCTTGGCCTTGAATTCTTCGATCTTCGCCTTGTACGGGTCGAGCTTCGGGTTGGACGTCGCGTAACCCACGCCGCCCTCCTTGAGACCGAACCGTGTCGACCCTGCCGTGAACTGACCCTTCGAGTCCGCCTCGATGAAGTTGAAGACGGCGGTGTCTACGCCCTTGAGCGCCGACGTCAGGATCAGGCTCTGCTCGTCGGCAGGTGCCGTCTGGTACTGGTCGGAGTCGACACCGATGGCGAGCTTGTTCTTCTCCTTGGCGGCCTGGAACAGACCACTGCCGGAGCCACCAGCGGCGTGGTACACGACGTCAGCCCCCGCGTCGTACTGGCCTTCCGCGATGACCTTGGCCTTGGCCGGGTCGTTGAAGCCGCTGAAGTCGGGAGCCTGCGAGATGTAGGCGACCTGAACCTTGATGCTCGGATCGACGGCGTGCACACCGGCGACGTAGCCGGCCTGGAACTTCTGGATCAGCGGCGTCTGCACGCCACCGATGAAGCCGACCTTCTTGGTCTGGGTGGCCTGCGCGGCCGCGACACCGACGAGGAAGGAGCTCTGCTCCTCGTGGAAGGTCAGGCCGTCGACGTTCGGAGCCTTGATGCTGTCGTCGTCGATGATCGCGAAGTGGATGTTCGGGTACTTGGGCGCGACCTTCCCCAGAGCCGTCGCGTACGCGAATCCCACCGCGACGATGGGGTTGTAACCGCTCGAGGCGAGCAGCGTGAGACGGTCGGCCTTGGCCTGATCGCTCTCACCCTGGACCGCGGAGAGTTCCTTGGTCTGGATATTGAGGTCCGTGCGGGCTTTCTCGAGCCCGGCTGCGGCGAGGTCATTGAACGACTTGTCACCCCGACCGCCGACGTCGTAGGCGAGTCCCACCTTGATGGTCTTCTTGGCGGTGGTAGTACCGCTGGATCCGCTCTTGCTCTTGCTGCTGCTGCACGACGCGAGCACCAGAGCACCCGCCAGCGCAATCACACCTAGCTTCATCCCACGCGAGATGCGCAAGAGAGCCTCCTCTCGTTCCGGTCGAATCGGTACCTGGGCAACGACGCCGAAACGGCATCGCACAAGCCCGGATGTGCGCGTCACGGTAGTCCCTGCGCGGGCACCGATCTGCACCGCCCTGCAGGTTGTCACCGGATCGTTGCGGCCGGCAAGCGCCGCGGTGCACGGCCGACCGATATGCGGCCGATGCGGTGCTTCAGTGCACCTGGGAGCCGCCAAGAGCGGGCTCGGAGATCTGGCAAGACCTGACGTTGCCCCCGACCGCGAAACCCATGGCGCGTCAACCGCAACACGCGCGGGAATCCCTGCGTCGCTCGGCGTTGCCCGGAGCGTTTGGCCGCGGCGTCACCTACCGTGACCTCTCGTGCAGAGATCGACGCGGCGCCCGTCTCGACGCCTCGCCGCATGCCTGCTCGCCGCCGCTGCTTTCGCCGCGCCGATCGCCATGCCGGCTTCTGCCGCGCCGGCGTCTGCGCCGACCACACATGTCGTCCCGCCACCTGCTCCGAGCCCCACCGCGCACGGGCCTTCGCCGGATGCGCCCGACCCGCATCCGCCCCGGGGTGGGATCGGCCCGCAAGGGCAGGCCGTCGGCGGCCCGCGGCTGCTCGCGCGGGGCCTCGTCGTTCCGGCCGATGCTCCGAAGCTGCCCGCGAGCCTCACTGCACGCGGCTGGGTGCTCTTCGACGCCGACACCGGCGACATCCTCGCCGCGCGCGACGCGCACGGCCGCTATCAACCGGCGAGCATCCTCAAGACACTGACAACGCTCACCCTCCTTCCGCTCCTGCCGGGAAACCGCGTCGTCACCGTCAGCGCCGCGGCTGCTCACTCCGAAGGTTCTGCGGCAGGCCTGGTCGCCGGTGGCAGCTACACCGTCGATCAGCTCTTCGAGGGACTCCTGCTCGTCTCGGGCAATGACACTGCGGCTGCCCTGGCGCAAGCGGCAGGCGGCGTCGGCCACACCGTGGATCTGATGAACGCGGAGGCACTGGCTCTCGGCGCATACGACACCTTCGTTCAGACGCCGAGCGGCCTCGACGGCTGGCAGCAATTGACCAGCGCGTACGACATGGCGCTGTTCCTGCGTACCGCGCTGAACGATCGACGATTCGTCACCTACGACCGCCAGGCGACGGCAACGCTTCCGCATCAGGCAATCAACGGCTACGGCCCGGTGACCCTGCACAACCAGAACGAGCTGTTCCTCAGCACCGTCCCGGGCGCACTCGTCGCGAAGACCGGCTACACCGACGCCGCGCAGCACACCTTCGTCGGGGCGATACAACGACAGGGCCGGCGTCTCGGTGTCGTGTTCCTGCGCGCGCAGCGGTGGCCGTCAGACCAGTGGCAGCAGGCGCGTGACCTGATCAACTGGGGTTTCGCGTTACCACCCGGAACCCCGCCCGTCGGGCACCTCGACACCCCACCCCCGCCGCCGGCGTCGACAGCCACCACCACCGTCAGGCGAGCTGGTTCGGTGACGTTGGCGCGTATCGGCGGACACGGCGATTCCGGCTGGATCATCTGGGTGCTACTCGGCGGATCGATCACCGCTAGCGTGGTGGCGTGGCGACTGCGCCGCGCGCTTCGACACTGACAGCAATCCAGGCCGCGCAGAAGAGCAGGTACCTGGCCACCAGCTGGATCCAGATGAGCACGGCGACGAGGCCGGCGAACGGTCCGGCTGTCGGGCTGTGCGACGTCTTCGCAATCGTGTACGTCCCCACGATCTTCAAGATCTCGAGACCGACGGCCGCCAGCACCGCTCCACGAAGTCCGGCGCGGCGCGGCACATTCGCCGCGGGCAGCTGGACGAAGAGCCAGAAGAAGATGACGACGTCACCGACCACGGCCAGCAGCAGCCCGAGCACCGTGACGACGGCGTGCATGCCTGAGACATGATCGAGCCCTAGGCCGCGCACGATCTGGTCGGTTACTGCGGTGCCGATGACGGTGAGGCCGAGCGAGATGAGGACGCCGATCCCCAGACCACCGAGGACGAGCAGATTCCGCAGCCGTGCCATCACGAAGTTCCCTGGTTCGGGACGCACGCCCCATACCGCGTCGATAGCCGCACGCAGGTTGCCGACCCAGCCGAGGCCGGTCAGCACCACGCCCACGAGACCGACGATGCCCACGCCGGTGCGCTGCTTGATCGCGGTATCGATGGACGATCGCAGCGTGCGGCCGAGATCACCGGGCACGTTCGCGGTGACATGGTTCAACAGGCTCTGCTGCGCTGCCGGGTGCGCATGAAGGACGAAGCCGGTGATCGCGACGGCAAGCAGCAGCAGCGGGAACAGTGCGAGGAAGCTGTAGTAGGTGATCGCCGCCGCGTACTGGCCGCCATTGTTCTCGGACAGCAATTTCCAGGCGGCAACGATGTGGCGCAGCGCCGCCGAACGGACCTTGAGCGCATTCCAGCGGGCACCTGCCGCATCCTTGGCGCGGGTGAGGACGTTCTTGCCGTCACTCACTCGCTGCGCCGCCGAGTGCGAACTCGGTGTGCCACTGCCACCGTCCGTCCTTGGCGCGGGAGAAGAGGGCGAAGGAGGAGACGGGAAAGCGCGCGACGAATCCGGCGAGCCCGTCGTAGGCCTCGTCGAGCGCGTCATCAGTCACCTCGTGTGCAACGGTCACGTGTGGGTGGTACGGGAAATCGAGATCCCGATGTAGCGGTCCCCGCCGGATCGCCTCCTCTAACAGTTCGCAGTCGGACACACCGCGCGAAATCTGAATGAACACGACTGGGGAGGTCGGCCGGAACGTGCCCGTGCCGGACAGATGCATCACGAACGGCGAACTGCTCGCCGCCGCTGCGCGCAGGTGAGAGTGGATCTCGTCCATCGCCCCTGCGGTCACCGGTGTCGGCGGCAGGAGCGTCACGTGCGGCCAGATCAGGTCGGCGGCCGGATCTCCGATCTGCCTGCGCCACTTGGTGAGCACGGTGGCATGCGGCTGGGGTATGGCGATGGCGACGCCGAGCGTCAGGGTGTCGGACACGAGGTCAGTGCTCGGGAGCGGCGAGGAAGCCCACTCGCTCATATGCGGTCGACAGGGTGGCCGAGGCAACCTCGCGCGCCCGCACTGCGCCAGCCGCAAGGATGCGGTCCAGCTCGGCGGGATCGGCGAGCAGTTCGGCCGTACGTTTGGCGAAGGGCTCGGCGAACGCGATCACGGCGTCGGCGGCTGCGGACTTGAGCGCTCCGTAACCCTGGCCCGCGAAGTCGCCGCAGACGTCCATTGGGTCGCGGTCGGTCACGGCCGCGAGGATCGACAGCAGGTTGGACACGCCGGGCTGCGCACCTGGATCGAAGCGCACCTCGCTGCCCGCGTCGGTGACTGCGCGCCGGAACTTCTTGCTGATCGCCGAGGGATCGTCGAGCAGGTTGATAGTGCCTGCGTCGGCCAGCGACTTGCTCATCTTCGACGACGGGTCCTGCAGATCGAGGATCTTGGCCGTCTGTTTCGGGATGAACGCGGCCGGGACCGTAAAGGTGTCTCCGTAGCGGGTGTTGAAGCGCTGGGCGAGATCGCGCGTCAGTTCCAGGTGCTGGCGCTGGTCTTCGCCCACCGGAACGGCGTCGGCCTGATACAGCACGATGTCGGCGACCTGCAGGATCGGGTAGGTGAGCAACCCGACGGATACGCGGTCGCCGCCGGAGCGCGACGACTTGTCCTTGAACTGGGTCATCCGGGTTGCCTCGCCGTACCCGGCAAGGCACTCGAACACCCAGGACAGTTGAGTGTGTTGCGGCACCTGGCTCTGGACGAACAATGTGCAGCGCGACGGTTCGAGGCCGGCTGCGAGCAGCTGCGCCGCCGACACCCGCGTGCGGTGCCGCAGCTCGTCGGGCGCCGGCGGGTTCAGCGTGATGGCATGCAGATCGACGACGCAGTAGAACGCATCGTGCGTGTCCTGCAGCCCGACCCAGTGCTTGATCGCGCCGAGGTAGTTGCCGAGGTGGAACGAGTCCGATGTCGGTTGGATCCCCGACAGCACGCGCAGCGGCCGTCCGGCGCTCACCTGATGGCTCGACTGGTCGTCACGTGTCGGCTCCATGACGTTCGATTGTGGCACCCGCGGTATCGGTCTTTTCGGTCCTGTCCGACGGCGGCGTGATGACGATCCGCGCGGCGCGGCGTCCCTCGACGTCGGTCACCTCGAGACGGAACCCGTCGTGCACGACCGTGTCATGAATCTGCGGCAAACGACCCACCACCGCCATGAGATAACCGCCGATGGTCGTGTACGGACCTTCCGGCAGCTCCAAACCGGTGAGTTCGGCGATCTCGTCCAGATTGAGCTTCCCGTCCACGTCCACCGCCCCGCCGTCCTGCCGGTGTGGGGCGCCTTCGGGAGCGTCGTACTCGTCGCGGATGTCGCCGATGACCTCTTCGATGAGGTCCTCCAGGGTGACGATCCCGTCGGTGCCGCCGTACTCATCGACGACGATGGCGAGGTGATGCCCTTCGCGCCGCATCTCCGAGAGCGCAGCGAGTACGTGCTTCGAACCGGGCATGCGCTTGATGTCGCGCGCCAGGTCACCGACCGTGCGGTGCCGATCGAGCCGCGCCTCGCCGAGCACCAGATCCCGGATGTGCACGAAGCCGATCACGTCGTCCTGCCCACGCCCGATGACGGGGTATCTCGAATGCGGTGACTCGCCGGCGAACTTGGCCGCGCGCGTCGCCGTCATCGTCGCCTCGAGGAAGGTCACGTCAGGCCGCGGCACCATGATCTCGTCGATCGACCGCTCCCCCGCCGCGAAGACGTCGTCGATCAACCTGCGCTCGTCGGAGGACAGCGATTCGTGCGCGGCAACGATGCCGCGCAGTTCGTCGTCACCGATCGGTTCGCGTGCGGCACCCGGATCGCCACCGAGCAGGCGCACGATCACGTCGGTCGCCTTCGACAAGAGCCAGATGACGGGACGGAAGATCCGGGCGATCCGATCGAGCGGCGGCGCGAACAACCGCGCCGCGGACTCCGCCCGCTGCAGCGCCAGCCGCTTCGGCGCGAGCTCGCCGATCACCAGCGTGACGAACGAGATGATCAACGTGACACCGATGATGCCGGCAGCGCCGGCCAGCCCACGAGTCCATCCGTGCCGGATGAGGAAGTCTTTCGCCTCTGCCGACAAGGTCACCGCGCCGTAGGCACTCGACAGCAGGGCAGTGGAGGTGACGCCGATCTGCACTGCTGCGAGGAACCGGTTCGGATCGCTCGTCAGCCGGGCGACGGCCGCCCCGCGGCGGCCGGATTCGGCCAGTGCACGGACCTGCCCGTCGCGCAGCGAGACGAGGGCGATCTCCGCCGCGACGAAGATTCCCTCGATGATGATCAGCACCAGCACGATGCCGACGTTGAGCAGCGTGTGGCCCACGACGGTCAGTCTACGAAGCCCGGCCGGGCGGGGCCGGGCGAGGCGACGCCAGGATCACGCGGTGACGGCGGCCGCCTTGCGGCGTGCCCTCGGGCGGGCGGATGCCGCGGAGGCGATCGGCGCCACCTCGGCGACCGACTCGCTACCCCGCAGGAGCACCCGCGCGACGAAGTCGGGGGCGTCGTGCATGGGCACGTGCCCCACGCCGCGCATCATGATGTGAGCAGCGTTCGGTAGCAGCTCGCGCGCCACCTGTGCCTGCCACGGCGGCAGCACCATGTCGCGTGCTCCCCACGCGATCGTCACCGGGACGTCCGCGGGGATCGGATCGGTGAACGGCGTGGCGGCTGCCAGCAGACGGTGCAGCGCCGGCCGTGCGTAGTTGAAGGCGCGGATATCGCCCATCGCGTGATCGCGTGAGACGCGCGCGGGATGCGCCATGAGCACGCTGTACATGACGCGGCGCCCAGCTGACGTTCGCGAGAGCAGTTCGACGCGCGGACCCAGCCGCTCGCTCATGTTCGCGGCGGAGAGGAAGAGCTTGCGGGTGTAGGCGAAGGATGCCTCGGTGCGCCAGAAGCCGGCCGGGGAGAGGGCAGTGACACTGCGGGCGTCGCCCGAAGCGCCGGCCTCGAGCGCGACGCGACCACCGAGGGAGTTGCCGGCAACGTGCGGGCGATCCAGCTCCTGTTCGGTGAGGAACTGCCGGAAGTCGCGGCGCAGCGCCTCGGCGACAGGCAGGCCGTCGGTGTCGAACGGGTCGGACTGGCCGTGCCCCGGCAGATCGACGAGGATCACCTCGCGGTGCTCGGCCAGCTGGTCTAGCACCGGGTACCACGCCTGGCGTCGGTGCGTGACGCCGTGGACAAGGACCAGCGGCTCGCCGGACCCGTGTCGCTCACACGCCAGCATGGTGCCTCCTCGGCCGCGGCCGAGGGCCGCTGAAGCCGGGTCGTCATCGACCCGCCATCCGGACGCTACCTATCTGTAACGCGAAGTCATACGTGACCACGGTCACAGAGCGGCAACGATCTACCGAGAAGCTCCTACCCCAATTCCTTGATCAACACCCCGTCGACCGGCGATGTCGCAGGCTTGGGGGCCGTTGGTCACCGGCAGGGGCTCAGGCCATCGCCTGCTGCAGGTTGGCGTCGATCGCGTCCAAAAACGCTTCAGTGGTAAGCCATGGGGCAGCCGGGCCGATCAGCAAGGCAAGGTCCTTGGTCATCTGCCCGCCCTCGACCGTCTCGACGCAGACCCGCTCCAGGGTGCGCGCGAACTCCGTGACGTCGGCAGTCCCGTCCATCTTGCCTCGCGCCGCGAGACCCTGCGTCCACGCGAAGATCGACGCGATCGGATTCGTCGACGTCGGCTTGCCGGCCTGATGCTGACGGAAGTGGCGGGTAACAGTTCCATGGGCGGCCTCGGCCTCGACCGTCTTGCCGTCGGGCGTCATCAGCACGGAGGTCATCAGGCCTAGGGAACCGAAACCCTGGGCAACCGTGTCGGACTGGACATCACCGTCGTAGTTCTTGCAGGCCCAGACGTAGCCGCCCTCCCACTTGAGCGCCGCGGCCACCATGTCGTCGATCAAGCGGTGCTCGTACGTGATGCCGGCGGCGTCGAAGTCGGCCTTGAACTCGGCCTCGAAGATCTCGGCGAACAGGTCCTTGAAGCGGCCGTCGTATGCCTTGAGGATCGTGTTCTTCGTCGACAGGTACACGGGCAGCTTGCGATCGAGGCCATAGCGCATCGAGGCACGGGCGAAGTCGCGGATCGACTCGTCGAGGTTGTACATCGCCATGGCCACCCCGCCCCCGGGGAAGTCGAAGACGTTCAGCTCGATCGGCTCGCTGCCGTCCTTGGGCGCGAAGGTGAGTGTCAGCGTGCCCTCGCCCGGGACGACGAGATCGGTGGCGCGGTACTGGTCTCCGAACGCATGACGGCCGATGATGATCGGCTTCGTCCACCCGGGCACCAGGCGCGGGACGTTGCTCATCACGATCGGCTCGCGGAAGATCACTCCTCCGAGAATGTTGCGGATCGTGCCGTTCGGCGACTTCCACATCTTCTTCAGGCCGAATTCCTCGACGCGTGCCTCGTCCGGGGTGATGGTCGCGCACTTGACGCCGACGCCGTGGCGCTTGATGGCGTTGGCGGCGTCGATCGTCACCTGGTCGTCGGTGGCGTCGCGGTGCTCGATGCCGAGGTCGTAGTACTCAAGATTCACGTCGAGGTACGGGATGATCAACTTGTCCTTGATGAACTGCCAGATGATGCGGGTCATCTCGTCACCGTCGAGCTCGACGATCGTTCCTTGCACCTTGATCTTCGCCATGCGGGATGCGACCTCCAACCGGATTCTCTTGGTGTCAAGATATCTCGCCGCCGGGACGACCGCACGGGCGCCCCTACTCAGTGGCGGCGCCGCCATAGTCTCAACAGATGACCGAGACCCGCATCCCCACCGACGTCGACCGGGTCGCTGACACCTACCTCGACACGTGGGCAGTACACGACCCGATGATGGCCACCTACTTCGGCGTCGCCGGCCACGATCACCAGCTGCCCGAACTGAGTCCTGACTGGTACGAGGAGCGGTCCGGACTGCGGCGCCGCACCCTGGCAGCGCTGGCGGCCGCCCGGCCCACCGACGCCAACGACCGCATCACCGTAGCTGCGCTGGGTGAGGCGCTCGAGATCGGCGAGGAGATTCGGGCTACGGGAGCCGAGGAGGCCGACCTCAAGAACATCGCCTCACCGCTGCAGACCATCAGGGACACGTTCGACCTCACGCCTACCGCGACGGTCGACGACTGGGCGACGCTCGCCCGCCGATTGTCAGCCGTCGGCCCGTCGGTCGATGGCTACATCGCGTCGCTACGGCTCGGGGGCGCGCGCGGAAACGTCAGCCCACGCCGCCAGGTGCTCGCCGGCATCGCCCAGTGCGACGACGTCGTCGGCCCCCACGGCTTCTTCGCCGCCTTCGCGCGCGGCGCCCGGCCGGACAGCGGCGACGCATTGCCGGCAGCCGTGCACAGCGATCTCGACCGTGGCGCCGCCGCCGCGTCTGACGCGTACGCGCGGCTGCAGACATACCTGCGCGAGGAGTTGCTGCCGCTGGCCCCCGAGCGCGACGCGATCGGGCGCGAGCTCTACACACTGCATTCGCGGTCGTTCCTCGGCTCGCAAGTCGATCTCGAGGAGACGTACGCGTGGGGGCAGGAGGAGCTGGCCAGGATCACCGCCGAGATGGAGCGCACTGCTGAGCGCATCACGCCCGGCGCCTCCGTTCGCGAGGCGATGGCGCACCTCGACGCAGACCCGGCCCGAAGGCTGCAGGGCACGGACGCCCTCCAAGCGTGGATGCAGGAGAAGTCGGATGCCGCGGTGAGCGCGCTCACCGGCACCCACTTCGACATCCCGGACCCGATCCGACGGCTCGAGTGCAGGATCGCTCCGACGCACACCGGGGGGATCTACTACACCCAGCCCAGCGAGGACCTGACGACCCGGCCAGGGCGGATGTGGTGGTCGGTCCCCTCCGGGGTCACCGAATTCTCGACGTGGGGCGAGCTGACGACCGTCTACCACGAAGGGGTGCCCGGACATCACCTTCAGGTCGCGCAGACCATCTACCGACGCGCACTGCTCAACCGCTGGCGCCGGATCGCGTCGTGGGTCAGCGGTCACGGCGAGGGGTGGGCGCTCTACGCCGAACGTCTGATGGCCGACCTCGGCTATCTGGACGATCCGGGCGACTACCTCGGCATGCTCGACGCGCAGTCGATGCGAGCCGCGCGAGTGGTGCTCGACATCGGCATCCACTGTGACTTCGAGGCTCCAGCCGAAGTGGGCGGAGGCGAGTGGGACTACGACAGGGCGTGGAGGTTCTTCACCGCGCACTGCTCGCGCGACGACGCCTTCCTCCGGTTCGAACTCGAGCGATATCTCGGCTGGCCGGGTCAGGCACCGTCGTACAAGATCGGCGAGCGGATGTGGCTGCAACTGCGCGAGGACGCGCGGGCCGAGCAGGGTGACGCGTTCGACCTGAAGGGGTTCCATCGCTCCGCGCTCGATATCGGCAGCGTCGGCCTGGACGTGCTGCGCTCGGCGGTGCTCGGGGAATTCGGCTGAGCCGCTCGTATCACCACGAGCCTCGCCGTCGACGAGAACCTGTTCTAGTGTGCGAGCCATGGCGCACCTTCCCCTCGTCGTGATGTTCGACGACCGCGAATCCGAGGTAGACGCAGCGGTCGACGGCACGACAGTTCACGTCGATCCCGCCGCGATCCACGCCGCAACGGGGTGGGAGCTCAAGCCTCAGGGCCTGTGCCGCGGCGAGGTCTGCTTACCCGCCCAGCTCACCGCGCCGGTGGACCTGGCTGCGCTCGCGGCGGCGTTGCACCGGCCGGTCGCCGTTGAAGTGCTCGCCGATCGAGTCGTCGCGGCGTTCGGCGCCGCTGCGGGTGCGACGGTGCAGCCGGGCGATCGCGCCCCGGACCTGTCGCTTCCCGACGTGACGGGCGCGCCGACCGCGGTCACGCGCACCGGCCGCAAGACCGCACTGGTCGCCTGGTCGACGTGGTGCGGCTGCCGATACGAGCTGCCCGCGTGGCTGCAGCTGGCCGAGGAGCTGGCCGACTCGGTGGACATCGTCACGGTGGCTCTGGACGACGACGTCGCCGCGGTGCGCAAGTGGACCTCGCGCGTACCGGGCCTCACCGTCGCAATCGACAGCGAGCACCAGCTGTCGGACCTGTTCGGCATCGTGAACGTCCCCGCCACGGTGTGGCTCGACGACGACGGCACCGTGGTCAAGGCGCCCAGCATCGCGCCGGGCGACGACCAATTCATCGAGTTCACCGAGGTGCCTGCAGCGGCTCACCACGACGCGCTGCGAGCCTGGGCGCACGGCGGGCCCGCGCCCACCGTCGCGGCCATGCCGGCATCGTCGGAACTGCGCGCCGCGCGGGCACACCGACGCCTCGCCGCCTGGCTGCACCGTCACGGTCATGTGGACGCCGCCGAACGCCAGTTCCGATCTGCCGTCGACCTGGCTCCGTTGGACTTCAGCATCCGGCGAGCGTCGATGCCCGCGCGGGGGCAGGACCCGTTCGGGGCCGACTTCTTCGCCCTGTGGGAGGAATGGAGCGCGGCGGGTCGCCCCGGCTACCAGCCGACCGCCACCGGGAGCAGCATTCAGGCATGACGGGGAACGCCTCATGCTGATCCATCCCTGGGATACCGGGCAGTCCGCCGACGAATGGCAGGCGTTCGTCCGTGCCCAGGGATTCGCGCACTTTGTCGCCGGCGGGACCGGTCGCGCGGTACCGATCGTCGTGCCGACCCAGTTCGCGCTGGTCTCCCCCGAACTGGTGGTGCTGCATCTCGCGCGCCCGAACCCCATCTGGGAGGCGCTCGACGAGAACCCGATGGCGCTGCTGAGCGTCGCCGGCGATTGGGCCTACGTCCCGTCGGCATGGAAGGCCATCGGGGACGAGGACCCGCGGTTCGGCATCCCGACGACCTATTACGCGGCCGCGCAGCTCGTCGGTTCCGCCGAGATCGTCGACGACGACGAAGGCAAGGCCGAGATCCTGCGTATCCAGCTCGGCGAGACCGAGCCCGGAGGCAGCGCGGCCGATCCCCTCGACCACGGCCGGCGGCTCGCGGGGATCCGCGGGATTCGGCTGACGATCCGCGAGGTGCACGCGAAGTTCAAGTACGGCGGCAACGTCGACGATGCGCATCGCGCCGAGGTGGCCCGCCGCCTTGCGGAGCGCCACGGGCCGGGTGACGCGGCGGCGCTGCGTCATCTGAACCGCCGCACCCCGCTCCCCCCCACGCTTTAGGGAGACTTTCCCCCGCCAGGCGACGGAAACTCTCCCCGAAGCGGGACGTCGGGGTTGCTACAGGTGCGCGATGTCGGCCTGCTTCGCGCGGACGGCTTCGGCCGCCTCCGTGAGCCCGGCCAGCTCGGTCTCGGTCAGGTCGCGCTCAACGATCCGCCCCACCCCCTGGCGGCCGATCTCGGCCTCCACGCCGAGGTAGACGCCGCTGATTCCGTACTCGCCATCGACCCAGGCGCACACCGGAATCACCGCGCCCGAGTCTTCGATGACGGCCTTCGCCATACGCGCGGCAGCGGCTGACGGCGCGTAGTACGCCGACCCCGTCTTGAGCAGCGCGACCACCTCGGCACCGCCGTTGCGCGTGCGGGTCACGAGCTCATCGATCGTCGCCGCGTCCATGACATCGGCGAGCGGCTTACCGTCGACGAAGCAGGCCGACGGGACCGGCACCATCGTGTCGCCGTGCGATCCCAGCGTGAGTGTCTGCACGGAACCCACCGGCACGCCGAGTGTCGTCGCGACGTTGTTGGTGAAGCGCGCGGTGTCCAGCACGCCGGCCTGTCCGAACACTCGGTTCTTCGGGAACTGCGATGCCAGCTGCGCCAGCGCCGTCATCTCGTCGAGGGGATTGGACACGACCACGAGCACGGCATTCGGCGAGTGCTTCGCGATGTTCTCCGCGACCCCACGAACGATCTTGGCGTTCACCTCGAGCAGGTCCATCCGGCTCATCCCGGGCTTGCGCGGGAGTCCGGCCGTGATCACCACGACGTCGGAATCGGCCGTGGCTTCGTAGCCGCCCCCGTCAGGGGTCGTCGTCGCGCCGACGACGGTCGTTTCGAACCTCTCGATCGGACGCGACTGGTTGAGGTCGAGGGCCAGGCCTTCGGGCTTGCCCTCGACGATGTCGGTCAGCACGACGGTGTCGAACACGTCGTACTCAGCCAGTCGCTGCGCCGTTGTGGATCCGTAGAACCCGGCACCGACGACGGTGACCTTTCCCCGGCGGGCGGACTCTGGCATGACGTTCTCCTCTGACTCGGGTCGGCGATGCGCGGCGGTACCGGCCGCGGGAAGCTCCGCTGAAAAAGGCTAGTCGGCGCTGGATTCAGTACCGCAGGCGGAGGTCGGCGAGCAGGATGACCAGCCCGAGTGCGAGATAGCACAGCGCGTCCCACCACCGGCCGCGGACGGCGAGCATGCCGATGCGCGCCTCAGGCAGGAGCAGGCGCAAGGCCCCGGCGAGCAGCATGGCGCCGGCGATCACCGCCGTGCCCCGCACCCAGTGCCCGGGCTCGATGGTCAGGAAGGCCACGGCACCGAGAACGACGAGCAGGACGAGCAGGAATGGTGCCTGCGCACGCGCTCGGCGGCGCACTTGCAGCACCATGACCGCCGTCACCCGCTGATCGACTGCGCGGCGGGATGGTCGGCCGATTCTTCGGCGGCCTGAACGACGTTGCTGAGCAGCATCGCGCGCGTCATCGGTCCGACGCCGCCTGGGTTCGGGGTCAGGTATCCGGCGACCTGCGCGACATCGGGTTGCACGTCGCCCGCGATCTTCCCGTCGATGCGGCTCACCCCCGCGTCGAGCACCGCCGCGCCGGGCTTCACCATCTCGGCCGAGATCAGGCCGGCGGAGCCTGCCGCGGCGACGACGATGTCGGCCTCACGTACCCGTGCGGCGAGGTCGCGTGTGCCGGTATGACAGACCGTGACGGTGGCGTTCTCACTGCGGCGCGTGAGCATCAGGGCGAGAGGACGCCCGACAGTGATGCCGCGCCCGACCACGACGACATGCGCACCCGCGATCGCAACGTCGTAGCGACGCAGCAGCTCGATGATGCCCGTGGGCGTGCATGGCAGCGGAGCAGGCTTGCCCAGCACGAGCCAGCCGAGGTTCACCGGGTGCAGTCCGTCGACGTCCTTGTGCGGGTCGACCGCCGCGAGGATCGCGAACTCGTCCAGTCCGGTCGGTTGTTGCACGAGGAACGCCGTGCACGCGGGGTCGGCGTTGAGCTCCGCGACCACCTTCTCGACATCGGCTTGGGTGGCGGTAGCCGGTAGCTCGCGCTGGATGCTGGCAATGCCGATCTCGGCGCAGTCCTTGTGTTTGGCGTTGACGTACCACCGGCTTGCCGGGTCGTCTCCGACGAGGACGGTGCCGAGTCCGGGAACGATGCCGCGCTCGGCCAGCGCAGCCACGCGGGTGGCCAGTTCGGCCTTGATCGCGCCGAGCGTTGCCTTGCCGTCGAGCGGAACTGCCGTCACGCGCGCATCCTCTCAATACCCGCCGGGTCAATGAGTGCTGGGTCAATGCGTGCCAGCTCAGTGGGCAAAGTGCCGCGCCCCCGTGACGTACATGGTGACGCCTGCGCTCGCGGCAGCCTCGATCACGTCGGCGTCGCGGATCGAACCGCCGGGCTGCACGACAGCGCGCACGCCGCCATCGATCAGCACCTGCAGACCGTCCGGGAAGGGGAAGAACGCATCGGACGCGGCAACCGCTCCGGGGACCCGCTCGCCCCCCCGTTCGACGGCCAGGCGGCACGAATCGACCCGGTTCACCTGCCCCATGCCGACACCGACCGTCGCCCCGTCGCGGGCGATGAGGATCGCGTTCGACTTCACGGCGCGGATCGCACGCCAGGCGAAGCTGAGATCGGCCAGCGTGGTGGCGTCGGCTGCATCGCCCGCGACCAGGGTCCAGGTGGCCACGTCGTCACCGGGCGCGTCGATGCCGTCGGCGCGCTGCACAAGCACGCCGCCGCTGATCGGCCGCATCTCGGTCGCGCGGCCCTTCGGCGGCGCCGCGGCAACGAGCAGCCGCAAGTTCTTCTTCGTCTGCAGCGCGTCGAGTGCATCGTCGTCGAACGACGGCGCGACGATCACCTCGGTGAAGATGTCCGCAAGCTGATGGGCCATCGCGGCGCTGACTGGACGGTTGGCCGCTATGACGCCGCCGTACGCGCTGACCGGGTCACATGCGTGCGCCTTGCGATGCGCCTCGGCAATGTCAGCACCGATGGCGATGCCGCAGGGGTTGGCATGTTTGATGATCGCGACGCAGGGTTCGTCGAAGTCATAGGCCGCCCGCCGGGCAGCGTCGCCGTCGACGTAGTTGTTGTAGCTCATCTCCTTGCCGGCCAGCTGATCGGCCTGCGCCAACCCGGCACCTCCAGGCGCGACGTACAGCGCCGCCTGCTGGTGCGGATTCTCGCCGTAGCGCAGTACCGCCGCCCGCTCCCACGAGGCGGCTATCCATCCGGGAAAGCCGCTCGGCTCACCGGCCACGACGTCGTCGGGCGAAACGACATTGCCGAGCCAGGACGCCACCGCGATGTCGTAGCCGGCGGTGTGCCGGAACGCGTCTACGGCGAGGCGCTGACGGGCGGCAAGATCGAAGCCTCCCGCGCGAACCGCGTGCAGCACCTCGCCATAGCGGGCTGGATCGACCACCACAGCGATCGATCCGTGGTTCTTCGCGCTCGCCCGCACCATCGCCGGGCCGCCGATGTCGATCTGCTCGATGACCTGCGGCGGTTCGGCGCCACTGGCCACCGTTTCGCGGAACGGGTAGAGGTTCACGACGAGCAGCTGAAACGCAGCGATGCCGAGCTCGTCGATGGTCGACATGTGCGCGGCGTCGTTCTGATCGGCAAGCAGCCCGGCGTGCACGTTCGGGTGCAGCGTCTTCACCCGCCCGCCGAGAATCTCCGGGAACCCCGTGATCGCGTCCACCGGGGTTACCGGAATTCCGAGCTCGCGAATGCGGGCCGCGGTAGACCCGGTCGAGACGATCTCGACGCCCGCTTCGTCCAGGCCGCGGGCGAGTTCCTCGAGTCCGGTCTTGTCGTAGACGCTGACCAACGCGCGGCGGATGGAAATCCTGGTCACTGCAGCTCCTGGCATAGGTCGTGAATCGCTTTGACGTACAGGGGTTTCTCTACAGCCTGGATGCGCTCCCGCAACGACTGCTCATCGTCGCCGGCTTCGACCGCGACGGCGGCCTGGGCGATGACCGGTCCGGTGTCGACGCCCTCATCGACCCAGTGCACGGTGACCCCGGTCTTGTCGACGCCGGCGTCGAGCGCATCGCGGATCGCGTGGGCACCCGGGAACTCCGGAAGCAAGGCGGGGTGCGTGTTGACGATCCGGAAGCGGTTCACCACCGTCGGCGAGAGCAGCCGCATGAACCCGGCGAGGACGACCAGATCGGGTCGGAACGAGGCGATGGCCTCGGCGAGCGCCACATTCCAGCTTTCCCGGTCGCGGTAGTCGCGCATCGCGACGGCGAATGTGGTCACGCCGATCGATGAAGCGCGCTGCATCGCCAAGCAGTCGGGGACGTCGGTGCCGGCTGCCACGACGACACCGCCGAGGTCGGCGGCGTCGAGGATGGCCTGGAGTGTGCTGCCACTTCCGGACGCGAGAACGACGATGCGTACGGCACGGCCCGGCACGCGGCAACCCTACCCGGCGAGCTTGCCCGCCTCGTCGGCCTTCCGCCCCGGGCTGCCCTTCGGCGGGATGCGCTCGCCTGCGCTCGGCAGCACCTCGGTGTCGGCGCGCGCAAGCCAGGCGACGACGGTGCCTCCCGTTGCGCCACCGCCGCGCACCGCGGCCCATGCCGCGCGCACCGCCAAGGTCACACCGGCGGTCACGGCAACCTCCCCGAGCACCATCCCACCGACCTGCCACCACGACGCGCCGATCACCGCGAGGCGACCCGACCCGATTCCCCCGCCGCCCTGCCACGCGAGTACCGACCACGCGACGCCGGCCAGGGCGGCGGCCGTCGCGACCTCACGCATCCGAGCCCCCCACCCAACATTTCGAGCGGCCATCAGCGCGACGCACAGGCCGGCCAGCATCGGTGTCGCACCGACCATGACCCACACGTACCACGTGGCGCCGTGCCCGATCGGAACCGCACCGAGGATGGGGAACGCGGGCAGGATCCCGTGCGACGTCGACAGCACGCCCACCGAGGTACCCCCGACCGTGAACCCAGCGCCGCTGAGATAGGAGGATCCGGCGATCACAGCGTTCGGCGCAGCCAGAAGGCCGAGCAGCACGATCGGGACGCTGCCCCATCCACCGCCGACCTGGCGCGACAGCGCCTCCACCCGCGAGGCGTGCACCACGAGCGACCCGGCCACGAGGACCGCACCGGCACCCAGGTAGACCAGCACCGCGACTCCGGCGGCGCGCGCCGCCGGAGCCACGAAGGCAGGCTGGCGGGCGGAGCACCACTCCCGCAACGCCGAGGTACGGATGAACGAGCTTCCGCCCACGGCGGCGAACAACAGCAAGCCGGCCCCGGCCACGCCCAGCAGCGGCGCGCTGCTCGAGCCGAGATGCCCGAATGGCACCGCGACCAGGGCCGCACAGGTGAAGCTCGCTGCTTGCAGTGCAGCGGCAATCGCGAGCCGCGCCGGATCGCGTTCGTCCAATGACGCCGCGGCGTCACCCAGCCCGGCGCCCGCTCGCCAGGCCGTGAGGACGACGACGAGAGTCATGCCCAGCGGGACGAACTGCGTGCTGGTGCCGTCGACTGTGACGCCACCGTGTAGTGACGCGAGGAATGTCAGCAGCCCGGCACGCACGGCCGACGTCGGATGCCCGTGCGCGCCCGACACGGGCAACCAGCAGATGGCGACTGCGACGATCGCCAGGGTCACGCAGACGACGGCGGCCCCGACACCGGTCCAGACAGCGGCCAGCCACAGCGAGCGCCCCGCCGCATCGGGGACCACACTGCGGCGCGCGCCATCGACATCGCCGCGCCCGGATTCGACCTCGCCGAGTGCGGCGCCCTCACGCACAGCGGCCATGACCCCAGGCTGGCAAACGAGGACCGCCGATTCGTCCAGACACGCCGAAGGGCCGGGACGTTCCGTGTCCCGGCCCTTCGGTTAGCGCTAGTGGGTCAGCGGCCGATCTTCGGCAGGCTGCCCATCGGACCGGGCAGCTTGCTACCGGTCTGCTGAGCCCGCATGAGCGCGAGCACGGTGCCCGCCGCAGTCAGGATCAGCACGATCCAGAAGCTGAACCCGTGGCCGAAGTCGACCTTCAGCGTGAAGCCGAACTCTGACTGGTTCGAGTGATAGAACTTCGGGTGGATGAAGATCGCGAGGACTTCGCAGATGAAGCCGATCGCGAAGCCTTCGAACGCGAGCACCCGGGCCGCCATGGGCAGTCGCACGGTGGGCGCGAAGAGCCCGAGCGCGAGTGCCGCCGCGCCGAGCACAGCGAGCACCATCCCGATCCAGCCGAAGAACCCGCCGCCGAAGATCTCGTGCCACGCGCTGTAACTCTTCGACTGGCTGACGCCGGCACCGGCGACCTTGCCCGTGTAGAAGCCGAAGAACGAGAAGATCAGCGTGAGCAGGCCGACGCCGAGGATCGCCCAGTCGAGCGGATTGACGCTCTTGGGATCGAAGGCGCCGCCTCCGCCACCGGAGGGCGGACCGTATCCGCCACCGGG
>DASYGT010000059.1:0-39059 GCA_035999365.1 Jatrophihabitantaceae bacterium
GGTGTCGGCCCACCCGAAGCTGTACCGGCCGAGCGCGTCGATCTGCTCGTCCTGCGACAGGACTCGCTCTGGTGCAGTCGTCATCGTGAGGTCCTCCCGGACAGGATGGTGGTGCGCTCAGGCGGGTCGGGGATGTGCGTCGTGCAAACGCCATCGCCGTGCGCGATGGTGGCCAGGCGCTGCACGTAGGTACCCAGCACGCGCTCGAAGGCACGCGTCTCGGCCTCACACAGTTGAGGAAACTCGGCGGCGACGTGCGCAACCGGGCAGTGGTGCTGGCAGATCTGCACGCCTGCTCCGGCGTGTTCGGTCGAGGCAGCGTAACCATGTGAACTCAGCGATTCCGCAAGCGCCTCGACGCGCTGTGAGGTGTCTCGCGTGGGGCCGATGTCGGCTTCGAGCACCTCGGCCAGCGACGCCGCGCGATGTTCGGCGAAGGCGACGACGGCGCCCTCGCCGCCGGTCTGGTGCAGGTAGCGCAGCGCGGTAGTGGCCAGGTCGTCGTAGGCGTGCGGGAATGCGGTGCGGCCGGCGTCGGTGATCGCGTACGCCCGGGCAGGGCGGCCACGGCCACGTTGTGCGGCGGGTCGGGGCTCGCATTCGACGAGCAGGCCGTCGTCGACGAGTGCGTCGAGGTGGCGGCGAATCGCTGCGGCCGACAGGGCGAGCTGGTCGGCGAGCACGGCAGCCGTCTGCGGGCCACGCTGCAGAATGAGCCGGGCCACCGCATCACGGGTGCGGTCGGCCTCGGCGGGTGCCGAGGTGCTGACCGGGATTTTCACAACACCAGTATGACGTATTTCCGCGCGGCCCGCAGGGGCGGGTGGTCAGAGCCACTCTTCCCGGGCAGTCCGACCATGATCGGGGCCGGAAACTGGTCAGACCGGCCGGGAAGAAGCTGGATAAGCCGCTACCGGTGCCCGCACATCGGTGACCAGTGGTACCTGCACTCCGGCATCGCGACAGCGTGGCCGTTGCGGGTGGGCATCGGCCCTGCATGCGAGGCCAGCTGAGCGCCGGACACCCCGAGCGCGCCGAAAGCGAGCAGGCCGATCACGAGCCTGCGGGCCAGTGCGGGCTTGAGCGTTGCACCGTTCACGATTACCTCCGTTGTCGGCAAACCCGGGAAGCGCTGTTCGGCCCCCGTACCGTGCAAAGACAGCTCGACCGGCCAAACCGGTTGCACACACCAACCCAGTAGGTTGCTGGCGTGCTGTACCGGACGCTCGAACTCACCGTCGCCCCGGCGATACGCACGCTCTACCGCCCGACGGTGACCGGCGCAGCAGGCATTCCGCGCACCGGCCCGGTGATCATCGCCGGCAACCACGTCTCGTTCGCTGACGAGATCTTCACTCCCCTGGCCGCGCGCCGCCAGGTGCTGTACTTCGCCAAGGCCGAGTACTTCACCACCCCCGGCATCCGCGGGCGCGTGATGGGCGCTGCCTTCCACGCTCTCGGCCAGGTGCCTGTTGCGCGCGGTGACACCCGCTCTGCAGCGGCGTCGATCGAGATCGGCGTCGATCTGCTGCGGCGTGGCGCTGCCCTCGGCATCTACCCCGAGGGCACCCGGTCACCCGATGGCTCGCTGTACCGGTTCCGCACCGGGGTTGCCAGGCTGGCCCTGCGGTCGGGTGCCCCCGTCGTGCCGGTCGGCCTCGTCGGTACCCGCGCCGTGCAGCCGCCCGGTAGCCGGCGTTGGCACCTCGCCCCCGTTGCGGTCCGCTTCGGCGAGCCCTTGTATTTCGGCGACCGCGCTGCAGAGGAGCGCAGCTCGCGCGTGCTTCGTGAGGTCACCGAGACGATCCGCGAAGCCGTGCAGCAACTGTCGGAGCAGAGCTACGTCGACGCGTTCGCGGCTCCGTCCCAGGTGGCCTGAGCGCGATTCCTAGACTGACGGGGTGAACGCCGCCGCTGCGCCTGCGCTCGAGGTCCGCGACCTCGCCAAGGTGTACGGCGCGCGCCGCGCCGTCGACGGGCTGTCGCTCACCGTCGACACCGGGTCGGTGCTCGCCCTCCTGGGCCCGAACGGCGCCGGCAAGACGACGACGATCGAGATCTGCGAGGGATTCCGCCGGCCCGATGCGGGATCGGTGCGCGTCCTGGGGCTGGATCCCGTCCGCGACAGCACGGCGCTGCGTCCGCGCGTCGGGGTGATGCTGCAGGACGGCGTGGGCGGCTACACCGGCGCCACTGCCATCGAGATGCTGCGGTTGTTCGCGTCGTACGCACGGCACCCGCACGAGCCCGAAGCGCTGCTCGCCAGCCTCGGCCTCGCCGACGTCGCCGGTACCGCCGTCAAGCGCCTGTCGGGCGGACAGCAGCAGCGGCTCTCGCTGGCGCTGGCCCTCGTCGCCCGTCCAGAACTGGTGTTCCTCGACGAGCCGACGGCCGGCATGGATCCGCAGGCGCGGCGTGGAACCTGGGAGTTCGTGCGCAAGTTGCGCGCCGACGGGGTGAGCGTGGTGCTCACGACGCACTTCCTCGACGAGGCCGAGCAGCTCGCCGACACCGTCGTGGTGATGGACCGCGGCCGTGTCGTGGCATCAGGCTCGCCCGCCGAGCTCACCCGGGCGGGCGCCGAGGGACAGATCCGTTTCAGCGCCACAGCGGGGCTGGCACTGCCCTCGCTCGTCGCGGCGCTGCCTGCGGGTACCAGCGCGCTGGAGGAGCAGCCGGGGCACTACCTAGTCAGTGGTGACGT
Source organism: Jatrophihabitantaceae bacterium (assembly GCA_035999365.1). Taxonomy (GTDB): domain Bacteria; phylum Actinomycetota; class Actinomycetes; order Mycobacteriales; family Jatrophihabitantaceae; genus DASYGT01. The sequence goes on from DASYGT010000059.1 coordinate 2,705, forward strand.
CAACCCCCAGCTGGTCGCCACGCTGACCGCCTGGTGCGCCGGCCAGGGCGTCCTGACGGAGAACCTGAGCGTCGAGCGTCGCTCGCTCGAGGACGTGTTCCTGGACCTCACCGGACGGGAGCTTCGGCCGTGATCACCCGATGAGCGCCACCTCGTTCGTGCCGGCACCGGGGGCGGCGCCCCGGGCCCAGATGCTGCGCGCGCAGATCGCGATGGAATTCCGGATGCTGCTCCGCAACGGCGAGCAGGTCGGGCTCACCCTGGTGATCCCGCTCCTGCTGCTGTTCTTCTTCAACCTGCCGTTGCTGTACTCCCTGGACACACCGCGCCGCATCGATTTCGTCGTGCCGAGCATCATCACGCTGGCGGTCATGTCGGCGGCGTTCACGGGCCTGGCGATCGGCACCGGATTCGAGCGCAAGTACGCCGTGCTCAAGAGGCTCGGCGCCACGGCCCTGTCCCGATCGACGCTGATCGCCGGCAAGACGCTCGCGGTCCTGCTGCTCGAGATCGTGCAGCTGGTGTTGATCTGCGCGGCCGGTATGGCGCTCGCGTGGCACCCGCACGGCGATCCGGCGCTCGTGCTCGTGCTGGTGGTGCTCGGCACGCTCGCGTTCGGCGGCCTCGGGCTGCTGGTCGCGGGAACGTTGCGTGCGGAGGTGACACTCGCGGCCGCCAACCTGATCTGGCTGGTGCTGCTGTTCGCGGGCGGCATCGCCATCCCGCTCAGCAAGTACCCGTCCGCCGCACGCGACGTGTTGCAGTACCTCCCGTCGGCCGCGCTGTCCGACGGCCTGCACCAAGTGCTGCAGCACGGCGCGGCGATCCCCGCCCGAGCGCTGCTCACCCTGCTCGCGTGGGCCGCGGTTTCGCTGCCCGCCGCTGCTCGCTGGTTCCGGTGGGAGTGACGACGTGGGTGTGAGTGTCGAGCCGATCGCCCACCCCGCAGCGCCGGGCGGATTCCTCGCGTGGACGACGTCACCGCTCGCGCTCCGCCGCCTGGCGTTGGCTTCGCTCGTCGCGAATGTGTTGATCGTCGTCACGGGCGGCGCGGTGCGGTTGACCAACTCCGGCCTGGGCTGCCCCACCTGGCCCTCGTGTACCAGCGCGTCGCTCACTCCGACGAAGGCGTACTCGTTCCACGGGGTGATCGAGTTCACCAACCGTCAGCTGACGTTCGTGGTCGGTCTGCTCGCCGCCCTGACGCTCGTCGCCGCGTGGCGCCAGCGCCGCGAGCTGCCCCTGGCGGGCGTTGCCTTCCTGGGCATTCCCGCGCAGGCGGTGCTCGGGGGCATCACCGTGCTCACCGACCTCAACCCCTACGCCGTCGCCTGCCACTTCCTGCTGTCGATGGGGGTGCTGGCGGCGTACGCGCTGCTCGTGTGGCGGCTGTCTGAGCGCGGCGCAGTGCAGGTGCCGATCCAGGCCGTGTGGCTCGCCCGGACGACGGTCGCGGTCGCGGCCGGCGTACTGACACTGGGCACCCTGGTGACCGGAAGCGGGCCACACGCCGGCGACCTCAAGGCGGGCAGGCTGCATCGCATCCATCTCGCTTCATCGAGCGCCAGTCAACTGCACGCCGACGCCGTGATGGTGCTCATCGGTCTGACAGCGGGCGTGCTCGCGATGTCCTTCGCACTGGACGCCTCTCGAGCGCTGCCCCGGGCGGCTGCGCTGTTGCTCGGCGTCGAATTGGCGCAGGGCGTGATCGGCTACACGCAGTACTTCCTGCATGTGCCGCCCCTGCTCGTGGCACTGCACATGTTCGGGGCCTGCCTGGTGTGGCTCGCTGCCCTGCAGCTGGTGTTGCTGGTGGAGCCCCGCGCGGCGGCCGGCATCACCCGCGTTGGAAAGGGTTGACGGTGCGCACCCCGCTGCGGTGCACGTCGGCCACGTTGCGCGTCACGAGGGTCAGGTCACGCTCGATAGCCGTCGCGGCCAGCAGACCGTCGATCACCGGCAACAGACCACGCGCATTGAGCCGGCCCCACCGTTCGGCGATGGCGGCATCGACATCGACGATCCGGTCGGAGAAGCCCGTCACGAGGACGGATATCCAGGCTTCGAGCGACACCGATCGTTCGGCGTCGGTGGTCCGCAGGCGTTCGATCCCCTGCCGCAGCTCGCCGATCGTCAGCACGCTCAGGTAGAGCTGGGTCGCCGGGACGGCTTCCACCCACCGGACGACCTGTGCGTCGGGTCTGGGCCGGCGGAGCTCGGATACCACGTTGGTGTCGAGGAGGAAGCTCATGTCGCCGTGGGCAGATCGACCTCGCGCCCTAGATCATGCGGCCGGGCGATGTCGAGATCGGCCGTCGCGCCGCGATCCAACAGGTGCTGCTTGAGGTCAGGTGTACGGCCGGTGAGCTTGTGGTACTCGCCGATATCGAGGATCACGACGACCTCGTGCCCGTGGCGGGTGACGAACTGCGGTCCCGAGGCTTGCGCCTCCCGGATGACCTCGCTGAATCGTTGCTTGGCTTCCTGTACCTGCCAACAGGCATCCATGGGCCACATCCTGTCTAGTCTGTCTAGACAGGATAGCCGATGCACAACCCGATCAGACGAGCTGGCTGATCGTGTAGATCGCGAGGCCGGCGAGCGAGCCCACCACCGTGCCGTTGATCCGGATGAACTGCAGGTCCCGCCCGACCTGGAGCTCGAGCCGCCGGCTCGTCTCGGCGGTGTCCCATCGCTCGACCGTCGCCGAGATCACGCTCGCCAGGTCGTCGCCGTAGTCGGCCACGATGTGTCCGGTCAGGCGTTGCAGAGCCTCGTCGATCTTCGCCGCGACGGCGGGATCGTCCCGCAGCGCCTCACCCGCCCTGATGGTCAGCGATTCGACCGACCGGCGCAGATCCGAGTTGGGGTCGGCTGCCCCGTCGAGAACGAGCTTCTTCACATTCAGCCAGATGGTCGACAGCCAGTCCCGGACGTCGGGCCGGTCGAGGAGATCGAGCTTCGCCTGCTCGATCGTCGCCGCATGCGCAGGGTCGCTGCGCAAGCGGGCAGCAACATCACGCAACTTCCCATCGAAGGTGTGCCGCAGTTCGTGATCCGGGTCGACGGACACGTCGGCGAGGAAGGACTGCAGGGCCGTGAAACCCTTCGCGAACACCCGGTCGTCGACCCACTCCGGTACCCATTCCGGCGATTCCTGGTCGAGGCGTCGGCGGAACACAGAGCGGTTCTCGTCGAGGAAGCGCATCGTGCCGCGCAGCGCCGCCGTGAAAGCGGTCTGGTGCTGCCCCGATTCGCAGATCGTGTCGATCAATCGGGCGATCAGTGGCGCTACGTCGATCTCGCGCAGCCGTTTGTCGGCGAAGCCCGCCACGGCGTTGCGCAGCTCGTCGTCGCGCAGCACGCCGGCCATGCCGCTGACGGCCTTGCTCAGCTCTTCGGCCACCTGCCGAGCGTGCGCGGGATCGGCGAGCCACTCCCCGATCCGCCGAGGCACGTGCGCTGCCGCGAGCCGCTCACCGACGATCTCTTCGGTGAGGAAGTACTCGTTGACGAACCCGGCCAGCCCCTCGCCGATCTGATCCTTCTTCCGCGGGATGATCGCGGTGTGCGGTATCGGCAGGCCGAGCGGGTACCGGAACAGTGCGGTCACGGCGAACCAGTCGGCGAGCCCTCCGACCATGGACGCTTCTGCCGCGGCCTGCACGTAGCCGGCGGCACCGTGCCCGTTCCAGAGGGCCCGGCAGACGATGTAGATGGCGGCCGCAGCGACGAGCAACCCGCCGGCGATCACCTTCATCCGCCGCAAGGCCCGCACGCGTTCGGCGCCGGGCATCGGGATCGTCATGCCCGCGCCCCGATCGCCGCGGCGAACCGCTCCGCCGCGCCGTCGCCCTCGGCCAGGAACAGCGACGGTTCGGTCAGCTCGAGTTCGACGAGCACCGGACCGTTGCGAGACGGTAGGAGATCAACGCGCGCGTAGAGCAACGGAGCACCGAAGCGCCGCGATACCTCGGTCATCGCTCGCTGACCGACGGCCAGCTCCGCATCACTCGCATCGGTCGGGGTGATGCGTTCCTCGACGAAGAGCGAGTGCGAGAAGCCTGGATCGAGCGGATTCACGGTGCCTGCCGGCAACATCGCGCCCTTCGTCACCGCATGGCTGAACAGCCCGTCGATATAGATCAGCGCCGTCTCGCCCGTCACGTCGACCTCGGCGAGGTACGGCTGCACCAACACCGTGCGCCCGGCCGCGTGCAGCATCGCCGCATGCTCGCGCGCGGCGGTGAAGTCCGGCCCGCGGAACCGCCCGGCCCCCTTCGAGCCCGCGCCGACCGACGGCTTGACGATCACCTCGTCGGCAGCGGGACACTCGATCGCCTCACCGGGCGCCGCGAAACTCGTCGCGACGATCGGCACGCCCGCGGCTTCGAGATCGCGCAGATACGTCTTGTCCGAGTTCCACACAAGCACGTCAACCGGGTTGGCGAGCCGCTCGACGCCGCGCGCCCAACTCAGGAACGCATCGCGCGCCTGCGTGTAGTCCCACGTCGACCGAATGACGGCGAGATCGTGCGTCCACACCTGATCGGCGTCGTCCCATGCGAGCCATTGGGCGTCGACGCCCCGGTCTGCCAGCGCGGAATTCAGCAGTTCGGCGTCCTCATCGCCCGCCGGCAGGTCACGGCAGGTCACGAGCGCGACGGAGGGCATCCGTCGATCGTAAGTCGTGCCGTGTGGGGCGACGCGGGGCGACGCCGCGCGACGCCGCGCGACGACGCGGACGACGCGGGGCGACGCCGGTGACTCAGCGCAGGAACGTGTCGACGGCGATCGCGACGAACACGAAGGCGAGGTAGCTGTTGGACAGATGGAACAGCTGCATCGCCTGGGGATTCTCGCCACGGACGGTGCGGCGCAGCAACCGGTGCGCCCCCGCCAGAAGAGCAATGCCCGCGACGGCCGCCGCGGCGCCGTACACCCACCCGGTGGCCAGCGGCCAGAGGACGAGAGTCGCGGCCACGGTCAGCCAGGAATAGACAACGATCTCGCGCGCGACCCGCAGCGGCGAAGCGACGACGGGAAGCATGGGCACGGCCGCCCGCGCGTAGTCGTCGCGGTACCGGATCGCCAGCGCCCAGAAGTGCGGCGGGGTCCAGAAGAAGACGATCGCGAACATGGCCACCGGCGTCCAGGACAGTCCGCCCGTGACGGCGGACCAGCCGATGAGCACCGGCATACACCCGGCCGCACCGCCCCACACGATGTTCTGCGCGGTACGCCGCTTGAGCAGCATGGTGTAGACGACGACATAGAACGCGATGGCGAGGAGCGTCAGCCCGGCGGCAAGCCAGTTCGTCGCGGCCGCCATCATCGCCACGGCTGCGACGCCGAGCGCGAGGCCGAAGATGAGCGCACCCCGTGGCGAGACGTCTTCGCGGGCCAGCGGGCGGTGGCCGGTGCGGCGCATGACTGCGTCGATGTCGCGGTCGACGTAGCAGTTGAGCGCATTCGCACTGCCCGCTGCCAGGGTGCCACCGAACATCGTCGTGACGACGACGGCCCATCCGGGTAGACCACGCGCGGCGAGGATCATCGCCGGCAGTGTGGTGACGAGCAGAAGCTCGATAATGCGCGGCTTGGTCAGGGCGACGTAGGCCTGAAGGGTCGTGCGGCGCCGTCGGCGATCGACCCGGACCGGGCTCATCGCAGTGCCGTTCGGCGCCGTCGATGCGTCCCCGTCGAAGCCCGTAGAGACGGGCGCAACCGGGGTCTGCGTCACGGGACCAGGGTATCTGCCGTACGCGCCGCGCTCGACGCCAGTCTCACCCATCGCTGGCCGACCGCGTGGCCGGTGGCGACGACGGTGATGTGGCTAGGCTGAACTGGTACGGCGGCTACTCCCGGCGTGACGGGGCAGAGACTTGTCGAAGGGACTCGATCGACGGTGACCGACAGCGAGGGGCGCGTCGTGACGACGCATCCGAAGTGGTGGACCGAGCTGGACACGAAGGCCGTCGACACGGCGCGATTGCTGGCCGCTGATGCCGTGCAGAAGGTCGGCAACGGGCATCCGGGAACGGCGATGAGCCTGGCGCCACTCGCCTACCTGCTGTACCAGCGGGTCATGAGGCACGACCCGACGGATCCGAACTGGGTTGCCCGCGACCGGTTCATCCTGTCGAACGGGCACGCGTCGCTCACGCAGTACTGCCAGCTGTTCCTCAGTGGATACGGGCTCGAGCTGTCCGACCTGCAGGCACTGCGTACCTGGGGGTCGCTCACCCCGGGCCATCCGGAGCACGGTCACACCGCTGGGGTCGAGGTCACCACGGGGCCCCTCGGCCAGGGCGTCGGAAACGCGGTGGGCATGGCGATGGCCGCCCGCCGCGAACGCGGGCTGTTCGACCCCGACGCGGCCCCAGGTGAGTCTCCGTTCGATCACCACATCTACGTGATCGCCGGCGACGGATGCCTCGAGGAGGGCATCTCCAGCGAGGCGTCCTCACTGGCCGGGCATCAACAACTCGGCAACCTGACCCTGTTCTACGACGACAACCACATCTCGATCGAGGACGACACGAACATCGCATTCAGCGAGGACGTGCTTCGTCGGTACGAGGCGTACGGGTGGCACGTGCAGCGCGTCGACTCGGGCGAGGACGTCGTCGCACTGGAACGGGCGATCGGCAAGGCCCAGCAGGTCGTCGACAAGCCGTCGATCATCGCCGTCCGCACGATCATCGGCTGGCCCGCGCCGACGAAGCAGAACACCGGTTCGGCACACGGCGCGGCCCTCGGTGAGGAGGAGATCCGCAGGACGAAGGAGATCCTGGGCTTCGACCCGGACGTGCACTTCGCCGTTGGCGCCGACGTGCTGGCCCACACGCGCGAGGTCGTCAACCGCTCGCGTGAGGCGCATGCCGCGTGGCAACCGCGGTTCGATGCGTGGGCGGCGGGGAACCCGGACCGCGCCGCGCTCTTCGATCGGGTGATCCGCCGCGAGCTGCCGCCGGGCTGGGCCGAGACGCTGCCCACGTTCGCCGCCGAGAAGGACGGCAAGCCCAACGCCGTGTCGACGCGCGCCGCATCGGGCAAGGTGCTCAGCGCGCTGGCCGGTGTGCTGCCCGAGCTCTGGGGCGGCTCCGCAGACCTCGCCGAAAGCAACAACACCACGATGGAAGGCGAGCCGAGCTTCGTGCCGTCGGTCCACCAGACGAAGGAGTGGCCGGGCGGCCCGTACGGGCGCACCCTGCACTTCGGCATCCGCGAACACGCCATGGGCTCGATCATGAACGGCATCACGCTGCACGGCGCCACCCGCGTCTACGGCGGGACGTTCCTCGTGTTCAGCGACTACATGCGGCCCCCCGTACGGCTGGCAGCGCTGATGCAACTGCCGACCATCTACGTCTGGACGCACGACTCGATCGGCCTCGGCGGAGACGGACCGACGCACCAGCCGATCGAGCATCTCGCCGCGCTGCGGGCGATGCCCGGCCTCGACGTGGTGCGGCCCGCGGATGCGAACGAGACGGCCGCGTGCTGGAAGGCGACGCTCGAACACACCGACCGCCCGACCGCTCTGGTGCTGTCCCGCCAGAACCTGCCGGTCCTCGAGCCGTCGAGGGTCGTCGATGCAGCGAAGGGCGGGTACGTTCTCGCCGAGGCGTCGGCAGGACTGCCGGACGTGATCATCGTCGCGACGGGTTCGGAGGTGTCACTCGCGATCGACGCGCGCGAACGGCTCGAGGCCGAGGGCAGGCCCACCCGCGTCGTGTCGATGCCGTGCCGCGAATGGTTCGACGCACAGCCGCCCTCGTACCGGCAGCAGGTGCTTCCGCCGGATATCAAGGCCAGGGTCAGCGTCGAGGCCGCAGTGAAGCAGGGCTGGCGCGAGATCGTGGGCGACGCCGGCGAGATCATCAGCATCGAGCACTACGGCGCGAGCGCAGAGGGCGGCGTCCTGTTCGAGCAGTTCGGCTTCACGCCCGATCGCGTCGTTGCCGCGGCCCACGCGGCGCTCGAACGCGCCGGCCAGATCCGCGGCGCCACTACCGGCAACTGAGATTCCCGCTAAGGAGACAGATATGAGTGACCCGCTCGCCGATCTCTCGGACCAGGACGTCTCCATCTGGCTCGACGACATCAGCCGTGAACGACTGGAGTCCGGGAATCTGGACGACCTCGTCAAGCACAAGCACGTCGTCGGCGTGACAAGCAACCCGACGATCTTCCAGAAGGCACTGGAGAAGGGCACTGCGTACGACGAGCAGGTGCGCGAACTCGCAATGCGCCAGATCCCCATCGACGGCGCCGTGCGCTACCTCATGGCCTATGACATCCGCTGGGCCTGCGACGTCCTGATGCCGGTGTTCGAGAGCACCGGCGGCCAGGACGGCCGCGTGTCGATCGAGGTCGACCCGCGCATCGCACACGACGCCGAACGCACGACGGCCGAGGCGAAGGCGCTGCACTGGCTCGTCGACCGGCCCAACGTCCTCATCAAGATCCCGGCCACTGTCGAGGGTCTGGACGCCATCACGGCGGCCACGGCTGAAGGAATCAGCGTGAACATCACGCTGATCTTCGGCCTCGACCGCTACGACGCGGTGATGGACGCCTATCTCGCCGGCCTCGAACAAGCCAAGGCGCGTGGCATCAACATCGCCACGATCCGCTCGGTCGCCTCGTTCTTCGTTTCGCGCGTCGACACCGAGATCGACAAGCGACTGGACAAGCTCGGCACCGACGAGGCGAAACAGCTGCGCGGCAAGGCCGGCATCGCCAATGCTCGGCTGGCGTACGAGCGATTCGACCAAGTGGTCACCTCCGATCGCTGGCGCATCCTCGAGCAGGCGGGCGCAAACGTGCAGCGTCCGCTCTGGGCATCCACCGGCGTGAAGGATCCTGCGTACGACGACACCATGTACGTCGTCGACCTGGTTGCCCCGCACACGGTGAACACGATGCCGGAAGCCACGCTCGACGCCGTCGCCGATCACGGCGTGATCCGCGGCAACGCCATCGAGGGCACCTACGAGGAGTCTCGCGAGGTCATCGACCGGCTCAACGCACTCGGCATCAGCTACGACGACGTGATCGAACTGCTCGAGGTCGAGGCCGTGCAGAAGTTCGAGGACTCGTACGCGCAGCTCGCCGAGAGCGTTCGGGGGCAGCTGGACGCCGCCACGTCATGAGCGACGCCTCGTCGACCGCAGCGGCGGACGCCAGCTCTGGGGAGGGGGCACCGCTGACCACCGTGCCGCGTCCCGCCGCCGCATCTGTCGGCGCCCCGGGCTCGGCGGCGGCCGCCGCCACGGTCGGCCGGCCTGACGCGCCGGCGGGAAACCTGCTCCGTGATCCGCGCGATCGACGCCTGCCGCGCACCCCGGAGCCCTGCGCGTTGGTGGTCTTCGGTGTCACCGGCGACCTGGCGCGCAAGAAGCTGCTGCCTGCCATCTACGACCTGGCCAACCGCGGCCTGCTCCCGCCGGACTTTGTCCTGCTCGGCTTCGCGCGCCGCGATTGGGGCGACGGCGACTTCGAGTCGATGGCACGCAAGTCGGCGAAAGACCACGCCCGCACCTCGTGGAACGACGAGGTCTGGAGGCGGCTCTGCACGAACATCAAGTTCGTTCCGGGCGCGTTCGACGACGAGGAGGCATTCGACACGCTGGCCGAGACCCTCGACAGCCTGCGCGAGAGCCACAACATCAAGGGCAACGCAGCCTTCTACCTGTCGATCCCGCCCAGCCTCTTCCCCGTCGTGCTGCATCAGATGCAGCGCACCGGAATGGCCGACAACGCCAAGAGTGGTGGCTGGCGGCGGGTCGTCGTCGAGAAGCCGTTCGGGCACGACCTGCAGAGCGCGCTGGAACTCAACCGACTGGTCGACAACGTCTTCACGGCACAGGACGTCTTTCGAATCGACCACTACCTCGGCAAGGAAACCGTCCAGAACATCATGGCGCTGCGCTTCGCCAATCAGCTGTTCGAACCGGTGTGGAACTCCAATTACGTCGACTCGGTACAGATCACGATGGCCGAGGATGTCGGCATCGGTGGGCGCGCTGCCTTCTACGACGCGACGGGTGCCGCTCGCGACGTGCTGCAGAACCACTTGCTGCAACTGCTGGCCTTGACCGCCATGGAGGAGCCCGTCGAGTTCTCGCCGGAGTCGATCCGGACCGAGAAGATCAAGGTGCTGCGGGCCATCTCGCTGCCGCCTGACCGGGCCACCTACGCCGTCCGGGGGCAGTACGACCAGGGCTGGCTCGCCGGCGAGCGGGTGCCCGCCTACCGGGCCGAGCAGGACATCCCGCCCGACTCGCGCACGGAGACGTACGCGGCCGTACGGCTGGGTGTCGAGACGCGGCGCTGGGCAGGTGTGCCGTTCTACATGCGCACCGGTAAGCGGCTGCCACGGCGGGTCACCGAGATCGGCGTGCTGTTCAAGAAGGCCCCGCACCTGCCCTTCAGCGCGACGGACACCGAGGAACTCGGCCACAACCAGCTGGTGATCCGGGTTCAGCCGGACGAGGGCGTGACGTTGAAGTTCGGTTCGAAGGTTCCCGGCTCGTCGATGGAGGTGCGCGACGTCGCGATGGACTTCCTCTACGGCGAGGCATTCACCGAGGCCTCGCCAGAGGCATACGAGCGGCTGATCCTCGACGTCCTCATCGGCGACGCGACGCTGTTTCCCCGCAACGACGAGGTCGAGGCGTCCTGGCGGGTCATCGACCCGCTCGAGGAGTTCTGGGCCGACCACGAGCCGAACCTGTACCGCGCTGGCGAGTGGGGGCCGAAGGAGGCCGACGAGATGCTCGCCCGCGACGGCCGGAACTGGAGGCGGCCATGACAACCCTGTGGGACACGACGGGTGGCGCGGTGGTGCGGGCGCTGGCGGCCGAGCGCCGCACGGGCGGCGCCGTGACGAGCGGCAATGCGCTCACGCTGGTCGTGGTCGTCGACGAGCAGGACGTCGCCGAGGCCGAGGAGGCGGCGACCATCGCGGCGAGCAAGCACCCGATGCGGATGCTCATGGTGATCCGGCGCCAGATCGACGCACCGGTGCCGCGGCTGGATGCCGAGGTGCTCATGGGCGGGCGTCTCGGACCGGGCGAGGCCGTCGTCATGCGGATGCACGGACGGCTGGCGCTGCACGCCGAATCGGTCACCCTGCCACTGCTCGCACCCGATGCTCCAGTGGTGACGTGGTGGCATGGTGCACCGCCGGACCGGATCGCCTACGACCCGCTCGGTGTGTTCGCGGAGCGACGGATCACGGACGTGTGCCGCTCACCGGACCGGGTAGCCGCGTTGCGTCAGCGCGCAACTGACTTCGCGCCGGGCGACACCGACCTGGCGTGGACCCGGATCACCGGCTGGCGCGCTGCCCTGGCCTCGGCCTACGACAGCGCGCACGACACCGCGGTGGCGGCCACCGTCGCCGGCGACGACTCCGATCCGTCGGCGTTGCTGCTGGCCGGCTGGCTCTCGTCGTGCCTGGGCACCTACGTGCCGGTCGAGAAGGAATCGGGCGACGCAGTCCGGTCCGTGCGCCTCGACTTCGCCGAAGGATCATCGATCACGGCACGACACGACGGCGCCAGGCTGGTGCTGGAGCGTCCGAACACCCCCGACTCGTTCGCGCCGTTCCCCGAGCGTTCGCTGGGCGAGCTGCTGGCCGAGGAACTGCGCCGCCTCGATGCCGACGAGATCTACGCCGACGCGCTGGGAGCGGTGTGCGACACACCGGGGCTGGCCGAACGCCCGGCGAAGCGAGTGCACATCTGGAACGACCCGGCGACGGCGGCGTCGTGAGCCCGCCGCCCGAGGTTGTCGTCGCGTCGTCGGCGCGCGAGCTAGCCGACCGCACAGCAGCTCGGCTGGTCGCCGCCCTCGCAACGGCGCTGGATTCCCGGGCGGAAGCGCACTGGGGGCTCACCGGCGGCGGGATCCTCGAGTCGGTATTCCGTGCAGTCAAGCCGCTGAAAGACTCCGTCGACTGGTCGCGTGTGCACGTGTGGTGGGGCGACGAGCGTTACGTCGCCAGCGACTCCGACGATCGCAACGACACCGCAGCGTTCGCTGCGCTGCTCGACGCACTCCCCTTGGCTCCGGAGCGAGTGCACCGGATGCCGGCAGCCGACCCGGGTTCACCCGACGTGGATGTCGCTGCAGCGGCCTACGCCGCAGAGTTGCGGGCAGCGATCGGCCCCGACGATGCCGCCGGCGGCACCGGCGTCCCGCGATTCGACGTGATGCTGCTCGGCGTCGGACCGGACGGGCACTGCGCCTCGCTCTTCCCGGGGCGGCCCGGCGTGCATGAGAACCGGGCCACCGTGATCGGCGTGCGCGACTCACCCAAGCCGCCGCCACTGCGGCTGTCGCTGACCTTTCCGGCGTTGGATGCTGCGGCCGAGATCTGGTTCGTGGCCTCGGGCCAGGCCAAAGCCCATGCGGTGGCGATGGCGATCAGCGGGGCAGACCCGGCGGAAGTTCCGTCCGCGGGACCGCGAGGTCGGGAACGCACGCTCTGGCTGATCGATCGCGATGCGGCGCTGGAGTTACCGGCCGCAGGTCAGCACGCCGGGCGGAACAGCCGAGCCTAGGCCTCGCCGCGGCGCGCCTTCAGCTTCTGCAAAGCCTCTTCGAGGATGGCCGCGCCGTCCTCGTCGCTGCGCCGCTCCTTCACGTAGGCGAGGTGCGTCTTGTACGGCTCGTTGCGTGGGGCGTTCGGCGGAGTCGCGGACTCGCGCCCGGCGGGAAAGCCGCAGCGCGGGCAGTCCCAGGTGTCCGGCAGCACGGCGTCTATCGCGAAGGCCGGCTTGACCTCATGACCGTTGGCGCAGAAGAAAGAGACGCGCTGCCGCGGCGCGGACTCGCCCCGCTCCTTCTCCCCCATCGGCCCGGCACCGACTCGGCTGCCACGAATGGCACTGCCACCAGCCACTGATGTTCCCTTCAGGTCGGTCCGCCGTCGGCGGGGTCGCGTCGGCTGCGGATCAGCCGGTGTTCTTGTACAGCAGACCCAGCCCGACGATGCAGATCGCCCATACGACACCGGCGATCACCGTGAGGCGATCGAGGTTGCGCTCGACGACCGACGATCCCGACAGGCTGGAGTAGAACGATCCGCCGAGCATCGACGACAGTCCACCACCCTTGCCGCGGTGCAGCAGCACCAGCACGACGAGCAGCAGGCTCGTCAGGATGAGCACGATGGACAACGTCATGATCATGAGAATGCCTCAGAAGCCGTTTCGGGTCGGTCGGTCATTGCCGGACAAGACTACCTGGGCGCGGCGGGGCTGTGAGCAGGAACGCCCGCTACAGCGCAGATCGACGCGAACTCTGCGCCGTCCAGGCTCGCGCCGCCCACCAGTGCGCCGTCGATGTCCGGTTGCGCCAGGATCTCGGCAGCGTTCGCGCCCTTCACCGAGCCGCCGTAGAGGATGCGGACGCCGGCAGCAAGCTCGCTCGAGTAGCGCGCGGCCACGCGCTCGCGAATCCAGCCGCAGACCTCCTGGGCATCTTCCGGAGTTGCGACCTTGCCGGTACCGATCGCCCACACGGGCTCGTAGGCGATCACTACCGACTCGGCGTGTTCGGCCGGCAGGTCAGCGAAGGCGCCGCCCATCTGCGTCGCGCAGTGCTCCAGGTGGCCGCCCGCGTCACGGATGTCGAGCGTCTCGCCGACACACACGATCGGGGTGATCCCGTTGCGGTACGCCGCTGCGATCTTGGCGGCGACCACGGCATCGTCCTCGCGGTGGTATTCGCGCCGCTCCGAGTGCCCGACCACCACGTAGCTGCAACCCAGCTTGGCGAGCATCGGGCCGCCGACATCCCCGGTGTAGGCGCCGGAATCGCGCTCCGACAGGTCCTGCGCGCCGTACTTGATCTGCAGGCGGTCACCGTCGACGAGGGTCTGGACGCTGCGCAGATCGGTGAACGGCGGCAGGACGACGACCTCCGCGGCACGCAGCTGCGGCTCGGAGAGGCTGAACGCGATCTTCTGGACGAGCGCCAGCGCCTCGAGATGGTTGAGGTTCATCTTCCAGTTGCCCGCGATGAGCGGCCGACGAGAGCCCGGGCGTTGCCCGGGCGCGCTGTGCTCGGCCACTCAGACCCCTTCCAGCACGGCCACGCCAGGCAGGGTCTTGCCTTCGAGGTATTCCAGCGACGCGCCTCCGCCCGTCGAGATGTGCCCGAACGCGTGGACGTCGATCCCCAGGGCGCGCACCGCGGCCGCCGAATCGCCGCCGCCCACGACCGACAGGCCTGAGACGCCGGCGACCGCCTGCGCGACGCCCCTCGTTCCCGCCGCGAACGGTGCCTTCTCGAACACGCCCATCGGCCCGTTCCAGAACACGGTCGCAGCGTTCGCGAGCTCGCCGGCGAACAGCTCGACGGTGCGCGGGCCGACGTCGAGACCCTTCCGACCCGCCGGCATTGCGTCCGCAGCGACGACTTCGGTGCGCGCATCGTCGGAAATCTCATCGGCGACCACGATGTCGGCGGGAAGCATGATCTTGGGTGCGCCGTCGTCGCCTGCGACCTGCAGCAGGGTGCGGCAATTGTCGATCTGGTCGCTTTCGAGCAACGAGTCGCCCACCTCGTGACCCTGCGCCGCGAGGAACGTGAAGCACATCGCGCCACCGACGAGGAGGCGGTCGACCTTCGGCAGCAGCGACTCGATGACGGCCAGTTTGTCGCTGACCTTCGCGCCGCCGAGGACGACGACGTACGGGCTCTTCGGGTCGCCGGTGAGCGCGCGCAGCACGTCCAGTTCGTCACGGACCAGGTCGCCGCAGTAGTGCGGCAGCATCGTGGCGACGTCGTACACGGACGCATGCTTGCGGTGTACCGCGCCGAAGGCGTCCTGGACGAAGGCGCCACCGTCGTCTTCTCCCCCGGTGAGGAATTCAAGACAGCGGGCGAAGGCATGCCGTTCGGCGTCGTCCTTGCTCGTCTCGGCGGCGGAGAACCGGACGTTCTCCAGCAGCAGGAGTTCGCCGTCGTGCAGGCCGTCGGACAGCAGGCGTGCACTCTCGCCAACGGTGTCGAGGGCGAATTCGACCGGCCGGCCCAGCAGTTGGGCCAGCCGATCAGCGACCGGCCCCAGCGAATAGGCCTTGTCAGGCGTGCCCTTCGGGCGGCCGAGGTGCGCCGCCACGATCACCCGAGCGCCATGGTCCAGCAGTTTGGTGAGCGTTGTCAGCGACGCCCGGACCCGCCCGTCGTCACCGACGATGCGCCGTCCGCCCGAGTCGGTCAGCGGGACGTTGAGATCGGAGCGGACGAGTATCCGCCGACCCTTGACACCGTGCTTGATCAGATCGTCGAGGGTGCGCATCAAGACGGCCTCAGCCAGCTGACCCGACGAGCTGCACGAGATCGACAAGGCGGTTGGAGTAACCCCACTCGTTGTCGTACCAGCCGACAACCTTGACCTGATTCCCGACAACCTTGGTGAGCTGCGCGTCAAAGATGCAGGAGGACGGGTCGGTGACGATGTCCGAGCTGACGATCGGGTCCTCGGTGTAGGTGAGGATGCCCTTGAGGGGACCCTCGGCAGCCGCCCGGTAGGCCGCCTTGATCTCGTCGACGCTCGACTCGCGGGTGGTGGTGACCGTGAGGTCGGTGCAGGAGCCCGTGGGTATGGGAACCCGCAACGCGTAGCCGTCCAGCTTGCCCTTGAGCTTCGGCAGCACCAGCCCGATCGCCTTCGCCGCGCCCGTCGAGGTCGGCACGATGTTGATCGCTGCGGCCCGCGCCCGGCGCAGGTCCTTGTGCGGCGCGTCCTGCAGGTTCTGGTCCTGGGTGTAGGCGTGGATCGTCGTCATCAGGCCGCGCTCGATGCCGATCGCGTCGTCGAGCACCTTCGCGAGCGGGCCGAGGCAGTTCGTCGTACAGGAGGCGTTCGAGATGACGGTGTGCGCCGCCGCGTCGTAGGCGCTGTCGTTCACACCCATCACGATGGTGACGTCCTCGTCGGTGGCCGGTGCCGAGATGATGACCTTCTTCGCACCGCCGGAGTCGACGTGCTTGCGCGCGTCAGCCGCCTTCGTGAAGAAGCCGGTGGATTCGATGACGACGTCGACGCCGAGATCGGCCCACGGCAGATTGGCCGGATCGCGTTCAGCCAGGATCTTGATCGTGTGGTCGCCCACTCGGATGCCGGCATCGACCACCGCGACGGGGGCGTCGAAGCGGCCCAGCACACTGTCGTACTTCAGCAGGTGCGCCATCGTGGCCACATCGCCGAGATCGTTGGCCGCGACCAGTTCGATATCGGCGCCCGCGGCACGCATCGCCCGGTAGAAGTTGCGCCCGATGCGGCCGAAGCCGTTGATACCCACCCGAACAGTCACTGCCCTGACTCCTTGAGCTACTGAGGCGAATCCGATTCGACGGCGCAGCGCAGCCACGCGGTACCCCGACCCTACTGGGTCACGGGGCGAGCATCTCCGGGGTGACGGCGGACTCGGTGTCGGGGATGCCCAGATCGGCGGCGCGCTTGTCAGCCATCGCGAGCAGCCGACGGATCCGCCCTGCGACGGCGTCCTTGGTCATGACCGGATCGGACAGGGCGCCGAGCTCCTCCAGGGATGCCTGCTTGTGTTCCAACCGCAGGCGCCCTGCCTGCAGCAGATGATCCGGTGCCTCGCCGCCCAGGATCTGCAGGGCCCGCTCGACACGCGCTCCGGCAGCGACCGCGGCACGGGCCGAACGCCGGAGATTGGCGTCGTCGAAGTTGGCGAGCCGGTTGGCCGTGGCCCGGACCTCGCGCCGCATCCGGCGCTCCTCCCATGCCATGACCGACTCGTGGGCACCGATGCGGGTCAGCAGTGCGCCGATGGCGTCGCCGTCGCGCACGACCACGCGGTCGCTGCCGCGCACCTCACGGGCCTTGGCCGAGACGCCGAGGCGCCGACCGACACCCACGAGGGCGAGGGCCGCCTCGGCCGAGGGGCAGGTGATCTCGAGGGAGCAGGCCCGCCCGGGCTCGGTGAGCGAACCATGGGCGAGGAAGGCGCCACGCCACGCGGCCTCGGCGTCGCCGATGCCGCCCGCCACGACGTGGTGCGGCAGGCCCTTCACCGGCCGGCCACGCAGGTCGACGAGCCCCGCCTGCCGTGCCAACCCCTCGCCGTCGCGGGTCACGCGGACGAGATAGCGGCTGCCGCGTTTGAGGCCGCCACCGGTGACGATCTGCACTTCCGAGCCGTAGCCGAAGATGTCGGCGATCTCCTTGCGCAGCCGGCGAGCGACCGAGCCGGTGTCGAGCTCGGCCTCGATCACGATGTGACCACCGACGAGGTGCAGCGCGCCCGCGAACCGCAGCATCGTGGCCATCTCGGCCTTGCGGGCGGACAGCTTCGGCACCGCGACCCGGCTGAGCTCGTCCTTCACGGCGGCCGTCATCGCCATGCCTCAGATCCCTTCGCTGTCCACCGAGCCGGCGTAGGCCGCTGCGAACGCGTCGCTCAGCCGTCTCGGGTCGTGCTTGTCCGCGCAGTCGTCCGCGGCGAGCTTTGACAGTACGAGACTCGCGCCGATCGTGCGCGTGTACCGGGACAATTCCTTCGGGTCCGGCACCGCGTCGCAGTCGGCGACGACCGCACCGACGGCCAGGCCACCGAATGGTTCGGCGTGGGCCAGCAGCATCCGTAGCAGGTCCGACGGTGCGTAGTCGTCTGTCTCGCCGACCTGCGGGACGAGGTTCAGCGCAACGACGATGTGAGCGCCGGTCGTCGCGAGCGCGCGCCCGAGTTCGCGCAGCAGAAGGTGCGGGATGACGCTGGTGAACCACGACCCCGGGCCGAGAACGATCAGGTCGGCTTCGCGGACGGCATCCACGGCGGCGGCGCACGCCGGCGCACCAGGTGCCACCAACTGCACCGACCGGATCCGGCCGGGCGTGGCCGCGATGGAGGACTGGCCGCGGATCATCCGGGTGCGGTGGGGATCCTCGGGATCGAAGCGATCGGCCTCGGCGACGAGATCCAAGGCAACCGGGCTCATGGGCAGCACACGACCGACTGCGCCCACGAGGTCGGCGACGACGGCGAGCGCTCGAACGGGGTCGGGGTCACGTTCCATCAGGCCGGTGAGCAGCAGGTTTCCCACCGGATGCCCGGCCAGCACGCCGTCGCCACCGAGCCGGTGCTGCAGTAGCTCTGCCCAGTGGCGGTGTTCGGGCTCGTCGCCCGCAAGCGCCGCCAACGCCATCCGCAGGTCGCCGGGCGGCAGGACGGGCAGCTCGCGCCGGATGCGCCCGGACGACCCTCCGTCGTCGGCCACCGTGACGATGGCGGTGAGGTCGGTGGTGAGCAGGCGTAGCGCGCTCAAGGTTGCGTGCAGGCCGTGCCCGCCACCCAGCGCGACGGCCCGGATCGGCGCTGCACCGTCTGCCCGGGCCCCCAGCGGGGCACCGCCATCGCCGTTGGCGTTACTCACGGCCGAGGTCTCGGTGCACGACGCCGGCCCGCACGCCCATCTCGGACAGCCGTGCGGCGAACTGCTCGGCCATCACGACCGACCGGTGTTTGCCGCCCGTGCATCCCACGGCGAGCGTGAGGTACCGCTTGCTCTCGCGCCGGTACCCGGCCCCGATGATCTCGAGGATGCCGGTGTATCGATCGACGAACTCCATTGCATCCTGCTGCCCGAGGACGTAGTCACGCACCTCTTCGTCACGCCCCGTGAGCTCGCGCAGCTCCGGGATCCAGTAGGGATTGGGAAGGAAGCGCACGTCCACCACCAGATCTGCATCGACCGGCAGGCCGTACTTGAAGCCGAAGGACACGACCGTCGCTCGGAGCTCAGGCGCCGTGACCCCGTCGCCGGTGAAGGCTGACTCGATCGCGTGACGCAGTTCGTGCACGGTGCGGTTGCTGGTGTCGAGCACGAGGTCGGCCTCGTCGCGCAGTCCGGCCAGCAATTCGCGCTCGGCGGCGATCCCGTCGACCAGCCGGCCATCGCCCTGCAACGGGTGCGCACGCCGCACGTTCTCGAACCGCCGCACGAGCAGATCGTCCGACGCTTCCAGGAAGAGGACCCGGGGCCGCATCCCGCGTTCGGCGAGTTCACGGATCACCCCGCGCAGGTCAGAGGAGAACCCACGGCTGCGAACGTCCATCACGACGACGAGCTTGGTGATCGCGCCCTGGCTTCGGCTGCCCAGATCGACCATGGTCGCCACGAGCTCCGGCGGCAGGTTGTCGACCACGAAGTAGCCGAGGTCTTCGAAGCACTTGGCGGCGGTCGAGCGCCCCGCTCCGGACAGCCCGGTCACGATGACGGTGTCGAGCGCGCCGGTCCCTTCGGTCATGCCTCATCATGGCGCAGGCCACCGTCGAGGATCTCACCAGTCGTCATGTTCACGGCCGGAGCACCGGCCGTGGTCGCAGCGAGGGCGGTGACGATGGACTCGGCAGTGCGGCGCCCGATGCCGGGCACGGCGAGCAAGTCCTCGGCCGAGGCCGCACGCAGCCGCTTGACCGAACCGAAGTGAGCCAGCAGCGCCTTGCGCCGCGTTTGGCCGAGCCCGGGAACGTCGTCGAGCGCCGAGGTCGTCATCGCCTTCGACCGCTTCTCGCGATGGAACGTGATCGCGAAACGGTGGGCCTCGTCGCGCACCCGCTGCAGGAGGTAGAGCCCCTCGGACGTGCGCGGGAGGATTGTCGGGTAGTGCTGCCCGGGAAGCCACACCTCCTCCAGCCGTTTGGCCAGACCGACGAGGGCGACGTCGTCGATGCCCAACTCGTCGAAGACCGCTTGCGCGGCGGCAACCTGCGGCGCGCCGCCGTCGACGACCAGCAGATTCGGCGGATAGGAGAACTTCCGCGGCCGGCCGGTCGTCGGGTCGATACCTGAGCGGGCATCGGCTGCGCCGGCCGCGGGGTCGGCGTCGGCGTCGGCACCGACGGCCACCTGCTCGTCGAGGTAGCGGGCGAATCGGCGCCGCACCACTTCAGCGATCCAGTCGGTGTCGCCGGTGCCGCTGCGCATGATGAAACGGCGGTACTCGCTCTTGCGGGCCAGTCCGTCCTCGAACACGACCATGCTCGCGACCACGTTCGTTCCCTGGACGTGGCTGATGTCGAAGCATTCGATACGCAACGGCGGCACGCCCAGTTCGAGCGCATCCTGCAGTTCGGCGAGCGCCCGCGAGCGAGCGGTGAGGTCGGACGCCCGCTTGAGCTTGTGCTGGGCCAGCGACTGGGATGCGTTGCGGGCCACCGTCTCCTGCAGCACGCGCTTGTCGCCACGTTGCGGCACCCGAAGCTGCACGCGCGAGCCGCGGCGCTCGCTGAGCCATTCGATCAGCGCGTCGGCGTCGTCGGGCAGGACGGGCACCAGCACCTCGCGCGGGATTCCCGAGCTGCCCTGCTCGTCGACCTCGGCGCCGTAGACCTGGGTGACGAACTGTTCGACGAGGTCGCCGGTCGTCATGTCGTCGAGCTTGTCGACGATCCAGCCGCGCTGCCCGCGCACCCGTCCGCCCCGCACGTGAAACACCTGGACGGCCGCCTCGAGCTCGTCCTCGGCGAACGCGACGACGTCGGCATCCGTGCCGTCGCCAAAGACGATCGCCTGCTTCTCCATCGCGCGGCGCAACGCCTCGAGGTCGTCGCGCAGGCGGGCCGCCAGCTCGAATTCGAGCTCGGAACTGGCCTGCCCCATCCGACGCTCGATGCGCTTGATCATCAGATCCGTCTTGCCGGCCATGAAATCGCAGAAATCCTCGACGATCCCCCGGTGCTCGTCGGCGGTGACGCGCCCGACGCAGGGTGCGCTGCACTTGCCGATATAGCCGAGCAGGCACGGCCGTCCGATCTGCCCGGCGCGCTTGAACACGCCGGCGGAGCACGTGCGGGCGGGAAACACCCGTAGCAGCAGGTCGAGGGTCTCGCGTATCGCCCACGCGTGTGAGTACGGGCCGAAGTAGCGCACGCCCTTGCGCTTGGCCCCGCGCATGACCTGCAATCGCGGGTACTCCTCGTACAGCGTGACGGCGAGCCACGGGTAGGACTTGTCATCGCGGTAACGGATGTTGAATCGCGGATCGAATTCCTTGATCCAGGTGTATTCCAGCTGTAGCGCCTCGACCTCGGTACGGACGACCGTCCACTCGACGGCCGCGGCACTCGTCACCATCTGCCGGGTGCGCGGGTGCAGCGCCGACACGTCGGAGAAGTAGGAATTCAGCCGCTGCCGCAGACTTTTGGCCTTGCCCACGTAGATGACCTGGGCTCGCTCGTCGCGGAACTTGTAGACGCCCGGCTCGACCGGGATCGAACCTGGCGCGGGCCGGTACGTGGACGGGTCAGGCACGTCATCGAGGGTAGTCAGCGGCTGCGACGAGATAGGCGTCGATCTCGGCGGCGAGAACCGCTTTGTCGGGGGACTCGAGGAAGGACGCCTGCACCGCGGCCTGCGCCAGCCCCGCCACGCCCGGGGCATCCAGTCCGAGCAGCTGCGCGGCGACCCGGTACTCGTTCGTCAGGGTGGTCGAGAACATCGGCGGGTCGTCGGAGTTGATCGAAACCGGCACGCCCGCGGCCACCAGCTGCGGCAGCGGATGCTCGGCCAGGGACGGCACCGAGCGGGTGCAGACGTTGGATGTCGGGCAGATCTCGAGCGGGATGTGCTGCTCACGCAGGTAGGTGAGCAGCCTCTCGTCGTGCACGGCGGCGATACCGTGGCCGATCCGCTCGGCACCGAGGTGCACGATCGCGTCCCAGATGGTCTCGGGGCCGGTGGACTCCCCGGCATGCGGCACGCTGTGCAGCCCGGCGGCGCGGGCCTGGGCGAAGTACGGGGCGAACTGCTCGCGGCCCACGCCCCGCTCCGGGCCGCCGAGGCCGAAGCTGACCAATCCATCCGGACGGTGTCTCAATGCGACGTCGAGGGTGAGTTCAGCAGCCGGGATCCCGGCCTCGCCGGGTATGTCGAAGCACCACCGCAGCTGGACGCCGTGATCCTCGGCGGCCCGGCGGCGCGCGTCCTCTACGGCTTCGCAGTACGCCGCAGCCGCAATGCCTCGCACGATCGAGGAGTACGGCGTCAGGGTGAGTTCGGCGTAGCGCACCTGCTGCCCGGCGAGTTCACGGGCGATCTCGTAGGTGAGGGTCCAGATGTCTTCCGGGTCTCGGATCAGGTCGACGACGGACAGGTAGATCTCGATGAAGTGGGCGAAGTCGGTGAAGGTGAAGTAGGCGGCCAGCTGCTCGGCGTCGGCGGGTACCGGCGTGGATCCGGCGTGGCGGGCAGCGAGCTCGGCGACGATGCGCGGCGATGCGGAGCCAACGTGGTGCACGTGCAGTTCGGCCTTGGGCAGCCCGGCGATGAAGGTGTCGAGATCCGTCACGGGCCCGATCGTGCCATGCGCCGACTTTCGGTGATCATCGCAGCGGTCTGCTTGCGCGGTGCCCGTTTCGCAGCTGCCGGTTTCGCAGCTGCCGGTTTCGCGGCCACCGATTTCGTGGCCGCCCGTTTCGTTGCGCTCGGTTTCGCGGCGGGCGCGGAGTCCAGCACGTGTCGCAGGAACGTCGCGGTGTGCGACGCGTCGATGTGAGCGATCTGCTCCGGCGTCCCCTCGGCCACGACGCATCCACCGCCGGAGCCCCCCTCGGGCCCCATGTCGACGATCCAGTCGGCCGTCTTGATGACGTCGAGATTGTGCTCGATGACGATCACGGTGTTGCCCTTGTCGACCAGCGAATGCAGTACGCCGAGCAGTTTCGAGACATCCTCGAAATGCAAGCCGGTCGTCGGTTCGTCGAGGACGTAGATGGTGCGCCCCGTCGAGCGCTTCTGCAGCTCGGAGGCCAGCTTGACCCGCTGCGCCTCGCCGCCCGAGAGGGTCGGAGCCGGCTGACCGAGGCGGACGTACCCGAGACCGACGTCGACGAGCGTGTCGAGGTGCCGGGCGATCCGCGAGATCGGCTTGAAGAACTCGGCGGCTTCCTCGATGGGCATCTCGAGGATCTCGCTGATCGTCTTGCCCTTGTAGTGCACTTCGAGCGTCTCCCGGTTGTACCGGGCGCCCTTGCACACCTCGCACGGGACGTAGACGTCCGGCAGGAAGTTCATCTCGATCTTGATCGTGCCGTCGCCCGCACAGTTCTCGCAGCGGCCGCCCTTGACATTGAAGGAGAACCGGCCCTGCTGGTACCCGCGGATCTTCGCCTCGGTGGTCTCGCTGAACAGCTTGCGGATGTGGTCGAACACGCCGGTGTACGTGGCCGGGTTCGAGCGCGGCGTGCGGCCGATCGGCGACTGATCGACTCCCACGACCTTGTCGAGCTGTTCGACGCCGCGCACCCGCTTGTGCCGGCCCGGTGGCAGCTTCGCACCATTGATCTTGTTGGCCAGCGAGGCGTACAGGATGTCGTTGACCAGGGTGGACTTTCCTGAGCCGCTGACGCCCGTCACCGCGACGAAGCACCCGAGCGGGAAGGCGACGTCGACATTGCGCAGGTTGTGCTCGCGGGCGCCCTCGACCGTGATCTCGCGGCCGGTCTGTCGCGGGCGGCGCACCATCGGCACCGGTATCGAGGCGCGGCCGGAGAGGTAGGCGCCCGTGATCGAATCCGGCGCGGCAAGCAGATCCTCGACGGTGCCGCTGACCACGATGCTTCCGCCGTGCTCACCCGCCCGCGGCCCGATGTCGACGACCCAGTCCGCGGCGCGGATGGTGTCCTCGTCGTGCTCGACGACGATCAGGGTGTTACCGAGGCGCTTCAGGCGGACGAGGGTCTCGATGAGCCGGTGGTTGTCGCGCTGGTGCAGCCCGATGGAGGGCTCGTCCAACACGTACAGCACCCCGACGAGGCCGGAGCCGATCTGGGTCGCCAGGCGAATGCGCTGCGCCTCGCCGCCCGCGAGGGTCGCCGCCGCACGATCGAGCGACAGGTAATGCAGCCCGACGTCGACGAGGAATCCGAGGCGGGCATGGATCTCTTTCAGCACCCGCTCGCCGATGAGGGCGTCACGCTCGGTGAGGCTGAGCATCAGCAGGGCCTGGGCGGCGTCGCCGATGGACAGCGCGGACAGCTCGGCGATGTTCATTCCGTTGACCGTGACGGCGAGAATTTCAGGCTTGAGGCGGGTGCCCGCGCACGTCGGGCACGGCACCTCGCGCATGAAGCCCTCGTACTTCTCCCGTGAGTAGTCGCTCTCGGTCTCGGCGTAACGCCGCTCGATCCACGACACGACGCCTTCGTAGTCGGCGTAGTACGAGCGATCGCGGCCGTAGCGGTTGCGATAGCTGACGTGCACCTGCTCGCCCGTGCCGTGCAGCACGGCCTTCTGTGCCCGCGCCGACAGCTTCTCCCACGGCGTGTCCAGATCGAAGCCCGCTGCGTCGGCGACGCCCTGCAGCAGGCGCAGGAAGTACTCGCTTGTCTGACCCGTCGCCCAGGGCGCGATCGCGCCCTCGGCAAGCGACCGCTCGGGATCCGGTACGACGAGTTCGGCGTCGACCTCCTTGCGCGTGCCGAGGCCCGTGCACTCAGGGCAGGCACCGAAGGGCGAGTTGAAGGAGAACGAGCGGGGCTCGAGCTCGTCGATCGCGAGGGGGTGATCGTTCGGGCAGGCCAGGCGCTCGGAGTAGCGGCGCTCGCGGTGCGGATCGTCTTCGGGGAGATCGGCGAAGTCGAGGATCACCAGGCCGCCGGCCAGGCCGAGCGCCGTCTCGACGGAGTCGGTGATCCGTTGTTTGCTCGAGGGTTTCGCGCTGAGCCGGTCGACCACGGCCTCGATCGTGTGCTTCTCCTGCTTCTTGAGCTTCGGCGGATCGGTCAGCGAGTGGACGACCCCGTCGACGCGGACGCGCGCGAAACCCTTCACCTGCAGATCGGCGAACAGGTCGACGTACTCGCCCTTGCGTTCACGGATCACCGGCGCGAGCACCTGGAAGCGGGTGCCCTCGGGCATCTCGAGGATGCGGTCGACGATCTGCTGCGGCGTCTGCTTGGTGATCGGCTCGCCGCAGATCGGGCAGTGCGGCTTGCCGATCCGCGCGAACAGCAGGCGCAGGTAGTCGTAGACCTCGGTGATCGTGCCCACAGTCGATCGCGGGTTGCGCGAGGTCGACTTCTGATCGATGGAGACGGCCGGCGACAGTCCCTCGATGAAGTCGACGTCGGGCTTGTCCATCTGCCCAAGGAACTGCCGGGCGTACGCGGACAGCGACTCGACGTAGCGGCGCTGACCCTCGGCGAAGATCGTGTCGAACGCCAGGCTGGATTTGCCCGATCCGGACAGCCCGGTGAAGACGATCATCGCGTCGCGGGGCAGGTCGAGATTGACGTCCTTGAGGTTGTGCTCGCGGGCGCCACGGACGATCAGACGGTCGTTCACAGGCTGAGGACTGCTCTTCCGATGAGGCGGGTCGGGGACTCCCCCGAGAGTACGGACCCGCCCCGACAACGTCGTCCCGGCTACGGCCTTCGGGGCCGTACCCATTGCTCCAGGCGATGCGCGACTTCGGATACATCCAGTTCGCCCGTCGCGACCGCGATCACCAGGTCGTACGCCGGATCCTCGGGCGCGTCGAGCAGGTAGCCGTTGGCGTAGTAGAAGGCACCGGCGGCCACCCACGAGACCCTCTTGTTGCCGTCGATGAACGCGTGGTTGCGAGCCAGCGAGTGGAGCAACGCGGCCGCCTTCGAATGAAGATCGGGATACGCGTCCTCGCCGAAGACCGTCGTCTGTGGGCGGCCAACGGCGGATTCGATCAGGCCGATGTCGCGCGGGGTCGGTTCGCCCAGTCTCGCCGCCAGGTAGAGCACGTCCTCCAGGCCGAGATACCGGGTGCTCACTTCGACAGACGGTCGAGCAAACCGGCATATCGATCGAGTGCGAAGTCCGCCCAGTCACGCACGTCCGCGGCTGTGGACAACCGCTCGGCCTGCGCCTCGATCGCGCGAATGACGGCTTCCTGCTTGCTGATGTGCTGGGACTCCGCGAGCAGCTCGAGCGCGCGATCCTGTTCTTCGGTGAGGCGCAAGGTCATGGCCACGAGGACACGGTATCACGGTGATACCAGCTCGTCGTTTTCCACAGCGCTAGAGGCGCCAGTCGACGGGCTCGGCTCCTGCAGCCACCAGTGCCGCATTGGCCCGGCTGAAGGGGCACGAGCCGAAGAAGCCACGGTCGGCCGACATCGGGCTCGGATGGGCGGATTCGATACAGGTGGTGGCGCCCAGCATCGGCCGGAGCGTCTGCGCGTCGCGACCCCAGAGCACCGCTACCAACGGCGTACCCCGAGCTACCAGCGCGCGGATCGCCTGGTCGGTGACGATCTCCCATCCCTTGCCCCGGTGCGATGCGGGAGCGCCCGGCGCGACGGTGAGCACCCGGTTGAGCAGGAGCACGCCGTGCGCGGCCCACGGTGTGAGGTCGCCGTGCTCGGGCGGCTCGATGCCGAGATCGGTGCGCAACTCGCGGTAGATGTTCTGCAGGCTGCGCGGGATGGGCCGCACGTCCCGCTCGACGGCGAATGACAACCCGATCGGATGCCCTGGTGTGGGGTACGGGTCCTGGCCGACGATGAGCACCCGGACGTCGGCGAAGGGCTGCGTGAACGCCCGCAGCACGTTCGGCCCGGCCGGCAGGTACCGGCGCCCGGCCTCGATCTCAGCGCGCAGGAAGTCCCCCATCGCCGATACCTGACCGGCCACCGGCTCCAGGGCCGATGCCCACCCCGGCTCGACGAGATCGGCGAGTGGCTTAGGCGGCATCGCCGGCATCACGAACGGCCCGAACCACAGCGTCGGCCGCCGCGTCGACGGGGACGTCCTGACGCTCGTCACTGCGTCGATCCCGCACCTCGATCGTGCCGTCGGCCAGTCCCTTCCCGACGATCACGATCGTCGGGACCCCGAGCAGTTCGGCGTCCTTGAACTTGACGCCGGGTGAGACACCGCGGCGGTCGTCGAACATCACCTGCAAGCCTCGCCCGCTCAGATCAGCGGCGAGCCGTTCGGCCGCCTCGAAGGGGGCCTCGTCCTTGCCGGTCGCGACGATGTGTACGTCCGCCGGGGCGACAGCACGTGGCCAGCACAGCCCCTTCTCGTCGTGGGTCTGCTCGGCGAGTGCCGCGACGGCACGCGTGATGCCCACGCCATACGAACCCATCGTTATGGTCACGGGCTTACCGTCCGGTCCGAGGGCATCGAGGCCGAATGCCTGTGCGTACTTGCGCCCCAACTGGAAGACGTGTCCGAGTTCGATGCCGCGGGCGATCTTCAGCGGGCCGCCGCACTGTGCACACCTGTCGCCGTCGCGGATCTCGACGGCGCCGATCTCGCCGTCGGGGGTGAAGTCGCGGCCGCGCACGACGTTGGCCGCGTGCGTGCCCTCGGCGTTCGCGCCGGTTACCCAGGCACTGCCCTCGACGACCAGCGGGTCGACGAGGTAGCGGATTTTCAGTTCGGACAGCAGCTGGGGGCCGATATAGCCCTTCACCAGCCGCGGCGTCGCGGCCAGATCCGCGGGCTCGGCCTGCACCACCTCGACCGGTTCGAGCTGGCCGCCGAGCCGCTTCAGGTCCACCTCCCGGTCGCCGGGAACACCGACGACGAGCAGCTCCCACTCGGTCGCGCTGGGTGCGCGCGTCTTGAGGACGACGTTCTTGAGCGTGTCCGCCGCTGTGAAGGTGCGGCCGAGATCCAGCTCGTTGAGCCGGGCCACCAGGGTGTCGATGGTGGGGGTGTCCGGCGTGTCGAGCAGCTGCTCGGGTGGTTGCCCGGTCGGGTCCTGCGGCTGCGGCGCCGCGATCAGCACCGCCTCGGTGTTGGCCGCGTAGTCGCAGTTCGTGCACTGGACGAACGTGTCCTCGCCCGCTGGCGTCGGTGCGAGGAATTCTTCCGAGGCCGAGCCACCCATTGCGCCGGAGACGGCGAACACGATCCGGTAGTCGAAGCCGAGGCGCGTGAAGATGCGCTCGTATGCATCGCGATGCGCCTGATACGCAACGGCAAGCCCGTCGTCGGACAGATCGAAGGAGTACGAGTCCTTCATGATGAACTCGCGACCACGGAGGATCCCGGCGCGCGGCCGGGCCTCGTCGCGGTATTTCGTCTGGATCTGGTACAGCGCGAGTGGATAGTCCTTGTACGAGGAGTACTCGCCCTTGACCAGCAGAGTGAACAGTTCCTCATGCGTGGGCGCGAGCAGGTAGTCGGCGTCCTTGCGGTCGGCGAGTCGGAACAGCAGGTCGCCGTAATCGGACCAGCGGCCGCTGACCTCGAAGACGTCGCGCGGGATCAGGGCCGGGAAGTGCACCTCCTGCGCCCCGATCGAGTGCATCTCCTCGCGCACGATCGCCTCGATCTTGCCGAGGACGGCGAGGCCGAGCGGGAGCCACGAGTAGATGCCCGGCGCCACCCGCCTGATGTAGCCGGCGCGGACGAGCAGTTTGTGGCTCGGCACCTCGGCGTCGGCGGGGTCGTCGCGGAGCGTGCGGAGGAACAGCGTGGAGAGTCGGAGCACGCCGCAAGGCTATCCAGCGGCAAAACCGGTTGCGTGCGCATCGGCACCCGAGCCACGCTGAGTCCCTGATGCCATACCCGTCCGACCTGTGTGAAGAAGCCCCTTTCGACGAGCCCGCGTACTCCAGCTGGGACGTCGCGATGCACGGCCCCGATCCCATCCCCGACTGGGTCGTCACCGACCTCAACGCTATCGACACCGATCTCGGCATCCTCAAGACCGGCAAGGAGGCCGACGTCCACTTGATCTCGCGCGCCCTACCCGGTGGCGCGGACTGCCTGCTCGCGGCCAAGCGGTACCGGACTGCCGATCACCGGATGTTCCACCGCGACGCCGCCTACCAGGAGGGCCGCTCGACCCGCCGTACCCGCGACGTTCGCGCCATGGAGGGCCGTACCGGCTACGGCAAGCTGTTGCTCGCCGGTCACTGGACCTTCGCCGAGTTCGACGCCCTCGATCGGATGTGGCGGGCCGGTGCGCCCGTGCCGTACCCGGTGCAGTGTCTCGACACCGAGCTGATGCTCGAGTTCGTCGGCGAGCCCGACGGAACGGCCGCGCCCCGCCTCGCGCAGTGCCGCCCGGATCGTGGCGAACTCGCGGATCTGTTCACACAATGCGTCGACGCCATGCGGGTCCTCGCTCGCGAGGGTTACGCCCACGGCGACCTCTCGGCGTACAACCTCCTGGTCCATCGCGGCCGCCTGATCATGATCGACATGCCGCAGATCGTCGATGTCGTCGCGAATCCCCAAGGGCCTGAATTCCTGCGCCGTGACTGCGAGAACGTCTGCACGTGGTTCGGGCGTCGCGGGCTGCCCGGTGCCGACGTCGAGTTGCTGTTCGGCGATCTCGTCGCCGAGGCACTGAGCAGGTCGTGATCACCGGCTACCGTTCTCCAGGTGCCTCACTTCGATCTCGCCGTCATTGGCAGCGGCTCCGGCAACACGATCGCCACCAAGGACTTCCGTGACTGGTCGGTGGCGATCATCGAGGACTCGACCTTCGGCGGCACCTGCCTGAACGTGGGGTGCATCCCGACCAAGATGTACGTATACCCGGCCGACCTGGCCCAGGCCGTGCGTGACGGCCAGCGGCTCGGCATCGATGCGCACGTGGACGCGGTGCGGTGGGCTGACATGCGTGATCGCATCTTCGGCCGCATCGATGCCATCTCCGCCGGCGGTCGGGAGTACCGACGGTCTGGGAACGCGAACGTCACGCTCTATGAAGCCCACGCGGTGTTCACCGATGCGCACACCCTCGAGCTCTCCTCGGGCGAGACGATCACAGCCGACGACATCGTGATCGCCACGGGATCGCGGCCGACCATCCCCGCCACCGTGACGGCAGGTGACGTGCCGTACGAGACGTCCGACACGGTCATGCGGATCGACGAGGTGCCGCAGCGCGTCGTGGTCCTCGGCGGCGGATACATCGCGGCCGAGTTCGCGCACGTGTTCTCTGCGTTCGGGGCGCAGACCACGATCGTCGCGCGCAGCGCGCCGTTGCTGAGACACCTCGACCTCGAGATCGCCGAGACCTTCACCGAAGCAGCGAAGGAGCGGTGGGACGTCCGCCTCAACGCGCACGTGAGTTCGATCGAGCGTTGCGGTAGGGGCGTCCGGGTCGACCTGATCGACGGTTCGGCCATCGAGGCGGACCTGCTGCTCGTGGCCACCGGACGTATCCCGAACACGGACAAGCTGAACCTGGCGGCGGCCGGTGTCGACGTACACGAAGACGGCCGGATCGTCGTCGACTGCTTCCAGCGCACGACAGCTCCCGGTGTGTGGGCGCTGGGCGACGCGTCCACCCCGCACCAGCTCAAGCACGTCGCCAACCACGAGGCGCGGACCGTGCAGCACAACCTGAGGCACCCCGACGCGCTGCGGGAGTCCGATCACCGCTTCGTGCCGTCGGCTGTCTTCACGCACCCGCAGGTGGCCAGTGTGGGAATCACCGAGGAGCAGGCCGAGGCTTCGGGGCTGCGCTACGTGACGGCCGTCCAGGGTTACGGCAGCACGGCCTACGGCTGGGCGATGGAGGACACCACGAGCCTGTGCAAGCTGATCGCCGATCCGGCGACAGGGCAGCTGCTCGGTGCCCACTTGATCGGTGAGCAGGCAGCCACACTGATCCAGCCGGTGATCCAGGCGATGAGCTTCGGCCTGGGTGTGCGGGAGATGGCACGCGGGCAGTACTGGATCCACCCCGCCCTGACCGAGGTCGTCGAGAACGCACTGCTGCACCTGCAACTCGACCAGTAGGTTGTGCCCATGGCTGAGTACACGGGCAACGTCGAGGTCGGCGGTCCGATGGATGTGCGTCGACTCCCCGCGCTGACGATTGCCAAGGTCGCCGTCGGTCCGATGTCGAACAACGCATACCTGCTGCGGTGCACACAGACCCAGGAAGGGCTCTTGATCGACGCGGCGAACGAGGCGGACCGGTTGCGCGAGCTCATCGTGCTCGACGGACCGCCGGTCGCCGCGATCCTCACGACGCACCGCCACGGCGATCACTGGCAGGCGCTCGCCGAGACGGCAGAGGCTGCCGGCGCAGCGGTGTACGCCGGCGAGGAGGACGCCGACGAATTGCCGGTCGCCGTCGACGAGCGGCTGCACCACGGCGACACCGTCACGGTCGGTGACCTGACGCTCGACATCATCGCGCTGCGCGGCCACACGCCGGGTTCGATCGCCGTGCTCTATCGCGATCCTGCCGGCGTGCCGCACCTCTTCACGGGCGACAGCCTGTTCCCCGGCGGCGTCGGCCGCACGGAGAGCCCGGCCGACTTCACGTCGCTGGTCGACGATGTCGAGGCTCGCATCTTCGGCGTGCTGCCGGACGAGACGTGGTTCTACCCCGGTCATGGCAACGACTCGACGCTTGGTGTGGAGCGTCCACACGTCGCGGAGTGGCGCGCGCGGGGCTGGTAGTGGGCGTGGCGCCGCCGGTTGAAGACTGCGCGAAGTTACGGTTCCGCGGTGAATCAGCGATGGCCGGTGCGGGCCGCGATCGGCACGCTCGTCGCGTTGCCGATGCTGGCTGCCGGATTCGCGACGAGTTCCCAGGCGCGCGCGCATCGCTCTTCCGCTGCGGAGGCGGGACACCACAGCACCCCGGTTGTCCTACGGCCGTCATACAGTGCGGCGACGACACCCTCCTCGCCGTCTGCCAGCGCATCGCCTGCCCTGCCCGCCCGCCGCAAGGCCCGGCCGATCATCGGCCACTACCGCGTCGTCGCCTACTACGGCGGCCCGGACGGTCCAGCGCTCGGCACACTCGGCAACGGCACGCCCGACCAGATGGCGATCCGAATCCAGCAGAGCGCCGCGATCTGGTCGCATTACGGCAAGCCGGTACTGCCCGCCATGGAACTCATCGCGACGGTCGCCCAGGGTTCGCCCGGTAGCTCAGGGACGTACTCACACTCCATCCCCGCGACGGCCGTGCAGCGTTACCTCGCCGCCGCGCACCGGCATCACATGCTGCTGATCCTCGACTTCCAGCCGGGGCGGGGTGAGTTCCTTCCGCAGGTGCAGGCGATGTCGCAGTTCCTGCTGGACCCCAGCGTGTCGGTCGCCCTCGACCCGGAATGGAAACTGGGTCCCCATCAAGTGCCCGCGACGGTGATCGGCAGTTCGTCCGCGGCGAGCATCGACGCCGTCATCCGCTACGTCTCGTCCCTCGTACTGGCCCACCATCTGCCGGACAAGCTGCTGCTCGTGCACCAATTCCGCTTGTCGATGCTGCCCGACCGTGGCCGTATCAGCGCCGCTCCGGGGGTCGAGTTGGTCCTGCACGCCGACGGCTTCGGCACGCCGGGCGAGAAGCTCGCCACCTGGAACGCCATGGACGTCCCAGGACGGCCGTGGGGCACCGGCTTCAAGCTGTTCCTGAAGCAGGACCGCCCGATGCTGCTGCCTGCTCAGGTCGTGGCAATGGTGCGCCCGGCGCCGGACGTCATCACGTACCAGTGAGGCAGCCGTAGGGGCACTATGGTCCGGTGACCCAGATCCAGCTGCGCGTGCCGGCGCATCACGTCAGCCCGCGCGCGAGGTGGTACTGGGCCACCCGCGCCATGATCGGATGGGTCGTCGTCATCGTCGTCGAGACGGTCGCATGGCTCACCACGCCGGACTCAGGCGCCGGCCTCATCGTGCTGTTGGCGATCACCGCATTCGTCGCAGCCACCCACCTGGTCGTGATGCCGCGCTGGCGATTCCACGTGCACCGGTGGGAGGCGACCGACGATGCCGTCTACACCCAGTCCGGCTGGTTCACCCAAGAACGGCGTATCGCCCCGGTGAACCGGATCCAGACCGTCGACACCCACCGAGGGCCGTTCGAACAGCTCTTCGGCCTCTCCAACGTGACAGTGACGACGGCATCGGCTTCCGGCCCGTTGCACATCAACGGGCTCGACCTCGCCACAGCACTCACCCTCGTCGACGACCTCACGGCACGCACCAGCACACAGGGCGACGGCACGTGACCGTCACGATCACCAAGCCCGACGCGGAGTGGGACGTGCAGTGGCGGCGGTTGAGTCCGCGCATGCTCCTCATCCACCCGGTCGTCGAACTCGGACGGGCGATTCCCGCGATCGTCGGGCTGCTCGTCGCGGGCACCACAAGCGGCGGTGGGTCGCAGTGGGGCCTGATCGGCGCCGGCGTCGTCATCGCGCTCGGTATCTCGCACTGGTTCACGACGCGGTACCGCATCGGCACCGACCAGATCCAGCTGCGGCGCGGGCTGCTTCGGCGCGTCACGGTGTCGGCACCGCTCGACCGGGTACGCACCGTCGACGTCACCGCACATCTGCTGCACCGCGCGCTCGGATTGGCGAAGGTCGCGATCGGCACCGGAACATCCGATCGCAAGGGCCGCACCGCACTCGTGCTCGACGGGCTGTCGGCGACCTCGGCTGCGCGGCTGCGCGCCGAACTGCTGCACCGCCCCGGCGCCGCCGAGACCGCCGCTGAGACCGCCGAGGCGAGCGCCGCAGTGCACGACCCGGAGCGCGAGATCGCCCGGCTCGATCCTGCCTGGGTGCGCTACGCACCGTTCACACTGTCCGGCGCCATCACGAGCCTCGCCGTGCTCGGCTTCGGCTGGCGTCTGATCAACGAGGCTCACATCGACCTGTCGCACGGCGGGCCGACGCGCGCGATCGCCGATCGGCTGCGGCACGCTCCGCTCGTACTGGACGTCATCGCGGTCGCGCTGGCGATCCTGCTCATCATCACCGTCGCCTCGGTCGTCGGCTACGTCCTGGCGTTCTGGCGCTTTCGACTCACGCGCCATGACGGCGGCTCGTTGCACATCTCCCGCGGTCTCATCACCTCGCGCGCGACGAGCATCGAGCGACGCCGGCTGGTCGGCGCCGAACTCTCCGAGCCGCTGCTGCTGCGTGCGGTCGGCGGCGCCCGCTGCGTGGCCATCGCCACCGGGCTGCGGGTCGGGCGCGGCGCGGAACGCGGCGGTCAGGTGCTGCTGCCACCGGCGCCGCGCGCCGCGTCGGTCGAGGTCATCGCCGCCGTGCTCGGCTCGAACCGGGTGTCGACGGCCGAACTGCGACGCCATCCCCGTGCGGCGCTGCGCCGGCGGATCGTCAGGGTCGCCGCAGCGTGCGGGCTCTTCGTTGCGGTCATCGGCGGTGTCGTCGCGTGGTCGCCGGTGTCACGAGGCAGCTGGTTCGCCTCGCTGATCGTGTTCGTCGGCGTGGCCCCCCTGGCGATCGACCGGTATCGCAGCCTGGGTCATGCGGTAGTCGACGGTTACCTGGTGACTCGGTTCGGTTCCCTGGTGCGGCGCCGCAGCATCGTGTCGTGCGACGCCGTGATCGGCTGGAATTTCCGCTCCAGCTTCTTCCAGCGGCGGGTCGGACTCACCACGCTGCGGGCGACCTCGGCGGCAGGCAAGCAGCATTTTCCGATCGTCGACGTTGCGCAGGGCGATGCCGTCGCCCTCGCCAATTCCGTGACGCCCGGCCTGCTCACCCCGTTCGTTGTCTGAGATGTCGAGCGACTCCGGCACGCCCGCGGCTGCGGTGCGGGACATCCCGGTCCTGGAGATCGGCGGGACCCACGTATCGAGCGCCCTCGTGCGCGCGGGCGTCTGGGCCGTGTCGCACGAGCGGCGCATCCCGCTGGACTCGTCGGCCGACGCCGACCACATCCTCGACACGTTCGTCGCCGCCGGTGCAGATCTTGCGCCACCGTCGCACGCTGTGTGGGGCGTGGCCATGCCCGATCCGTTCGACTACGTCAACGGCATCGCCACGTTCCGCGACGTCGGCAAGTTCGACGCGATCTACGGTGTCGACATCGCCGCTGTGTTGCGCGAGCGGCTTCCCGGCCATGCCGCGAGCGTGAGCTTCCTCAACGACGCCGACGCATTCATCCTCGGCGAGTGGACCACGGGCGCCGCGCGCGGGTTCGGCCACTGTGTGGGAATCACGCTCGGGACCGGGCTGGGCTCCGGCTGGCTGGTCGACGGACGGATCACCGATTCCGCTCCGGGCGTACCACCGCTCGGGCGCGCCCGCACGATCGTCGTCGACGGCGCCGGGCTCGAGGACACCATGTCGCGGCGCGCGGTGCGACGCGCGTACGCCCGGCGCAGCGGGGACGCCGCGGCCGACGTGCTCGAGATCTGCCTGCGTGCCCGCGATGGCGAGGCCGCAGCGACGGACACGCTCCGCGAGGCGCTGCGCGGTCTGGGCCGCGGCATGTCCGGGCCGTTGCGGGAGTTCGGCACGGACATCGTCGTCGTGGGCGGTTCGATGGCCGGGTCGTGGGACCTGTTCGAGCCGTGGTTCCGCGACGGTCTCGCCTGGCCGGACGCGCCCCCGGTCCGCTTGGCTGCCGATCCGGAGCACGCCGCCTTGATTGGTGCCGCCCGGCACGCGCTGCGCTCAGCCGACTCCGATGAGGATGCGTGGATGCGCGGCGGGGACGAGCCAGCGCAGTAGCTCGACCAGGCGCTGCTCGGCGATCGAGATGCAGCCCTGGGTGGGCTGCCCGACCGTGACGTGCAGGAAGAAGGCGCTGCCTGCACCCTGCCGGACTCCGGTCTGGGAGTTCGCCGTGTTGTAGTCGATCACCACCGCGTAGGCGTAGTACGGCTGCTCGTAGTAGAGATGCTCGTTGGGGTTGCCAAGGGTGAACGGGCATGCGGACACGCAGCTCTGCATCGTGTTGTACAGCGGGCCCGGCTGACTGATCCACCAGTCGGCCGGAGTCGTCTGGTGATACGGCAGGGACGTCCCAGGATCAGGTTCACGGCCGAACGCCTGGGTCAGTGTGAAGCTACCGACCGGCGTCGCCGTGCTGGATTCACTCGGGTATGCCGACAGGCCCGCGGTGCCGAGGTAGGCGGTGACGGCAGCGCCCACCTGCGTCCAGCCGGTCCCCGCCTTCTGCCATGCGCGCAGGGTCGCGGTAGTGCTCCCTGACGACGGCGCAACCACCGTGATGACGCGAGTGGCTGTGCCCGTCGCGAACCGGAGCGGCAAGGCGGATGCGGATGAGTGACGCGCCGATGGCGATGCCGATCCCGATGCAGTCGCCGAGACGGAAGACGACGCGGATGTGATCGGCGCCGCAGGTGCCGACGTGGTCGGTGATGCGGGCGGAGCCGACGACACAGGACTGCGTGCCGGGTTGCCGTGTACCGAGGCAGTGCAGGCAGCGAGACCGAGGGTGGTCAGCAGGGCGCTGACGGCGAGAGCACGGCGCACTCCCCTAGCGTGTCACGCGACGCCGATGAGGATCCTGGGGTGCTCGCCCGGCGTGAGCCATCGCATGATCGACACGAGGTTGTACTGCGGGATCGCGACGCAGCCCGCCGTCGGGTTGCCGTCGGTCAC